>NZ_SWJZ01000029.1 GCF_005144475.1 Rhodobacter capsulatus | reverse complement strand
CGCGGACGAAGCAGTTCCTCTGCCAGATTCTGGGGCATTGACCGTGAAAGCGGGGGTTTCACACCCCCGCACCCCCGTGGGATATTTGCGGCAAGATAAAGGGGCGGCCGCTGGGCTGCCCTTTTATTTGCCGCGGCTGGCGGGCAGGAAGAAGTCGAGCATCGAGCCCTGACCCGGGGCGACTTGCGACCAGTCGTCGATCTGGAAATCGACGATCAGCGTGGCGCAGGTCGGGTATTTGCGGAAATCCGGATCGTAATTCGGCCGCGACGGCAGCGAGGCCGCGAAATCCGCGATGCCCGGGTTATGCGCGATCAGCATCACGCTGGGCGCCGTCGCGGTCTTCAGCACGGCCAGCAGCGTCTCGGGCGTGGCCTGATAGAGGCTGTCGATGAAGCGCACCTCGGGCCGGGTCTCGATCACCGCCGAGGCGACGCCGTCCCAGGTCTCGCGGGTGCGGGTGGCGGGGGAACACAGGACTTCCTCGGGCTCGAGCCCGCGCGAGGCGAGGAAATCGCCCAGCTCATGCGCCGCGGTGCGGCCGCGCGCGTTCAGCGGGCGGTCGGCATCGGCCATCAGGGGATCGTCCCAGCTCGATTTCGCATGGCGGGTGAGGATCAGGCGACGGTGTCCAGTGGGGGTCATCTGTGGAAGTGCCTCATGTGCCAAGCGGATTGAGCCTCCAGCCTGCCATAGCTTTGACCCGGGGGGCAAGAGCGCCGGACAAGACATCCGGCGGAAAGGCAGTTTTCCCCTTCCCGGCTGTTAAGGAACGCATGGCAGGCGGGAACGTCATAGCCCTGTGCAGACAGGGCGCCGCAGGGGCAGGCGCTGGTGCAGGGCGCCGCGCAGCCCGAACAGGGGTGTTTTGACGCAGGGGGCAGGGGAAGCTGTTCCGGCACCGCCAGAGCCCCCCGAAACGAGGTCCAAAGCCCCATCCGCGGATGCGCAAGCATCTGAACCGGCGAGGGAAAGGCCTGTTGCGACTCGGTTGCCCAGGCGAAGAACGGCGGGTAGGGCGGACCGTCCGAGGGAAAGATCGCCCGCCCGCCGAAGGCCGTGGCAAGCGCCCCGATCACCCGTTTCGACCAGCGGTCAAGCGGATCGGGGCGGCCATCGGCGAATTCGGCCTGCGCGGTGACATGGTCCCAGAAGCCGGGCTCGTCGGGGGACAGAAGCAGGATCGTCTCCGCGCCCGCAGGCGTCATCGCCGCCACGAAGAGACGGTCCGTGGCGAGGGCATCGGTCAGGGCGCGGGGAAGGCTCACCGGCGGCGCGGCTTCACCCGCGTCTGCGTCGCGCGGATCATCGAGCCTGCCCCGTGTTCGGTGAACAGTTCCAGCAGGCAGGCGTTCGGCACCCGGCCATCCAGGATGACCACGGCGCGCACGCCCTCCTTCACCGCTTTCAGCGCGGTTTCCACCTTCGGGATCATGCCGCCCGAGATCGTGCCATCGTCGATCAGCGCATGCACCTCGTCGGGGCTCATCTGGGTGATGACCTCGCCCGCCTTGTTCTTCACGCCCGCCACGTCGGTCAGCAAAAGCAGCCGGTCGGCCTGCAGCGCGCCCGCGATGGCGCCCGCGGCGGTGTCGCCGTTGACGTTGAAGGTCTCGTTGTCGTTCACGCCGGTCGCCACCGGGGCGATGACCGGAATGAGCCCGGCGCCGTAAAGGTCACGCACGATCTGCACGTTCATCTCGACCGGGCGGCCGACGAAGCCCAGTTCCGGGTCGTCGGGTTCGCAGACCATCAGATCGTCGTCCTTGCCCGAGATCCCCACGGCGCGGCCGCCCTGATCGTTGATCGCCTGCACGATGCGCTTGTTCACCAGACCCGAGAGGATCATCTCGACCACCTCGACCGTGGCCTTGTCGGTGACGCGCTTGCCGCGGACCCAGTCCGATTTGATGCCAAGCTTGGCCAGCATCTCGTTGATCATCGGGCCGCCGCCATGCACCACGACGGGGTTCATGCCGACCTGCTTCATCAGAACGACGTCGCGGGCGAATTCCGCCATCGCTTCGTCGTCGCCCATGGCATTGCCGCCGAATTTCACCACGACGACCGCGCCGGTGTAGCGTTGCAGATAGGGAAGCGCTTCGGAAAGCGTTTTCGCGGTGGCGATCCAGTCACGGTCCATCGTCTGTTTTCTCATCAGGGGCCCTCGGGGAAGTCGGGAAAGTGTTAGAACCAATCGCGCCCCCTGCCAAGGGCATTGCCAATGCCGTCGGGGTGATTACATCGAAAGGGAAAAGCAGGAGAACGGGCATGGATGGACGGAAGGTAATGCTGTTGACAGGGGCAAGCCGCGGGATCGGCCATGCCACGGTGAAGCGCTTCGCACGCGAGGGCTGGCGGATCATCACCTGCTCGCGCCAACCCTTCCCCGAGCAATGCCCCTGGGGCGGCGGGCGCGAGGATCACATCCAGCTCGATCTGGGCGATCCGAACGCCACGATCCAGGCGATCGACGAGATCAAGTCGCGGCTGGATGGCAAGCTGCATGCGCTGGTGAACAATGCCGGGATTTCGCCGAAAGGGCCGGGAGGATCGCGGCTCAACACCATCGACACCGACCTGCGGACCTGGGGGCAGGTGTTCCATGTGAACTTCTTCGCCTCGATCGTGCTCGCCCGCGGGCTGAAGGACGAACTCTCGGCGGCCAAAGGCGCGGTGGTCAACGTCACCTCGATCGCGGGCTCGCGCGTGCATCCCTTTGCGGGCGCGGCCTATTCGACCTCAAAGGCGGCGCTGAAGGCGCTGACGCGGGAGATGGCGCATGACTTCGGGCCGATGGGGGTGCGGGTCAATGCGATCGCGCCCGGCGAGATCGAGACCTCGATCCTGTCGCCCGGCACCGAAAAGATCGTCGAGACCCTGCCCTTGCGCCGCCTCGGCCAGCCGCGCGAAGTGGCCGATGTGATCTGGTTCCTGTGCTCGGATGCCTCGAGCTATGTCACCGGCACGGAAATCGAGGTGAACGCCGGGCAGCACGTCTGACCGGCGGGGGAGGGGGGCTCTGCCCCCCGGCTGCGCCTCCCCCCGGGATATTTCGGCCAAGGTGAAAGGGCCCTTTATCTTGCCTCAAATATCCCGGGGGAGTCCCGCAGGGACGGGGGCAGAGCCCCCTAGGCCAGGGTGGCGATGATCGCGCGCAGGGTTTCGATGCCCTCGCCCTTTTCCGAGGAGGTGACGACGATCTCGGGATAGGCGGCCGGGTGTTTGGCCAGCGCGCCCTTGACCTGTTCGATCACCCGCTCCAGCTCGGCCTTGGAAATCTTGTCGGCCTTGGTCAGCACCGCCTGAAAGGTCACGGCGGAGCGGTCGAGCAGTTGCAGGATTTCCTCGTCCACCGCCTTCACCCCGTGGCGCGCGTCGATCAAGACGAAGGCGCGGCGCAGGGTGGCGCGGCCCGAGAGGTAGGATTTCAGCAGAGCCTGCCACTTCTTCACGATCGCCACCGGCGCTTCGGCGAAACCGTAGCCGGGCAGGTCGACCAGATAGGGGCCGCCCTCGGTGGTGAAGAAGTTGATCTCTTGCGTGCGGCCCGGCGTGTTCGAGGCGCGGGCCAGGTTCTTGCGGCCGGTCAAGGCATTGATCAGCGAGGATTTCCCCACATTCGAGCGGCCCGCGAAACAGATCTCGATCCGGTCGGCGGGCGGCAGGCCCGTCATCGCGACGACGCCCTTGAGGAATTCGACCTGCGCCGCGAACAGCAGCCGGCCACGTTCGCGCGCCTCTTGTTCCGGCTCCGGGGCCAGCGTGAATTGCATCTGCATCAAAGCACCTCCACAGGGTCGCCAAGGGTGATGGTGCCGCCTTCGATCACCGTTGCATAACAGCCGAAATGCCAGTCGCCGTTCAGGCGGTCGAGCAGCTCGAGCATTTCAAGATCTTCCGTGCCGGTGGCCGGATCGGTGCAGGTGGCGCGACAGCGGGTGATCGGCATCGTCACCTCGAGCACGGCCGCGCCAAGGCGCAGCCGCTTGCCCGGCAGATCCCGCTCGGCCCAGGGCGCCCAGCCCTCGACCCAGAGATTGCCGCGGAAGCGATGCCGCGAGATCTCCTGCCCGGCGGCCTGACCAAGTGCTTCGAGCGAGGAGAGCGACAGCAGCGAGACATAGGGTTCGGCCATGTCGGAAAGCGCGACGCCCTCGACACGTTCCACCGCGCGGGGCGCGGGGCGGCTTTCGGGCCAGAGCGGGCGCAGCCAGTCGATCAGCCGTGCCTGATCCTCGGTCCGGTCGGGATCGACGGTCAGGGCGGGGCGCTCGGGATGGGTCAGGGTGATCTGCCCGTCTTCCAGCATCTGCGCCGTGACGGCCATCAGCTTCGGCG
The DNA here is from genome assembly GCF_005144475.1 of Rhodobacter capsulatus. Classification (GTDB taxonomy): domain Bacteria; phylum Pseudomonadota; class Alphaproteobacteria; order Rhodobacterales; family Rhodobacteraceae; genus Rhodobacter; species Rhodobacter capsulatus_C. The sequence continues at coordinate 19,138 of NZ_SWJZ01000029.1, read as the reverse complement.
CCGCGACGCCGCGCAGGAAATTCTGCTTGCGCGCCCAGTCCCGCAGCGGGCTGTCGAATTTCGCCGCCTGATGCGACACCGCCCAGACCCGGTCGAAAGGCAGAACGCGCCCCTGCATCAGGGGCGCGCTTTCGATGTCCTCATGGCCGATCGACTTGATCGGGTGCCGGACGATATGGGTCAGCCGTCCGGTCATTTCTTCGGCGGTTCTTCCGCGGTCTTCTTGCGGAACCCGGCGATGATGTTGCCGAAAAGGTCAGGCCGTTTGCCGTGCAGCGACATGATCGAATATTGCTGCGCGAAGGTGATCACGTTGTTGGCGATCCAGTACAGCACCAGACCCGAGGCGAAGCCGCCCAGCATGAACATGAAGATCCAGGGCATCCAGGCGAAGATCGCGGCCTGGCTCGGATCGGTCGGCGCCGGGTTCAGCTTTTGCTGGAACCACATCGAGATGCCCAGAAGGATCGGCAGCACGCCGAGGCTGAAGATGAACAGCATCGAGCCCGGTTCCGGCGTCGCATAGGGCAGCAGGCCGAACAGGTTCAGGATCGAGGACGGATCGGGGGCCGAGAGGTCCTTGATCCAGCCGATCCAGGGCGCGTGATACAGCTCGATCGTGACGTAGATCACCTTGTAGAGCGAGAAGAAGATCGGGATCTGCAGCAGGATCGGCAGGCAGCCCGCGGCGGGGTTGATCTTTTCGCGCTTGTAAAGCTCCATCATGCCGCGCTGCAGCGCCTGCTTGTCATCCTTGGTGCGCTCTTTCAGCGCCTCCATCATCGGCTGGATTTCCTTCATCTTCGCCATCGAGATGTAGGAGGTCCGCGCCAGCGGGAAGACGATCAGCTTGATGATCACGGTCAGCGCGATGATCGCCCAACCCATGTTGCCCAGCACCGCATGCAGCCAGTGCAGCAGCCGGAACATCGGTTTCGTCAGGAAGTAGTACCAGCCCCAGTCGATCGAATCGACGAAACGGGTGATCTGCGGCTGCGCCGGGTCGATCTTGTCGCCGAACAGCCGGTCGAACATGCCGGGGTCGTTCTGATATTGCGCGATGGCTTCCCATTCCTTCGCGCCCGCGAAAAGCCGCATCGTGACCGAGGTGCTGGCCCCGGCGGCGATCTCGACGGCGGGCTGGCGGGTCTCGGTCTGGTAAAGATCGGCCGAGGGGACGTATTTCACCACCGAGGTGAAGCGCGCGGTTTCCGGAATGAGCGTGGTCATCCAGTATTTGTCGGTGAACCCGGCCCAGCCGCCCGCATCGGCGCTGCGCACATCGGCCTGACCCTCGCCCTCGACCGCGTCAAGATCGGTGATCTTCTTGTATTTGATTTCCTGCAGCTCGCCGTTGGTCATCCGCACCGCACCTTCGTGCAGCACATAGACGCGGTTGCCAGCCGGGATGCCGTGCCGGGCGATGATGCCCCAGGGCGCGATGCTGACCGCGGCCGCGCCGGTGTTCTGCACCGCATCGGTCACGGTGAACAGATATTGCGGATCGACGGCGATGGTGCGGGTAAAGGTCAGCCCGGCGCCATTGTCCCAGGTCAGGACCAGCGGGGTCTCGGGCGTCAGCTTCGCGCCTTCGGGCGCGGTCCAAAGGGTCTTCGGCCCGGGCACCTGCGCGGCGGTCACACCCGCAAGTGCCGACCAGCCCTGCACCACGTAATAGGGCTTGGCGGCATTCAGATCGCTGCCGCCGACCGGCGCCAGCAGCCGCACGAGCGGCGAACCCGCATCGAGTTTTTCGTGATAATGCTTGAGCGAGAGGTCATCGAACCGCGCGCCCAGCAGCGAGATCGAGCCGGTCAGCGCAGGCGTGTCGATGGTGACGCGCGGCGCCTCGGGCGCGGGCTCGACCGCGGGCGCGGCGGTGGCCACGGGGGCGGCGGTCGGCGCCGGGGTTGCGGTCTGCTCCGCCACGGCCGGGTCCGAAGCGATCGGTTTCGGCGGCGGGAAGAAGACGGTCCAGACGACGATCACCAGTGCCGAAAGCACCGTCGCAAGGATGAGGTTCCTGTTTTGATTGTCCATGGGCGTGCATTTCCCCTGCCGGTCCGGAGTCGGCCCGGTTCAACAGAAGGGGCGGCCAAAGGTCAAGCGGTTTCGCGCGGCAGCCTGTCGCAAGCGACGATTCCCGCCTTATGTCGCAGCGGCGCAGCGGCCCGCGCGGCGGGCGGTTTCCGCCCCCGGCGGGGCGCGGCGCCTGCGGTGGCGGCAGGCGGCAAGGCGATTCCGTCGGGGCGAGTCAGCCGGCGCGAGTCCAGCGGCGTGAGTCAGGCGCCGCGGCGCAGGTCCGGCCGCGGGATCGAGGCCAGCCGCGCGTCGTGACGCCCCATCCATCCGGCGCATTCATCCAGCGGCAGCGGCGCCGAGATCGCCTTGCCCTGCACGTGACGGCAGCCGAGCTGCGCCAGCATCGCATGTTCGCCGATCGTCGCCACGCCTTCGGCCAGGGTCTCGAGGCCGAGCCCGGCGGCAAAGGAAATGATCGCCGAGACCAGACGTTGCTGTTCCGGGTCGCGTTCGACATTGGTCACGAAAGAGCGGTGGATGCGGATGCGTTCCGCGCCGGTGCGGCGGATCGCCGAGACGGAGATCGGCCCGGTGCCGAACCCGGCCAGCTCGATCCGGCAGCCCATCTTCGCGCAATGCGCGACGTTGCGCATCACCACCTCGTCGTCGAGCCGGGCCGTGACCTCGCGGTGCAGCACCAGACAGACGCGTTGCGGGGCCATGTCGAAGCGCTCGAATTCCCATTTCAGCCGGTCGGACATCTTCGGATCGGTCACATGGTCAAGCCCGATCGGCAGGCTGACAAGGCCCGGCCCCGCGGGCAGCTTGTCCCAGTCGCGCAGCGCGCCGAAGCATTGAAACAGCATCACCTCGGCAAGGCGCCCCTGCAGGCCGCTTGCGGTGACGGCGGGCAGGATCTCGGCCTCGCCGAGGATGCCGCGGTCCCGGTCAAGCCAGCGCGGCACCGCCTGCATCCCCGAGATCGCCCCGGTGTCGGTGCTGATCTGCGGCTGGAAATAGGCGACGACACGACCGTCCTCAAGCGCGGGGGCGATGTCCGGGCTTCGCGCGTCCCTTGCCCGGGCGAAGCCCGGCAAATCGGGCGCATAGGCCCGGATACTGCCCGGACCATGGCGCGCGGCCTCCTCGGCGGCGCTTTCGGCCGCAGTCAGGATCGCCCGCCCGGTCGGTTCGGGGGCGCGGGTCATCAGACAGAACCCGACATGGCTGGTGATGTTCACGCTGCGCCCGGTGATCGAATAGGGCGCGTCGCAGGCCAGTTGCAGCCGTCCCGCGAGCTGGATCATGCCTTCCAGATCGGGCCGGTGCGTCGGGGCAAGGATTGCCGCGTAGCGGGCGTTTTCGATCAGGGCGATTCGGTCTGTGTTGCGCAGCACGCCGCGGATGCGGGCGCCGAAGGCCTGCAGGAATTCCTCGAATTCCGCGCGCGACATCTGTCGCGACACCGCCGCCGGATCGTCGATGCCGATCACCAGACAGGCCGTGCCCTTGCCCCCGGCCTGCGCATCCTGCGCCGCGGCCTGCATCATCTCTTCGGCATCGGCACGTTGCGGCAGCGCCCGCAGGGCCTCGCCCTCGTCCTCGATCTCCTCGGGGATCGCCAGCGGGCGGCTCATCCAGGCGACGATCAGGGCGGTCACGCCGACGAGCGTCATCCCTTCCAGCCCGAACCAGAGCCCGGCCAGCGAGGCGGCGGGCAGAAAGGCCACCATTTCCCGGCGCCAGAGAATCGGCCCCTTCCGTTTCGCCCCGGTTTTCTTGCCCTTCTGTGCGGATTTGACCATTTTCGCCCTCGCCCCGGTCCAAAGGGGCATGCCCCCGTATCGCGGATGACCCTAGGCAGGTTTGGTCAGGGATTGGTTAATAACCTTGGCGCAAATTCGGCATGTTTTCGATAAAATCCGAGCCAATCGGCGCCTCGGCCCGCATCAGCGCGGCGAAGTCGAACAGCCCCGGGTCGCACAGATGCGAGGGGCGGACATTCATCAGCGACCGGAACATCACCTGACGGCGGCCGGGGCTGCGGGTCTCCCAGGTATCCAGAATCTGTTTCACCTGCACCCGCTGCAGCCCCTCCTGCGAGCCGCAGAGATTGCAGGGGATGATCGGATAGCCCATGCCGCGGGCGAATTTTTCGCAATCCGCTTCGGCAACGAAGGCGAGCGGCCGACAGACGAACAGATCGCCTTCCTCGTTCAGCAGCCGCGGCGGCATCGTCGCCAGCCGCCCGCCGTGAAAGAGGTTCATGAAGAAGGTTTCCAGAATGTCGTCGCGGTGATGGCCAAGCACGACCGAGGAACAGCCCTCTTCGCGGGCGATGCGGTAAAGATTGCCGCGCCGCAAGCGCGAACACAGGCTGCAGGTGGTCTGGCCTTCGGGGATCTTTTCCTTGACCACCGAATAGGTGTCCTGAAACTCGATCCGGTGCGGCACCTGCATCCGGGTCAGGAAGTCGGGCAGGACGGTGGCGGGAAAGCCCGGTTGCCCCTGATCAAGGTTGCAGGCGAGCAGGTCTACCGGCAGCAGGCCGCGCCATTTCAGCTCGACCAGCGCCGCAAGCAGCGTGTAGCTGTCCTTGCCGCCCGACAGGCACACCAGCCAGCGATCGCCGGGCTTGACCATGCCATAGGTCTCGATCGCCTCGCGGGTCTCGCGCAGGATGCGCTTGCGCAACTTCTTGAATTCGGTGGAAGACGGCGCCCCCGTCAGCAGCGGCGGCAGGCCGGTGTCATCCTCGTCAGACATGGTCGTGATCCTTGTGCCGCGTCGCGTCGAAGGCCGGATCGGCGCCCGGCACCGGGTCGTAGCCCTGCCCGCCCCAGGGATGACAGGAGGCCACCCGTTTCGCCGCGAGCCAGCTGCCCTTGAGCGCGCCGTGCCGGTCCAGCGCCTCCATCGCATAGGCGGAACAGGTCGGCTGATAGCGGCAGCCATGGCCGACCCAGGGGGACAGCAGCAACCGATAGCCGCGCACGGGCAGGGAGATCAGAAAGGCGAGGGGGCTCATTTGCCCCGTCTCCGGCCCTTTGGCACCTCGCCCAGCGGACGCGGCTTCAGGCTGCGCCCGGCGTGAATGTCGGTGATGGCGCGGACCAGATCGGCCTGCAGCGCGGCAAAGTCGCGGTTCGCCGTGGCTTCGGGGCGGCCGACCAGAACATAATCCCAGCCGGGTTGGCCCAGATCCGGCAGGCCCAACCGCGCCACTTCGCGCAGCCGCCGCTTGGCGCGGTTGCGGGCCACGGCATTGCCGAGTTTCTTCGAACAGGTGAAGCCGACGCGGATCAGATCGGCGGCGGCGGTGTCGCCTTCGCCGCGTTTGCGCGCCTGCAGCAGGAAGCCGGGCGTGCTCATCCGCTGCGCCGAGGCGGCGCGCAGGAAATCGGCGCGTTTGCGCAGAATGGTGATCGCACGGGCCACAAATGTGCAAACCGCCGGGAGGCCTCCCGGATCCCGACCCACTGGGCCAGTTGCGGGCGCCTCCGGCGGTGTCATGCGATCAGGCCGTCAGCCTTACGCCGACAGAACCTTGCGGCCGCGGGCGCGACGGGCGTTCAGAACCTTGCGGCCGCCTTTGGTCGCCATGCGGGCGCGGAAGCCGTGACGGCGGGCGCGAACGAGGTTCGACGGCTGGAAAGTGCGTTTCATCGCGGATACTCCGGTTGTCTTGTCGGGGGGGCAGCTGCAGTCCTGCCGGATTCGGCCGCCCTGTAATTGAAGCCCGGTCTTTAGGGGCATCGTCCGCACAAGTCAATTCACCCGCGCGGGTTTTTTGCGCCTCCCGCGCCTGCGCGGCGTTTGCGCCCTTCCGCTACCGGCAACAGCCCCCTATGTAGATGCAAAAGGCTTTGGTATTCCTGAAAAATGCCGAAGCGACAAAGGGGGGCGAAAGGACCCCCGGGCGGGTCGCCGCCGATCGGGACAGGATGAAGGTCAACACGCTTTCCGGGCGGTTTCTTGTGCTCACGACGGTCTTCGTCGTGTTGGCTGAAGTGCTGATCCTGTTGCCGGGGCTGGCAAATTTCCGCGAGGATTATCTGCAGACCCGGTTGGAACGGGCGCAGATCGCCTCGCTCGCGCTTTTGACCACCGACATGATGATCGAGCCGGATCTGGAGCAGGAACTGCTCGACAATGCCGGGGTCTACAACGTTGTGCTGCGCCGCGATGCGGTGCGCCAGCTGGTGCTGTCCTCGCCGATCCCGCAGCCGATCTCCGCCACCTATGATCTGCGCGAGGAGCCCTTCGTCAATCTGGTCCGCGATGCGCTGGCGGTGCTGGCCGATCCGCAGAATCACGTGATCCGGGTGATCGGCGATCCGGTGCAAAAGGGCGGTCTGGTGATCGAGGTGACGCTGGCCACCCAGCCGATGCGGCTGGCGATGATCGAATCGGGGCTGCGGCTTTTGTCGCTTTCGGCGGTGGTCTCGGTGGTGACGGCGTTCTTGCTGTTCTTTCTGGTCCGCCGCCTGATGGTGGTGCCGATCAAGCGCGTCGTGGCGCATATGGCTGCCTATGCCGCCGCGCCCGAGGATGCCCGCACGATCATCCGGCCGCAGGCGCGGATCGAGGAGCTGCGGGTGGCCGAGGAGGCGCTGGCCTCGATGCAGCATCAGCTCACGGCGGCGCTGCGGCAAAAGGAACGGCTGGCGCAGCTGGGGCAGGCGGTGGCGAAGATCAGCCACGATCTGCGCAACATCCTGACGACGGCGCAACTTTTCGCCGACCGGATGGAGGGGTCCGACGATCCGGCGGTGCAGCGGGCGGCGCCGAAGCTGATGGGCTCGATCGGCCGCGCGATCAACCTGTGCGAGACGACGCTGGCCTTTGGCCGCGCCGAGGAGCCGCCGCCGAAGCTGGAACCCTTTGATCTGGCCGGTCTGGTGGCCGAGGTGATCGAGGGCGAACAGGGTCTGACCGCGGCGGTCGACTTCCTGTCCGACGTGCCGCCGGGCTTTGAAATCCATGCCGACCGCGAGCAGCTTTACCGGGTGCTGTCGAACCTCGCCCGCAATGCGCGGCAGGCGATCGAGGCGACGGGCAAGCCCGGCACGATCGAGATCGGCGCGGGCGACGAGCCCGAGGGCTGGTGGATCCGGGTGCAGGATACCGGGCCGGGCCTGCCCCTGAAAGCGCGCGAGCGGCTGTTCCAGCCGTTCTCGGGCGGGGTGAAGAAGGGCGGCACCGGGCTGGGTCTGGCGATTTCAGCGGAGCTGGTGCGCGGCCACGGCGGGCGGCTCGACCTTGAGCGCAGCGACGAGACCGGCACCGAATTCCGCCTGCACCTGCCGCGGCCGCTGCTGCTGGCGGGCGACGAGGCCGCGGTCTGAGCGATGCCCCGAAAACCGGGGAAAATCCGGGGGGCGGAAAGAAATCTTTCGATCTCCGCGTTTTCGGGCTTGCAAAGGTTTTCCTGCGGGGCTACATCGCCCCCCACGACGGACCCGTAGCTCAGCTGGATAGAGCATCAGACTACGAATCTGAGGGTCGGGCGTTCGAATCGCTCCGGGTCCGCCACTTCCTCTTCGACGTTAAAAGCCACGCCTTCGGGCGTGTTTTTTATTGCCCGGCCGGGGCCTTCGCCCTAAGGCGCAAAGAAGGCGCGGCTTTGGGAGAGACCGATGACCCTTCTTCTGGTTCACACCGGCGGCACGATCGGCATGGCCCCCGGCCCGCTGGGTCTGGCGCCGCAGCCCGGTCTGGTCGAGGCGGCGCTGGCCGCGCGTCTGCCTGCGGGAACGCGGCTTTGGACCCATGTCTTCACGCCGCTGCGCGACAGTGCCGATATCGGCCCGGCCGACTGGAACGCGATTCTCGATGCGCTCGATGCCCATCCGGGCCTGCCCGCGCTGGTGACGCATGGCACCGACACCATGGCCTTTACCGGGGCGGCGCTGGCGCAGGCCTTGGCGGGCACCGGGCGGAGGGTGATTCTGTGCGGTTCGATGCTGCCCCTGGGGCAGGGGGGCGATGCCGAGCGCAATCTGGATCTGGCGCTGGCCGCGGCCCATGCGCCCGGGATGGGGGTCGATCTTGCCTTTGACGGGCGGCTGATGGCCGCCGGGGGGCTGGTGAAGCACGACAGCCAGGCCCGCGATGCCTTTCGCAGCCAGCCGCAGGATCCTGCGCCCGCGCCGAAAACGCGCCGCTTTGATCCGGCGCGGCGGCTCGCCGTGCTGACGCTTTCGCCCGGGCTGCCCGGCGCGGCTTTGGCGGCGATGCTGCAGGCGCTGGACGGGGCGGTGCTGCGGGTCTTCGGCGCGGGCACGGTGATGCATGATCCGGCGATTCTGGCGGCGCTGCGGGATGCCGTGGCCGCGGGCAAGCGGCTGCGTGCGGTCAGCCAATGCGAGGCGGGCGGGCTGGCGCCGGGCGCCTATGCGGCGGGCGCGGCGCTTTGGGCGGCCGGGGTGGAAAACGGCGGCAAGGAAACGCCCGAGGCGGCGCTGATCCGGCTTTGGCTCTCGTGACCAAAGGGGCCCCGAAGGGCCCCGGCGCAGGTTTGCGCGATCTTACTGCGCGGTGGCGGCCAGCAGCGCCGAGGCCACCGCTTCGGTCGATTGCCCCGAGGCCTGAGCAAGTGCCGCCAGCGTCTGATCCGGCCCGGCCCCTTTCAGCCCGGCCGCGGTCAGTTTCGCCGCGAGCGTCGCGCCGTCGGTGCCGAAGACCGGCGCGACATCGGCGATTTTCGCATTCATCACCGCCATCGCCAGCGCGAATTGCGGCGGGCCCGAGCGGCCCTCGCCCGAGGGGATCGCGAAGGGGATCGAGATCACCAGCGACACGACGAGCGCAATCCACATCGGCGCGCGCTTGATGTAGGTCGTGACCGAGCGCCAGTTCTTCCAGACATGCAGCGCGAAGGGCAGGATCAGCACCATCGACAGGATTTCGTGCATCTCGCGGAAGGTCGATTGCCCGACATGGAAAAAGAGCGCGACGCCCGAGACCAGCGAGACAAGGAACAGCCCGGTGATGAAGGGCGTGGCATAGCGGTTGAAAAGATCAGTCATGACAGTGCTTTCTGTGAGGCCGGGGCATCCTTGCAGGATCGGCCCGGGTGCCTGAGAGGGGTCAGGAATGAAACGCGAATGGCCGCAACTTTCGTCGCGGCCATGGCGTGAAAGGCTCGATCCCCCCTGCGGCAGGCTGTCACACCGGCGTTGCCGCCAGCTGCACCAGCCGCAGACAGACCTGCGTCGCCTTGTCCATGTCCTGCACCGAAACCCATTCCAAGGGCCCGTGGATGTCCTGCATGCCGGTGAAGATATTCGGGCAGGGCACGCCCATTTCCGTCAGCCGCGAGCCGTCGGTGCCGCCGCGGATCGGCACGGACAGCGGCTCGATCCCCTCGGCCCGGCAGGCCTTGCGGGCCAGTTCGACCGGGGTCATGTCCTGTTCCAGCCAATAGCGCATGTTGCGGTATTGCGGCTTGATCGTGCAGGTGATCTCCGCCCGCGGCTCGGTGGCCGCCACCGCGGCGCAGACCTGGCGCAACAGCGCCCCGCGCGCGGCCAGACCATCAAGCTCGAAATCGCGCAGGATGATCGAGAATTCCACCTCGGCCGCGGTGCCCGCCATGGTGGTGATGTGCCAAAAGCCCTCGCGCCCGTCCACCACCTCGGGGGTTTGCGTCGCCTGCGGCAGCATCTCGATGATCTTCGCCGCCAGATGCAGCGCGTTCACCATCTTGCCTTTCGCGGTGCCGGGATGGGTCGACACGCCCTTGACCTTGACCTTGGCGCCATCGGCCGAGAAGCTTTCATATTCGATCTCGCCCACCGCGCCACCATCGAGCGTATAGGCGAAATCCGCCCCCAGATCGGCGGGCAACCGGGCATCGACGCCGCGGCCGATTTCCTCGTCGGGGGTGAAGGCGATCCGCAGCTTGCCATGCGGGATCTGCGGGTTGGCGATCAGATGCTCGGCCAGCGTCATCAGGATCGCCACGCCCGCCTTGTCATCGGCGCCAAGCAGCGTCAGCCCGGAAGCGGTGATCAGGTCATGGCCCAGCTTCTCGCCCAGATAGGGGTTGGCGGCGGGCGAATTCACCAGACCGGGGGCGTCCGGGTAGGTGATCTCGCCGCCGTTGTAGCCGCGAATGACCCGCGGTTTCACGCCTGCCGCATGATAGGCGGGGGCGGTGTCCATATGGGCGAGCATGCCGATCACCGGGCCTTCGGCGGTTGCGGGCACGCTGGCCAGCACGGCGCCATACTCGGTCACCGTCACCTCGGCGGCGCCGATCCGGGTCAGCTCCTCGGCCAGCATCCGGGCCAGGTTCAGCTGAATCGCCGTCGAGGGCGAGGACGGGCTTTCCTCGTCGCTTTGGGTATCGACGGCGGCGTAACGGCACAGGCGCTCTTCGAGGCGGGGGCAAAATTCGGTCATGACGGACTCCTTTTGCGCAATGGGACGCGACCGGGCGGCGGTGTCAAGACTTGCCCCGTCGCGGCGGGGCGGCTACATCACCCTTCCGGCCGAACGGAGGACCCCATGGACACCGCCACCCGCATTGCCCGCACCATCGCCGAGGAAATCGCCGCGACCCCCGCGCAGGTCACCGCCGCGGTGGGGCTGCTGGACGAAGGCGCGACCGTGCCCTTCGTCGCGCGCTACCGCAAGGAGGTGACCGGGGGGCTGGATGACACGCAGCTGCGCAAGCTGGCGGAACGGCTCGATTATCTGCGCGAACGCGAGGCACGGCGGGCGGCGATTGTCGCCTCGATCACCGAACAGGGCAAGATGACGGATGACCTCGCGCTGGCGCTGGCGCGGGCCGAGACCAAGGCGGAACTTGAGGATCTGTATCTGCCCTACAAGCCGAAGCGCCGGACGAAAGCGATGATCGCGCGCGAAAACGGTCTGGGGCCGCTGGTCGAGGCGATCTTGGCCGACCGTCGCGCGGTGCCCGAAAAGCTGGCCGAGGGGTATCTTTCCGAAGCCGTGGCGACGGTGAAGGAGGCTCTGACCGGCGCGCGGGAAATCGTCGCCGAGGGGCTTGTCGAAAACGCCGCGCTGCTGGGGTCCTTGCGCGAATTTCTGGCGCGCGAGGCGCAGATCACCGCGAAGCTGGTCGAGGGTCAGGCCGAGAAGGGCGCGAAATTCTCGGACTATTTCGATCACCGCGAGCGCTGGGCCGATGTGCCCAGCCACCGGGCGCTGGCCATGCTGCGCGGCTCGAATGAAGGGGTGCTGACGCTGGATATCGCCCCCGACGAAGAGGGCGTCGCCCGGGCCGAGGCGATGGTGGCCGCGGCCTTGGACGCGAAGACCCAGGCGCCGGGGGATGCGTGGTTGCGCGCCGTCGCGGGCTGGACCTGGCGGGTGAAGCTGAGCCTGTCGATGATGCTTGATCTGCTCTCGGACATGCGCGGGCGGGCGCAGGACGAGGCGATCAAGGTTTTTTCCCGCAACCTGAAAGACCTGCTGCTGGCCGCCCCGGCGGGTGCGCGGGCGACTTTGGGGCTTGATCCGGGCATCCGCACCGGCTGCAAGATCGCGGTCGTCGATGCGACGGGCAAGGTGCTGGCCACCGAGACCGTCTATCCCTTCCCGCCGAAATCCGATCTGCGCGGCACGCAGGCGGCGCTGGTCCGGCTGATCACCGCGCACAAGGTCGACCTGATCGCCATCGGCAACGGCACGGCCAGCCGCGAATCGGAACGGCTGGTGGCGGAAACGCTGAAACTGCTGCCCGCTTCGGTGAAGGCACCGACCAAGGTTGTGGTGTCCGAGGCCGGGGCCTCGGTCTATTCGGCGTCCGAACTGGCGGCGAAGGAATTCCCCGATCTCGATGTCTCGCTGCGGGGTGCCGTGTCGATTGCGCGGCGGTTGCAGGACCCCTTGGCCGAGCTGGTGAAGATCGAGCCGAAATCCATTGGCGTCGGCCAGTATCAGCATGATGTCGATCAGTCGAAACTGGGCCGGGCGCTGGAAGGCGTGGTGGAAGATGCGGTGAACGCGGTCGGCGTCGATCTCAACACCGCCTCGGCGCCGCTCTTGGCCCATATCTCGGGCCTCGGGCCGGGGCTGGCCGAGGCGATTGTCGCGCATCGCGACGCCAATGGCGCCTTCAAGAGCCGCAAGGAATTGCTGAAAGTGTCCCGCCTCGGGCCGCGGGCCTTTGAACAATGCGCGGGCTTTTTGCGCATCACCGGCGGGACCGAGCCGCTCGATGCCTCCTCGGTCCACCCCGAGGCCTATGATGTCGCCCGCGCGATCGTGAAATCCTGTGGCCGCGATATCCGCGCGCTGATGGGCGACAGTGCGGCGCTGGCGAAACTGCGCCCGCAGGAGTTCGTCACCGAGAAATTCGGCCTGCCGACGGTGCGCGACATTCTGGCGGAGCTGGAAAAACCCGGCCGTGACCCGCGGCCCAGCTTCGTCACCGCGACTTTTGCGGAAGGGGTCGAGGACATCAAGGATCTGAAACCGGGGATGCAGCTGGAAGGCACGGTGACGAACGTCGCGGCCTTCGGCGCCTTTGTCGATATCGGTGTGCATCAGGACGGGCTGGTCCATATCAGCCAGCTTGCCGACCGGTTCGTCAAAGACCCGCATGAGGTGGTGAAGGCAGGCGATGTGGTCAAAGTCCGGGTGACCGAGGTCGACGTGCCCAGGAAACGCATTGCCCTGACGATGCGCAAGGATGGCGGCACCTCGGCGCGCGAGGACCGCGCCGCCCGCGGGCCCGAGGCCTCGAAAGGGCCGAAGGGCAAACAGCCGATGTCGGCCGGTCCGAAGACCAGCCAGGCGACCGGCGGCTTTGGCGCAGCGCTGCTTGATGCGATGAAGAAACGCTGAGGGGGGCCCCCCTCAGCTGCCCCCGTTCAGCTGACCGCCGCGCGGCCGTGGCCGATCGCCGATTGCATCGTCCGCACCACCACGAAGGCATCGCGCAGGTGTGACCGTTCCAGATCGCTGAGGTCCGAGGGCGCAAGGAAATTGTCCGCCGCCCGCCCGGATTTGATCAAGAGCGCCTGATTTTCCAGCCGCATCGTCGCGATCAGGTCATAGGCCTCGATCAGATCGCGCGCGCCGCTGGCCGAGACCACCCCTGCCTCCTCCGCGGCCTTGAGCCGGGCGCGGGTGTTCGACGGCACCAGCCGCCCCTGCAGCGCATAGATCCGGGCAAGGTCCACCACCGGCACCACCCCGTTCATCTTCATGTCGATGTGGTTCCGATGCTCGCCCGAGCGGATCGTGGCGAAGCTGCGAATGAGGCCGAGGGGCGGCGTATGTTTCAGCGCCGCCGCCGTCATGTGCATGACAAAGACCGAATTCTGCGCCGCCATCGCCAGGGTTTCGGCGCGCAGGTCTTCAAACATCGCGATGCCGCCGCCGCCGATCGGGCGCAAATCGAACATCACCGAGGCCAGCATCTGCGCCTCGGGGTCGGGCCGCGAAATCCAGCCCGCGAAATAGTCGCGCCAGACCCGCAAGGGCTGACACCAGCGCGGGTTCGTCGCCATCATCTCGCCCGGGCAATGCGCGTAACCGCAGGCGTTGAGCCCGTCGCAGACGATCTTGGCCAGCGCGCGGAAATAATCCATGTCGGCGGCCGTCACCCGGTCATCCAAAATCAGGCAATTGTCCTGATCCGAAACGCCGCTTTGCTCTTGCCGCCCCTGAGAGCCGCAGGCCAGCCACAGATAGGGCACCGGCGGCGGACCAAGGCTGCGTTCCGCCATCACCAGAAGCCTGCGCGTCACCGCATCGGCAATGTCGGTAATGAGCCGCGTCACCACATCCGGGCCGTGATGCCCGCCCACCAGCTGCACCAGCAGCTGCGGAAGGCGTTCGGTCACCGCCGTCATCTCGGAGAGCGTCTCGGCGGAAACCACATCGCGGATCAGCATGGCCGAGGACACGGCCTGAAACCGGGTCAGGTCGGTCTGGGTGATCATGCCGACGAAACGCCCCGCCTCGGTGATCGGCAGATGGCCGATACGGCGTTCGAGCATGATATGCAGGATGTCCGATCCAAGCGCGGTGGGCGGCAGGCTGACCGGACCCGGTGTCATCACCCGCGCCACCGCGGTCTCGGTGGGCAGACCATCGGCCAGCACCTTGTTCGACAGATCGCGCTGCGTGACGATGCCCAGAAGCGTCTCGCCCGGGTCGACCACCCCCAGCGAGGACACATGCGCGTCGCGCATCATCCGCGCCGCCATCAGAACCGTCGTTTCGGGCGTGCAGGAGAGCGGCTTCCTTGCGATCAGATCGGCGACCTTCTGCGTCGCGATATCGGTTGAAACCTTTTCGCCGCGCTTCCTGTTGAAGAAGCGTTCAAAGGCCGGATAGGTCTCGATCAGCCGCTTGAAGGTCGGCGTGGGCAGCACAAGGCAGATCGTCTGTTCGGTCGCCTTCGCCTGCGTCGCGGCCAATCCGTCGCGCAGGAGGCCGCGTTCGCCAAAGGAATTGCGGGACCCCAGCAGCGAGACCAGCCCGCCGTTGCCGTCGGTGATTTCGACCGCGCCCTGTTTCACCAGATAGAGCCCGCCGATCGGGGTCTGATAGACATAGATCAGCGAGCCGGGGCGAAACTCCATCCGGCGAAAGGCGGCGGCGACGGTTCCAGCTCCTCGCGCGGCAGGCTGTCGTAGGGGTGGACCGTCTCCAGAAAGGCGATATGGGCCTCGCGATCGGTTTCCATGACCTGTTCCTTGGCTGTGGCGGCCTGGGTGAGGGGCGGCCGCCTTGGACGCAACGGCGCCTGCCGTCGCGTCAGCCATCCTGCGCAAAGATCAAAATCTGCGCCAGAGCGATTTCGGGGCCGGGCCAATTCGTCGCGTCTTCTCAGTCCCTTGCCAGCGCTTCGACCGGATCCAGCTTGGCCGCCGCGCGGGCGGGCAGGAAGCCGAAACTGACCCCGATCAGGCTTGAGCACAGGAAGGCCAGTGCCGCCACCGGGGCCGAGAACGACAGTTTCATCGTGCTTTGCAGGGTGTTGAAAACCTGCCCCGCCGTCATCGCCAGGGCCACGCCCAGAAGCCCGCCCAGAAGGCAGATCAGCACCGCCTCGATCAGGAATTGCGCCACGATGTCGGACCGCCGCGCGCCGACCGCCACCCGCACGCCGATTTCCGCGGTGCGTTCGGTGACCGACACCAGCATGATGTTCATCACCCCGATGCCGCCCACCACCAGCGAAATCAACGCGATGGCGGCCACCAGAATGGTCATCGTCTGCGTCGTCTGGGTGATCGTGTTGCGGATCGTGTCGGCGTTTTGCAGGAAGAAATCCTTCTTGCCGTGACGTTGCTGGATCAGCGCGGAAATCTGTCCCTCGGCATCGGCCATGCTCACCGTATCGGTCACCTTCACCGTGATCGAATTGATCGTGCTCGAGCCGGTGATGCGGACCGCGGCGGTGGTGAAGGGGGTGAAGACGCGCACCTGCGTCGGGCCGAAGCCGGAACTGGTCGCTTCGACCCGGCCGATGATGCGCAACGGCACCTTGCCGATCAGGATCGTCTTGCCCAGAACCGAACCGCCTTCGGGGAAGAAGGCCTTATAGGCCTCGGCATCCAGAATGGCGACCTGCGCGCGGGCGTCGATCATCGCCTGATCGATCAGCAGGCCTTCGCGCGCGGTGAAGCCGCCGACGTCGAAATAGCCCGCCGAAACCCCGCGCAGCGAGACCGAGGTGGTGATGGCGCCCAATGTCGCGGATTTCTGCGTGCTGATTTCGGGGCTGACCGAGGCGGTGAAGGGCTGCGCCGCCAGCGCCACCGCATCGGCCACGACCAGCGTGCGGATGCGGCTGGCCATGCGGTCGCCAAAGCCGGTGCCGGGGCGGATGGTGATGGTGTTGGTGCCAAGCGCCGAGATGCCCGACAGCACCTTTTCCTGGCTGCCCTTGCCCAGCGCCACCACCGACACGACCGAGGCGATGCCGATGATGATGCCCAGCATGGTCAGGAAGCTGCGCAGCCGATGCGCGGCAAGCGCCTTGACCGCCATGCGCGCGGCTTCGCCGAGGCGCCCGACAAGGGCGGCGCTGCCCCCGCGTTCGGATGCCGGACGGTCGAGCTGCGGGGCCGGGGTGTCGGGCGGGCCGGGGCGGCTGTCCGAAAGGATCGCGCCGTCGCGGATCTGGATCACCCGGCTGGCCCGGGCGGCAACGTCCGGGTCGTGGGTGATCACGACGATCGTATGGCCGCGCCGGTGCAGGTCGTCAAACAGGTGCAAAAGCTCGGTGCCCGAGACACTGTCGAGCGCGCCGGTGGGTTCGTCGGCCAGGATCACCTCGCCGCCGTTCATCAGCGCGCGCGCGACGGACACCCGCTGCTGCTGCCCGCCCGAGAGCTGCGACGGGCGATTGTGCAGCCGGTTGCCAAGGCCGAGCCGGGTCAGCAGATCCTGTGCCCGGGGCTGGCGGCTGCCCGCCTCGGTGCCCGCGTAAATCGCCGGAATTTCGACGTTGCCCACCGCCGAAAGCGCGCCAAGCAACTGATAGCGCTGGAAGATGAAGCCGAAATGCTCGCGGCGCAGCTTTGCCAGCGCGTCCGAGTCAAAGTCGCCCACGTCGCGGCCGTCATAGGCATAGCTGCCGCGCGTCGGATGATCGAGACAGCCGATCAGGTTCATCAGCGTCGATTTGCCGGATCCCGAAGCGCCGATGATGGCGACGTAGTCGCCGCGCCAGATCTCAAGGTCGATGCCCTTGAGGACGGACACCGCCTCGTCGCCGATGACGTAATCCTTGCCGATGCCGCGCAGGCGAATGATCGGCGCGTCCATCTCAGAACCCCATCATCGGCGGCCGGTTGCGGCGCCCGGTATCGGAATTCGCCGCCGAGATCGAGGGCAGCACCACCGCCTCGCCCTCGGTCAGCCCCGAGGTCACCTCGGCGAGCGTGTCGGTCATCATGCCGATGCCGATCTGCCGCGGCGTGCTTTGCCCGGTCGCCGGGTCGTAGACCGCCACCTCGGCCTTGCCGCCCGATACCCGCGGCAGCGTCGTCACCGGCACCGTCAGCACGTTCTTGCGGGCATCGAGCGTGATCGTCACCTCGGCCGACATGCCGATGCGCAAGATGCCCTCGGGGTTCGCGACATCCAGCAGCGCGTTGTAATAGATCGCCTCGTCGGTATCGATCGTGTCCGAGGTCTCGATGCTGGCGGGGGCCGGTTCCAGCGCCCGCAGGGTTGCGGAAAAGGCTTTCGTCAGCGAGGAATTCAGCGTGAATTCCGCCGCTTGCCCCGGTTTCACCGCCACCACATCGGCTTCGGAAATCTCCGCCTTGACCACCATCCGGTCCAGCTCGGCCAGCTTCACGATCGTCGGACTGGACGTGTTGGCGTTCAGCGTCGTGCCTTCCTCGGACACGATCGCCACCACCGTCCCCGAGATCGGCGCCGAAATCCGCGTCCGGGTCAGTTCCGTCTGCGAGGATGTCAGCGTCACCTGCGCCTCGTCCAGCTGCGCCTTGAGCCCTTCGAGTTCCGCCTTTGCCACATCCAGCGTGGCCTCGGCGGTTTCGCGGGTCTCGTCGGAACTCAGCGCCTTGGAATTCAGCGTCGTCTGCCGGGTCAGCGACAGTTCCGCCACCCGGATCGCGGCCTCCTTGGCCTTGATCTGCGCCTGCAGCTGTTTCAGCGCGGCCTCGGCGCGAGCGACATCGGCGCGCTGGTCGGAACTGTCGATCGCGGCGATCAGATCGCCCTTTTGCACCCGGTCGCCAAGCGCCACGGCCAGCGTCTGCAGCTGCCCCGAGACCTGCGCGCCGACCGAAACCAGCTGCGCCGCCTCGATCGTGCCCGAGGCCAGAACCGTCTTTGACAGATCGGCGCGGGCGGCGGTGGCGGTCAGCGGCGCCTGCGGCTCTTCGGCGGTGCCAAAGGTCCAGACCGCCCCCCCGGCCGCTGCCAGCATCAGCACGAGGGAGAGGGCAATCACGTGTCTTTTTCGCATCGGTCCCGGTCCAATCGACGCCGTCATGGCAATCTGTGATCTCTACGCACGAGATAGCGGTTTCCGGCGTTTGTCATCGGTCCGAAGGCCGGGCCGGGCCGCAGATCACGGGATCGTGCGCAAGATCGCACCGGGGCCGCGGCGACAAGGGCCCCGCTCTCTCCCTTCTTGAGTCACGCTTTCGCCGCAATGGCGGACAAGACTGGCCGGGCCAACCGGAATGGAGACCCCCATGGCACGCAAGCTCCTGGCCCTGATCGCGAAATGGCGGTCGTCCGAAGATGCGGTCGTTGCGACCCGCCTGTCGATGCTGGCCGAAGGGGTTGCGCCGGGGCGGCTGCACGGGCCGCTCTCGCCCTTCCGCTTTGTCGCGCAGCGCCGCGCCCTCTGATCAGAAATCGACCGTCACGCCGGGCAGGTTCAGATCGCGCACGAGGTCGCGCAGTTCCTGCCGCGCCGCGATGTTCGAGATGTTCAGGTTCTCGACGCCCAGATCGCGCAGATCAAGCAGCGTCATGCCGCGCGGAAACAGCTCGCGGAAGATCACCCGTTCCGAAAACCCGGGCGCGACGCGGAAGCCGATGCGTTTCGAAAGCTGGTCCAGCGCCTCGCCGACCTTGCGCTTGTTGTGCGCCTGCTGCGAACTCATCCGGTTGCGCAGCACCAGCCAGTCGATCGGCTTCAGCCCCGCCCGTGCCCGCAGCTGCCGCGCCGACCAGACCATTTCCGAATAGATCGAGGGGCCGGTGACCTTGGAGGTCTCGGGGTCGATCCGGGCAAGCAGGTCGAAGTCGATGAAACTGTCATTGAGCGGCGTGATCAGCGTGTCGGCCAGCGAATGCGCCACCTGGCTGAGACGGGTATGCGAGCCGGGGCAGTCGATCACCACGAAATCGCAGACCGGATCCAGCTCGGCCACGACCGAGGACAGCCGGTGGTCATAGGGGTTTTCGCCCGGGGCCAGCGTCGCGGCATCGGCTTCGGGCAGTTCGCGGTATTCGGGCGAGGGCAGATCAAGCCCCTCGCGGACCAGGAAGGCCAGCCGGTTCTCGACATAGCGGCCGAAGCTGCGCTGCCGCAGGTCGAGATCGAGCGCGCCGACCTTCTTGCCCATGCGCGCCAGCGCCGTGGCCACATGCATGCAGGTGGTGGATTTGCCCGAGCCGCCCTTTTCAT
>NZ_SWJZ01000028.1 GCF_005144475.1 Rhodobacter capsulatus | reverse complement strand
CGGGTCGCCGCGGCGTCAGCCGGGGCGAAATCCCCCCTTGCCACGGGCCAAGGCGAAGAGCGCCCGAAATTCCTTGACAGCCCGACGTTCCGTCCGCATAAGCGCGAAGCCCGGCGGTGAGTCTGCTCTCCGCCCGGGTATCATTTGCAACAACACCCGATGGGGTGCGCTGTCCGAGGCGGGGAAACCCGGCAACACCGCAAGGGGCCGATGGCTCCGGGGGCCACAGGACGCGGCTGAAAAAGGGAAGAACGCATGTTTGCGGTCCTCAAGACTGGCGGCAAGCAATACAAGGTTCAGGCGGGCGACGTGCTGCGCGTGGAACTGATTGCCGCCGTGGCTGGTGAAAAAGTCCAGTTCAACGAGATCCTGATGGTCGGCGGCGATACCGTCACTGTCGGCGCCCCCACCGTGGCCGGTGCCGCCGTGGTCGCCGAGGTCATCGACACCATCAAGGCCGACAAGGTCATCACCTTCCACAAGCGCCGCCGGAAACATTCGTCGCAGCGCACCCGTGGCCACCGTCAGCAACTGACGCTGCTGCGCGTGACCGAGGTTCTCGCCTCGGGCGCCGAAGCCTCGGGCGTGAAGGACGCCGTGGGCACCGCCGAAGCCCGTCGTGCCGCCCATGGCGCTGCGGCCCCGGCCGAAGCCCCCGCGAAACCGAAGCGTGCGAAAAAAGCCGCTGAAGCTCAGGAGTAATCCCCCATGGCACACAAGAAAGCTGGCGGTTCTTCCCGTAACGGCCGCGACTCTGCCGGTCGTCGCCTTGGCGTGAAACTCTACGGTGGCCAAGCGGCCATTCCGGGCAACATCATCATCCGTCAGCGCGGCACCACCTGGTGGCCGGGCGAAGGCGTCATGATGGGCCGGGACCACACGCTCTTTGCCGTCGTCGAAGGCAAGGTGACCTACAAGAAGGGCCTCAAGGGCCGCACTTTCGTTTCGGTTCTCCCGGTCGCGGAGGCCGCCGAGTAAGCCGAACCGGAACCCGGATCAGTTTGGGGGGGATCGGCCACGGGCCGGTCCCCCTTTTCGTTCCGAGTGTCACGTCCGTCGGGCCGTCGCGGGGAGGGCGGTGGGCCAAGCGGTCGCAGTTGACAACAGCCGGGGGGATGCCCAAGTCCCGTCATACGGCTGTCGATTTTCAAGGTTAAAGGGCCAAAAGGCCGGCGTTTGAGGAGAACGCGATGTTTCAGACGACCATATCCAACCAGCCGGTGATCGAGGCCGAGCGGTTCATCCTGCGCCCGTTGCGTCGCTCCGACGCCGGGTTGATTTCCATGTATACTGCCGACAAGCGCCTGGCCGAGGGCACCCGCGCGATCCCGCATCCGCTGCCGCCGGGCACGACCGAGAATTTCATCGCCCGCGCCATGGCCGAGACCCGCACCGAGGATGTCTGGGCGCTTGACGGCTCGGCGCATGGTCTGGCCGAGGTGCTGGGGCTCGTCTCGCTCACCCGCCACGAGGGCGCGCAATCCGAGGTCGGCTTCTGGGTCGGCCCGGGGTTCTGGAACACCGGTTTCGCCTCGGAGGCGGTGGCGGTGCTGATCGCGGCCAATCCGCATCGCGCCCGCACGCTGATCGCCGAGGTGTTTCAGGACAGCCCCGGCTCGGCCCGGGTCCTGACCCACAACGGCTTTGCCTATCTGGGCGATGCCGAGGCCTGGTCGCTGGCGCGCGGGGCGCGCGTGCCGACCTGGACCTACGTCAAGAAACTCGGGTGAGCCTGCCCGCGCATCTGGTGACAGAGCGGCTTTTGCTGCGCCCGCTTGGGGCGCAGGACGAAGCCGCCTGCGTCGCGGCGCTGGCCGAGTTCGAGGTGGTGCGCTGGCTTGCCCCCGTGCCCTGGCCCTACGGGGCCGGGGATTTCCGTGCCTTTCTGGCCGATCCGGTGCCCGCGGCGCGCTGGGTGATCTGCCGCGACGCGGCTTTCCTTGGCATGATCGGGCTGCAGGGGCAGTTCGGCTATTGGCTCGCCCGCCCGGCCTGGGGGCAGGGCTTTGCCAGCGAGGCCGCGCGGGCCGTTCTGGCCGCCCATTTCGCCGATCCCGCCGCCGATCCGGTGCGCGCGGGCTATTTCGAGGGCAATGCCCGCTCCGCCCGCGTGCTGGCGAAACTCGGCTTTCGCGAGATCGGCAAGACACATGTCCATTCCTGCGCGCTGGATGCGGTCTTGCCGCATGTGGAACTCAAGCTGAGCCGCGCCGCCTTTGACGCCGCCTGCGCAAGTTGACGAAGGCGGGGAGGGCGCTGCCCTCCCCGAACCCCACCCGGGATATTTCGGGCAAGATAAAAGCATGCCCCTTTATCTTGCGCTAAATATCCCGGGGGTTTGGGGGCAGAGCCCCCATGCTTCGCTTGCAGATTGGCGCGCGCGCGCGTAATCAGGCGCATTGCGAAAGGGGCGACTGCGATGAAATTTCTCGACCTTGCGAAAGTCTACATCCGCTCGGGCGGCGGCGGCGGCGGCTGCGTCAGCTTCCGGCGCGAGAAATTCGTCGAATTCGGCGGCCCCGATGGCGGCGACGGCGGCAAGGGCGGCTCGGTCTATGCCGAGGCGGTCGAGGGGCTGAACACGCTCATCGACTTCCGCTATCAGCAGCATTTCTTCGCGCAATCCGGCCAGCATGGCATGGGCAGCCAATGCACCGGCAAGGATGGCGCCGATATCGTTCTGAAAGTGCCGGTCGGCACCGAGATCCTGGACGAGGACGAGGAAACGGTGATCGCCGATCTGACCGTTCCGGGGCAGCGCGTGCTTCTGGCCAAGGGCGGCAATGGCGGCTGGGGCAACCAGCGCTTCAAGACCGCGACGAACCGCGCCCCCGCCCATGCCAATCCGGGGCAGGAGGGGGTCGAGCGCACGCTTTGGCTGCGGCTGAAACTCATCGCCGATGCCGGGCTTCTGGGGCTGCCGAATGCGGGCAAGTCGACCTTCCTGGCCGCCGTGTCGAACGCGCGGCCGAAGATTGCCGATTATCCCTTCACCACGCTGGTGCCGAACCTTGGTGTTGTCGGCATCGACGGCAAGGAATTCGTCATGGCCGACATTCCGGGGCTGATCGAGGGGGCCTCCGAAGGCCGCGGTCTGGGCGATCAGTTCCTTGGCCATGTCGAGCGCTGCTCGGTGCTGCTGCATCTGGTCGATGGCACCTCGTCCACGATCACCAAGGATTACCGCACCATCATCGCCGAGCTGGAGGCCTATTCCGAGGAGCTGTTCGAAAAGCCGCGCATCACCGTGCTGAACAAGGCCGATGCGCTGGACGCAAAGACCCTCTCGACCCGCAAGCGCGCCTTGGAAAAGGCGTCCGAAGGGCCGGTTCTGGTGATGTCGGGCGTGTCGAAAAAGGGCGTGAACGAGGTGCTGCGCGCGCTTTGGGCCGAGATCGAGGAAGACCGCAAGGGCGCAGAAGAGGTGACGCCGTGGCAGCCGTGACCCCGCAGGTTTCGGCCGCGAAGCGGCTGGTGGTGAAGATCGGCTCGGCGCTGCTCGTCGGCGCCGAGGGGCTGAAGACCGACTGGCTGACGGCGCTGGCGCGGGATGTGGTCGCGGCGAAGGCGCGCGGGGCCGATGTGGTGCTGGTCTCCTCGGGCTCGATCGCCTTGGGGCGGCGGGTGCTGGGCCTGCCTTTGGGGCCCTTGCCGCTGGAACAATCGCAGGCCGCCGCCGCGGTGGGGCAGATCCGGCTGGCCCGCGCCTATGAGGAAATCCTCGCGCCGCATGGCGTGACCACGGCGCAGGTTCTGGTGACGCTGGAAGACACCGATGACCGCCGCCGTTATCTGAATTCCCGCGCGACGATGGAGACGCTTCTGTCGATGGGCGTCGTGCCGATCGTGAACGAGAACGACACCGTGGCGACGGATGAAATCCGCTTTGGCGACAACGACCGGCTGGCTGCGCAGATCGCCGTCACCGTTGGCGCCGATCAGCTGATCCTGCTCTCCGATGTCGACGGGTTCTATTCGGCGAACCCGAAGGAAGACCCGGGCGCGGTGCGCTTCGATCTGGTCGAACATATCACCCCCGAGATCGAGGCGATGGCGGGCGATCCGATTTCCGGCCTTTCGAAGGGCGGGATGAAGACGAAGCTGCTGGCGGCGAAGACCGCGGTGGCGGGGGGCTGCGCCATGGCGATCATGGAGGGCTCGGTCGCGCGGCCGCTGACCGCTTTGGCCGAAGGCGCCAATTGCACCTGGTTCCTGCCCGAGGGCGACCCGCAGGCGGCGCGCAAGCGCTGGATCGCGGCGATGAAACCGCGCGGCGAGGTGATCGTCGATGCCGGGGCCGTGGGCGCGCTGTCGCAGGGCAGCTCGCTTTTGCCCGCGGGGGTGACCAAGGTCACCGGCCGCTTTGGTCGCGGCGAACCCGTGACCATCGCGGGCCCCGATGGCGCCGCCCTGGGCAAGGGCCTCGTGCGCTACACCGCCGAGGAAGCCCGCACCATTGCCGGGCACCGCTCGGGCGAGATCGAGGCGCTGCTGGGCTATCCGGGCCGCGCCGCGCTCGTGCATCGCGACGACATGGTGATCGGCTGAGGCCGGGGCAGGGAGGGGGCGCTGCCCTCCCCCCCGGGATATTTCCGGCAAGATAAAGGCAAAGGGCGCTCCGCGGGGGCGCCCTTTGCTTGTCTGGTTTCTTCTTGGTGCAAATACGCCACGGGGGTGCGGGGGTGTGAAACCCCCGCCGCCGCCCTGGTCAGCCCGCGATGCGGTCCAGAATCCGCGCCCAGCTGCGGATGCCCTTGTGGAAGCTTTCCAGATCGTATTTCTCGTTCGGGCTGTGGATCTGGTCGTCGTCCTTGCCGAAGCCCACCAGCATCGCATCCATGCCAAGGATGTCCTTGAAATAGCCCGCGATCGGGATCGAGCCGCCGCAGCCGACGAAAGCCGCGGGCACGCCCCATTCCTCGGTCAGCGCGGCGCGGGCGGCGTCAAACGCCGGGTCGGTGATCGCCATCACCGAGGCGGGCGAGCCGTTCGGCGCCTTCCAGTCGAGCGTCACATCGGGGGGCAGCTGCGCCTCGATCCAGGATTTGAACGACGCGAGGATCTTTTCCGGGTTCTGGTCCGAGACCAGCCGGAAGCTGACCTTCGCCGAGGCCTCGGCGGGCAGCACGGTCTTGAAGCCCGCGCCGGTATAGCCGCCCCAGATGCCGTTGATTTCCGCGGTGGGCCGCGACCAGATCTGTTCGAGCGGCGTGCGGTCGATCTCGCCCGCAGGCGTGGTCAGCCCGACCCCGCCGAGGAAGGCGGCGTGATCGAAGCCGAGCCCCTGCCACTGCGCCCGCACGGCCTCGGGCAGGTCCGCCACATCGTCATAAAACCCCGGCACGGTGACGCGGCCCTGATCGTCGTGCAAGCCGCCGAGGATGCGCGTGAGCACCCGGATCGGGTTGATCGCGGCACCGCCGAAACTGCCCGAATGCAGATCCTTGTCGGCCGCCTTCAGGGTGAATTCGATCTTCGCAAGACCTCGCAGCATCGTCACCACTGCGGGCACCTTGTCGGCGAAAAGCCCGGTGTCGCAGATGAGCGCGAGCGAGGCCTCGCCCAGCTCCTCGGCATTGTCGCGCATGAACGGGATGAGCGAGGGCGAGCCCGACTCTTCCTCGCCCTCGAAGAAGATCGTCAGGTTGCCGGGCAGGGTGCCATGCACCTCTTTCCAGGCGCGACAGGCTTCCACGAAGGTCATCAGCTGGCCCTTGTCATCGGCGGCGCCGCGGCCGCGGATCACCACGCCCCGGGCCGTGTCCTCAAGCGCCGGGTCGAACGGGTCGCGGTCCCAAAGTTCAATCGGGTCAACCGGTTGCACGTCATAGTGCCCGTAGAAAAGGATGTGCCGCCCGGGGCCCGCGTGCCGCGCCACCACCATCGGATGGCCGGGGGTGGGCCGCGCCGAGGCGGTGAAGCCAAGCGATTTCAGCTCCTGCACCAGCCAGGCGGCGGCGCGGGCGCAATCGCCCTCATAGGCGGGGTCGGTCGAGATCGACGCGATGCGCAACAGGTCAAGCAACCTGTCGCAGGCGTCGGGCAAAGTGTCGTCGATACGGGCAAGAACGGCGTCGAGTGTCATTGAAGGGCCTCCATCGGCCAAGCCTAGCAGCGCTTGCCGGGCATGGCCAGAGCCCGGGCGGCGGGGGCAAGACCCGTGCGGAACGGCACGCCTGCGCGCAAGAAAATGATGCACCGGGATGCGACAATTTAGAACTCCCATTTTTTGGGCGATGCGCTAAACCTGTGCGCGCCGGACAGGGCCGATGAGCCGACCCGGCGATCCACAACCAAGTGCTAAAAGCCAGGGGTGACAGACATGGACTACAATCTCGCGCTCGACAAAGCGATCCAGAAGCTCCACGACGAGGGGCGTTACCGCACGTTCATCGATATCGAACGCGAGAAGGGCGCCTTCCCGAAGGCGCAGTGGAACCGCCCCGATGGCGGCAAGCAGGACATCACCGTCTGGTGCGGCAACGACTATCTGGGCATGGGGCAGCACCCGGTCGTTCTGGCCGCGATGCATGAGGCGCTGGAAGCGGTTGGGGCCGGGTCGGGCGGCACCCGCAACATCTCGGGCACCACGGCCTATCACCGCCGTCTGGAAGCCGAGATCGCCGATCTGCACGGCAAGGAAGCCGCGCTGGTCTTTTCCTCGGCCTATAACGCCAACGACGCCACGCTTTCGACCCTGCGCGTGCTCTTCCCCGGCCTGATCATCTATTCCGACAGCCTGAACCACGCCTCGATGATCGAGGGGATCAAGCGCAATGCCGGGCCGAAGCGGATCTTCCGTCACAATGACGTCGCCCACCTGCGCGAGCTGATCGCCGCCGATGATCCGGCCGCGCCGAAGCTGATCGCCTTCGAATCGGTCTATTCGATGGATGGCGACTTCGGTCCGATCAAGGAAATCTGCGACATCGCCGAGGAATTCGGCGCGCTGACCTATATCGACGAAGTCCATGCCGTCGGCATGTATGGCCCCCGCGGCGCGGGCGTGGCGGAACGCGACGGTCTGATGCACCGCATCGACATCTTCAACGGCACGCTGGCGAAAGCCTACGGCGTCTTCGGCGGCTATATCGCCGCTTCGGCGCGGATGGTCGATGCCGTGCGCTCCTATGCGCCGGGCTTCATCTTCTCGACCTCGCTGCCGCCGGCCATCGCCGCGGGCGCGCAGGCCTCGATCGCCTTCCTGAAAACCGCCGAAGGGCAGAAGCTGCGCGACGCGCAACAGATGCACGCCAAGGTTCTCAAGATGCGGCTGAAGGCGCTCGGCATGCCGATCATCGACCACGGCAGCCACATCGTTCCGGTGGTGATCGGCGACCCCGTGCACACCAAGGCGGTGTCGGACATGCTGCTGTCGGATTACGGCGTTTACGTGCAGCCGATCAACTTCCCGACGGTGCCGCGCGGCACCGAACGGCTGCGCTTCACGCCCTCGCCGGTGCATGATCTCAAGCAGATCGACGGGCTCGTTCATGCCATGGATCTGCTCTGGGCGCGCTGTGCGCTGAATCGCGCCGAGGCCTCTGCCTGAGCCATTCTGCGGATGCACCGCCCTCGGGATTATGCTAGGAATTCGTCAAGAATTCGGGACCGACAGGTTCGAATCGGACAAACCACACCGAGGGCGGGACAGGCAGATGATCAGGTGGAAGGGCAAACCTTCGACGCAGGTTGAGGCCGCGCAAAAAGGCTTTGACGACTTCGACATGAAGCTTGGCGACATGCTTCGCGGCGAACGTGCGACCCTGTCGAAATCGCTGCTTGATGTGCAGCGCGAGCTGCGCATCAAGGCGGTCTATATCGCCGCCATCGAGAATTGCGACCCCGGCGCCTTCGAAAGCCCGTCCTTCATCGCGGGCTTCGTGCGGTCTTATGCGCGCTATCTGGGGCTGGACCCCGACTGGGCCTTTGACCGCTTCTGCAAGGAATCGGGCTTCACCCCCACGCATGGTCTGGCCGCTGCCGCCTCGGGGCCGAAAGCGCCGCGCCGGGCCGATCTGGCCAGCTCGCTGGCCAATCCCAATGCCTCCTTCATTCCGAAACAGGCGCCGATCTGGACCAAGATCGATCCCCGCGCCGTCGGCTCGCTTGCCGTCGTGGTGATGGTCGCGGGCGGCATCGGCTATGGCGCCTGGTCGGTGCTGCAGGAGGTGCAGCGCGTGCAGCTGACCCCGGTCGAACAGGCCCCGGGCGTCGTGGCCGAGATTGACCCGCTGCAGCCCGTCGCCTCGGTCGAGGTGGCCACTGCGGCCGATGTCCTGCCCGCCGATGTGCTGCCCAATGCCGCCACCGAAGAGGCCTTTGACCGGCTTTACCGCCCCGCCGCGCTGGAAACCCCGGTGCTGATCGCCCGCGACGGTCCGATTGCCGCGATCGACCCGCGCGAGGCGGGCGTGCTGCCCGGCACGGCGCAGGCGATGACCAGCGCGCCGATGGTTCTGGCCGAGGCCGGGGCACCGGCGGCCGCGCCCGGTGAGCTGCCGGTCGTGCATGCCCTGGGGGCCGGCGCCGCCGAGGTCGAGGTTCTGGCGGTGCGGCCGTCCTGGGTGCGGATCACCGCCTCGGACGGGTCGGTGATCTTCGAGAAGGTGATGGATGCGGGCGAGCGCTTCGCCGTGCCGAAGCTGGAAGAGCCGCCGAAGCTGCGCACCGGGGAATCGGGCGCGATCTATTTCGCGGTGAACGGCGTCGCGCATGGGCCGGTGGGCTCGAAGGGCGCGGTGACGAAGAATGTCGAGCTGTCGGCGCAATCGCTGGGCACGGCCTATGCGGTGGCCGACATGGCCGCCGATGGCGATCTGGCGAAGATGGTCGCGGTGGCCGATGCCTCCTCGGTCGTGCCGGGAACGCCCGAGCAGTAACAGTCTTTCGAACGCGACAAAGCGGCCGTTGCCCTTGGGCGACGGCTGACCTATTTGTGGGACAGCTGAACGGAGGCCTTCCCATGTCGCTCAATCCCCATCGTCCGTGGCGGAACATCACCCGCCGTCCCTCGCGCCAGATCTGGGTCGGCAAGGTGCCGGTGGGCGGCGATGCGCCGATCTCGGTGCAGACGATGACCAACACCATCACCTCGGACGTCAAGGCGACGCTGGGGCAGGTGCTGCGCGCGGCCGATGTGGGGGCCGATATCGTCCGCGTTTCGGTGCCCGATGAAGACGCGACCCGGGCGCTGAAGGAAATCTGCCGCGAAAGCCCGGTGCCGATCGTCGCCGACATCCATTTCCACTACAAGCGCGCCATCGAGGCGGCCGAGGCGGGCGCGGCCTGTCTGCGCATCAACCCGGGCAACATCGGCGACGAAAGCCGCGTGCGCGAGGTGATCAAGGCCGCCAAGGATCACGGCTGCTCGATGCGGATCGGGGTCAATGCGGGGTCGCTGGAAAAGCACCTGCTCGACAAATACGGCGAGCCCTGCCCGGAGGCGATGCTCGAAAGCGGCATGGATCACATCAAGATCCTGCAGGACAACGATTTCCACGAATTCAAGATTTCGGTGAAGGCCTCGGACGTGTTCCTGGCTGCTGCCGCCTATACCGCGCTGGCCGAGGCCACCGATGCGCCGATCCATCTGGGCATCACCGAAGCCGGGGGCCTGATGGCGGGCACGGTGAAATCGGCGGTGGGTCTGGGCAACCTGCTTTGGGCGGGCATCGGCGACACGATCCGCGTCAGCCTTTCGGCCGATCCGGTCGAAGAGGTGAAGGTCGGCTATGAAATCCTGAAATCGCTCGGCCTGCGCACCCGCGGCGTGCAGATCATCTCCTGCCCCAGCTGCGCACGGCAAGGGTTCGACGTGATCAAGACGGTGGATGCGCTGGAGCGTCGGCTGGAACATATCAAGACGCCGATGTCGCTGTCGATCATCGGCTGCGTGGTGAACGGCCCCGGCGAGGCGCTGATGACCGATATCGGCTTCACCGGCGGCGGCGCGGGCTCGGGCATGGTCTATCTGGCGGGCAAGCAAAGCCACCGGCTGTCGAACGAGCAGATGATCGACGAGATCGTGCGGATGGTCGAAGATCGCGCGGCGCAGCTTGCCGCGGCGGAGCAGGCG
Organism: Rhodobacter capsulatus; assembly: GCF_005144475.1. Lineage (GTDB taxonomy): Bacteria > Pseudomonadota > Alphaproteobacteria > Rhodobacterales > Rhodobacteraceae > Rhodobacter > Rhodobacter capsulatus_C. The sequence continues at coordinate 8,480 of NZ_SWJZ01000028.1, read as the reverse complement.
GCGGAATGACCTCCGCCTGACGGGATTTCACGGCGCGTCCCGAAAGGGGCGCGCCGTTTCGTTTCAGACCAGCGCGCCGTTCACCAGACGGGTCTTGCCGCCCAGGTAGGGATGCAGCACGGCGGGCAGGGTGACGGAGCCGTCCTCTTGCTGGCCGTTTTCCAGCACCGCGATCAGGCAGCGCCCGACGGCCAGACCCGATCCGTTCAGCGTCGCGACGAAATCCGGCTTGCCGCCGGTGGCGGGCTTGTAACGCCCGTTCATCCGCCGCGCCTGGAATTGCCCGCAGGTCGAGACCGAGGAGATCTCGCGGAAGCAGTTCTGCCCGGGCAGCCAGACTTCAAGGTCATAGGTCTTTTGCGACCCGAACCCCATGTCGCCGGTGCACAGAACGATGCGGCGATAGGGCAGGCCAAGGGCTTCCAGCACGGCTTCGGCGCAGCCGGTCATGCGGTCATGTTCGGCCAGCGCGTCTTCGGGGCGGCAGATCGTCACCATCTCGACCTTTTCGAACTGGTGCTGGCGCAGCATCCCCGCGGTGTCCTTGCCCGCAGACCCCGCCTCGGAGCGGAAGCAGTTCGTATGCGCGGTCATCCGGCAGGGCAGGGCGGCCTCGTCCCAGATCTCGCCCGCGATGAAGTTGGTCAGCGTCACCTCGGCGGTCGGGATCATCCACCAGCCATCGGTGGTCGCGTAGCTGTCTTCGGCGAATTTCGGCAGCTGCCCGGTGCCCAGCATCGCCTCGGCGCGGACCAGAACCGGGGTGATCGCCTCGGTCAGCCCATGCGTGTCGACATGCAGATCGAGCATGAATTGCGCCAGCGCCCGGTGCACCCGGGCGACGCCCGCGCGCAGGACAACGAAGCGCGCGCCCGAAAGCTTCGCCGCGGTTTCGAAATCCATCGCCTTGCCCACGGCGGAAAGCTGATAATGTTCAAGGGGTTCGAAGGCGAAGCTCGGGATATTGCCCCAGCGTTTCACCTCGACATTGCCCGCCTCGTCCGCGCCTTCGGGCACTTCGGGCAGCGGCGCGTTCGGGATGAGCATCAGCCGGTCGCGCAGCTCGGCATCCAGCCGCCCGGCCTCGGCCTGCATCGCCGCGACTTCGGATTTCTTCTCCGCCACCAGCGCGCGCAGCCGTTCGAATTCGGCCGTGTCGCCCTTGGCCTTGGCGGCGCCGACCTCCTTGGCGGCGGCATTTTGCGCCGCCTGCGCGGTCTCGGCCGCCAGGATCGCCGCCCGGCGCCGTTCGTCCAGCGCCAGCACCTCGGCCGAAAGCGGCGCAAGGCTGCGGCGGGCCAGATCGGCATCGAATTGGGCGGGGTTGTCGCGGATCGCGCGGATATCGTGCATGGGGTTCACCTGTGATCGGGGATGCCTCGCGTTTAGCACAATTGCGACCCGAGAAAAGCCCCGGCCTTGATAGCGAAGCTCTCTCTGGCCAAGGCCATCGCCTTGGCCCGGCGCGGCAGTGGTCCCGTGACCCCCGAGGGCCCAAAGGCCCTCGGGCAGCGCCCGTCCCGCCCATGGCGGGCGCTTCTCGCCCGCCGGGCCGGGCGCTGCCCTCTGTCGTGCTTGCGGAAACGGTCTCGGGGCAGGCGGTGCACGGGCGGGCGGGGAAACGCGGATCGCGTTTCCTGTCCGCCGCAGACCGCCGCCGCGCCTTTGGCAGAATTACGGTTTGACATATTCACAACTCGGAATGTAAATGGATCGGACAGGCTGGCAAAAGGGAGATGCCGCGATGAAAGCTTTCGTCCTGCTCATGGCGCTGTGCGCGCTGGGGCTGCCGCGACTGGCCCTGGCCGAGGCCGCCTTTGCCGTGGCGTCGACCGAGGTGACCGACTGGAAGACCGTCTATGGCCAGATCGCGGCGAAGGACATGATCCCGGCGCGGGCGCGGCTGGGCGGCACGCTGGTGTCGCTGACCGTGTCCGAGGGCGATCTGGTCGCGGCGGGGCAGGAGCTGGGCAAGGTCGTCGATGCGAAGATCGCCTTTCAGATCAATGCCATCGACGCGCAGATCTCGGCGCTCGACAGCCAGCTTGCGAATGCGCAGAACGATCTGACCCGGGGCGAGGCGCTGAAAGCGCGCGGCGTGATGACGGCGCAGGCCTATGACGCGCTGAAAACGCAGGTCAGCGTTCTGACCCGGCAGATCGAGGCGCAAAAGGCCTCGCGGCAGGTGACCGAGCAGCAGGCGACCGAGGGCGCTGTGCTGGCGCCGATCGCGGGGCGGGTGCTGGAGGTGCCTGTTGCGCGCGGCGCGGTGGTGATGGCGGGGGAAACCGTGGCGACGGTGGGCGGCGGCGGGGTGTTTCTGCGCCTGTCCGTGCCCGAACGTTTCGCGGCCACGCTGCATGCGGGCGACGCCATCGCGATCGAGGCGGCAAGCGGCGCGATCAGCGGCAAGCTGGCCAAGGTCTATCCGACGATCGCCGGCGGCCGTGTCAATGCCGATGTGGAAGTGCCTGATCTGAAATCGGATTTCGTGGGCGAGCGGGTGCTGGTCAAGCTGCCGCTTGCCCGCCGTCAGGCCTTCATGGTGCCGTCAGAACTTTTGCACACCCGCTCGGGGCTTGATTTCCTGCGGCTGCGCGGCGCCGATGCGGTGATCGAACGCGCCGTGGTTCCCGGCCTGAAACAGGTGATCGACGGGGTCGAGATGGTCGAGATCGTCTCGGGCCTTTCGGGCGGCGAGGAGGTTCTGGGCGATGAATGATCCGCAGCACGACGATCTGCCCACCGCGGGGCTGGGCCTTGCGGGCCGTCTGACCAAGGGCTTCATCGGCTCGGCGCTGACGCCCTTGTTCGTTCTGGCGGCGCTGGCCGTCGGGCTGGTGGCGCTTGGCGCACTCCCGCGCGAGGAAGAGCCGCAGATCTCTGTCCCCATGGTCGATATCCACCTGCAGGCGCCGGGCCTGAAGGCGGAAGATGCGATGAAGCTTGTGACCGAGCCGATGGAGACGATCATCACCTCGATCAACGAGGTGGAGCATGTCTACAGCCAGACGAATGACGATGCCGCGCTGGTGATGGCGCGGTTCATCGTCGGCACCTCGTCGGACGCGGCGATCCTGCGGGTGCATGAAAAGGTCAAGGCGAACCTGGACCGCATCCCCAAGGGCATCCCCGAGCCGATCATCGTCGGGCGCGGCATCGATGATGTGGCGATCATGTCGCTGACGTTGTCGGCGCGGCCCGGAACCGGGATCGGCGCGGCCGATCTGACCCGGATCGCGCGCGAATTGCAGACCGAGGTGACGAAGATCGAAAACGTCGGCCTGACCTATCTCGTCGGCGAGGCGCATGAGGCGATCCGCATCGCCCCCGACCCGGAGCGGCTGGCGCTTTACGGGATCACGCTGCAGCAGCTGTCGACCAAGGTCGAGCAGGCGAACCGCAGCTTTTCGACCGGCCGTTTGCGCGATCAGGGCCAGCAGATCGACCTTGTGGCGGGCAAGACGCTGACGGCACCGGCCGAGATCGCCGGGCTTTTGCTGACCGCCCGCGATGGCCGCCCGGTCTATGTCGCCGATGTGGCGGATGTGGCCTATGTGCCGGATACGTCGGAACATCTGGTGGCGAATGTCACCCGCGATGGCGCGCGGCTGGAGCGGTCCCCCGCCGTCACGCTGGCGATTGCCAAGCGCGCCGGGGCGAATGCGGTGATCGTGGGCGAAAAGATCCACGAGCGGCTGGCGGAGCTGGAAGGCAGCCTGATCCCCGACAGCGTCAATCTGGCCTATACCCGCGACTATGGCGAAACGGCGAATGAAAAGGCCAATGAGCTGCTCTTTCACCTTGGCCTTGCGACGATTTCCATCATCGCGCTGGTGTTCTTTGCGATCGGCTGGCGGGAAAGCATCGTCGTGGCCATCGTCATTCCGGTGACGATCCTTTTGACGCTGTTCGCCGCCAATGCGATGGGCTTCACGCTGAACCGGGTCAGCCTGTTCGCGCTGATCTTCTCCATCGGCATTCTGGTCGACGATGCCATCGTGGTGATTGAAAACATCGCGCGGCACTGGGCGATGCCGGGGCCGGGAAGCCGCGTCCGCAAGGCGATCGAGGCGGTGGCCGAGGTCGGCAACCCGACCATCGTCGCCACGCTGACCGTGGTCGCGGCGCTGTTGCCGATGCTGGCCGTCGCCGGGCTGATGGGGCCCTACATGTCGCCCATCCCCTCGGTCGCCTCGGCGGCGATGGTGTTTTCGTTTTTCGTCGCGGTGATCATCACCCCCTGGCTGATGGTGAAGATCGCGGGCCGCGCCGACATGTCGGGCCATGAGGGCGGCGCCCATGCCCATGGCGGCAGGCTCGGCGCGCTCTATGCTCGCGTCGCGCGGCCGGTGCTGGCCACGAAACGCGCGGCCTGGGCGTTTTTGCTGGCGACCATCGTTCTCTCCTTCGGCTCGCTCGGCCTGCTTTACACCCAGGACGTCACGGTCAAGCTGCTGCCTTTCGACAACAAATCCGAACTGAGCGTGGTGATCGACCTGCCCGAGGGCTCCTCGGTCGAGGCGACGGATGCGGTGGCGCAGCAGGTGGCGGCGGCGGTGACGCGCCTGCCCGAGGTGATCTCGGTGCAGACCCATGCGGGCACGGCCTCGCCCTTCAATTTCAACGGCCTGGTGCGGCATTACTACCTGCGCGGCCGTCCGTGGGAGGGCGACGTGCAGATCAACCTTGCGGGCAAGGAGGCGCGCGACCGCACCAGCCACGAGATCGCGCTTCAGGTCCGCCGGATCGTGACCGCCCTGCCGGTGCCCGCGGGCACAGTGCTGAAGACGGTCGAACCGCCGCCCGGCCCCCCCGTCATCGCCACGCTTCTGGCCGAGGTCTACGGGCCCGATGCCGAAACCCGGCGCGCGGCGGCGGGGCAGATCGAGGCGGCTTTCCGCGCGGTGCCCTTCGTCGTCGATGTGGACACGAGTTTCGGCGAACAGGCGCGCAGGCTGCGCGCGACGATCGACCCCGACAATCTTGAATTCTACGCGGTCGAGGAAAGCGATGTCTTTGACACGCTGGGGCTTTTGAACGGGCAGACCACGGTCGGCTATTCGCATCGGGGGCAGGAACGCATGCCCTTGCCAATCGTGATGGAACGGGCCAAGGGCGCGAAGGTGATGGATGCTGCGACGCTGTCGACGCCCATTCCCGCCAATGTCCTGCCCGGCGCGCGCGGCGTGGTGGAACTCGGCGATGTCGTCACGGTGACGCCCGAAAAGGCGAGCTTCCCGATCTTTCGCCACAACGGCCGCGCCGCCGAGATGGTGACGGCGGAACTGGCGGGCAGCTTCGAGGCGCCGCTTTACGGCATGCTCGCCGTCGGTGACGCGATCAAGGCGATGGACTGGGCCCCCGGCACGAAACCCGTGATCAGCCTGCATGGCCAGCCCGAGGATGAAAGCCATGTGACGCTTTTGTGGGACGGCGAATGGGAGGTGACCTGGGTCACCTTCCGCGACATGGGCGGCGCCTTCGGCATCGCGCTGGTCGGCATCTACATTCTGGTGGTGGCGCAGTTCGGATCGTTCCGCTTGCCGCTTGTCGTGCTGACGCCGGTGCCGCTGACCTTCCTTGGCATCATGCTGGGTCACATGATGTTTGCGGCGCCGTTTTCCGCCACCTCGATGATCGGCTTCATCGCGCTGGCGGGGATCATCGTGCGGAACTCGATCCTGCTCGTCGATTTCATCCGCCACGCGGATCGCGCGGGCAAGACCGAGATCGAGATCCTGATCGAGGCGGGGGCGATCCGGTTCAAGCCGATCCTGCTGACGGCCGTTGCGGCGATGATCGGGGCGGCGGTGATCCTGTTCGATCCGATCTTTCAGGGGCTCGCCATTTCGCTGCTGTTCGGGCTGCTCAGCTCGACGCTGCTGACGGTTCTGGTGATCCCGGCGATCTATCGCATCTTCAAGACCTGAGGGCCCCCGACGTTGTCCGCAGACTGGCCCCGAAAGCGCCCCCGCAGCCCGGGGGCGCCTGTCTTTTCGGGCTGCGACACTCAGACATCCGGGGCAAATGACATGCGACGGAATGTCGCATACGATTTTTGCGCCGACTCTCACGCAAAGGCGTAACGTAGTCTTATCGCACGCAGGCGATGTCATGAAGGAGGCTTGATGGATATGAATAATTTTGATCCGGTTTCTGTTCTGACGCTGATGTTCAAGGGCGCTGCCCAGCGGTGACAGGCTGATGCCTGACCGGTTTGAACAAGCGAAACGGTCCGAAAAAACGGCGCGTCGTGGATGTGGGCCATGGTGGTCCGCAGGCGTGAGGGATGTTGATTCGGCCTCGCCTCAAACGCGGTAAATGCCCGGCGAATGCCGCCTGCAAGCACTTCGGAAGTCAGTCATCCGGATGAATCCTACACAGGGGGCCGGTTCCGCTTGCGGAGCCGGTCTTTGACGTTTGAACGCCGCGCGCGCCATCGGCCGGGGCCGCAGGTGGTTCCGCCCGCACCGACGCGCAACCTGCTGTTGCGAGCACATCGAAACGTCGAGGCCCCCGGGCGTGGCGCATCCGCAGGTTCCAAGGGAACAGCGCCGGGAGCAGGGGACAGGATCTGCGACCTCTCGGCCGTGATCCCGCGCCCAGTGCGGGACGGTCGGTGTCGGGACGGTCGGTGTCGGGACGGCTGCGGGCGTCAGTCGCCCGAGCAGAATTGCTCGTAGACCGTCTGCACCACGCGGGCGGCGCGCGGATCGGAGAGCGAATAATAGATCGTCTTGCCCTCGCGCCGGCTTTGCACCAGCCCTTCCAGCCGCAGCCGCGCCAGTTGCTGGCTGACCGCCGCCTGCCGGGTGGACAGCCGGGTTTCCAGCTCGGTCACCGATTTCTCGCCCGAGGCGAGATAGCACATGATCATCAGCCGCCCCTCATGGGCCAGCGCCTTGAGCAGGTTCGAGGCCGCCCGCGCCCGCGTCGCCATCTCCTCGGCGTCCAGCGCCGCGCAGCGCTCGTCCGTCGCGGCGGCGGTCTCGGGATCGAAGTCTTCTTGCGGGTCTTGGGCAGTATCCATCGCCAAGGCGGCTTCCTCGTGGTCGCAGGTCGGGGGCATCGGATGGCCATAGCACGGCTGCGGCGCGGAATCGAGAGCGGCGTGAGGCAGGGTCCGGGGGGCTCAGGCTTCGAGCGGATCGCGTCCGGCGGCGCGGGCGGCAAGGGCGCGGCGCAGGCGGCTGCCCGCCTCGCGCAAAGCCACGAACAGGATGAAGCCGACCGCAAGCGCGTCGAAACCGGGGAAGTCCATCTGATCCCTGCCTTTGCTGTAAGTCCTGCCCGTGCTGGGGCATGATTGTGGCGCAACCGGGGCAAGGGTGGGGAATAACCGCGTCACGCCGCGCGGCGGGGGGGCTTGACCGCGGCGGCGCGGCGCGGCTTTGTGGGGCGGACCCGCCATGTCGGCGGCCCCATCCTGCGAGGGCGCATGCTGCACGCCTACAAGCCGCTGCCGCGCGGGCTCGCCCGCCTTGGCCAGCAAAGTCCGACCGAGATCGGCGCCGATCTGGAACAGGCGTTCTGGATCGATCTTTACCGTCCGCTGGACAGCCAGGTGACGGCGGTGGCGGCCCTGGGCATCGAGGTGCCGACGCTGGCCGACATGGAAGAGATCGAGATCTCGAACCGTCTTTACCGCGAGGAGGGGGTGGATGTGATGACCGTGGTGCTGCCCGGTCACACGCCCTCGGGCGAGCATATTTCGGGGCCGGTCAGCTTCATCCTGTCGCCCGCGCGGCTGGTGACGGTGCGCCACCATGCGCCGCGCAGCTTTGCCACCTTTCCCGACCGGGCCGAGCGCACGACGGCGGGCTGCCGCACGCCCGAGCGGATCTTTCTGGGGCTGATCGAGGAAATCATCGCGCGGCAGGCCGATCTGCTGGAAGCGGCGGGCAAGGCGCTGGATCAGGTGTCGGCCCGGGTGCTGGGCCAGGCGCGCTCGGCGGAACTCAAGGCGGCGCTGGGCGAGGTGGGCAAGCAGGGCGAGCTTCTGGGTCACATCCGGCTGGCGCTTTTGACGCTGGAGCGGGCCTTGTCCTTTTATGATCAGACGCTTGCCACGCATCCGCAGGGGGGCGAGCTGCGCCCTCTCGCCAAGGCGCTGATGCGCGACATCACGGCGCTGGCGGTGCATAACGACTATCTGTCCTCGCGGGTGTCGCTGACCGTCGATGCGACGCTGGGCATGATCAACCTGGCGCAGAACAACACGGTGCGGATCCTGTCGGTGGTGACGGCGCTGTTCCTGCCGCCGACGCTGATCGCCTCGGCCTACGGGATGAACTTCGCCCATATGCCGGAGCTGAGCCAGCCCTGGGGCTACCCGTTCGCGCTGGTGCTGATGGTGGCCTCGGCGTTTCTGTCCTGGGCGTTTTTCAAATGGAAGGACTGGCTTTAGGGATTGCGCCCGCGCTGGCTTGGGCGCCCGGAACGGGGGGGGGGGGGGGGGGGGGGGGGGGGGGGGGGGG
>NZ_SWJZ01000027.1 GCF_005144475.1 Rhodobacter capsulatus | reverse complement strand
GGACCCCCGGGATATTTGTCGCAAGATAAAAGGAATTGCGATGGGCAAGACCGCGCTTCTGATCATCGACATGCAAAGAGAGATGCAGGCGCGGCTTGATGCAGGCCGCGCCGCGGTGAACCGTGATGCCGGGGCGGCAATTGCGGCTTTGGTGGCGGCTTGCCGGGCGAAGGGCGTGGCCGTCGTGCATGTGCGCCATCACGACGCCGATCCGGCCTCGCCCTTGCACCCGGATGCCCCCGGCGCGCAGCCGATGCCCTGTGACGCGGCCTGGCCCGGCGAGGCGGTCTTTGTCAAATCCACCTCTTCGGCCTTTGCCTCGACCGATCTGGCGGCGCATCTGCGCGACCATGGGATCGACCGGCTGATCATCGTGGGCGCGGTGCTGGGCTTTTGCGTCACCTCGGCCGTGCGGGCGGCGGCGGACCTGGGCTTTGCGGTGATCTTGCCGCGCGATGCCTGTCTCGGCTTCGATCTGCCGGGCATGGGGCTTTCGGCCGAGGAGATCGCCCGGGTTACTTTCGGCCTGCTGGGCGCCGATTTCGCCACGCTGTCGAGCAGCCCCGAGGTGATCGCCAGCCTTTAGGTGCCGCGCGGTTTCGCCCGCGTTGTCGGGTCGGCCTCGCGCGGGTTTTCCGGCCAGGGGTGGCGCGGATAGCGGCCGCGCATCTCCTTGCGGACCTCGGCGTAAGAGCCGTCCCAGAAGCCGGGCAGGTCCATCGTCACCTGAATCGGCGTGCCGCCGGGCGACAGAAGCTCGATCCGCAACGGGTGCCGCTTCGGCCCGACGCTTGGATGGGTGGTCACCCCATACATCTCGGGCAGCTTCACCTCGATCGTCGGCACCTCGGCGCCATAGTCGATCGGCACGCGCCGCCCGAGCGGCGTTTCGAAATGCCCGGGCACGAGCCTGTCCAGCTCCGCCATCTGGCCCCAGTCAAGCTGTGCCCGCAAAGCCTCGGTCAGATCGAGAGGGCGCAGATCGGATTCGGTGCGGGCTTTCCTGAGCCAGGGCAGCAGCATGTCGCCCTCCAGAAGCGCGGCATCCGACAGGTCGGGCAGATCGACGCCATCGGCGCGCAGGATGTTCACCCGGGCGCGGAAGCGGGCGGCGCCGGGCGTCAGCACCAGACCGATCTGGCGCAGCCCGTCCAGCGCGCCGCGCGCCATCGCCTCGGGCGGGGCCTCGGGCCAGTGCCGGTCTTCGAGCACGAGCGCGCCGAAACGTTCCTGCCGACGGGCCACCACGCGGCCCTCGCGCTTGCTCCATTCGCAACGATCGACCCAGGCAATGCGGTCGCCGTAAAGGCGGCGCAGCTCGGCATCGGCGAGCGTAAGCCCCTGCCGCACCCGGGCTTCGCGCGGGTCGCCGTCCAGATCCGAGGCGACGACGAGCCGGTGCTTGCCCAGACCGTCGGTCTCGTCCACCACCGCGCCCTTGCCGCCCGAGAGCACATAGCGCGCGGCATCGCCCTTGCGGCGCAGCCCGATCCGGTCGGGGTAGGCCAGCGCCAGCCGCTCGGCCGGGGAATAGACCTCCGCGACCGGCGTGACCATCCGGGCAAGGCGCTTGGCTTCCAGACGGATGCGCTCGATCGTGCCGCGGTGCAGCTGGCCGGGGTGGTCGGTCTCAAACCGGCCCGGGTTGGCGATGGCCGAAAGGCGCAGGGTCAGATCGGCCGAGGCGCCGCGGATCGGGTCGCGTTCTTCCAAAAGCGCGGCAAGGGGCGCGGCCTCGGGCCCGGCCGTCACCAGCATATGGGCAAGGCGGGGGTGCAGCGGCAGGGCGGCCAGCGCCTTGCCATGCGGGGTGATCCGGCCGCCCTTAAGCGCGCCGAGGCTTTCGAGCAGCGCCCGCGCCTCGGCCAGAGCCGGGCCCGGCGGCGGGGTCAGAAAGGCAAGGTCCGCGCCGTCGCTGCCCCATTGCGCAAGGTCCAGCGCCAGGCCCGCCAGATCGGCCACCGCCATTTCGGGCGGCGCGAAGCCGGGCAGCGCGCCTTCCTCGCCCCTGGTCCAGAGCCGGTAACAGATGCCCTCGGCCACGCGGCCCGCCCGGCCGCGGCGTTGCTCGGCCTCGGCGCGCGAGACGCGCTCGGTCACCAGCCGCGCCATCCCCGAGGCGGGATCGAAGCGCAGCCGCCGGGCGCGGCCGGCATCGACGACAACGCGGATGTCCTGAATCGTCAGCGAGGTTTCCGCGATCGACGTGGCCAGCACCACCTTGCGACCGTTCTCGCAGGGCGCAATCGCGGCGCGTTGCGCGGCAAAATCCATCGCGCCAAAAAGCGGGCGCAGCTGCACCCCCGCGGGCAGCCGGTCGCGCAGCAGCGATTCGGTGCGACGGATCTCGGCCTCGCCGGGCAGGAAGACAAGGACGCCGCCCGCGGTTTCCGCCACGGCCTGCTCGACCAGCCCGGCCACGGCGGGTTCCAGCCGCATCCCCGCTGCGAGCGGGCGGCCGAGCCAGCGGGTTTCGACCGGAAAGGCGCGGCCCTCGGACCGCAGGATCGGCGCGTCGTCGAGCAGCGCGGCGACCGGCTCGGCATCCAGCGTCGCCGACATCACGACGAGGCTCAGATCCGGGCGCAATGCCGTGCGCGCTTCCCAGACCAGCGCGAGGCCCAGATCGGCATTCAACGAGCGTTCGTGGAATTCGTCGAAGATCACGCAGCCGATGCCGGTCAATTCCGGGTCGGACTGGATCATCCGGGTCAGGATCCCCTCGGTCACCACCTCGATCCGGGTCGCTTTCGAGAGCTTCGCCTCGCCGCGGATGCGGTAGCCGACGCGCTGCCCCACCGTCTCGCCCAGGGTTTCCGCCATCCGTTCCGCGGCGGCGCGGGCGGCCAGACGGCGCGGCTCCAGCATCAGGATGCGCCCGGGCACAAGGTCGAGCAGCGCCAGCGGAACGCGGGTGGTCTTGCCCGCGCCCGGCGGCGCCATCAGCACCGCCCGCCCGGCGCGGCGCAGGGCGTCGCACAGGTCGGGCAGCACGTCGTCAATGGGAAGCGCGGCCGTCACTGCCGGGTCAGGCGGCCTTGGCCGATGATCGTGTCGGTGGCGATGTCGACCACCCGCAGCCGCGAGCCGTCGCCGGTCGGCGCATAGGTGAGGGTGAAGGGAAAGCGGGTCTTTTCCGCCATTTCCTTTTCCTTGAACCCGGCGATGCGACGGTATTCGCCACTGCAGACGACGCCCTCGCCCTTGGCCTGCGGTGCCGACAGCGCCACCTGTGACCGCCGCACGCCGTCGAACATCGTCACGTTCAGCTGGCAGGCCTCGTCGCGGTCGACATCGCGCAGCACGGCGTAAAGCGCGGTCAGCGGATCGATCGTGCCGCTTTGCTGCGCCGGATCGACATCGGTCGGGCGCGGCACCCGCGGCGGCTCGTGGCTGACCGAGGCGGGGGTGCCGTTCTTGTAGATCATCGTGTTCTTCGCCCGGTCATCGCCGCGCTGCGATGCGACCTCGACCGCGCGCGGGGTGAAGCGGGATTTCGAAAAGCTTCCGCTCGCGGTGGCGTCGTAGCGGATCTTCTTGATCATGCCCGCAAGGCCGGTCGTCTTGACGACGCCATTGGCGGCATAGGCCCCGCCCGAGATCTTGCCGTCGATCGCCAGCTCTCCGGCCTTCAGCCCCTTGAGCACGATGTCGAAGACGATGCGGTCGCTTTGATCGGCCAGCACGGGCTGGGCCAGGGCCAGCGCAAGGCCGGTGACGAAAACGGAAAGGGTCGGGACTGCTGTCATGGGCCTGCTCTGCGGATGCCTTCGGACTGGACATACACCGCCCGTTGAGGGCATGAAACCGAAACCGTTTCACGCCGGTTGACGATTTCGTTCGATCGGCACCGTTTCGCACAGGCCCGCCATGACCTTTTCCCCTGATACTGCCGCCGATCTTGCCCCCCGCATCCTGGCCGGGGAACGCCGGGCGCTGGCCCGGGCGATCACGCTGGTGGAATCGGGCCGCGCCGATCACCGGGCGCAGGCGACGGCGCTGCTGGACCTGCTGGGCACCGGGCGGCAGGCGCTGCGGATCGGGCTTTCGGGCACGCCCGGGGTGGGCAAATCGACCTTCATCGAAAGCTTCGGGATGATGCTGGTCGGGCTTGGCCTGCGCGTCGCGGTGCTGGCGGTCGATCCGTCCTCGGCGCGCTCGGGCGGCTCGATCCTGGGCGACAAGACCCGGATGGAGCGGCTGTCGCGGGAACCGGCGGCCTTCATCCGGCCCTCGCCGTCGCAAGCGCAGCTGGGCGGCGTCGCCCGGCGCACCCGCGAGGCGGTCAGCCTGTGCGAGGCGGCGGGGTTCGACGTGGTGCTGATCGAGACGGTGGGTGTCGGGCAGTCGGAAACGCTGGTGGCCGAGATGACCGATCTGTTCATCCTGCTGATGGCGCCTGCGGGCGGCGATGAGCTGCAGGGCGTCAAGCGCGGCATCATGGAAATGGCCGACATCATTCTGGTCAACAAGGCCGATGGCGATCTGAAACCGGCGGCCTTGCGCACGATGGCGGATTACGCGGGCGCCTTGCGGCTGCTGCGGCGTCGTCCGCAGGATCCCGAGGGCTTTCCGAAGGCGGTGGCGGTCTCGGCCCTGGCCGAGGAAGGGCTGAAATCCGCCTGGGAAGACATGCAGCGGCTTGCCGAATGGCGTCGGGAACACGGGCATTTCGAGCGCCGCCGGGCCGAGCAGGCGCGGCACTGGTTCGAGACCGAAGTGCGCGAGGGGCTTCTGGCGCGGCTGGTGGCCGACCCGGTGATTCGGGCGCGGATGCAGGCTTTGGGCAGCGCCGTGGCGGGCGGAGAGACGGCGCCCGCGGTGGCGGCGGCCGAGATGCTGGCAGAGCTGCGCGGTTGAGATGAAAAAACCCCGCCAGAGGCGGGGTTTTCGGATCCGATGGATCAGCCGATTACGCAGCGGCCGATTACGCGGCGGCTTGCGCCTTGGCGATGGCTTTCTTGATTTTCAGCGCATTGGCCGAAAGTTCGTCATCCGAGGCTTTCGCAAGGAAAGCATCCAGACCACCGCGGTGATCGACGGTGCGCAGGCCGGCGGCCGAGACGCGCAGCTGGAACGATTGACCCAGCACGTCCGAGATCAGGGTGACTTCGTTCAGGTTCGGCAGAAAGCGGCGACGCGTCTTGTTGTTCGCGTGGCTGATGTTGTTGCCCGACATCGGGCCTTTGCCGGTCAGTTCGCAGACGCGCGACATGGCGTTGTTCCTTCGTTTCCTCGGGCGACGCGGCCCACTTTCAATACTGCGGGACCCGCTGCGCGCGGTGCCCGGAAATCTGTTCGCGGGGCATAAGGGCAAAGCCACCCCGCGTCAAGCGATTCATGCGGAAAGCATCTGATCCACCCAGGCCGGAACCACCTGTGTCGCCGGGCCGTGCCGGGCCTCGTCGAACATCCGCGTCCCCTGCGAGGGCTCGAGGTTCAGTTCCAGCGTCGCCACCCCGGCATGCCGGGCATCGGCGACGAATCCGGCCGCCGGATAGACATTCCCCGAGGTGCCGATCGAGACGAAAAGATCGGCCGCCCGCAGCGCCGCCCAGATCTCCTCCATCCGGTAGGGCATCTCGCCGAACCAGACGATGTCGGGCCGGGTCGCGGGCCTGCCGCAGGCGGGGCAGGCGTGGGTCTGCTGCATCTCGGCGGGGGCGGGCCAGCGGTGATCGCAGGCGGCGCAGAGCGCGCCGGTCAGCGTGCCGTGCATGTGAATCAGCTGTCGCGTCCCCGCCCGCTCGTGCAGGTCGTCGACATTCTGCGTCACCACCAGCACCTGATGCGCCCCTGCGGCTTCAAGTCGCGCCAAGGCGTGATGCGCCGCATTCGGCAGGGCTGCCGCCGCCGCCGCGCGGCGCTGGTTGTAGAACCTGTGCACCAAGGCCGGATCGCGGGCAAACCCTTCGGGCGTTGCCACATCCTCGATGCGGTGGTCTTCCCACAGACCGTCGCTGGCGCGGAAGGTGCGCAGGCCGCTTTCGGCGGAAATTCCCGCACCTGTGAGAATCACGATTCTGGCCATCGGCGTTTCCCCTTGGTAAAGCGCCCCCATGCGTATCCTGTTTCTCTGCCTTGGCAATATCTGTCGCTCCCCCGCCGCCGAGGGGGTCTTTCGCACGCTGGCCGCACAGGCCGGGGTGCCGGTCACGCTCGACAGCGCCGGAACCGGTGCCTGGCATGTCGGAGAGCCGCCCTATGGCCCGATGCAGGCGGCGGCCCATCCCCGCGGCCATGACCTGAGCGCGCTGCGGGCACGGCAGCTGAAGCCTGCGGATTTCCGCGACTTCGATCTGATTCTGGCGATGGACCGGCAGAATTACCGCGATGCGCAGGCGCTGCGGCCCGTCGATGCGACGGCGCGGCTGGAGATGTTCCTGCAAGGCGAGCGCGGCGTGTCGGAAGTGCCCGACCCCTATTATACCCGCGACTTCGACGGCTGCCTCGACATCATCGAGGCAGGCGCAAGGGCGTTGCTGGCGCGGCTTCAGCGCGCGCAGTAAGCTTCGGCGGTCTGGGCGAAGTCCTTGTAGCGCAGCCAGAAATCCTCATCCGCGGCGCGGTCGGAGACGCGGGTTTCCTGGGCCTGATCCGGGTCTTCGAAGAATTTCGCCGCCCGGCGCTGGTCCGACCGCGACAGGGTCTGGTCGGCGACCTGCTGGATGCAGCCGCACAGCGCCGGATCGGCGGTGCGTCCGGCGCGCTGACAGGCGGTGTCGATGGGGCCGGCAAAAGCCGTGGTTCCCGCAAGAACCAAGGCGGCGGAAAGAAGATATTTCATCATGCTCTGCTCTTCGGTTGCGGGTCGGGTTCACGCCCAGATCCCGTCGATTTGACGTGCCTTTTAGGGGATTCGACAAGTCGGCACAATAGTTTCGGCGGCTTTCCGCCGATCATGCGCAAATGCCGCCAGATCTGGCGGCAAGGGGCGGAGTTCCGCCGAAATCTGGGTCAGGCGATCGGGTCAGGCGATGACTTCGGCGTCGAAGCCCGCGGCCTTGAGCGCGGCGAGGACGGTTTCCTCGGGCAGACCGTTCACCTCGACCTCGCGGTCTTCGAGGCTGACAAGCGCCTTGCCGCCCACTTCGGTGATGGCGGCTTCGACGCTGGCCTTGCAATGGCCGCAGGTCATGTTGGGAACGGACAGGATCATCGGGGGCCTCCGCGCTTCATCCTGCATGATCTGGCGCGATCCGCGGGCGGCGTCAACCGCGATTGCATGTGCCGCCCGCAGCCCGGTTCAGAACATCAGCCGGCCCTCGGCCAGCAGGGCGCCGTCACAGGTGACGCGATAGGCGCGCTCGCCCGGGCGCAGCTGGCCAAGCGCATATTCCAGCACCAGCGGCTGCGCGGCTTCGGGGAATACCCCGGGGCGCTGGCGGGTGCGCAGCGACATCAGCACCCCCGAGGTGGTCAGCGCCGCCTCGCCGGTCACGGTCCAGCCCGCATCGGGCAGATGGCCCTTGAGCCGGATGAAGGAGACCAGCCCGACGCTGCGGGTGGTCAGCGAGGTGATCGTGAGCGGCCCTTTCAAAGTGGTCTGCGTGTTCATGATCCGCCTCAGCCTCCGGTCTCGACAGGTTGCGTCACGGCAGGGCAATCGGGTCTCGGCATTCTCTACTCCTCCCTTGATGAGATTGTCCGTGTGATCGTCTGCAAGGTGATTGTCCGCAAAGGCGCCGGTTTTCCGGCCCGATAACGCTACCACTCGCCCCATGGTTGCGTCAACGGAATCGCCATCGCGGTCTTGTCACCGTCATCGCCGCGGCGCCCGGGCCTGCCTGCCCGCCGCAATCCCCCTTCCCGCACCCTTGATTTGCTGCTATCTGCGCGCCCATGAAAAAGCTCGATCACATCCGGAACTTCTCCATCGTGGCGCATATCGACCACGGCAAATCCACGCTGGCTGACCGTCTGATCCAGTTGACGGGCACGGTGGCCGCGCGCGACATGAAAGAGCAGATGCTCGACAGCATGGATATCGAGCGCGAGCGCGGCATCACCATCAAGGCGAACACCGTGCGGATCGACTATCCGGCGAAGGATGGGCGGACCTACATCCTGAACCTGATCGACACCCCCGGCCACGTCGACTTCGCCTATGAGGTCAGCCGCTCGATGCGCGCCGTGGAAGGGTCTTTGCTGGTCGTCGACGCCTCGCAGGGCGTCGAGGCGCAGACGCTGGCGAACGTCTATCAGGCGATCGACGCGGGGCATGACATCGTGCCGGTGCTGAACAAGATCGACCTGCCCGCCGCCGACCCGGATGCGGTGAAGAAGAACATCGAGGATGTGATCGGCATCGACGCGTCCGAGGCGATTCCGATTTCGGCCAAGACCGGCCTTGGCATTCCCGACGTGCTGGAAGCGATCGTGCACCGCCTTCCCGCGCCGGTGGGCGACGTCGATGCGCCCTTGAAAGCCATGCTGGTGGACAGCTGGTATGACCCCTATCTGGGCGTCGTCGTGATGATCCGCGTCATGGATGGCGTCGTGCGCAAGGGCGACCAGATCAAGATGATGCAGACCGGCGCCAGCTACCGGATCGACAAGCTCGCCGTGCTGAAGCCGCAGATGGTCGATATCGCCGAGCTTGGGCCGGGCGAGATCGGCGTGCTGACCGCCTCGATCAAGCAGGTCCGCGACACCCGCGTCGGCGACACGATCACCCATGAACGCAAACCCTGCGACGCCGCCCTGCCGGGCTTCAAACCGGCGCAGCCGGTGGTGTTCTGCGGCCTTTTCCCGGTCGATGCGAACGACTTCGAGCCGCTGCGCGACGCGATCGAGAAACTGGCGCTGAACGACGCGAGCTTCACCTATGAGATGGAAACCTCGGCCGCGCTGGGGTTCGGGTTCCGCTGCGGCTTCCTCGGGCTGTTGCATCTGGAAGTGGTGCGCGACCGGCTGGAACGCGAATATGACCTGGATCTGATCACCACCGCGCCCTCGGTCGTGTTCAAGCTTTACATGAAGGACGGCGAGGTCCGCGATCTGCACAACCCCGCCGACCTGCCCGACCTGACCTATGTCGATCATATCGAGGAGCCGCGGATCAAGGCGACGATCATGGTTCCGGACGAGTATCTGGGCGACGTGCTGAAGCTGTGTCAGGACCGCCGCGGCATCCAGATGGATCTGACCTATGCGGGCTCGCGGGCGATGGTGGTCTATGACCTGCCGCTGTCGGAAGTGGTCTTCGACTTCTACGACCGGCTGAAATCGGTGACCAAGGGCTATGCGAGCTTCGACTATCAGCTGGCCGAATACCGCGAGGATTTCCTGGTCAAGATGTCGATCCTGGTGAATGACGAGCCGGTGGATGCGCTGTCGATCATGGTGCACCGCGACCGCGCCGAGGGGCGGGGCCGGGCGATGGTGGAGAAGCTGAAGGATCTGATCCCGCGGCACATGTTCAAGATCCCGATTCAGGCGGCGATCGGCGGCCGGGTGATCGCGCGCGAGACGCTGTCGGCGATGCGCAAGGACGTGACGGCGAAATGCTACGGCGGCGACGCGACGCGGAAGAAGAAGCTGCTGGAGAAGCAGAAAGCCGGGAAGAAGAAGATGCGCCAGTTCGGGAAGGTGGAGATCCCGCAATCGGCGTTCATCGCGGCGCTGAAGATGGATGAGTGAGAACCGGCGGCGGTGAAACCGCCGCGAAATCGCTCCGGTGGAGCGATTTCAGGTTCGAACGCCCGAGCACGCCTGCGAGGGCCAGCGACCCCGCCCTTCGGCGGGGTCAAATCGTTCCGGGGAATCGATCTGAGCATCGAACGCCCGAAGTGCAGGCGAAGGGCCAGCGGCCCTTATGCCACCTGTTCCGCCACCCAGGCGACATAGGCGGGATTGGCTTCGACCGTATCGGTCAGGATCATCGGGCAGTCATAGGGATGCCGCCGCGCAAGCTCCGCAACGGCCTCGGCCGCGCGCTCGGGCGTGGTCTTGAGCCAGAGCATGACCTCGGGGCTTTCCTCGGCCGCGCCGTTCCACGTGTAAAGCGAAAGACCCGGCGGCGCGATATGGGCGCAGGCGACAAGGCGGGCCTGCAGGAGCGCTGCCGCGAGGGTTTTCGCGGTGGCGGCGTCGGGGAGGGTGGTGTGGATGCGGGTGAGGGTCATCGGGCCAACGATTCATTGAAAGTTCGCTTTTGGCGAACTATATTGGTCTTGCGGGCAAGCGCCGGAACGTATCCGAGTTGCCATCTGGCGGCAGCGTCCCAAGCGGCGTGACACAGGATCCGGGGGCCCGCACTTCACCCTAACACATCGAATAAAGATCCCGCCTCGGCTTTTGCCAATGAGGCCTTTGGAATGATCGTGATGCCGGTTCCCTTGATGCCGGGCATCCTGAGGTATCGTCTGGACAGCAATGCCGCATAGCGTGGCTCTGTATCGCCATATGGGTTGCGTTCGAGCCCGGCATAGGTCGCGCTGGTGATCAGGTCCGCGATCTGAAGGCCCGCACGGTTTGCGTGGTCCTCGACCTTGATGTCTTCCGGGTTCAAGGCATCCCAACGAATGGACCTCGTTGGCGGCAGCCTTTCGCGGCCGTCGCGCATTAGGAACAGGTAGTCCCGCATCACCCCGTAGTCCGTGCCACCCCGTTTCGAGAACGTCACATGAATCTTGCAGTTCTTCCCGGCTCTTTCGCTGCGGACGGCGCAGGCCAAGGAAACGCGTTCAAGCAGGAGCCGAACCAGATAATTGTAGAGGTGGCCCTTCGATTTGTAGACCGCCAATGCCTCCGGGCTCAGGTCCGGGATCGTCGTCTTGTCGGAGCAGACCACGCATGCACCGACCGGCTTATCAGACAAGTGTCGACATGCCGCCACCTTCTGCTCGTGCTTCAGGTTCTTGAAGTGCAGATCGCGGCGGCCTTTTTGCGGGAACATCGCCATGATCTCATCGCGCCACTTTGGCAGGCGCCGATCATTTTCCTTCGAAACGATCGCGGCCCCGAGGAGCAACCATTTCGATTGCCCCCCGGAGTTTGATGAGCGGAGCTTGCCGAAGCCCTCGTCGCCCGCCTCGTCTATGTAGACGAAATACTCGTCCAAGCCCTTACCTTGTGAACTTCTTGTATTTCACCCGCTTCGGCTCGACCGCGTCCGGGCCCAGACGGCGGATCTTGTCGTTTTCGTAATCCTCGAAGTTGCCCTCGAAGAATTCCACATGGGCGTCGCCCTCGAACGACAGGATATGCGTGCAGAGCCGGTCCAGGAAGAAGCGGTCGTGCGAGATGATCACCGCGCAGCCCGCGAAATCCTCGATCGCCGCTTCCAGCGCCTGCAGGGTTTCCACGTCCAGATCGTTCGTCGGTTCGTCAAGCAGCAGCACGTTGCCGCCCGATTTCAGCAGCTTCGCCATGTGCACGCGGTTGCGTTCCCCGCCCGAGAGCTGGCCCACTTTCTTCTGCTGGTCCGCGCCCTTGAAGTTGAAGGCGCCGACATAGCTGCGGCTGGCCACCGTCGCATCGCCCAGCTGGATCAGCTCCGCCCCGCCCGAGATTTCCTCCCAGACGTTCTTCTCGGCATCAAGCGCGTCGCGCGACTGATCGACATAGGCCAGCTTCACCGTGTCGCCGACGATGATCGTGCCCTCGTCGGGCGCTTCCTGACCGATGATCATCTTGATCAGCGTCGATTTCCCGGCGCCGTTCGGACCGATCACCCCCAAGATGCCGCCCGGCGGCAGCGAGAAGCTGAGGTTCTCGATCAGGAGCTTGTCGCCCATGTGCTTCTTCAGGCCCTCGACCTCGATCACCTTGCCGCCCAGACGGGGCCCGTTCGGAATGATGATCTGCGCCTTGCCGACGCGTTCCTTGACGCCTTCCTCGGCCATCTTGTCGTAAGCCGCGATCCGGGCCTTGGATTTCGCCTGCCGGGCCTTGGCGCCGGCGCGGATCCATTCAAGCTCCTTCTCCATGACCTTCTGCTTGGCCTTGTCCTCGCGGGCTTCCTGTTCCAGCCGCTTGGCCTTCTGTTCCAGCCAGGCGGAATAGTTGCCCTCGTAGGGGATGCCGCGGCCGCGTTCGAGTTCCAGGATCCAGGAGGTGATGTCGTCGAGGAAATAGCGGTCGTGGGTGACGCAGAGGATCGTGCCCTTGTAGTCGATCAGGTGCTTTTGCAGCCAGGCGATGGTTTCGGCGTCAAGGTGGTTGGTCGGTTCGTCCAGAAGCAGCATGTCGGGCGCTTCCAGCAGCAGCTTGCACAACGCCACGCGGCGGCGCTCGCCCCCCGAAAGCGTCGCCACATTCGCGTCGTCGGGCGGGCAGCGCAGGGCTTCCAGCGCGATATCGACCTGGCTGTCGAGATCCCAGAGGTTCTCGGCGTCGATCTCGTCTTGCAGGCGGGCCATCTCGTCGGCGGTCTCGTCGGAGTAGTTCATCGCCAGATCATTGTAGCGCGCGATCTTGGCGGTCTTTTCCGCGACGCCCAGCATGACGTTTTCGCGCACCGAGAGCTGCTCGTCGAGCTGCGGTTCCTGCGAGAGATAGCCGACCTTGGCGCCCTTGGCGGCCCAGGCCTCGCCCTGAAAATCCTTGTCGATGCCCGCCATGATGCGCAAAAGCGTCGATTTCCCGGCGCCGTTGACGCCGACGACCCCGATCTTGACGCCCGGAAGGAAGTTCAGGCGGATGTTCTCGAAGCATTTCTTGCCACCGGGATAGGTCTTCGAGACGCCATCCATGTGGTAGACATATTGATAGGAAGCCATTGCGCGCACCTTGGGAAAGGGAAGTTTGTGGCTAGATAGGGGAAACGGGGCCTTTGGGGAAGGGGTGAGCCGCCACAGGCCGCCGCCACAGACCCCTGCGGGAGGGACGGATGCTGAAAGAGTTGCGCAACCTGTATCACGGGCGCTCGAAACGGGCGCATCGGTTCCGCTATGCGCTGCTGGCCTTCGATCTGGCGACGATCCTGTTTGTGATCGTGAGCTCGTTCCTGCCGATGGCGCCGTGGATTCTGGTGGCGGATGTGGCGATCGGGGCGGTGATCGTGCTGGATTTCGTCGCGCGCTTCGCGGTCGAGGAGCGCAAGGCCGCGTTTTGGCGGCGGCTGGCGACCTGGGCCGATGTGGTGGCGATGCTGTCTTTCCTGGCGCCGCTGCTGGGGGCGGAACTTGGGTTCCTGCGGGTGCTGCGGACGGTGCGGCTGCTGCATGCCTATCAGATGCTGGGGCGGTTGCGGCAGGATTTCCGGCTGTTTCGCAAGCATGAAGAGGTGATTCTGGCGGCGGTCAACCTGGCGGTCTTCCTGTTCGTGATGACCGGGCTGATCCATGCGACGCAGGCCGGGCGCAATCCGCAGATCGGCAATTATGCCGATGCGCTGTATTTCACCGTGACGACGCTGACGACGACGGGGTTCGGCGATGTGACGCTGCAGGGCACTTCGGGGCGGATGATCTCGGTGGTGGTGATGATCGTCGGCGTGACGCTGTTCCTGCGGCTGGCGCAGGTGCTGTTCCGGCCGCTGAAGGTGCGTCACAAATGCCCCAGCTGCGGACTTTTGCTGCATGACGCCGATGCGGTGCACTGCAAGCATTGCGGCGTGGTGCTGAACATCGAGGATGAGGGGCTGGTGTGACCGGGCAGGGCGATCGGAGATCGACCCGCGGCAGAACCCGGAGACGGGGTGCGCTATGGTCGGGTGCTGAAATGAAACGGAAAAGCCTCGCGCTTGCCGGTGAACGGGAAGCCCGGTTCGGCGATGTGGCTCGACCACTGCAACCCCATCGATCGCATCATATCCTTGCGTGACACGATCCCAGCGCCTGCGCACCGGCCGGTGTCGCCGCCGCGGCTGTGCCAGGGATCGCACCCGGCGCAGCACTGCCCGCGGGTCCAGTAGGTGCGGTCGCAGTGCTCCTGGTAGCGGGCCTCGAACTCCTCTCGCTCGCGATCTCGCATTGCCTCGATGGACGCGCGGCGGCGGCGCTTGATTTCTTCCGGGGGGAATTTCGAGAACATCTGCCCTCGCTCAGCGACGCGATTTGCCGCGATCCCGCCCCGCAGAACGGAACTGGGCGAAAACAGGAATGTTGAGATCTGTGTTGAGAGCGCTTCCGCCGAATCGGCCAGGTGCCTGGAGGCGGGTACCGGAATCGAACCGGTCTTCACGGATTTGCAATCCGCTGCGTAACCTCTCCGCCAACCCGCCGCCGTGAGGTGACATTCACCTACCCAATCAGCGCCCGCCGTGCAAGGGGTCTTGCGCCGACTTTGCCGCTTGTTCCGTGCACCATGGTATGCAAAACCATCCGCAGCCCGCCGCCGACCGTTGCTCCCTTGCGACTTCTGTGGCAAAACCGCGCAACGCAACGCTCAGACGGAAGAGTTCCCCCATGCAGGATTTCGCCGCCCGCCGCACCATGATGGTCGACACCCAGGTTCGCCCCAATGACGTGACGAAATTCCCGATCATCGAAGCGATGCTGGCCGTGCCCCGCGAGGCCTATGTGCCCGAGGCCCGCCGCGAGGCCGCCTATGTCGGCGAAAACCTCGACCTCGGTCAGGGCCGCTGGCTGCTCGAGCCGCGCAATTTCGCCAAGATCCTCGATGCGCTCGATGTTCAGCCGGGCGACCGGGTGCTCGATATCGGGGCGGGCATGGGCTATTCCTCCGCCGTCCTCGCGCGGATGGCACTGGCCGTCGTCGCGCTGGAGGATGGTGCGCTGGCCGCCTCGGCCGAGGCGCATCTGTCGGTGCATGACATCGACAATGTCCTCGTGGTGGAAGCGCCGCTGAGCGCGGGTGTTGCCGACGAGGGCCCCTATGACGTGATCGTGATCGAGGGCGGTGTCGAGCAGGTGCCCGCCGCGATCGAGGCGCAGCTGCGCGACGGCGGCCGGATCGCCGCGATCTTCATGCAGGGGCAGCTGGGCACGGTGCGGATCGGCCGCAAGATCGATGGTGTGGTGGCCTGGCGCGACGCGTTCAATGCTGCGGCACCGGTGCTTCCGGGTTTCACCTGCGCAAAAGAATTCGTCCTCTGATTGCCTTTGTCCCCGAATTGGGCTCCTATCGCCGGAAATGAATGTTATCGCCGTGAAACGGCGGGACAGCCGCCGGGCAGCGGTGCAGCAAGAGGATGCGAGGCATGACGCGCAGACAGTTCAAACCCCTTCTTCTGGCCACCGTCGCCGGGCTTGGCCTTCTGGCCGGGTCGCTTTCCGCCTCGGCCGAGACGCTGGCTGACGCGCTGGTCTCGGCCTACAAGGTCTCGCATCTGCTGGACCAGAACCGCGCCACGCTGCGGGCGGCCGACGAGGATGTGGCGACGGCCGTGGCGGCGCTGCGTCCGGTGGCGAAATGGGGAGCCGAGTTTTCCCGCAGCCGCTGCAACATGCCGACAAGCTGGCCCAGCACGATTTGCGACGGCCATTGGACCGATCTGTCGGCGACGATGGCGCTGACCCTGGACTGGACGCTGTTCGACTTCGGCCGCAACCGCCTGACCGTGGATATCCAGAAGGAAACCGTTCTGGCCACGCGTGCCGCGCTGCTGTCGACCGAACAGGACGTGCTGCTCTCGGCGGTCAAGGCCTATGCCGATGCCAAGGCCTCGGCCGAGCAGGTGTCGATCACCGAAAATTCGGTGCGGGTGATTTCCGAACAGCTCAAGGCGGCGCAGGATCGCTTCGACGTGGGCGAGGTGACCCGGACCGACGTGTCGCAGGCCGAGGCCTCTCTGGCCGGGGCCCGGGCCGCACTGGCGGCGGCGCAGGGCGAATACAAGGCCGCGCGGGAGGCCTACAAGGCGGTGATCGGGCATTATCCCGAACGCTTGTCGACCCTGCCGAAAGCGCCGAAGCTGCCGAAGACGACAGCCGAGGCGAATGCGACGGCGCTGCGGTTGCACCCGGTCATCAAGCAGGCCCAGCATCTGGTGTCGGCGGCCGATCTGGGCGTGGAACTGGCGCGGGCGCAGCATCTGCCGACGGTGACCGGAGAGGCCCAGTTGGCGGATCCGCAGGACACGGGCCGCAAATCCACCCTGACGCTCTCGATCGGGCAGCCGATCTATTCCGGCGGGTCGATCGCCTCGGCGCATCGCAAGGCCGTCGCCAACCGCGACAAGGCCCGGGCCGGGCTGAGCCAGTCGGGGGTGGAGGTGGCGCAGGCCGTCGCCAATGCCTTTGCCGCCATCGATGTCTACCGGGCGCAGATCAACGCCTATGACCAGCAGATTCAGGCCGCCGATCTGGCCTATCAGGGCGTGAAGGAAGAGGCGACGCTGGGCGCGCGCACGACGCTTGACGTGCTGAACTCCGAACAGGACCTGCTGGATGCAAAAGCTTCGCGGATTACGGCGGAAGCCTCGTTGCAGGTAGCATATTATCAACTTTTGTCCGCTATGGGACTCTTGACGGTAGAAAACCTCAAGCTCGGGATCCCCACCTACGACCCCGCAGCCTACTATAATGCGGTGCAGAACGCGCCTCTCAGCGATCAGGGCAAGGCTCTTGATCGTGTCTTGCGCGCCATCGGCAAGAACTGAGTTCTTGTGCACCGTGTGGCTGTGACTGGGTGTGACCCGGCTTCCCTCGGACGACGTCCACGGGAGGAGGAATTCTGCTTAATTCAAACAGCCGGACCTTGTGTCGGCCAGAGAGCAGGATTGGGAGCATGATGTCCGAACCCGAAACGAAAATCGAAATTGAAGACGTCCTGTCGTCGATCCGTCGTCTGGTCTCGCGCGATGCCGGGGCCCTGCGTCCGATGCCGGCGCCGCAGCCCGTGCCCGCCGCGGCGCCCGCTCAGGCGGTGACGCCCGCGCCGGAAATGACGCCCGCGCCGGAACCGGCCGAGGCGGAATGTCTGGTGCTGACCCCGGCGCTGAGAATCGGCGAGGTCGAGGACGGAGCTGAAACCGAAGACGGGGCCGCAGCCGAAGACGAGGTCGAAGACGGCGTCGCAGCCGAGGTTGCGGCCGAAGACGACGCCGTCGCCGCGGCGATGGCGCTTGCCGAGCGGATGGCGGAGCCCGCCCCCGAACCGGAGCCGGTCGCGGCCGAGATCCTTGAATTTGTCGCCCCTCCCGCCGTCGAGGAGCCCGCGCTTGCCGAGGAAACCGCGGCCTGGCTTGCGCCCGCCGAGGCCGATCCCGGCCCGGCGTTCGATGCGACGGCGCCGTTCCTGCTGCAACCTTCCGCGGCGGTGTCGCCCTCCGAGATCCGGCCCTTTGCCGTCGTGCCTGCCGTGCGTCCGATGACCGAAGCCGAAGTGCTGCTGGCCGAGGCCGAGGCGGCTCTGGCCGAAACCGGGGTCGTGCTGGACGATGCCTCGAGCGCGATCGATGCCGCGGGCGAGGGGGATGCGGCGCTGGCTGATGAAGCCGCCGATCCGGGGACCGAGACGACGATCGATCTGGGCGACGAGCTGTCGCGGCTGGAAAGCACGATTGCCGAGCTTGAGGCGGCGGTGGCCGAAAGCGGGTTCGACTTCGAACCGGACACCGGCCATCCCTTTGCGCTGGAGGCCGAGGCGCCCCCGGCCGAGCTTCCCGACGCGTTCGAAGCCGAGGTGCGTCAGGCGATCGAGACGCCCGCGCCCGAAGCGCTTTCGGACCCGCTGGCCGAGGACGCCGCCGCGCTGGCCGAGGAGATCGCCACCCCGGCAGAGCCCGCGACCGATCCGGTTGCGGACAGCGCCGAGGCCTGGACTGCCGATGCCGCCGAAGAGGCGGTCGAAGCGGCCGCCGAGGCGGAAATCCTTGCGCAACAGGATCATGCGGCGGAACTGCAGGCCGAGATGACCGATCCCGAGCGGCAGGCCGAGACCGGCGCCGAAGAGCCGGGGGTCGGCATGGACTGGGCCGAGGCGACGCTCAATCTGGCGCGTCGGACCCCGCCGCGGCGTCTGGCCGTCTCGGAGGCCGAGGAAACCGTGCAGACCGCCGCCACGATGCGATCGAGCTACGAAGACCTGCGCGAAGAGCTGGCGCAGGATCTCGACGAGGCCTCGGGGCTTTACGCCGAAGACCTGGTGCCTTCGTATGAGGACGGGCTGATCGACGAGGCGGTTCTGCGCGACATGGTGGCCCAGCTCGTGCGCGAAGAGCTGCGCGGCAGCCTGGGCGAGCGGATCACCCAGAATGTCCGCAAGCTGGTGCGCCGCGAGATCCAGCGCGCGCTCTTGGGGCAGGATTACGACTGATCCGAACCTTCCGGGCGTCGGGGGCGGGGCTGCGGGCCCCGCTTTCTTCCGTGCCGCCTGACGGCGCCGGAAACGACATGGCCGGAACGGCAGAGCGAAAATGAAACGGCGCGCCTCGGGCGCGCCGTTTTTTGATGTGCCGGGCAGGGCGGGGGCCGTCAGGCCGCCTCCGCCTCCTCTGCCGCGATCCGCCGTTCGCTTTCCTCGCGCGAGAGCGCCACAGAGGTCCGCACCCCTTTCGAGACGAATTCCATCAGCCCTTTGACCACACGCTCGTTCGGGTCGATCCCGGCGCAGGACAAGACCTCGCGTCCATCGCGCGAGCGCGCCCAGCGGGCGATCTGCTCGGGGCCGTTGCCGTATTTCTTGTCATCGGCAATCGCATCGTCCAGAGCCGCCAGAACCACTGCGGCAAACAGCTTGCGCGCCCTCTGACCTTGCTCATAGTTGAATGCGGAGCCGTCAACGAAATCGCGCATTATTCCGTCCTTTGTTATTGCTCTTGCGTTTGCTGGCGTGGCGGCCATCTAGGCCCCCTGCCCACCGATTCGATATGCCCTGTAAGGCATGCCTGACATGCGTCGGGTGCATGGCTTGCCGCAACAGCCCCCGTATTTAGGTGCCGTTAACGGCAACACCGGCGCATATATGGTTACCAAACCGTTGCGTTCAAGTCTGCAGCGTGCAAAACAAGGGCGATATCGCGGCGCCGCGTTTTTGCGCTTCGGACGCGCGTCGTCGCCTGTCCTTTGGGCGTGCCGCAAATGGGGCGCGACGCTCACGCCTTTGTGATCGCCTCCGCGGCCCGAAGCCTGGCTTCACCGGCCGTCATCGGCCCCTCCAGCGCGTCCAGCCGCAGCTGCGCCAGCGCCTTGCCGCCCGATTGCGTGAAAAGCGTGCCCACGGCCTTGCCGCCCGCCTCGATCGCCGTGCCCACCGGCGCCGTGCCCGAAATCGCCAGCTGCACCAGACCCTTGCGCAGCTCGGTCTTGTGCTTCATCCGCGCCGTGACCTCCTGCCCGACATAGCAGCCCTTGCGGAAATCGACGCCGTTGAGCCGCTCGAACCCGGCTTCCAGGATATAGGTCTCGGGCGTCAGCTCGATGCCGGTGGCGGGGATCAGATGCGCGACGCGCAGCGCGTCCCAGTCGCTGCCGTCCTCGCCCGCCTGCGCGCCGTAAAGCCGCCAGCCCAGCGCCGGATGACGCGGATCGGCCATCGCCCCCTCGGGCGCGGGGCCGGTGCCGCAAAAGACCGAGAGCGCCGAGGGCGCGATCGCCACATCGGCGCGCAGCCGATACATGTTCAACCGCGCCACTGTCGCCGCGGCGATCGTCTCCTCGATGTCGAGCAGGATCGTGTCGCCCCGTGCGATCAGGAAGAAATCCGCCAGATATTTGCCCTGCGGCGTCAGCAGCGCGGCGTAAAGCGGCCCCTCGGCCAGCCGTCGCACGTCATTGGAGACAAGGCCTTGCAGGAAATGCTCGCGGTCCTGGCCGGTGATGTCGAAGATCTTGCGCATGGCGCCCCCCTTTTTCCCCATTATGGGGCGGCGGGCTCATTCCACAAGCTGCATCCGGCACAGGGTGGCATAGGCGCCGCCGCGGGCCAGCAGATCCTCGTGCGTGCCCTCCTCGACCACCTGCCCCTCGACGATCACCACGATCTTGTCGGCATGGCGCACGGTGGACAGCCTGTGCGCGATCACCAGCGTCGTGCGGCCCTGCGACAGCGTCGTCAGCGCCTCGGCCACCTTCGCCTCGGAGGCGGTGTCGAGCGCCGAGGTCGCCTCGTCCAGAAGCAGGATCGGCGCATCGCGCAGCACCGCGCGGGCGATGGCGACGCGCTGGCGCTGCCCGCCCGAAAGCGCCGATCCGCGCGGCCCGGCGGGGGTCTCCAGCCCCTCGGGCATCGCCTCGACGAATTCGCGCACATGCGCCACCTCGATCGCGCGGGCCAGCACCTCGGGCGCGACATCGGTCCGGCCCAGCAGGATGTTTTCCCGGATCGTCTCGTCGAACAGCGCCGCATCCTGCGTCACCATCGCGAAAAGCCCGCGCAGCACCGCCGGATCCAGCGCGGTGATCGGCACGCCGCCCAAAGTGATCGCCCCCGATTGCGCCTCGACCAGACGGGTCAGCAGGTTGAAGACGCTCGATTTGCCCGCGCCCGAGGGGCCGACGAGCGCGGTGGTCTTGCCCGCTTCCGCGGTGAAGGTCAGCCCGCGCAGGACCGGCTTTTGCCCATAGGAGAGGCAGACCTGATCGAAGCGGATCAGCGTCGTCGCGGGCCGTGCGGCGGGGCTGGCGGGGGCCAGCACGCCCGGCGCGATGTCGAGCACCTCGTAAAGCCGCTCGAGGCTGGCGCGGGCCGATTGCCAGGTGCCCGCCAGCCCGCCCAGCCGGCGCAGCGGCTGAAAGGTCAGGGTCATCGCGGTGAAGAAGGACATGAACTCGCCCACCGTGCGTTCGCCCGTGGTGATCTCGGGCGCGGCCATCAGCAGCACGGCGAAGAAGCCAAGCCCGGTCATCACGTCGATCAGCGCGGGCACGATCGATTGCGAGAAGCTCATCTTCACCAGGGCGCGGCGGATCCGGTGCACCAGCCCGGTGAACCGGCCCAGCTGGTATTCCTCCATCTGGTAAAGCTTCACCGCGGCGATGCCGTGGAACACCTCGTCCAGCCGCGTCGCGCGCTGGCCGGATTCGTCGCGCATCTGCCGGGTCTTGCGGCGGATGTAGCGCTGCGCCATCGCGGTCGGCGCGATCAGCAGCGGCGCCCCGATCAGCGCGGCCAGCGTCCAGCGCCAGTCGATCGACAGCGCCACGACGAAAAGCGACACCAGCGAGACCGCATCCCGTCCCGCCCCCGAGACGAAGACGCTCCAGACGCCCTGCACCGCCTGGGTGTCGCCCTGCACCCGGTCGATCAGCGCGCCGGGCGGATTGGCCTGGAAGAAGCTTTGGTCCAGCCGCAGGATATGGCGCACGATGTCGATCTGCATCGCCGTCGAGGAGGCCTGCGCCACCGTCGTCAAAAGCGTTTTCGACGCGACCGAGGTGATCGCCCGGATCAGGAACAGCCCGAAGATCGCAGACCCCACCCAGACCACCGCGCCGGTCTGGCCCTGCGCGAAAACCCGGTCGAAGAGCGGCTCGATCATCCAGCTGAGCAGGCCCAGCGTCGATCCTTCCAGCATTAAAAGCAGCATTGCGACCGCCATCAGCGGCCATTGCTGCCGCAGATAGTCGCGCCAGATCCGCGCGAAGATGCGCGGCGAGGAGGGGGCGGAGGGGGAAGAACTGGTCACGCGGTCCTCGATCTTTGCCTGTGGCATGGCGGTTCGATACCGTGAAAGCCGGGGCGTCACAAGCTGCGGCCGGTCTTGTGACGGGTACAAGCCCGGCCGTTGACCGGCCCGGGGCGCTTCGTTACCGCTGTCGGATCAACCGGAGAGACCGCATGCGCCTTGCCCAGGGACGTTCCTACCTTGCCATTCCCGGCCCCTCGGTGATGCCCGACCGGGTGCTGAACGCCATGCACCGCGCCGCGCCGAACATCTACGAGGGCGATCTGATCGAGCTGACCGCGCGGGTGATGACCGATCTGCGCCGTGTGGCGCAAAGTTCGGGCCATGTGGCGGTCTATCTGGCGAATGGCCATGGCGCCTGGGAAGCGGCGATCTCGAACCTGTTTTCGCGCGGCGACACCGCGCTGTCGCTGATCACCGGGCGGTTCGGTCTGGGCTGGGCGCAGCATGCCCGCGCGCTGGGCGTCACGGTCGAGACGCTCGATTTCGGCATCAAGGCGCCGGTCGATCCGGCCCGGGTCGAGGCAGCGCTGCGCGCCGATACCGCGCGCAAGATCAAGGTCGTGCTGCTGACCCATGTCGATACCGCGTCCTCGGTGCTGAACGACGTGGCGGCGGTGCGGGCGGCGATCGACGCCGCGGGCCATCCGGCGCTGCTGGCGGTGGATTGCATCGCCTCGCTTGGCTGTGACGCATTCCGCTTTGACGACTGGGGCGTCGATGTGATGGTCGCGGCCAGCCAGAAGGGGCTGATGGTGCCGCCGGGCCTTGGCCTCGTCTGGGTCTCCGACAAGGCGGTGGCGGCCTGCAAGGGCGCCGATCTGGTCACGCCCTATTGGGACTGGACGGCGCGGATCTTCGCGCAGGAATACTGGCAGCACTTCGGCGGCACGGCGCCGACGCATCACCTCTTTGGCCTGGCGGAATCGCTGCAGATGATCCTGGACGAGGAAGGCCTGCCGCAGGTCTGGGCGCGGCATCGCACGCTGTCCCGCAGCGTCGCCGCGGCTTTCGAGGCCTGGGGGCAGGGCGGTGACATCGCGTTGAACGTGCCGGTGGCGGCGCATCGCTCGGGCGCGGTGACGGCGGCGCGGATCGGGCAGGGCGGCGCGGAACGGCTGCGCGCCTGGTGCGAGACGCAGGCGGGCGTCACGCTGGGCATCGGTCTTGGCATGGCGGCGCCCGGCACGCCGGAAGCCGGGGATTTCCTGCGCGTCGCCCATATGGGCCATGTGAACGCCCATATGACGCTCGGCGCTCTGGCGGTGATGGAGGCCGGGCTGCAGGCGCTTGCCATCCCGCATGGCAGCGGCGGGATTCAGGCCGCCGCCGCCGTCATCGCCGCGGGCTGAGCCTTACTTCGGCGCGTGGGCGTCCAGCCATTTCCGCATCCAGTCGATCTCGGCGGTCTGCGCCGCGATCACGTTTTGCGCCAGCTTGCGCACCTCGGGATCGGCGCCGTTTTCCAGCACGATCTTCGCCATGTCGATGGCGCCCTGATGGTGGCCGATCATGCCGCGCACGAAATCGACATCGGCATCGCCGGTGAAATCGATCGCCATCGCCTCATGCATCTTCGCATTGGCGTCGATGTAAGCGGTGGTCGAGGGGGCGGCATCGGCGGTGGCGCTCATCGCATGGCCGGAATGGCCCTCCATCGCGCCCTCGGCATGGGCAGAGACGGCCGGCGGCAGCGCCAGCGCAAGGCCAAGCGCGGTGACGATCAGAAAACGGGGGGTTCGGTGCATGGTCATGGGCCTCCTGAGGGGATATGGCCCAGCCTGCCCCACAAGTCGGCCGCGCGCAATTCAAGGCTGCGCGCATTTGCGTGAGCGTTAACGGCCCTGTGTTTCGGCCCGTTCTCTGGCCCGGTCCAGGGCGCCGGGCAGGGCTTCGGCCAGCGCCGCCATCTCGGGCTCGGGCCCGCAGGAGATGCGGATGCAGCGGTCCTGCGGCGGCACGGCGGGCTTGCGCACGAAGATGTCGGCGGCGGTCAGTTCCTCCAGCACGGCGCGGGCAAAGGCCCCGTCGCTGCCGCAGTCGATGGCGACGAAATTCGTCGCCGAGGGCAGGGCGGTCAGACCGTTTTCCGCCGCGATGGCGGCAATCCGATCGCGCGAGGCGGCCACCAGACGGCGCATGTAGGCCTGCCAGGTGGTGTCCGAGAGCGCCGCCAAGGCGCCCGCCTGTGAAATCCGGCTCATGCCGAAATGGTTGCGGATCTTGTCGAAGGCGGCGATCAGCGGCGCGGCGCCCAGCGCATAGCCCACCCGCGCCCCCGCCAGCCCATGCGCCTTGGAAAAGGTGCGCAACCGGATCACCCGCGGATCCTCTGCGGCAATCGGCGCCGCCGTGCCCTCGGGGGCCAGTTCGACATAGGCCTCATCGAGCACCATCAGCGTGCCCTCGGGCAGATGGTCGAGCATCGCGGCGATCACCGTGCCCGGGTGATGGCTGGCCATCGGATTGTCCGGATTGGCGATGTAAAGCAGTTTCGGCCGGACCTGCTGCGCCAGCGCCAAAAGCGCCGCGGGGTCTTCGGCGTCGTCGCGGTAGGGCGCCTTGTGCAAAACGCCGCCAAAGCCCGCAACATGGAAATTGAACGTCGGATAGGCCCCGTCCGAAGTCACGACGGCATCGCCCGGCGCCAGAACCATCCGGCACAGAGAGCCCAGAAGCCCGTCGATCCCCTCGCCGACGACGACGTTTTCCGGCCCGCAGCCGTGCGCGCGGGCCAGAGCCGCCTTCAGATCGTGGTTTTCCGGATCGCCATACATCCAGGCCTCGCCCGCCGCCGCCGCCATCGCGGCAATCGCGCGGGGGCTAGGCCCGAAGCCGTTCTCATTCGCGCCAAGCCGTGCCTTGAACGGGCGGCCGCGCAGGCGCTCCTGCGTTTCGGGCCCGACGAAGGGGACGGTGGCGGGCAGGCCGGCGACAAGCGGGGTGAAGCGCGTTTGGGTCATGCGCCATGGCTAGGGGCTTTGGCGCCCTGCGTAAAGGCCCGTTTCGCAGCGTCATGCGGGCGCGGCGGCGCGGGATATGGTTTGATGGCGCAAACGGCAGGCCGAAGCGGGAGGGATGCGATGGACCGGGTGACGTTGCAACGGGTCGAGGGCGTGGCGGTGGTGACGCTGAACCGCCCCGAGAAGATGAATGCCGTCGATTTTCCGATGATCGACGCGGTGATTGCCGTGGCCGAACAATTGGCCGCCGAGCCGGGCCTGCGCGCGGTGGTGCTGCGCGGCGAGGGCCGGGCCTTTTGCGCCGGGCTGGACGTGGCGAATTTCGCGGCGCTGGCGATCGGCGACCCCGAGGCGCTGATCGCGCCGCGCAGCCATGGCGACGCGAACCGGTTCCAGCAGTTTTCGCTGTGCTGGCGGGCGCTGCCGGTGCCGGTGATCGCCGCGCTGCAGGGCGTCGCCTTCGGCGCCGGGCTGCAGCTGGCCGCCGGGGCCGACATCCGCATTGCCGCGCCCGGCACAAGGCTTGCGGTGATGGAGATGAAATGGGGCCTGATCCCCGACATGGGCGGCATGGTGACCCTGCCGGAACTTCTGCGCGCCGACGTGCTGCGGCGGATGACCTACACGGCCGAGGAAATCTCGGCGGATGAAGCCCTGCGGCTGGGGCTTGTCACCGAAATCGCCGAGGATCCGCTGGTCCGGGCGCTGGATCTGGCCCGGGCGATCGCCGGGCGCTCGC
The DNA here is from genome assembly GCF_005144475.1 of Rhodobacter capsulatus. GTDB lineage: Bacteria > Pseudomonadota > Alphaproteobacteria > Rhodobacterales > Rhodobacteraceae > Rhodobacter > Rhodobacter capsulatus_C. The sequence continues at coordinate 25,021 of NZ_SWJZ01000027.1, read as the reverse complement.
CCAGTGCCATTCGGGCGGCGAAGCGGCTGGTCAGCGCCGCCTGTGCCGCGCCCGCGGCCGAGGTGCTGGCGCTGGAAAGCCGCGAACAGATCGCGCTGATCGGCAAGCCCGACCAGATGGAGGTGATCGCGGCGAACATGGCGGGGCGCATGCCGAAATTCGGCTGATCAGAGCGAGAGTTTCTTGAAGATCGGCTCGGGGATGGCGCGGATCACCCGCATCACCCCGGCCCAGATCTTCGCCGTGTAGATCACGTTGCGCCGTTTGGCGATGCCCTGCAGGATGTCCTCGGCGACGGCCTCGGGCGTCGTCATGAAGGGCAGCTTCATCCCCGCGGTCATCCGGGTCTCGACGGGGCCGGGCTTCACCGTCATCACATGCACGCCGCGGCGGCCCAGCCGGTTGCGCAGCCCCGACAGATAGGTCGCAAACCCCGCCTTCGCCGCGCCGTAAACATAGTTGCCAAGCCGCCCCCGGTCGCCCGCGACCGAGCCGACGCCGACGACGACCCCGGTGCCGCGCGCTTCCAGAACCGGGGCCAGCAGGCTCAGGAAAGTGGCGGGCCCGGTGAAATTGTCGGCGATGACCCCGGCGATCAGCCCCGGATCGGCGTCGATGGCGGTTTGATCCGGCATCGATCCGACGAAAGAGGCCGCGTTCAGCACGCCCTCGCATCCCGCCAGCCGCGCCACCAGTGCCGGATAGCCCGACGCATCGCGGGCATCGAAGGCCAGAACCTCGGCCGCCGCCGCGCCCCGAAGCCGCAGATCCTGCGCCAGCGTTTCCAGCTCGGCCAGGTTGCGACCGGCCAGATGCAGCGTCGCGCCCTCGCCTGCAAGGCGGCGCAGGAAGGGGCGCGCCATTTCCGATCCGGCCCCCAGAATGATCCAGTTTTGCATGATCCGGTGTTGCATCTCAGGCGTTCCTCAGCTTCAGCCGACGCACCAGGTCGGTCTCATAGGCCCGGGCGGGATCGGCTTTCGCCACCTCCTCCTGCCAGGCGGGCAATTCGGGATACATGGCGCGGATGCGGGCGCCCTCGGCCAGGGCATCCTTGGCGAAATAAAGCCGCCCGCCGGCTGCGGCGGTGTCTTCCTCGAGGGCGCGGATCAGATCGCGCGCCGCCGCCCGGTTCGGGAAATCGACAGCCAGGGTATAGCCCTCCATCGGGAAGGACAGATACCCGGCCCGGCCCGGCCCCATCCGCTTCAGCACGGCAAGGGGCGAGGCCAGCCCCGACGTCGCGATGCGTTCAAGCATCTTGCGCAGGGCCTCCGTCGCGCCAAGCGGCACGACGCATTGGAACTGATGGAAGCCGTGTTTGCCGTAAAGCCGGTTCCAGTCGAGGATCTTGTCGAGCGGAAAGAAGAAATCCGCCAGCGGCCGCAGCACCGTGCGCCCGGCGGCGGGCACCCGGGCGTAGTAAGCCGCGTTGAAGGCGCGCACGATGGGCGCCGACAGCGCGCGCTGCGGCGCATCGAGCGGCACCCGCGCCGGTCTGGCGCGCTGTTTCGCCAGACCGCGGGCGATCTCGCCTTCCTCGACGATCCCGCGCCCGAGCCGCGCGCCGGTGGCCGTCGCGTCGATCCAGCCCACCGAATAGGTCGCGGCCGCGCCGTCAAGCAGGCTCAGGTGATGGTCCCAATCGCGCGCGCGCCGCTCGGTCACCAGCATCACCGTGCCGGTGCAGGGCGCCAGCCGCAGCTTGGCGCGCAGGATCGTGCCGGTTTGCCCCAGCCCGCCGACGGTGGCGCGAAACAGCGGCGTGCCCGGCCGCACCGTGACAAGACGGCCGTCCTGCCAGAGCGTGATGTCCGCGACATGGGTGCCGAAGCTGCCCGCGTGGTGGTGGTTCTTGCCATGCACATCCTGCGCGATGCAGCCGCCGATCGTGGCAAAGCCGGTGCCCGGCAGCACCGCGGGCAGAAACCCGCGCGGCGCGAAGGCCTCGGCCACATCGCCGATGCGGACCCCGGCTTCCAGCTCGAGGATCCCGGTTTCGGTCTCGAAGGACAGGAAGCGGTCCAGCCCGCTCATGTCGATGGCGCGCCCGCCATGGTTCAGCGCGGCATCGCCGTAAGAGCGGCGCATGCCGAAGGCGGGGGCGGCGGGCAGCGCGGCAAGGGCGCTGGCGCGGTCGGGTCTTGCCACCGCGCCCGAGGCCCGCAGCGCCCGCCCCCACCCGGCATAATCTTTGTGTTTGAAGGACATCGCCGCCCCCTATGCCGCCGCCCGGACCGCGGCGCGTTCGGCGACGGGGAAGACGGCCAGCCCGATGGCGATGGCGAACCAGAGCGTGGTGAGCCGGATCACCGCCGTCGCCGGAACCGAAATTTCCAGCGGCACGCCCTCCAGCGAGAGCAGCGCGACCATTGCCGCCTCGGCGCCGCCAAGGCCCCCGGGGGCGCCGGTCAGCCCGCCCGCCAGCGTCGCAAAGACGAAGATCGAAACGGCCTTCCAAAGCCCGATCTCGGCGCCCATGAAGCCCAAAAGCAGATGAAAGGCATAGCCCTCGGCCAGCCAGCCCAGAAAGCCGAGCCCGAGCAGCAGCGCCAGCGTCGGCCCGTGGCAGAAACGCGCCAGCAGCCGCGCGGCCCCGCGGGCGCGGGCGAAAAGGCGCGGGAAGCGGCCAAGCGCGCGGTAGAGCCGGGTGACACAGGCGGCCAGCAGCCGCGGCCGGGTGGCGATGAGGGGGGCGGTCAGGGCGAGCAGGACCAGCGGCGCCGCCCCGGCAATGTCGCCCCGGGCCAGCCCCAGTCCGAGCGCCAGCAAAAGCGCCATCGCCGCCAGATCGCCGGTCCGGTCCATCACCGCCAGCGGCGCCGTGCGCTCGATCGCCCAGCCGGTCTCGCGCTTCAGCCAGCGCATCCGCACGAGTTCCCCCAGACGTCCGGGCGTGACGGACATCGCGAAGCCGCCCAGATAATGGCGCAGGTTCTGCGCAAACCCGGTCGGCAGGCCCAGCCGTCGCGCCAGCCCGTGCCAGCGCAGGCCGCGCAGCAGGTAATTCCCCGCCGAGAGCGCCAACAGGATCGCCACCTGCCAGGGCTGCAGCCGGACGAGCTGCGCGCCGATCTCGGCCCAGCCGGTGGCGGTGCCAAGGCTCCAGAGCCCGAGCCCGACAAGGGCGATCAGGCCGAACATCAGGGCCTGTTCGCGCCCGGGGCGCGCAGGACTGGGGGCAAGCATGTCGGGACCCTGGTTCATCATGCCCGGTGATCTACGGGTCAACTTGGGCGGCAAGATGACGCTGTTACGCATTCGCGAACCATCTTTCCCCAAAAGAAAGGGGCGCTGCCCCTCGCGGCTTTGCCGCTCACCCCGGCGTAGTTTCACCAAGAAGAAGCCCATGTTTCTTCTTGGCCCAAATACGCCCTTCGCGCCGCAGGCGCAAAGCCCCGCCGCAGGCGGGGCCCTGCCTTGACACTCAATCGACGATCGTCGCTTCGGTGGCGGCGCGCAGCTCCGCCTCGGTCACGCCGTCGGCCAGTTCGACGATCTTCAGCCCCCCCGGCACGACATCGAGCACGCCGAGGTTCGAGATGATCCGGTTCACCACCGCCTTGCCCGTCAAGGGCAGGGTGCAGGCGTGCAGCACCTTCGATTCCCCGGCCTTGTTGGTGTGATCCATCACCACGACGACGCGCTTCACCCCGGCCACAAGGTCCATGGCGCCGCCCATGCCCTTGACGAGCTTGCCGGGGATCATCCAGTTCGCCAGATCGCCGGTTTCCGACACTTCCATCGCGCCGAGGATCGCCATGGCGATCTTGCCGCCGCGGATCATCCCGAAGCTTGTCGCAGAGTCGAAATAGGCGGTCTGCGGCAATTCGGTGATCGTCTGCTTGCCCGCGTTGATCAGATCGGGGTCTTCCTCGCCCTCATAGGGAAACGGCCCCATGCCGAGCATGCCGTTTTCCGATTGCAGCGTGACACTGACGCCCGGCGGGATGAAGTTCGGCACCAAGGTCGGAATCCCGATGCCAAGGTTCACATAGGTCCCGTCTTTCAGTTCCTTGGCGGCCCGCGCCGCCATCTGGTTGCGATCCCACATGGCTCAGGCCTCCCGTTTTTCATGCGCGGTCGCGCGGGCGGCGGAACCGGTTCCCACTTCCGCCTGCGCAACGTCGCGTTTGCGCGTGGTGCGCTGTTCGATCCGCTTCTCGTGTTGGCCTTGGATCAGCCGATGCACATAGATCCCGGGCAGGTGGATATGGTCGGGGTCCAGCGCGCCCAAGGGCACGATTTCCTCGACCTCCATCACGCAGATCTTGCCGCACATCGCGGCGGGCGGGTTGAAGTTGCGCGCGGTTTTCCGGAACACCGCATTGCCCGAGGGATCGGCCTTCCACGCCTTGACCAGCGACACATCGGCGATGATGGCGCGTTCCAGGATGTAAGTCTCGCCGTCGAACTCCTTGTGTTCCTTGCCCTCGGCAACGACGGTGCCGACGCCGGTTTTCGTGTAGAAGCCGGGAATGCCGCAGCCGCCCGCCCGCATCCGTTCCGCCAGCGTGCCCTGCGGGTTGAATTCCAGCTCCAGCTCGCCCGAGAGATATTGGCGCATGAATTCCGCATTCTCGCCGACATAGGAGGAGATCATCTTCCGGATCTGCCGCGTGTCGAGCAGCTTGCCCAGACCGAAGCCGTCCACGCCGCAGTTGTTCGAGGCGATGGTGATGTCCTTGATGCCGCTTTCGACCAGCGCATCGATCAGCATCTCGGGGATGCCGCACAGGCCAAAGCCTCCCGCCGCCAGCATCATCCCGTCGGAGAGAAGCCCGTCAAGGGCCTCCCGCGCCGAGCCGTAGATCTTGTTCATGAAACCCTCCCGTTACCTTGCGAAAGCTTCGCAAGGCCGCGGCACGGTGTCAATTGCCGCGTCGCGGCGAGGGCTCAGTCCTCGACGACGTCGCCTTCGGGGGCCGCCTTGGCGGCCTTTTTCGGCGCGGCCTTCTTCGCGGCTGGGGTCTTGGCGGCCGTCGTCTTGGCGGCGGGGGCCTTGGTCGTGGCCTTCTTCGCCGCCGGTTTCTTCTCGGCCGCGGGTTTGGCGGCCTTTTTCGGCGCGGCCTTCTTGCCGCCCTTGCCCGCCTTGGCTTCGAGCAGCGGCAAGGCCTCTTCCAGCGTCATCGCCTCGGGCGCAAGGTCTTTGGGCAGCGTCGCATTGACCTTGCCCCATTTCACATAGGGCCCGTAGCGGCCGGGCATCACCTGCACCACGCCCCCCGCGGGATGCTCGCCCAGATCCTTCAGCGGTTGCGCCGCCGCCGCGCCCCGGCCCGCGCCGCGCGCCGCCTTTTGCGCCAGAACCTCGACCGCGCGGTTCATGCCGATGGTGAAGACCTCCTCGACATCGGGCAGGTTCGCGTAAGTCGAATTGTGCTTCACATAGGGGCCGAAGCGGCCGATGCCGGCCTCGACCAGCGCGCCATCTTCGGGATGGGTGCCGATCGGCCGCGGCAGGTTCAAAAGCTGCAACGCGCGGTCCAGATCGATGCTTTCGGGCGACCAGCCCTTCGGCAGGCTGGCGCGCGGCGGTTTCGGCGCGTCCTCCGTGGCCTCGCCCTTTTGCACATAGGGGCCGAAGCGGCCGACGCGCAGCGTGATCTGCGCGCCTTCATCCTCGCCCAGCACCTTGCCATCCAGAACGCCCGCCTCGCCGTCCGCAGGGGCGGAAAGCGGTCGCGTGTAGCGGCAGTCCGGGTAATTGCCGCAGCCGATGAAGGCCCCGCCAGACCGCGCGGTCTTCAGATGCAGCCGACCGGCCGAACACACCGGGCACGACCGCGGGTCGGAGCCATCGGCACGCACCGGGTAAAGATGCGGGCCCAGAACCTCGTCGATCTTGTCGAGCACTTCGCCGATGCGCAGATCCGCGGTCTCGCCCAGGGCGGCCGAGAAATCGCGCCAGAACCGGGCCAGAACGTCCTTGTAGGGACGGTCGCCCGCGGAAATGTCATCCAGTTCCGTTTCCAGATCGGCGGTGAAATCATATTCGACATAGCGGCGGAAGTAGTTCGACAGGAAGGCCGTCACCAGCCGCCCGGTGTCTTCGGGGATCAGCCGGTTCTTGTCCTTGCGCACATAGCCGCGATCGACGATCGTCGTCAGGATCGAGGCATAGGTGGAGGGCCGCCCGATGCCGAGCTCCTCCATCCGCTTCACCAGCGTCGCCTCGGTGTAGCGCGGCGGCGGCTGGGTGAAATGCTGCTCGGGGGTGATCGCCCCTTTCTGCGCGGGCTCGCCCGCCATGATCTGCGGCAGCCGGGCGCCATCGTCGCCCTCGTCATCGTCGCGGCCCTGATCGTAGATCTTCAGGAAGCCGTCAAAGGTCACCACTTGCCCGGTGGCGCGCAGCTCGACCTGATCGTCCTGCGACCCGACATCGACCGTGGTCCGTTCCATCACCGCGGCCGACATCTGGCTGGCCAAGGTGCGCTTCCAGATCAGGTCGTAAAGCTTGCCCTGATCATCGGCGAGCTTCAGCTTGTCGGGGCTCTGGCCCATGTCGGTGGGGCGAATGCATTCATGCGCTTCCTGCGCGTTCTTCGCCTTGTTTTTATACATCCGCGGCGAGGAGGGCACGTATTTGTCGCCAAAGCGGCGCTTGATCTCGTCGCGCGCGGCCATCACCGCCTCGGGGGCCATGTCGATCCCGTCGGTCCGCATGTAGGTGATGTGACCGGCCTCATAAAGCCGTTGCGCCGCCGACATGCAGGCCTTGGCGCCCATGCCGAACTTGCGCGAGGCCTCCTGCTGCAGGGTCGAGGTCATGAAGGGCGGATAGGGGTTGCGCGAAGCCGGTTTCGCCTCGACCGATTTCACCACCAGATCGCGCGAGGTGACGGCCTGCACCGCCAGTTCCGCATCGGTCGCGGTCGTCAGGTCGAACTTGTCGAGCTTCTTGGCCCCCAGAACGGTCAGCCGCGCGGTGAAGGTCTGGCCGCGCGGCGTGGTCAGCTCTGCCGTCACCGTCCAGTATTCGCGGGCGCGGAACGCCTCGATCTCCATCTCGCGCTCGACGATCAGCCGCAGGCAGACCGACTGCACCCGACCGGCGGATTTCGCGCCCGGCAGCTTGCGCCACAGAACGGGGGACAGGTTGAACCCCACCAGATAATCCAGCGCCCGACGGGCGAGATAAGCATCGACGAGCGCCTGATCGACCTCGCGCGGGGCTTTCATCGCCTCGGTGATCGCCGATTTGGTGATCGCGTTGAAAGTGACGCGGCTGACCTTTTTCTTTTTCAGCTTCGAGGCGAGCGCCTGCTGCAGGTGCCACGAAATCGCCTCGCCCTCGCGATCGGGGTCGGTGGCCAGGATCAGTTCGTCGTCATTCGCCAAGGCTTCGGTGATGGCGCGGATATGTTTCTTGCTGTCCGCCGCGACTTCCCATTTCATCTCGAAATCGGCGTCGGGATCGACGGATCCATCTTTCGCGGGCAGGTCGCGGACGTGACCGAACGAGGCCAGCACGGTATAGTCGGAGCCGAGATACTTGTTGATCGTCTTGGCCTTGGCGGGGGATTCGACAACGACGACGGCCATGACTTCCTCTCGATCACTCTCGCAAACCGGTTCAGCGGCGGACCATGCGGGGGGTTTGGGGCAAATGTCAATCCGGCTTCCGTCGCAGCCTGCGCGGGCCGAAAGGGGGAAAGATGCGGGGAATTGCCGTTCTGGGGTTGGTTTTTTGGGCGGGGGCCGCGGTGGCGGGCGACTGGCAGACGCCGCAGCGGGGCTCGCAACTGCGGGGGGATCTGCTCGATGCGCTGCGCCCGATGGTGGAGTGGCAGCTGGGCGCGCCCATCGAATTCGTGGTGACCGAGATGCGGGTGAAGGGCGATCACGCCTTCGCCACGCTGGTGCCGCAGCGCCCGGGCGGCGGGCGGATCGACATGGCGCGGACGCCGATGGTGCTGCGCGAGGAGCTTGACCCGGAGCTGGCCGAGGGGGGCGATCACGTCGAGGCGCTTTGGGTGAAATCCGGGCGGCAATGGGTGGCGGTGCATCATGCGGTCGGCGCCACCGATGTCTGGTATTCCTGGGAACCGATCTGCGCGGAATTTCGCGATGTGATCCCCGAGGCTTGTGGCGGCCAGTAAGCCCGCGCCCGGGATCAGCCGCGGCTGAGCAGCCCGCCCGGATGACGGGTGATTTCGCCCTCGATTTCAAGGCCGAGCAGTTCGCGTGACAGGCTGGCGGCGTCGATGCCCAGATCGCGGATCACCGCATCTTCGGGCGTGGGCGTCGGGCCGAGCAGCGCCAAAAGCCTTGCGCGCAGCCCCGTCGCGGCGGCTTTCGGGACGGGCGGGGCGGGGGCCGGTTCCGCGGGCTTCGGGGGCGGCGCGGCGGCAAGGCCCAGCGCCTCCAGCACGTCCTCGGCGCCACGGATCAGCACCGCGCCGTCGCGGATCAGCATGTTGCAGCCCGCGGCGCGGGCATCCATCGGATGACCGGGCACCGCCATCACCTCGCGCCCGTAATCGAGCGCCATCCGCGCCGTCAAAAGGCTGCCCGAGCGCGCGGCGGCCTCGACCACCAGCGTCGCGCGGGCCAGCGCCGCGATGATCCGGTTGCGCTGCGGAAAATGCCGCGCCTGCGGTTCGGTGCCGGGGGGCAGCTCGGCCAGAAGCAGCCCCGCGGTGGCGATGCGCCCGGCCAGATCGCGATTCTCGGGCGGATAGATCACGTCGATGCCCCCCGCCATCACCGCGATCGTGCCGCTGGGCAGGGCGGCTTCATGCGCCGCGGCATCGATGCCACGCGCCAGACCCGAGACAACGGCGAATCCCGCCCGGCCCATCTCTTCGGCCAGTTTGCGCGCCATGCGTTGCCCCAGCGACGAGGCATTGCGGGCGCCGATGACCGCCACCCGCGGGCGATCCAGCAGATCGACCCGGCCCAGCGCCCAAAGCACTGGCGGCGCATCGGAAAAATCCAGCAGATCGGCGGGATAGCCCGCATGACCGGGCAGCAGCAGCCGCGCCCCGGCACGGCGGCCCGCGGCGCGTTCGGCCTCGGCCACGCCGGGCGGGCAGGGGGTGTAATCGGACGATCCGGCGGCCCGGGCGATGCCCGGAAGCGCGTCCAGCGCGGCGGCGGCGCTGCCATGGTCTTTCAGCAATCGGTGGAAGGTCGTGGCCCCGACACGACGGGAGCGAGCGAGACGGAGAAACGAGAGCTCGTCTTCTTCCGTGGTGGGTGGGGTGAAGGGGGTGGGGTAAGAAAACAAACTTGTTTTCATCCGTCCCTCCGCCTCGTCGCAAGATCAAATTGCCCCATTAATCTTAACAAACAGTTACCAAGGCAGCAATTCAACTCAAAGTTGATGAAAATTTTCAAATAACATGTCTAAATTGCGCAATGGCTCCGGGTTCGCCCCTGATTTCGGTGCATCAGCGCGCAGGAAGGGCCGGGCGGCGGCGAATCAGGCGGCCGAGCCGCCTACGGTCAGCCCGCCAATCAAGAGCGTCGGTTGCCCCACGCCCACCGGCACCCATTGCCCGGCCTTGCCGCAATTGCCGATGCCGGGATCAAGCGCCATGTCCGAGCCGATGGCGCGGATCTGCTTCATCGCGGCCGGACCGTCACCGATCAGCGTCGCTCCGCGCAACGCCGCGCCGATAACGCCGTTCTTCACCCGGTACGCCTCGGTGCAGTTGAAGACGAACTTGCCGTTGGTGATGTCGACCTGCCCGCCGCCGAAGCCGACCGCATAGATGCCGTCCTTCAGATCGGCGACGATCGCGGCGGGGTCCGTTTCGCCCGCCAGCATGTAAGTGTTCGTCATCCGCGGCATCGGCGGATGCGCGTGCCCCTCGCGGCGGCCATTGCCGGTGGGCGCGACGCCCATCAGCCGGGCGTTCTGCCGGTCCTGCATGTAGCCGACCAGAATCCCGTCCTCGATCAGCACGGTGCGGTTCGAAGGCGTGCCCTCGTCATCGATGCTGATCGAGCCGCGCCGGTCGGGGAGCGTGCCGTCATCGAGCACCGTCACCCCCTTCGCCGCGACCTGCTGGCCGATGCGTCCCGAAAAGGCCGAGGATTTCTTGCGGTTGAAATCGCCCTCAAGGCCATGGCCCACGGCTTCATGCAGCATCACCCCGGGCCAGCCCGGGCCGAGCACGACATCGAACGCCCCCGCAGGCGCCGGTTCGGCGGCAAGGTTGACCAGCGCGATCCGCAGGGCCTCGCGCGCGATGGGCTGCCAATGGCCGGGCGCGATCAGCCCCGCCAGACCGATCCGGCCGCCGCCGCCATTCGTGCCGCTTTCGCGACGGCCGTTTTCCTCGACGATCACCGACACATTCACCCGCGCCATCGGCCGGATGTCGGACAGGATCCCGCCTTCGGGGCGCAGGATGAACACCTCCTGCAGGCTGGCCGCCACCGTCGCCGTCACCTGCACCACGCGCGGGTCGAGATCGCGGGTGAAGGCGTCGATCTCGCGCAGGATCTCGATCTTCGCGCCGAAAGCCGCATCGGCCATCGGATCGGCGGCGGCGTAAAGATGCCGGTTGGTGCGCGCGGGCGGCGGCGCCATCACCCCGCCGCCATCGCCCACGGCGAGCCGCGCGGTTTCTGCCGCCCGTTTCAGCGCCGCTTCCGAAATCTCGGTCGCATGGGCATAGCCCGTCACCTCGCCGCGCACGGCGCGCAGCCCGAAGCCTTCGGACGCATCATAAGACGCGGTCTTCACCCGGCCATCGTCGAAGACCAGACTTTCCGAACGCATCCGTTCCAGGAACAGCTCGCCGTCATCGGCCCCCGCCGTCGCCGCGCGCAGGATCGCCAGCGCCTGCCCCTCGTCGATCTGCGTCTCAAACGGGGCGAAGCGGTCCTGGTTCATCTGCGGCTCCTTTGGTGATCCCTTGCAGATATAGGCGCACCGGGGGAAAGGAAAGGTGATCGCGCAAAAGCGAGGGTGGCGCCAAAGCCTTGCATGCTTGGGGCTGACAAGGTTTTCGTTCTCGCGTATCACGCAGCATCGAAATCGAAGGGCGAATGATGCGTTATATCTCCACCCGGGGGCAGGCCCCGGTCCTGAGCTTTGCCGAAGCCATGCTGACCGGGCTTGCCCGTGACGGCGGACTTTACGTCCCCGAAACGGTGCCGAGCCTGAGCAAGGCCGAGATCGCCGCACTGGCGGGGCAAAGCTACGAGGAGGTGGCCTACCGCGTGATGGCGCCCTTCGTGGGCGACACCTTCACCCCGGAGGAACTGAAAGGCGCCATCGCGAAAGCCTATGCGGGCTTCGGCCATGTCGCCCGCGCGCCGCTGGTGCAGCTCGCCCCGGGGCATTTCCTGCTGGAGCTGTTCCACGGCCCGACGCTGGCGTTCAAGGATTTCGCCATGCAGATCATCGGCCAGCTGTTCCAGATCGCTTTGGCGAAAGCGGGCAAGCGCATCACCATCGTCGGTGCGACCAGCGGCGACACCGGCTCGGCGGCGATCGAGGCCTTCAAGGGGCTGGAAAACGTCGATGTCTTCATCCTGTTCCCGCATGGCCGGGTGTCGGAGGTGCAGCGCCGTCAGATGACGACGCCGCCCGAAAGCAACGTGCATGCCCTCGCCCTTTCGGGCACCTTCGACGATTGCCAGAACCGGCTCAAGGACATGTTCAACGACTTCGCCTTCCGCGACGAGGTGGGCCTGGCGGGCGTGAACTCGATCAACTGGGCGCGGGTGCTGGCGCAGGTGGTCTATTATTTCACCGCCGCGGTCAGCCTTGGGGCGCCCGACCGCAAGATCAGCTTCACCGTGCCGACCGGCAATTTCGGCGACATTTTCGCGGGCTTCATCGCGCGGGACATGGGCCTGCCGATCGAGCAGCTGGTGATCGCGACGAATCAAAACGACATCCTGCACCGCTGCCTGAGCACGGGCGAATACCGGATGGACGGGGTGAAACCCTCGATCAGCCCGTCGATGGACATTCAGATTTCCTCGAACTTCGAGCGCGCCTTGTTCTGGGCCTATGGCAAGGACGGCGCCGCCGTCGCGCAGCTGATGGAGGAACTGAAGACCAAGGGCGGTTTCACCGTCAGCCAAGGGGCGCTGGAAGCGCTGCGCGAGACCTATGCCTCGGGCCGCGTGTCCGAGGCCGAGACCGCGCAGACGATCACCGAGGAACGGACGCGTTCGGGCGAGCTTCTGTGTCCGCATTCGGCGGTCGGTGTCCGCGTCGGTCATGCCCATGCCCGCCCCGAGGTGCCGATGGTGACGCTGGCCACCGCGCATCCGGCGAAATTCCCCGATGCGGTCGAGGCCGCCACCGGCATCCGCCCGCCGCTGCCGCCGCGCATGGCGGATCTGTTCGAACGGACCGAGCGGGTGACGCGGGTGCCCAATGATCTGGCCGCGCTGGAAGCGCTGATCCGCAAGGCCAAGACCCTCGAGGAGCCCCGCGCATGATCGAACTGACCACGCTGCCGAACGGTCTGCGCATCGTCACCGAGCGCATGCCGGGCCTTGCCTCGGCCTCGGTCGGCGTCTGGGTTCTGGCGGGCGGCCGCCATGAACGGCTGGAACAGAACGGCATCGCGCATTTTCTGGAACACATGGCCTTCAAGGGCACCAAGACCCGCAGCGCGTTGCAGATCGCCGAGGCGATCGAGGATGTGGGCGGCTATATCAACGCCTATACCTCGCGCGAGGCGACGGCCTATTACGCCCGCGTGCTCAAGGCCGATGTCGGTCTGGCGCTGGATGTGATTTCCGACATCGTGCTGAATTCCGTCTTCGATCCGCGCGAGATCGAGGTCGAGCGCCATGTGATCTTGCAGGAAATCGGTCAGGCGCTCGACACGCCCGACGACATCATCTTCGACTGGCTGCAGGAGGCCGCCTATCCCGATCAGGCGATGGGGCGCACGATCCTTGGCCCCTCGGCCAACATCGAGCGCTTCGGCCGCGCCGATTTCGAACGTTTCGTGGGCGAGCATTACGGGCCGGATCAGATGATCCTCTCGGCCGCGGGTGCCGTCGATCACGCCGCGATCGTGAAACAGGCCGAGACGCTTTTCGGTCATCTGCGCCCGGTGGGGGCGCCCGCGGTGCAGCTGGCGCGCTGGTCGGGCAACGAACGGCGGGAGCTGAAAGACCTCGAGCAGGTGCATTTCGCGCTCGCCTTCGAGGGGCCCTGCTACCGCGATGCCGATCTTTACACCGCGCAGGTCTATGCGACGGCGCTGGGCGGGGGCATGTCCTCGCGCCTGTTCCAGAAGATCCGCGAAGAACGCGGCTTGTGCTATTCGATCTTCGCGCAGGCGGGGGCCTATGACGACACCGGGATGATCACGATCTATGCCGGCACCTCGGGCGAGGAAGTGGCGGATCTGTGCGGTCTGACCATCGACGAGCTGAAACGTGCCGCCGAGGACATGACCGAGGCCGAGGTGGCCCGGGCCCGGGCGCAGATGAAGGCGGGGATGCTGATGGGGCTGGAAAGCCCCTCAAGCCGGGCCGAGCGGATGGCGCGCAATCTGGCGATCTGGGGCCGGGTGCCGGGTCTGGATGAAGTCTCCACGCTGATCGACGGCGTGACGGTCGAGGCGGTGCGCTCCTATGCGGGGCGGATGATCGCGCAGGACCGCACGGCGCTGGCGCTTTACGGGCCCGCCGAGACGGCGCCCGATCTGGACGGGATGCGGCGGAGGCTGGCGGCCTGATGTTCCTGCGGCGTCGGAAACCCCAGGTCGAGACCGAGCGGCTGACGCTCCGTCTGCCCCTGCATTCCGACTACCGCGACTGGGCCACGCTGCGTGCCGAAAGCCGCGATTTCCTGACGCCCTGGGAACCCTCGTGGTCGCCCGAGCATCTGGGCCGCAAGGCCTTTGCCAACCGGGTCTATTGGGCGGCCCGGGCCGAGGCGGCGGGCACGGCGCTGCCGTTCTTCCTGATCGAGCGGATGTCGGGCCGGGTGCTGGGCGCGATCACGCTGGACAACATCCGCCGCGGCCCGGCGCAGGCGGGGACTTTGGGCTATTGGGTGGGCGCGCGCCATGCCCGGGAGGGCTTCATGCGCGAGGCGATCGCGGCGGTGGTCGATCACGCCTTCGGGCCGATGGATCTGAGCCGGATCGAGGCCGCCTGCCTGCCGGAAAACGCCGCCTCGCGCGGGGTGCTGGAGAAATCCGGCTTCAAATACGAGGGCGTGGCGCAGGCCTATCTGCAGATCAACGGGCGCTGGCGCAACCATGTGCTTTACGCCAACCTGCGCCCGGATCGGCGCGGGCGCACCGATATCGGCTGAGGAAGCCGGGGGTTTTCCACCCCCGGACCCCCGGAGGATATTTTAGGCAAGATAAAGGGGAAAGCCGTGCTGAACCCGGCGGATGCTGCTTTTGTGAAACGACTGGCCGTGGCGGTGCCGGGGCTGTGGCTGGGGGCGGCCGAGCCGCGCTATCTGGAAGAGCCGCGCGGGCGCTGGCGGGGGCAGGCGGGCGTTCTGGCGCGGCCGGAAACGGTGGCGCAGGTCTCGGCGCTTCTGGCCTTTTGTCATGCCGAGCGGGTAGGGGTCGTGCCCTTTGGCGGCGGCACCGGGCTGGTCGGCGGGCAGGTGGCGTCTGAGGGGCCGGTGCCGGTGGCTCTGAGCCTGGAGCGGATGCGGGCGGTGCGACAGGTCGATGGCCAGGCGCTGGTGATCGAGGCGGGGGCGACGCTGCAGGCGGTGCAGGACGCGGCCGCGGCGGCGGGCAAGCGCTTTCCGCTGACGCTGGCCTCGCAAGGCTCGGCGCAGATCGGCGGCTGTCTGGCGACGAATGCGGGCGGCGTGAACGTGTTGCGCTATGGCTCGGCGCGGGCTTTGTGTCTGGGGCTGGAGGTCGTGCTGGCCGATGGCACGATCTGGCACGGGCTGAAGCGGCTCGCCAAGGACAACACCGGTTATGACCTGCGTGATCTGCTGATCGGCTCGGAAGGGTCTTTGGGGATCATCACCGCGGCCAGCCTGCGGCTGCACGAACCCCCCGCGGTCGAGGGGGTGGCGCTGCTGGCGGTGCCCTCGCCCGCGGCGGCGGTGGCGCTTTTGGGCTTGGCGCAGGCGCGGTTTGCGGGCTGTGTTTCCGCATTTGAACTGATTTCCGGGCAGGGGTTGGCGTTTTTGCGCGCGGTCGGCCCCGAGGTCGCGCTGCCCTTTGCCGCCGATCCCGACTGGTCGGTGCTGATCGAACTCGGTCTGCCCGCCGGGATGGACGTCGAAGCGGCTTTCGCCGATCTTTACGAAGCCGCGGGCGATCTGGTGACGGAAGCGGTCGTGGCGCAATCGGGGGCGCAGGCGGCGGCACTATGGCAGATGCGCGAATCGATCCCGCTGGCCAATCGCCGCATCGGCGCGATTTCCAGCCATGACATCGCCGTGCCGGTGGCCGACATTCCCGCCTTCATCACCGCCGCGACCGAGCGTCTGCGCGGGATGGGCGATTTCCGTCTCAACTGTTTCGGGCATGTCGGCGACGGCAACCTGCATTTCAACGTCTTCCCCGTCGAGGGGCGGCGGCGCGAGGACTACGAGCCGATCCGCTCCGAGGTGATGGCCACGGTGCATCGGCTGGTGGTCGAGCGGTTTGACGGCTCGATCTCGGCCGAACACGGGATCGGGCGGCTGAAGGTGGGCGAATTGGCGCGCAGCGCGGCCCCGGCGAAGATGGCGATGATGCGGGCGATCAAGACGGCGCTGGATCCGCGCGGCATCCTCAACCCCGGGGTGATCCTGCCCGTGGCCAACTGAGCGGGCCCCGAAAGGGGTGCGCCCCGCCGGGGGTGGCAGGGCGCTGCACTTTTGGTTCACGTGTTTGCAAGCAGCCGAACCATCAGGCCCGCTCTGAGTAGCGCGATTCGGGTTGTCAAAAGGTTAACCGCGTTGACCGCGTGGAGTGGTCTTCTGCCCCTGGGGGGGGATCCGGCCAAAAGAAAAGGCGCCCCGAAGGGCGCCCCGGGGGGATGTCGCGACGCGTTACGCGCCGTCGAATTCGCACAGCACATGCACCTGCATGCCCAGATCGCGCAGCAGGTTGCGCCCCCCCAGTTCCGGCAGATCGACGATGAAGGAACAGCCGACGATCTCGCCGCCCAGACGCTCGACCAGCTTGATCGCCGCCTCGCAGGTGCCGCCGGTGGCCAGCAGGTCATCGACGATCAGCACCTTCTCGCCCGGCTGGATCGCGTCGTCATGCAGCTCCATGATCGCTTCGCCATATTCGAGCTTGTAGGATTGCGAAATCGTCTGCCCGGGCAGCTTGCCCTTTTTCCGGATCGGCACGAAGCCCTTCGAAAGCTGGTGCGCGATGGCGCCGCCCAGAATGAAGCCGCGCGCCTCGAGCCCCACGACCTTGTCGATCTGCTCGCCCGCCCAGGGGTGCAGAAGCTGGTCGATCGCCATGCGGAAGCCGCGCGGATCGGCGAAGAGCGTGGTGACATCGCGGAACATGATCCCTTCATGCGGGAAATCGGCGATGGAGCGGATGTAATCCTTGACGGTCTTCATCGGTCAGCCTTTCAGGACGCGGCCCATCACGGGCATCAGTCGGGCAATCACTTCGGGGTCGCGTTTGGCAGGGGCGGTCATGATCGCGCCATCGAGCACATGGGTGCAGCCTTTTTCGCAAGGCGCAGCCGGGCCCTTGAGCAGCGCGGGCAGGGCGGCGACCAGCGACCGCGCCTTGCCGGCATTGGCGATCGCCGTCGCCACCACCTGCGCCACATCGACGGCGTCATGGTCCGGATGCCAGCAATCGTAATCGGTCACCATCGCGACGCAGGCATAGCACAGCTCGGCCTCGCGCGCCAATTTCGCCTCGGGCATGCCGGTCATGCCGATCACATCGGCGCCCCAGCTGCGGTACAGGCGGCTTTCGGCCAGCGTCGAGAACTGCGGCCCCTCCATCGCGACATAGGTGCCGCCCTTGTGCACCGTCACGCCGGTCGCCCGCGCGGCCTCGGCGCAATGGGCCGAGAGGCGCGCGCAGACCGGATGCGCGACCGAGACATGGCCCACCAGCCCGGTCTCGAAAAAGCTCTTCACCCGGGCAAAGGTGCGGTCGATATATTGATCGACGATGACGAAATCGCCGGGCGCATAGGCTTCCTTCAGCGAGCCGACGGCCGAAACGGCGACCAGATCGGTCACGCCCATCATCTTCATCGCCGCGATATTGGCGCGGTAATTCACCGTCGAGGGGGTGAAGCGGTGCCCCCGCCCGTGCCGCGGCAGAAACGCCATCCGCACGCCATTCAGTCGCCCGGTCAGGATCTCGTCCGAGGGCGCGCCAAAGGGGGTCTCCACCGGCTGCCATGTCGCATCTTCGAGCCCGTCGATGTCATAGACACCCGAGCCCCCCATCACCCCGATCATCCGGTCTGCAGTCATTCCAAAGTCCTCGCCCTGGCCCTTCGCGGCCGCGCGCAGCTTAGGCGGGCGGGGCGGATCGGAAAAGACCATAGAACTCCGGCGCTCCGCGTCATATTTACACTTCAGGGGCAGGGAGAGAGCATGGATCACCGCAGCGAACTGGGCGCCGAGAACCTCCGCGGCGCGGGGCTGATGACGCTGGCCATGGCGCTCTTCGCGCTGGAAGACATGTTCGTCAAACAGGCGGCACGGGGACTTCCGGTGGGCGAGGTGCTGATGCTGTTCGGGCTGGGCGGCATGATCTGCTTTGCGGCGCTGGCGCTGGCTTCGGGGCAAAGCCTCTGGCATCCGGCGGTGGCCAGTCGGCTGATGGGCATCAAGGCCGGGTTCGAGATCACCGGGCGGCTGGGCTACACGCTCGGCATCGCGCTGACGCCCCTGTCGAACGCCTCGGCGATCTTGCAGGCGACGCCGCTTGTCGTCGTCGCGGGGGCGGCGCTGATTTTTCGCGAACGGGTGGGGGCGGCGCGCTGGGCGGCGGTGGGGATCGGCTTTCTCGGTGTGCTGGTGATCTTGCGGCCGGGGCTGGACGGTTTCGTCCCGGCGGCGCTCTGGACCGTGCTTGGCCTGCTGGGCTTTGCCGGACGCGATCTGGCCACCCGCGCCGCGCCGAAGGTGCTGACGAATTTCCAGCTTGGGCTTTACGGTTTTGCCGCGCTCATTCCGGCGGGCGCGATCATCCTTGCCGTCACCGGCGGCGCGGTGCTGCCCGCCCCCGCAAACCTGTTGCCGGTGCTTGGCGCGGTCCTGTTCGGCGTCACCGCCTATTGGGCGTTGACCAAGGCGATGCGGACGGGCGAGGTCGCCGTCGTCACCCCCTTCCGCTACACTAGGCTGATCTTCGCGCTGGGCCTCGGCATTCTTGTCTTCGGCGAAAGCCTTGATGGTGCGACGCTGGCGGGCGCGGCGCTCGTCGTCGCCTCGGGGGTCTACACGCTGCTGGCGGGGGCAAGGCGGCTCAAACGCTGAGCTTTCATCTTGCCCGAAATATCCCGGGGTGCGGGGCAGAGCCCCGCTTGCACGGGCATTTCCGCGCGCCTAACCTGCGGCCATGAAACCCGTGATCGTCTTTGTTTCCGCCGTCACCCCGGGCCAGTTCAACGGCCTTGCCGAATATCTGCACACGGCCGGTCTGGCCGAAACCTGGTATCTGACCTCCAGGGGTCATCTGCGGACCCATGGCGAAAAATACAAACGGCTTCTGCCCTTTGCCCCCGAAGGCCAGATCACCGGCCCGCAGGGCTATTACTATTCCGACAAGACGGAACGCTCGGCGCGGATTTCGCGCGGCGTGCTTGCGGCGCTGACCGAGCTGCGCCGCAAGACCCGCATCGATCTGGTCTTCGCCCATGGCATGTGGGGGGCGCCGCTCTTTCTTTTCGACGAGATCGACGCCGCCATCGCCTCCTATGTCGAGTTTCCAAGCTATGCCGCGCATGGCTGGGACAGGCGCTATCCGCCCGACCAAAGCCAGCGGCTGGCCGACCGCAACATGGAGATGCTGAGCTTTCACCAGATCCTGAAATCCGATCTGACGATCATGCCCTCGGCGCATGCGCGCAGCCTGCTGCCGCTCGAATTGCAGCCCCGCGTCGCGGTGCAGTTCGAGGGCTTCGAGATCAAGCCGCTGCCGCCCGCGCCGCCGGGCCCCTTCACCATCGGCTTTTCCGCCCGCGATCTGTCGAACTGCAAAGGCTTCGACATCTTCGTGCGGCTGGTCGACCGGCTGGTGCGCGAGGGCACGGCGGATCGGCTGGGCATCCGCTTCGCCGCGATCGGCGATCCCAAGGCCACCACCTACGGCTACGAACAGCAATGGATCGACCGCAATTTCCGCAAGGGGGCGAGTTTCGCCGAATATCTGGTGCGGACCTATCCGGCCGGGGGCGAGCGCATCCTGTTCCCGGGCAAGCTGCCCTATGACACTTTCGTCGAGGCTTTGGCGCAGGTCGATCTGTTCCTTTACCCGCTGCGCTTCGGGGTGGGGAACTGGGGGCTGATGGAGATCCTGGCCCGCGGCAAGCCGGTCATCGCCTCGAACGCCACCTTTGCCCCCGAGATGATCGAGGACGGGGTGAACGGCGTGCTTCTGCCGGTGGGCGAGAACGGCGAGGATGATCAATGGATTGCCGCGATCGAGCGGCTGGCGACCGATCCGGCCCTGCGCGCGCGGCTGGGCGCGGCGGCGGCAGAGCGCGGCCGGGCCTATCATCTCGATCAGGTCGCGCCGCGCTACATGGCGCTGTTCGAGCAGGCGATCGAAACGGGCAAGCGACGGATGGCGGGGGGCTGATCCGGCCGACGGTCGGTTCGGGCGGAACAGGAAAGGCATCGCCTTTCCCCGCCCGTTGCGCCCGGGTCGTGCCAAGACCGTCTGCCCCAAGCGGAACAGAGGCCAGCGCCCAGCCCCGGCGGGCGAGAAGCGCCCGCCATGGGCGGGGCGGGCGCTGGCCGGGACGCTTTGGCGCCCCGGCGGTCACGGGAC
Source organism: Rhodobacter capsulatus (assembly GCF_005144475.1). Taxonomy (GTDB): domain Bacteria; phylum Pseudomonadota; class Alphaproteobacteria; order Rhodobacterales; family Rhodobacteraceae; genus Rhodobacter; species Rhodobacter capsulatus_C. Next base: position 5,123 of record NZ_SWJZ01000027.1, on the reverse strand, counting down.
CGCTGTTCCGCGGGGCCTCGGCGATGGCCTCGGCCAGACCGACGCCTCAGGGCCGCGCCATCTCGAAGGTCTCGGTCACCGTCGCGTAATCCATGTAGCCCAGACGGCTCAGCCGGTCGGGCGGCAGGTAACGGCCATCCCGCAGGCAATCGGGGCGGATATGCACGCCGACCACCGCGCCATGCACCAGAAAGTTGCTTTGCCCCAGCAGCGGCACGATCTGCACCAGACGGCATTCGAGCGCCGCAGGCGCCGCCGCCACGCGCGCACAATCGATCATCTCGCACCCGGCCTTTTCCAGCCCGGCCGCCAGAAATTCATCCTCGCCCGCCGCCAGCATCGCCGAGGTCGCGTTCATCTGCGCCGCCAGTGCCGAGGTGACAAGGTTCACGCAAAACACCCCGCTTTCGCGGATCTGCGTCACCGTATCTTTCGTATCGCCACGGTCGGGCTTCGTCGCGGTCGAGGCGAAGACCACCTGCGCGGGGCTGGCCGAAACGGCGGTGAAGAACGAATAGGGCGCCAGATTGTCCCCCATCTGGCCGCGCGTCGAGATCCAGCCGATGGGGCGCGGCGCGACGATGGCGTGGAACGGATCATGGGGCAGGTCGTGACCCTTGTCGGGGCGGTAGAACATGCGCGGCTCCTTTGATTTGAACCTGACATAACCGCGTGTTAGGCGCGTTTCGAGGGCGAATCGCAAAGGGTCGGGGCATGTATCAGCTCGAGGAAGAGACCGAAGCCGACTGGTGGGAGGTCGAGGCACTTTATGACCTGTGCTTCGCCCCGGGCCGCACTGCGCTCTCGTCTTACCGGCTGCGCGATGGCGTCGAAAAGGTCGCCCCCCTGTGTCTTGTGCTGCGCGAAGATGGCGTTCTGGCGGCGGTGATCCGCTACTGGCCGGTCAGGGTCGGCGGGCAGCGCGTGCTGCTTCTGGGGCCGGTCGCCGTGCACCCGACGCGGCAGGGCGAGGGGCTGGGCGGTCTTTTGATGCATGAAAGCCTGGCCGAGGCGCGGCGTCTGGGCTGGGAACGGGTGCTGCTGGTGGGCGATGCGCCTTATTACAATCGCTTCGGTTTTGAAAAGATCGCGGGGGTGGAGATGCCGCCGCCGACCAACCCCGACCGGGTTCTGGCGCTGGAGCTGATCCCCGGCGCCTGGGCGGGCGTGCGCGGCCCGGTGGAAAAGTTCCTGCCCTGATCTTTCGCGCCCCGCCCGGCCTTCCCATATTCGGGCAAGCCAAGGGGGAGCCATGCAACCTGAAATCCTGTATCCGGTCACCGACAAGCGCCTGACGGCGGAACTCGACCTGTTGGCGCGGCGGCACCGCGCCGCCTCGGGGCCGATGATGCAGGTGATCACGCTGGTTGGCACCGGCGCCGAGACGCTTCTGGGCAAGCTGGCCGCCCCGGTCCGCGACCGGCTGGAAGGCGCCACCGAACGGGCGCTGCAAACCGCTTTCGACGTCGCCACCCGCTCGCGCGAGGTGGTGGCGGACCGGCCCGACTGGATCAACACCGCGCTGACGACGGCGATGGGGGCGGCGGGCGGCGTCGGCGGTCTGCCCGGGGCGCTGGCCGAACTGCCCTTTACCGTGACGATGCTGTTGCGCGCGATTCAGGGCATTGCCGCCGAACATGGTTTCGACCCCGACAGCGAGGAGGTGCGGCTCGAATGTCTGCGCGTCTTCGCCGCCGCGGGGCCCTTGGCGCGCGATGACGGCGCCGACATGGGCTTTCTGGCGGCGCGGCTGACGATCACCGGGCCGGGGCTGAACAGCCTGATCGCCAAGGTGGCGCCGCGGCTGGCCGCGGTTCTGGGGCAGAAGCTGGCCACCCAGGCGGTGCCGGTTCTGGGCGCGGTGGCGGGGGCGGCGGTGAACTATGCTTTCACCAGCTATTATCAGGACATCGCCCGGGTGCATTTCGGGCTCAAGCGCCTTGCCCGCGACAGCGGCGAGGACGAGGGCCTTTTGCGCGAGGAGCTGGTGATGCGGATCACCCGGCGCTGAGCCGGAAATTCCGCATCCGAAGTAAACATATTCATTGAACTGCAAGTGTTCGGCTGCCAAGGTGGCGCCGACCGAGACCCCGGTCTGCCGCCGTGTCGGGATGTTGCTGTGACAATTTGTCCCTCTGCGACAGGCCGCGCAGGGGTGGTCGGCGCCGGGTTTGGCCATAGCTGAACCAACATCCCCGCAAGGGACGCTGCGGGGCGAACCACCTTGGAGAGAACGATGGAGTTCGGATTAGTCGAGCTGTCACGGCTGCAATTTGCCTCGACAGCGATGTATCACTTCCTGTTCGTGCCGCTGACACTGGGTCTGTCGATCCTCGTCGCCACGATGGAGACGGTCTATGTGATGACCGGCCGCCCGATCTGGCGGCAGATGACGAAATTCTGGGGTACCCTGTTCGGGATCAACTTCGTGCTGGGCGTCTCGACCGGGATCACGATGGAATTCCAGTTCGGGATGAACTGGGCCTATTACAGCCATTACGTCGGCGACATCTTCGGCGCGCCGCTCGCCATCGAAGGGCTGATGGCGTTCTTTCTGGAAGCCACGCTGGTCGGGATCTGGTTCTTCGGCTGGGAAAAGCTGACGGCGCGGGCGCATATGTTCGTGGCCTGGGGCGTCGCCATCGGCTCGAACTTTTCGGCGCTGTGGATCCTGATCGCGAACGGCTGGATGCAGAACCCGGTGGGCGCCGTCTTCAACCCGATGACGATGCGGATGGAGCTGGTCGATTTCTTCGCCGTGCTGTTCAACCCGGTGGCGCAGGCGAAATTCGTCCATACCGTCTCGGCGGGCTATGTGACCGCCTCGATCTTCGTGATCGGCGTCTCGGCCTGGTATCTGCTGCGCGGCCGTCACATCGAGCTGGCGCGGCGTTCGATCGCCGTCGCCTCGGCCTTCGGTCTGGCGGCGAGCTTGTCGGTGATCGTGCTGGGCGACGAGTCGGGCTATGAAGCCACGCACAACCAGCGCATGAAACTGGCCGCGATCGAGGGGATGTGGGAGACGGAAGAGGCCCCGGCCTCGTTCAACCTGTTCGGCATCCCCGATCAGGAGGCGCGCGAGACGAAATATGCGATCCAGATCCCCTATGTGATGGGGCTGATCGGCACGCGGTCCTTGACCACCGAAATGCCCGGCATCAAGGAGCTGGTGGCGCAGGCCGAGGGGCGGATCCGTTCGGGTGTGATCGCCTATGACGCGCTGCTGCAGATCCGCGCCGCGAAGGGCAATGTGTCCCCCGAGGTCAAGGCGACCTTCGAGGCGCATTCGGCCGATCTCGGCTATGCGATGCTGCTGACGACGGTGGTCGAGGATCCGAAACTGGCCACCGATGCGCAGATCAGCGAAGCGGCGTGGAAGACGGTGCCGCAGGTGGCGCCGCTGTTCTGGAGCTTCCGGATCATGGTGGCGTCCGGGTTCTTCATGCTGGCCTTGATCGGCTACATGTTCTTCACCTCGAACTTCCGCGGCGGGCGTTTCCCGACCTGGGTCTTGCGCACCGCGGTTTTCGCGATCCCGGTGCCGTGGATTGCCGCCGAAACCGGCTGGTTCGTCGCCGAATTCGGCCGTCAGCCCTGGACGGTGGATGGCTTGCTGCCCACCGCGCTCTCGGTGTCGAACCTGTCGATCTGGGATGTGGTGCTGACGCTGGCGGGCTTCGTGACGCTTTACACCGTGCTTCTGGTGATCGAGATCAAGCTGATGCTGGCGGCGATCCGCAAGGGGCCGACGCATGACATCGAGGTGGTCGAAGCCTGGGCCGCCAAGCGTCGTCCCGTTGCCAATCCTGCGGAGTAAGACCATGATCCTGCATGAACTTTTGAGCTATGAAATCCTGCGCGTGATCTGGTGGGTGCTTCTGGGCGTGCTTCTGATCGGGCTTGCCGCGACGGATGGCTTCGACATGGGGGTGGCGGCGCTGAACCCCTTCGTCGCGAAGTCCGACGCCGAGCGGCGGGTCGTCATCAACACCATCGGCCCGGTCTGGGAGGGCAACCAGGTCTGGCTGATCCTTGGCGGCGGGGCGATCTTTGCCGCCTGGCCGCCGCTTTATGCGGTCAGTTTCTCGGGCTTCTATCTGGCGATGTTCCTGGTTCTGGCGGCGCTGATCCTGCGACCCGTGGGGTTCAAGTATCGCAACAAGCGCGAAAGCCATGTCTGGCGCACGCGCTGGGACTGGGCGCTGGTGGTCGGCGGCGCGGTGCCCGCGCTGATCTTCGGCGTCGCGGTGGGCAATGTGCTGCAGGGCGTGCCTTTCACGCTCGATGACACGCTGCTGCCGATCTACCCGGGCAATCCTCTCTCGAAACTTCTGGGCCTGTTGAACCCCTTTGCGCTTTTTGTCGGCGTGGTGTCGCTGGCGATGCACATCGCCCATGGCGCGGCCTGGCTGGTGCTGAAGACCGAGGGGGCGGTGCAGGCGCGGGCGCGGCGGATCGGCAGCTGGGCGGGGGTCTTGACCATCGTCACCTTCGCCCTGGCGGGGGTCTGGCTGGCTTTCGGCATCCCGGCCTATCAGTTCGTGACCGAGCCCGATCATTTCGGCCCGTCGAACCCGCTTCTGTCCGAGGTGGTGCGCGGCGGCTCGTGGATCGACGCCTATCAGACCCGGCCCTGGATCGCGATTGCGCCCGCGCTGGCGGTGCTGGGCCTTGGCGGGGCGGTGGTGCTGATGCGGCTCTGGAGCGGCTGGGCGGTGACGGCCTCGATGGTCGGCATCTTCGGCGTGATCTCGACGGTGGGGCTGAGCATGTTCCCCTTCATCCTGCCCTCGTCGCTCAATCCCTCGGCCTCGCTGACGGTCTGGGACAGCTCGTCCTCGCAGATGACGCTGTTCATCATGCTGGTCTCGACGGTGATCTTTTTGCCGATCATCCTGGCCTACACGTCCTGGGTCTACAAGGTGCTCTGGGGCAAGGTGCGCCCCGACGACATCGCCCGCAATCCGAACGCCTACTGAGGGGGACACAACATGTGGTATTTCGCCTGGCTTCTGGGTCTGCCGGTGGCGGTGATGTTCGGGGTTCTGAACGCGATGTGGTTCGAGATGCAGGAGGACCGGCGCCGCGACGGCGAGCTGTGAGGCCTTGATCCGGGCGGGGGG
>NZ_SWJZ01000026.1 GCF_005144475.1 Rhodobacter capsulatus | reverse complement strand
AGGGTGGCAACCTTCGTCAAGACCATCAAATCGGAGCGGATCTGGCCGGTCGCCTGGCAATCCCGCCAGCAGGCCGAAACGCCGTCTCCAAAGACATCGACGGGTTCTACACCCCGTCAGGCGGCCCTCATCACGCGGCTTCCAAAGCCCCATCGCCTTTGAACGAACGGCCCGGGACGTGAGCGAAACGCGCTCCACAAAGGCCGGGCAAGTCCACCCCTCCGACCGTTTAGGCCCAGCCGAAAGCGAGCAGGATCAGACAACGATCCCGGGGATCGTTGTCCCGACGCAAGTCGATCCGCGTTCGATGTTTCAACGAGAGGGCGTCGCCGTCGTGGCGGGTGGCGCGGCGGTCGCTGGCGGAGGGCCGGGCGATTTCTTGTGAAGCCCGTCGACATCGGGTCGAGGCTGGCGAGCGCGTCATTGACCACCTGCCGGATCTTGCGCGGGGAGGCTTGACCGGGATCCGGTCCTCGAGGTCAACAGAGCGGAAACGCGCCCCGCTCGTCTCGTCCGTGCCCCGCATCGTGAGCCCCCTTCCCCGTGGGGGGCTCCTGTCTGCATCCGCGGTCGAGACCGACTATTTCAGCGGCCCCAGACCGGCGCGGGGCTCTCGCCTTTCCTGCATCCAGTCCCGGCCCCCCTGCCCCACCGCCTCCAGAACGGCGCGGCCGATCGCCTCGCCAAGCGCGGTGTGCAGCCCGGCATGGGCTTCGCGGCCCGGGCTTGCGGCGATGGCGATGCAATCGGTGCCGGTGCCGGTGGCGCGGCCCGTGGGCAGATCAAGCCCCAGTGCCAGCACCGCCGCCGTGCGGGCCTGCGCCGCAAGGCTCAGCGCCTCGATCTGCGCGGCCACCGACAGACCATGACCGGGCCGGGCGGCCGCGATCCGCAGCGCCAGGTTGATCGTGCCATAGCCTGCGGCCTCGGGGTCGCGCGGGGCCAGCCGCCGCCCCACCGCTTCCGCATTGCCCAGCCCCACCGTCGCCAGCGCCTCCACCGTCCAGTCCGCCACGGTGCAGCTGGCGCGGCTGACCCGGCGGATATCGCGCGAGGTCAGCATCGCCACCGCATCCCCCAGCCCGCGCCCGGCCAGTTCGGCGGCAAACCACGGCCCGACCGCAAGCCCCGGCGGCAGATCGGCGTTGCGCACCTCGCGCCAGACGATCTGCCGGGCGGTGACCAGACCCGGGCGGTGCGGCGCGAAGGACAGGACCCGCAGGGCGGCGCCCAGATCGACGACCAGCCACGGCGGATCGAGCTGCAGCGGCAGCGGCGTCATCGCGCGACCCCGCCCAGCGGCTGCACGATCAGCCCGCCCTCGGCCTCGGCCAGATGGCAGCGGATGGCGAAGACCTCGCGCAAAAGCTCCGGGGTCAGCACGGCGCGCGGCGGGCCGTCGGCGACGATCCGACCCTGATGCAGCACCAGAAGCCGGGTGCAATGCCGCGCGGCAAGACCGAGATCATGCAGCGCGGCGATCACCGTGCGGCCCTCGGCGGCAAGGCTGGCGAAAAGCGCCATGCAGGCGATCTGATGCGCCGGATCAAGGCCCGCGATCGGCTCGTCGGCCAAAAGCAGCGCCGTATCCTGCGCCAGCGCCCGCGCAATCAGCACCCGCGCCTGTTCGCCGCCCGACAGCGCCGTGGCCGGGCGCTGCGCCAGCGTCGCCACATCCATCCGGGCCAGCGCCGCCGCGACCTGCGGCGCGTCCTCGCGCCCGTCCTGCGCCAGCGCCACCAGCGCCGCGACGCGCAGCCCCCAGGCGATTTCGCGCTGCTGCGGCAGCCAGGCGGCCAGACGGGCCCGGGCCCGCGGCGAAAGCTGCGCCAGCGACGACCGGCCCTGCGCCGCGATCAGCCCCAGCGCGGCGCGCAGCAGCGTCGATTTCCCCGCGCCGTTCGGGCCGATCAGGCCGATGAACTCGCCCGCCTCGACGCGCAGGCTGGCCGGATGCAAGGTCACCCGCCCGCCCCGCCGCACCGCCAGATTGTCCAGTTCCATCAGGCTCATGGCTGACCTCGCATCCGCCAGATCAGGTTCAGGAACACCGGCGCGCCGACCAGCGCCATCAGCACGCCCAGTTTCAGATCCTGCCCCGGCAGCACCTTGCGCACCGCGATATCGGCGATCAGCACCAGCACCGCGCCGCCCAAAGCCGCCGCGGGCAAAAGCCGCGCCGGGCTGGCGCCGACGAGCGGGCGCAGCAGATGCGGCACGACAAGGCCGACGAAGCCCACCGTCCCCGCCACCGCCGTCGCCGCCCCCACCGAGGCCGCCGTGCCAAGGATCACCGCCAGCCGCAGCCGGGTCAGATCGGTGCCCATCGAGGCGGCGGCCTCCTCGCCCAGCGTCAGCGCGTCAAGGCCGCGGCCGGACCGGGCCAGCAACAGGCCGCCGACCGCCATGAACGGCGCGGCGATCGCGACATGGGTAAAGGAACAATCGGCCAGCGACCCCATCATCCAGAACACGATATCCTGCGCGGCAAAGGGATTGGGCGAGAGGTTGAGCACCAGCGAGGTCAGCGCCGAGGCCAGCGCCGAAAGCGCGATCCCCGCCAGGATCAGCGCCAGCGTGCCGCCGCGCCCGGCCAGAAACAGGATCGCCCCCACGCCGATCAGCGCGCCCAGCAGCGCCGCCAGCGGCAGGGCCAGGGCAAAGCTGGCGGCAAGCCCGGTCTGCAGCGCGATCACCGCCCCCAACGCCGCCGCGGCGGAAATGCCGATCACCCCGGGTTCCGCCATCGGGTTGCGCAACAGCCCCTGCATCGCCGCGCCCGACAGCCCAAGGCTTGCCCCCACCAGCACGGCCAGGATCGCCCGCGGCAGCCGGATGTCGCGCATCACGAGGCCCAGCGGCCCCTCGCCCCCGGTGACCAGCGCCTTGAGCGCGGTCAGCGGCGCCACCTCGGCCACCCCGGTCAGCAGCGAGGCGACAAACAGCGCGACCAGCGCCAGCCCAAGCCCGATGTGCAAGGATCTTTCCGTCATTTCATATCCTTGAGCCGGTCGGTGGCATCGAGAACCGAGGGCAGGCCGCAGATCCAGTCGCGGTCTTCCACGGCGGCACGGCGGCCGGTCAGCGCGCCGAGCGCCGGATGGGTCAGCGGTTCCTCGGCGCGCGACGACCCGGGGCCGATCCGCCCGGTCACCACCAGATCGGGATCGGCCAGCACCAGCGCCTCGAGCGGCAGGGTGCTGCCCTGCGCCCGCCCCATCCGCGCGGCGAGCGTGTCAAACCCGGCGGTGGTCAGGATCTCTCCGGCAAGGCTTTCATGGCCCGACATGTAGCCGCGCGCCGACCAGGTGGCGGCGAGCGGCCGCGGCCCGGGAACGGTCGCGGCGCGGATCCGCGCCAGCCTTGCGGCGAAAGCCCCGGCCATCGCGGCAGCCTCGGGTTCGCGGCCGAGCAGGCTGCCCATCCGGGCGATGTCGGCCTGCATGTCGGCAAAGCTGTCGGCGGGCTCGAAGACCGCCACGGGAATGCCCAGCCGGCGCAGCATCGCCACGGTGGGCTGCGCGGTATAGCGCCCGGCCAGCACCAGATCGGGATGCAGCAGATAGACCTCCTCGGCCTGACCGCGGTTCGTGGGATAGGCCTTAGCGGCCTCGGCCATCACCGAGGCGGCAGGATCGCGGGCCAGATGGGTGATCGACACAAGCTGCCCCGGCGCGGCCAGCATCATCGCCAGCTGATCGGTGCACAGGTTGATCGAGACGACGCGCGCGGGCCCGGCCAGCCCCGGCCCCGGCAGGGCCAGCGCCGAAAGCAGCGCCAGCGCCGCGGGCCAAAGACGCCGGGGCCGCCGGGCGGGCGGCGGGATCGGCGAAGGGTCTGCGTGAGCCGTCATGTCATTCCCTTCCAAAACGCGCCGGAGGGTCTTGCCCCCCGGCGCGGCGCCGTCAGAATTTGGTGCGGACCCCGACATAAAGCGTCCGTCCCGGCTGACCGAAATTCCGCGCGGTCTGATAGCTTTCGTCGAACAGGTTTTCGACCCGCAGGGTGGCCGCGGCGGTCTCGGTCAGCGCGTAGGACATCGACAGCGTCGCCACCGTGTAATCGGACATCTTCTGCTGCATCGTCGCATAGGGGAAGCTGGAATAATCCACATATTCATCCCACAGACCGGCCACATGGGTGACGCTGAACCGGGCGTCGAGCCGCGCGCCGATCCGGCCATCGACCCCAAGCGTCAGATTGTGCCGCGGCGCCCTTGCGCCCCGCCGTTCGGCCGTGCCCTGCCGCACCGTCACATCGGTATAGGCATAGGCGCCAAACAGCGACCAGTTCGCCCCGATCGCCGCCTTGCCCGCCAGCTCGATCCCCTGGCTTTTCGTGGTCCCGGCCTGCTGCACATAGGTAAAGGTGTTGCTGTCGAAGGTGATCTGATCCTCGACCCGGGTTTCAAACAGCGTCGCCGAGATCGAGCCGCCCGCAAGCAGCCGCTCGGCGCCGATCTCGTAGCTGCGGCTGGTTTCGGGCTGGAAGGTCGGCTTGCCGTAGCTGCTCCAGAGTTCATAGGGCGAGGGCGCGCGGAAGCCGGTGGCGGCGACGGCGCGCAGGACCCAGTCGGCCTCCGGGCGCCAGGCCAGCGCCAGACGGCCGCTGTCATGGCCGCCAAAAAGGGTGTGATCGTCGTGGCGCAGCGCGAAGGACAGGTCCAGATCGGCGCGCGGCGCCCAAAGCGCCTCGGCAAAGGCGGCGGTGGTGCGGATGCCGTTCGCCGTGGTGGACCAGGACGAGGCGACCGAGAAATCGTCCTGTCCATGTTCAAGGCCCCAGTTCAGCGACAGCGTGTCCCGCGCCGCCCAGCGACCGGCATAGGCAAGGGTGTCACGGTCGGAAAGGAAATGGGTGTCGCTGCCGTATTCGCGGACATCGCGTTCGGTGCGGGCGCGGGCCAGCGACAGCTCGTGCCAGACCGCGCCGGTGTCGAATTGCGCAAACACCCGCCCGCCGCGCAGGCGGCTGTCGGCCCGGTTGTCGGCATCGGCGCCGGTGTTGTCAAAGGCGACAGACGTATCTTGCACGAGCGCCGCCGCCCCGATCGTCAGGTTTTCGGTCAGCGCATGGCGGGCATTGGCGTTGATCTGCGTGCCGTTGAACCCGTCCTTCTCGGTGCCCTGCGCATAGGCCGAGATGCCATCGGTCACGGTGCGGCTGGCGGTCAGCGCCAGTTCGGTCCGCTCCGTCTTCAGCCCGACCGAGGCGCTGCCGCTGTGGGTGTCGCGCGTCCCCGCCTCAAGCGCGACCTGCCCCGAGGCGCCCTCGGTTTCGGGCCGCCAGCTGGTGATGTCGATCACCCCCGCCACCGCCTCCGAGCCGTAAAGCGCCGATTGCGCGCCGCGCAGCACCTCGATGCGCGACAGGCCCGCGGTGGTCAGCCCGCCGAAGGAATAGGACACCTGCGGGTTCGCGGCATCGGTGACGTTGATCCCGTCGATCCGGGTGCCAAGGTAATAGGCGGGCAGGCCGCGCACCCGCAGCGAGGTCTGGGTGCCAAGCCCGCCATTCGCGCTCAGGGTGATGCCGGGCAGCGTCGAGAGATACTGGCCAAAGCCGAGCGGCGCCTTTTCGATCTCTTCGGCGGTGACGACGGTGACGGTCGCGCCGGTGCGGCTGAGCTTGACCGGCTCCGCGGAGGCCGCGACGGAGATGGCGTCGAGGTTGGTGACCTCGTCCTCCTGCGCCAGCGCGGGGACGGCGGCCGCGGCAAGAGCGGCAGAAACAAGGGCAAGACGCGAAAGACGCGGCATCGGACAGACCTTTTCCGTTCGGGCCAAACGGCCCGGCATGAGAGAAGTCGCGGAAAAGCAAGGGCTTTCCGCAGACGGCGACAGTTCACCTCTGCGGACAGACCGCTCCCGTGGCGCCCCTCGCGCCCGGAAAGGGTGATCGTCCAAGCAGGTCTCCTGGCTCACGGGTCATCGCTCGGTCGGCCTTCCCGGGCGGGCCCAGTGGCAGTTCGACGTCGCTCGCCGCTCACAGTTGCGGGGGCAGCCACGGTCTGGGCGCTGCGGCCGTTCCGTGTTCCCTTTCAATCCGACCCGCAGGCCGGAACTTGGACGGGGCACAACCAAGACGAAATCCCCCCGCAGGTCAAGCGGTGCTTTCCCGCGACCGCGGTTCGGGCGCCAGCGCCGGGGGCGCCTCCCCCGGCACGGCGGCGTCGCAAGGAGGGGTCGGGGCGGCGGCGGTTTTCCAAGCCGTTGCAAGGGGTTCGGCGTCATTTCCGGCACCCCCGGCACGCGTGCCGAAGCGCTGCCAAAGCGTGGTGACATGTCGCACCGGCCGCAGCCCGGACCAGCCGATCGGCCCCGTCGCGGTGATCGCCCAAAGCCCGGGCGCCGGCAGCGAGACCCGGAACCGGCCCTCGCGGTCGGTTTCGGCGACGATCCAGAGCGGCGCGCCAAGGCCCGGCACCGCCCGCACCTGCCCGCCGACCGGCTCCGCCCCGATCCGTTCCAGATGCACCGTCGTCGCCCGCAGCGGCCGCCCCTGCGCCAGCACCCGCGCCGAAAACCGCATCCCGGGCAGAAATTCCGGCGCCAGCAGGTCGGGCAGGATCTCGACGGCAAGGCCGAGCGGGTCCGGCGCGGCGGGCGCGGCGCCGCGCAAGACGAAGCACGCGGCCGCATGCTGCACCAGCCCGCGGCCTTCGGGATCGCGCCCGGCCGGGGCCTCGGCGTGGATCCGGTGCAGCCCCGGCGCCGACAGATCGACCCGGGTCTGCCAGGCACGGGCGGCATTGCCCGCGCCCTGCAGCAGATCCGCCGTCAGCCCGGGCGTCAGGTCGGTGCGCCGGTCCCCGTGCAGGTGCAGCACCGCCAGCGGGGGGGCAAGGTCCAGCACCGCCCCCCCGCCCAGCGGATCGCCAAGCGCAAGGGTCAGCAGGCCGCCCGTCTCGGGCAGATGCGCCATCAGCCCCGGCGTGGCGGGGCGGGGGATCGCCAGCAGCGCGCGCGCGGCGGCCATCAGGTTTCCGTGCAAAATCATGGTCGTTTCCTTCCGGAGCGGTCCGGGACACCCGGCCGCAAGACGCGAAAGGACGAAGGGATGTGGCCCCAGAGGGCCGGGCCTCGGGGGCCAGACGCGCACCCCGGCGTCCGGTGAAACCGGGCCGTGGCCCGGGGGGTGGCAGGTCTCCTGGCTTGCGGGTCCGGGCTCGGGCCGGCCTTCCCGGGGCATCCCCAGTGGCATCGTCGACCGTCGCTCGCCGCTCACAGTTGCGGGGGCAGCTGCGGGTTTGCCCGAAGGCGCACCGCATTCCCTTTTCATCCCCGCCGAACGGGGAACCAATCCCGCCTTGGTTGTGCCAGCCCCCGCCGCCCGCGTCAATCGGCTTCCGTGCGGGCGGCTTCCGTGCGGGCGGCTTCCGTCGCGGGCAGTTGACAGCGGCGCGGCGCGGGGCCATCTTGCCCGGGCCTTGGTTCCGCGGCTGATCCCGCGGACGAAGAGGGAAGCCGGTGCAAGTCCGGCGCTGCCCCCGCAACTGTAAGCGGCAAGCCCCGAGCACGGCCACTGATCGCAAGATCGGGAAGGCGCAAGGGGCGTTCGAGCCGCAAGCCAGGAGACCTGCCAGGCCGAAAACCATCCCGGGCGGCGGGCCCGGAGGCAGGGTGCTTCGGCATGTCCGGGGCCTGTCCCCTTACCGCTTTCCGGCCCAATGCCAGAGGAACGGTATGGCGCCGAAAGACACGACCCCGATCACGGCCCCGATCACGGGCCCGTGCGGCCTGTCACCCGGGCATCGCCCCGCCCCGCAGGCCGCCCCGCAGGCCGCCTCGCAGGTTGGGGGGCGCCGCCATGGCTGACGGAGGATCCCCGCCCGGTCCGCGCCCGTTCCGGGTGCTGGGCTGCAGCACCTGCCGCCATGCCGACGCGCCCTGCCGCCCCGGCCTCGCCTTTCTGAACCGGCTCTGCCAAGCCCTTGCCTTGGCGCCGGTGGGGGCGGATTTCGACATCAGCGGCTCCGCCAGCCTGTGTTGCGGCGCAAGGCTTTGCCCGGTGGTCTGGTGCGCCACGCCCGAGGGCGCGCGGCTTTGGGGCGACGTCGCCCCCGACGTGCCGGTGGCGGCGCTGCGGGACCCTGGCCCCGACGCGCCTGTCCAGGCCGCCGCCGAGATCGTCACCGGGCCGGGAACGCTGCACTGATCCCGCCCGACCTTCCCGGTGCCGGGGCTGCCCCGGTGCCGTCCTTGCCTTGCCGACCGAACGGACCCTGCGATGACCTTTTCCCTGCCCGAGCATGACCCGGTGCCGCCTCTGCCCGATCTTGACCTGCCGTTCCTGACCCCGCCCCCGCCGCGCCGCGGCCGGGCGCTGATGATCCAGGGCACCAGTTCCGACGTCGGCAAAAGCCTGCTGGTGGCCGGGCTCTGCCGCGCCTATGCCCGCCGCGGCCTCAAGGTGGCGCCGTTCAAGGCGCAGAACATGTCGAACAATGCCGCCGTCACCGTGGACAGCGACCTGCCCCCCGGCCCCGACGGTCAGGCCCGGCGCGGCGAGATCGGCCGGGCGCAGGCGCTGCAGGCCCGCGCCGCCGGGGTGGCGCCCTCGATCCACATGAACCCGGTTCTGCTCAAGCCGCAGGCGCTGGTCGGTTCGCAGGTGGTGCTGCGCGGCCGGGCGCTGGGCAACTGGCCCGCGCGGCATTACCACCATCTGAAACCCTTCCTGCTGCCCGCGGTGATGGACAGCTACCGCCGCATCGCCGCCGAAGCCGATCTGGTGCTGGTCGAGGGCGCGGGGGCGGCGACCGAGACCTGGATCAAGCATTGCGACATCACCAACATGCGTCTGGCCGAAGAGGCCGATCTGCCGGTGGTGCTGTTGACCGACAACGACCGCGGCGGCGCGCTGGCCGCCGTCGTCGGCAGCTGGATGCTGCATGACGAAGCCGAGCGGGCGCGGGTGAAAGGCATTCTTGTCAACAAGTTCCGCGGCTATTTCTCGCTTTATGAACCGGCCTGCCGGACCATGACCGAGATCACCGGCTGGCCTTTCCTGGGCGTCGCGCGCTGGTTCGAGGCGGCAGGACGGCTTCCGGCCGAGGATGCGCTGGCGCTGGAACGCCCGGCCACGGGCAATGGCGCGGGGCTGATCGTCGCCGTGCCGCATCTGGATGGCGTGGCGAATTTCGACGATCTCGACCCGCTGGGCGCCGAGCCCGGCGTCGATCTGCGCTGGATCCGCCACGGCCAGCCGATCCCGCCCGAGGCCGATGTGGTGCTGTTGCCGGGATCAAAAACCACCCGCGCCGCGCTGGCCACCCTGCGCGCGCAGGGCTGGGATGTCGATATCCGCGCGCATCTGCGCCGCGGTGGCCGTGTTGTGGGGATTTGCGCGGGATTTCAGATGCTTGGCCGTGTCGTGCGCGACCCCGAAGGGATCGAGGGTCCGGCGGGCGAGACCGAGGGGCTGGGGCTGCTCGATCTGGAAACGGTGATGACGCGCGACAAGATGCTGACCGAGGTGCAGGCGACCGACAGCCTCTCCGGGCAGGCTCTGGCGGGCTACGAGATGCACATGGGCCGCACCACCGGGCCGGGGCTTGACCGGCCATGGTTCCGGCTTGACGGCCGCCCCGAGGGCGCGGTGTCCGGCGATGGCCGGGTGATGGGGACCTATCTGCACGGGCTCTTTGGCGCCGATGGCTTTCGCGGCCATTGGATCGCGGCGATGGGGGGGCGGGCTTCGGGGCTGGATCATGCCGCGCAGATCGAGACGACGCTCGACGGTCTTGCCGATCAGCTGGAGGAAGACCTGGATCTGGACGCGCTGCTGGCGCTGGCGAAATGAGGGCGCGGCGGCTGATGGTGCTGGGCACCGGCTCGGATGTGGGGAAAAGCCTGTTCGTGGCGGGGCTGGCGCGGGCCTTCACCCGGCGGGGGCTGAAGGTGGCGCCGTTCAAGGCGCAGAACATGTCGAACAATGCCGCCGTGACCGCGGATGGCGGCGAGATCGGCCGGGCGCAGGCGCTTCAGGCGCGGGCGGCGGGGGCGGCGCTTTCGGTGCACATGAACCCGGTGCTGCTGAAGCCCGACAGCGATGTCGATGCGCAGGTGGTGGTGCAGGGGCAGGTGCTGGGGCGGTTCTCGGCCGCCGACTATCAGGCGCTGAAACCCGGTCTGCGGGGGCGGGTGATCGAAAGCCTTGATCATCTGTCGGCGACGCATGATCTGGTGCTGATCGAGGGGGCGGGCAGCGGCGCGGAACGCTATCTGCGGCCGCAGGATATTTCCAACATGGGTCTGGCCGAGGCCGCCGATCTGCCGGCGCTGCTTCTGGGCGACGAGTCGCGCGGCGGGGTGACGGCGGCGGTGATCGGGCATCACCACCTTTGGAGCACGTCGGACCGCGCCCGGGTGGCGGGCGTGATCGTGACGAAATTCCGCGGTGATCCGGCGATCTTCGCCCCGGCGGCCGCCGACATCCGCGCCGAGACCGGTTGGCCGGTGCTGGGGCTGATGCGCTGGTCCGAGGCGGCCCGGCGCCTGCCCGAGGAAGATTCGCT
Organism: Rhodobacter capsulatus; assembly: GCF_005144475.1. GTDB lineage: Bacteria > Pseudomonadota > Alphaproteobacteria > Rhodobacterales > Rhodobacteraceae > Rhodobacter > Rhodobacter capsulatus_C. The sequence continues at coordinate 78,263 of NZ_SWJZ01000026.1, read as the reverse complement.
CGGCCTTGCGCGCAAGCGCGGCGCGGCGGGGGCGCTTGTCGTGGCGGTGCTCGACCTGCCGCGGGTGGCGAATTTCGACGATCTGGACCCGCTTGCCGCCGAGCCCGCAGTCGATCTGCGCTGGGTCCGTCCGGGCCAGCCGATCCCGGCCGAGGCGGCGGTGGTGATCCTGCCCGGCTCCAAGGCCACGCGGGCCGCGCTGACGGCGCTGCGCGCCGAGGGTTGGGACATCGATCTGCGCGCGCATCTGCGCCGGGGCGGGCGCGTCGTGGGGATTTGCGCGGGGTTTCAGATGCTTGGCCGCGTCGTGCGCGACCCCGAGGGGATCGAGGGCACCCCGGGCGAAACCGCGGGGCTGGGGCTGCTCGATCTGGAAACGGTGATCGGGCCGACGAAGCGGTTGGCCGAGATCGACGCGCAGGACAGCCAAACCGGCGCCCGGGTGAGCGGCTACGAGATGCACATGGGACGGACCACCGGCCCGGATCTTGCCCGCCCCTGGCTGACCCTTGACGGGCGGGCCGAGGGGGCGATTTCGGCCGATGGCCGCGTGATGGGCAGCTATCTGCACGGGATTTTCGGGGCGGGCGCGTTCCGCGGCGCCTGGCTGGCGCAGCTGGGCGTCAGCGCCGCGGCGCAGGACCATGACGCCCGGATCGAGACCGCCCTTGACGCCTTTGCCGCCGAGATCGAGGCCGATCTGGACCTGGACGCGATCCTGGCCCTGGCGCGCTGAGCCCCGCGGGCCGGGAGGCATGAGGCCGGGAGGCGCGCGGCTGGGCGGTGCCCTCAGATCCCACCCGGGCGGCTGGCGCGGCGGAATTCCGAGGGCGAGACCCCGACCTCTTTCTTGAACGCCTTGCAGAAGTAATTCGCGTCCTGATAGGCCAGATCCAGCGCCACATTCAGGATCGGCAGGCTGGATCCCGCCAGCAATTCCTTGGCCCGCGCGATCCGGCGCTCCTTCACATAGGCGATGAAGGTCCGGTCCATCTGCCGATGAAACAACCGGCTGAGATAGCAGGCGCTGACATGGGCCTGCTCGGCCGCGTCTTCAAGCGTCACCGTCTTGTGCAGGTTGCGCTCGATATAGTTGCGCACCGTCTCGATCCGCGCCGCGGCGCCCGCGCCGGTCTCCTCGCCCGGATCGAAAAGCAGATCGGTGATGTCGCCGAAGAGTTCCTGCAGCTTGTAGCTGTCGCGCGGATCGAGCCGCTGCGTCGCCAAGGCCTCGATCCGGCGGGCGAGCGGCGCGGGCAGGCTGCGGCCGCTGCCGCCGATCAGATCGGCCAGCAGCTGCGCCAGATCGAGCACCGCCTGCCGGGCGGGCTTGTCGCGATGGCCGTGCAGCGCCTCGATCTGCCGCCGCACCAGCGCCAGACCGTCGCGATAGGCATGGGCGGCGACCATCCGGCCCAGCTCGGTGCGCAGATCGGGGGCGGGGTCCGGCGCGGGCGGGACAGCGACGGGCGCGGCGGTCCGCAGACAGTCGGTGACGGATTTCAGCAGTGCCTCGGTCCGCACGGGCTTGAGCAGGAAGCCGTCGGCGCGCAGCTGGATCGCCGCCTGCATGATCTCGAAATGATCATAGGCGGTGATGATCAGGACCTTGGTGGCCGCGGCGCGGTTGCGCAGAAGTTCAAGGATTTCAAGCCCGTCCGGGCGCGGGATCCGGATGTCGAGCAGCATCAGGTCGATCTTGCGGCTGTCGATCAGACGCAAAGCCTCGGCGCCGTTCTTCGCCTCGCCCACCACATTGACCCCGGGCAGGTTGCGCTCCAGGATCGTGCGCAGCGCCCGGCGTTCCAGTTCTTCATCCTCGACGATGGCAATATCGAACATCGGCGGCCTCAGAACGCGCAGGGGTCGAAATCGATCGGCAGCCGCAGCCGCACCAGCGTGCCGCGGCCCTGCCGGAACGGGCTGACGATTTCAAGCCCGTGGCTGTCGCCGAAATATTGCCGCATCCGGCTGTGGATGTTGTGCAGCCCGATGCTTTTGCGCCCGCCATGATCGGCCTCGCCGCGCAAGACGTCGTGACGGCGTTCGGCGCTGATGCCCGGGCCGTTGTCGAGCACGTCCAAAATCACGTCACCGCCGTCGCGATAGAGCGAAATCTCGATCAGCCCGCCGCTTTCCATCGGCTCGACCGCGTAATTGATGCAGTTTTCCACCAGCGGATGCAGCACCATGAAGGGGCACAGGACGCGGTCGAATTCCTCGGGCGCATCCAGCGTGAAATCGAACCGGTCGCCCATCCGCAGCTTGAGCAGATAAAGATAGTTGCGCACGTGATCGACCTCGGTGCGCAGCGGCACGAATTGCGACCCCGAGCGCTTGAGCAGATAGCGCATCATGTCGGCAAAGGCATGCACCGTGGTTTCCGTCTCGGGCGCGCCCTCGACCAGCGCCAGACGGCCGATGGTGTTGAGCACGTTGAACAGGAAATGCGGGTTCACCTGATAGGAGAGCGCCTGCAACTCGGCTTCGCGCAACAGCCGTTCGAGTTCGGCGCGGCGTTGCGATTCCTCGGCCAGACGCAGGTTTTTCGCGTAAAGTTCCTGCGTGACGCCCTGCGAATAGCTTTCCTCGACGATATGCGAGGCGATGGTGAACAAGGAAAACGCCGCCGAGCGCAGCCGGTCGAAGCTGATCTCGCCGATCTGCGCATGCAGGGCCAGAAGCGCGGGATCCTCGCTCCAGGAGCCCTCGGGGGGGAAGATGTTCGACAGATCGACGATGCGCAGATGCCCGCCCGGGGCGAGCTTCACCTGACCGCAGATCACCGCGCCCAGATATTCGCCGCGCAGGCTGATCGGCGCGGCGAAATCGACCAGCTGGCAGTGGCATTTGTAGATCGCGGGTTCGCCCGTCGACAGCGCCGTGCGCCCGCCCACCGCATCGCAGTGAAAGCAGCGCTCGCGCCAGTCGGGGCGTGACCGCACCGCCTCGCAGAAGGGCGAAAACCCCGAGGGTTTCGTCACCGGCGCCCCCTCGGGATCGACGATGACCATCGCCACGCCGACGGCGGCGCTGAAATTGCCCTGCACCTTCTGCAGCATCTCGGTGCTCATCAGATCGACAAGCTTGCGCCGCCGCGCGGCCTTGAATTCCGTCGTCTCCGGCACCGGGCGCTGGCCCGGGCCGATCAGAACCTCGACGGACTGCCCGAAAGGCGTCTTGCTTCCCATGCCAACCCCTCTGCATCGCCTGCGACGAAGACGGGTGGACATCCCCGGCGCCAACGAGAGCCCAGCCCGACGCTGGTCTCTGCCCGGGGGCTTTTGGCGGAAATTGCCCAAGGCCCCCGGCGTGCAGGGAAATGCCGACTCGCTCGTCGCTCCTGCCGAGCCTTAACGCAGTCGGACGGGGGAAAACCTGATCTGGCGCAAATCCCCCCGCCCTTCCCGGCCTCGTGACAAGTTACCGCACCACAAGGATTTTTTCGCCTTTCGGTTGCACCTCAGCCGCCGATCACGCAGCGCAGCCCCTCGGCCTCGACCAGCGTTTTCAACGGCATCACCGCCTCGGGCTGCAGATCGGGCAGCGCCCCCATCGGGCAGGTCCGGCCGAGCAGGCGATACTTGTTCTCGCCAAAGCTGTGATAGGGCAGCAGATGCACCGTATCGACGCCCGGCATCAGCTTCGCAAAGCGCGCAATCGCGGTGATCGCGGCGTGGCTGTCGTTCACCCCGGGCACCACCGGCACCCGCACCACCGCCCGCGTCAGCGCCGCCGCGATCAGGGCATTTTCCAGGATCAGCCGGTTGTCGACGCCGGTATGCGCCTGATGCACCGCCGGATCGATCGATTTCAGATCCATCAGCAGATGATCGACATGCGGGATCACCTCGCGGATCACCTCGCGCGGGGCGCAGCCCGTGGTTTCCATCGCGGTGTTCCAGCCCTGTTCGTGGCAGGCCATCAGCAGCTGTTTCGCGAAAGCGGCCTGCAGCAGCGGCTCGCCCCCCGACAGCGTCACCCCCCCGCCCGAGCGGCGATAGTGGATCGCATCCTTGCGCAGCTCCTGCATCACCTCGGCGACGCGCATCCTGCGCCCCGCACGTTTGAGCGCCTCGGTCGGGCAGACCTTGGTGCAGTCGCCGCAGCGGATGCATTTCGTCCGGTCGACAAAGCCCGGATTGTCGCGCGACAGCGCCCCCACCGGGCAGACCGGCACGCATTTGCCGCAGCCGATGCAGGCCGAGGCGCGGAAGAACAGATCCGGCTCGGTCGATTGCGATTCCGGGTTCGAACACCAGCGGCACGCGAGCGGGCAGCCCTTGAGAAAGACGATCGTCCGCACCCCCGGCCCGTCATGGATCGAATAACGCTGGATGTCGAAGACCGTGCCTTCGGCGGTGAAATCGATGTCGGACATGGCGGTATTCCTTTCGTGGCAGCGGGCCTAGAAGCCGGAGCCCTGCGCGGCGATGGCATCCATCGCGGCGCGGACCGAGGCGGTCTCGCCCAGCACGGCCAGCGTCGTCGTCGTCTGCGGGCAGGTGCCGGACAGCTCGACCGTCAGCACATGGGCGGATTTGCCGGCGATATCGGCAAAGAAGAACAGGTCGGGGACACTTGCCTGCACGAAGCCGATCGCCGAGACCCGGTTTTCCTCGATCCATTTGCGCACCCCCGGCGCGACGCGGCGGGCGAGCATCTCCAGAAGATCGGGGGCGGGGGCGTTGATGATGCGGATCTGCATGGCAAGTGTCCTTTTCGGGTCTCAGCGCACGTTCAGCGCTTCGACCATCACGCATTTGCGGCGGCGGGCGAAGGAGCGGGCAGAGGTCAGCCCCTCGCCCGTCGGCCCGGCGATGGTGAAGGTGGCATAGCCCTCGCCGCCGACGCCAAGCCCGGCATAAGAGGGCCCGTTCTTCACGAAGATCGTGGTCTGGATCAGCTTCGCCATCTTCGTCAGCTTGCGCACATTGGTCGAATGCATGATCGCGGTGTGGCGGTTGCCGTGTTCAAGAACGACTGCCAGATCAATGGCTTCATCGACGCAAGCCACGCGCACCAGCGGCAGGATCGGCATCATCAGCTCTTCGACGACAAAGGGGTGATCCTTGTCCGTCTCGATCAGGATGATCCGGGTTTTGGGCGCGGCGGTGATGCCGATCTTCTCCAAAAGCCAGAGCGCCGATTTGCCGACGCAGCCCGTTTGCGGCCCGCCCTTTTCGGTCAGCACGAGCTTCTCCAGCGCGGTGATCTGCGCCGGGTCGGTCAGCCGATGCGCGCCGTTGCGGACCAGTTCCGCGGTCAGGAAATCGGCGATCTGATCGACCGCGATCAGCTCCTTTTCCGCCACGCAGGGCATGTTGTTGTCGAACGAACAGCCGTTGACGATATCAAGCGCCGCTTTCGGAATGTCGGCGGTTTCATCGACCACCACCGGCGGATTGCCCGCCCCTGCCCCGATCGCCTTCTTGCCCGAGGACAGCACCGTCTTCACGATCGCCGGACCGCCCGTCGCCACCAGCATCCGCACCTTCGGATGCGCCATCATCGCAGTGGTGTTCTCGATCGAGGGGGCCTGCACGGTGACGACAAGGTTCGCGGGCGCGCCCAGCGCCGCCAGCTTGCGGTTGATCAGCTTGATCGCCAGCAGGCTGACACCGCGCGCCCGCGGATGGGGGCTGAAGACCACCGCATTGCCCGCGGCCAGCATGCCGATCGCGTTGCAGATGATGGTTTCGGTCGGGTTCGTCGTCGGCGTGATCGCCCCGATGACGCCATAGGCGGACAGCTCGACCAGCGTCAGCCCGTCATCGCCGCTTTGCGCCTCGGTCACCAGATCCTCGATGCCGGGGGTCTTTTCCGCCGCCAGCCGGTTCTTGATGATCTTGTGCGCGACATTGCCCATGCCGGTCTGTTCGACCGCCAGCCGCGAGATCCGGTCGAGCAGCGCGGGGTTCAAGAACACCTCGCGGATGCCGTCGATGAAGCGCTTGCGCGCCGACATCGCACAGAACAGATATTGCCGCTGCGCCTCGGCCGCGGCCTCGACCGCCGCATCCATCGTGGCGAAGATGCCGTCGCCCAGCGTTTCCGCCTGATCGTCGGGGATCGAGAGGCAATTTGCCGGCGCGGTGCAGCTGCCCGCCTTGCAGCAGGAACAGTTCTTCTCGCCCAGTTCGCGCGTCAGGATGCCGCCGATGATGTCGTCGATCGGATCGGCGGCTTTCGGGGCCTCCCGGACACAGCCCTGCGTGCCGGGTTTTGCCAGATCCGTCAGGGCCTTGGCCACCGTCGCTTGCACGTCTTTCGGGGCGGTGTAGCCGCTCAAAACGCGGGCCACGGCGTCTTCGATATCGCTGTCTTTCATTGTCCTTGTCCTTCGCTCGGGGCCGCGCCCCAATGTGCCGCAATCGCCTTTCGCGCGATCTGCATGTCTTGCTCGACGCTGCCGCCGCTGATGCCGATGGCGCCCAGCACCGCCGCCCCCGCCCGGATCGGCAGGCCGCCGCCAAAGGGGACGACCGGCCCGCCCGCGGGACCAAGCCCCGCCAGCATGCCGCCCGCGGCGGTCAGGGCGCCCAGCGCATCGGTGCCCATCCGGTAGGTCGCCGCCGTCCAGGCCTTGGCAGGCGCCAGCGTGACCGCGGCGGGCAGCGCCCCCTCCATCCGGTGAAAGAGCAGCGCCGTGCCCGCGCCGTCGCAAAAGGCGATGCAGACCGGCACGCCCAGCCGCCGCGCCTCAAGCTCGGCGCGCGCCGCCATCCGGGTGACGTCGGCCAGCCGCAACGGGCGACGGGCGGCCAATTCGGTCCAAAGGATCGTGTCGATCCGCGACATGGCTCAGCCCTCCGCCCGATCGTGGCATTCGACGGTATCGACGATGCCGACGATACTGGCATCGACGACCGATTGGCCCAGCATCCCCGCCAGCCGCCCGGCGCTGCCGGTGGTGACGATGACGGTCTCGCCATCGCCCGCGCCGACGGTATCGACGGCGATCTGGGTCTCGCCTTCAGTCCGCAACCGGGCGTCAAGGCGGATGACGATCAGCAGTTTCGCCCCCGACAGGCTTTGATCCTTGGTGGTGGCGACGACACGGCCGATGACTTTTGCCAGATACATGATCGCTCCTAACCTCTTGAAATCGCGATGCCGCGGGCGGCAAGGATGTCGGCGGCGGCGGGGGTCAGCAGGACGGCCCGGCCCAGACGGAGGGTGGTGCCGGTCACAGCCCGGGCGTCCCGGGCACCGAAGATGCCGCTGTCCTGCTGGGCGGGGGCTGCGGCGGCCCCTGCGCCCTCGACCGTCGCGGCCAGCGTCGCGGCCCAGCCCAGTTCCACCCCCTGCGCCGCCAGCGCCTGCAGATGGTCGCGCATCAGCGCGCGCCGCGCCTCGGTCGCGGGCGCCAGGCCGCGGGCCAGACGATCCCGCGCCGCGGGGCAGACGCCATCGCGGGCGGCGACGATGCGGCGGCCCCGATCGAGCGCCTCGGTCAAGATCTGCGAAAGCGGATCATCGGCAATCCCCAGCGCCAGTTTCGCGGCGAGCGAGAGGCTGAGCGCAGGCACCAGCACCAGCGCCGCGCGGGAGAGGGTCACCGGCGCCGCCGCCTCGGGCCAGTCGAGCCGCGCGGCCAAGCCGTCGCGCAGCGCGGCTTCGGCGGTCCATTCGAAACTCCAGCCCGCCTTGGCCAGGCTGGAGAGGCTGGCCAGCGCCGCGTCAAGCCCCAGATCGGTCGCGCCAAAGACCAGCAGCCCACGGCGGCGACGCGCCACCAGTTCCGCCACGATCCGGTCGGACAGCAGGTCGATCAGGATGCGGTCAAGGTCCATCACAACGCCCCCTCGGGATAAAGCGCGATGCCAAGCGGCGTCACCAGCAGCGGCTCGGCCGGTTTCGCGACCGTCCGCCCCAGTTGCGCGGCAAAGACCGGCGCGAAATCGGCAAAGGAACAGGCACCGCCGACGACATGCACGGTGGCGACCTCGGGGAAGCGGGTCAGCACGCCCGCCACGATCGCGGCCATCTTGTCGACGACCGGACGGACCAGCGAAAACACCTCGCGCGCCTGCGCGGGATCAAGCTTCATCGCCTCGGCATCGGCCATCGACAGCCGCAGCGCCCCCGCCAGAACCAGCGTCATATGGGTGCCGCCCGTCGCCTCGTCGACCGAGGCCAGCACCTTGCCGCCCTTCAGCACCGAAATCCCGGTGGTGCCGCCGCCGACATCGACCACGGCGCCCTCGGTCACACCCAGCAACCGCGCGGCGGCCAGCGGCTCGTCGAGGATCTCGACCAGCTCGAACTCGGCCGCCTCGATCACATTGCCGATGGCTTTCGCATTGCCGGGCAGGATGCCGGGGGGAATGGCGGTGGCGGCCCGGGTCAGGCGCTGGCCCAGCCGGGTTTCCAGCGCGGCCTTCATCGCCCGCACGCTGCGCACCGTCGCCGGGTAATCGACCACGATCCCGTCGCGGATCCCGCCCGAGCGTTGCGACATCCCCGCCACCGGACGGCCCGCCGCATCGACGACGGCCAGCACCAGATTCGCCGTGCCCAGATCGACACCGACGCGCAGCGGGCCCTGTGCCCGCGCCTCGGACGGCAAGCAATCGCCTTGCCGGATCAGATCGCCGAAGTCGTGCAGGATCGCATCGATGCCGGACATGATACCCCCTCAGACCTTCCGCAGCCGCACGAGCGCGTCGTTTTGCAGCCCGAAGGCATTCGCTTCTTCGACGTCGATGTGCATTTCCGTGGCCGAAACTTCGTCGGAGCGGATCGCGACATGATGCATGACGCCGCCGCGCGGGCCGGAAACGACAACATCGACGCTGTCGCCGGTCTTCACCCCCAGCCGCAGCGCATCTTCGGGGCGCATGTGGATGTGGCGCAAAGCGACGATGACGCCCGCGTCCTTGGTCACCGATCCGGCCGGGCCGATGACGGTCAGCCCGGCCGAGCCGTCAAGCTTGCCCGACATCCGCAGCGGCGGCTTGATGCCAAGGGTGAAACCATCGGCGACCGAGATCTCGATCTGGGTGTCCTTGCGCAGCGGCCCCAGCACCCGGACTTTGCCGATCTCGCCTTTCGGGCCGCGCAGGGTGACGGTTTCGGCGGCGGCATATTGGCCGGGCTGTTTCATCGCCTTCATCCGGGTCAGGGTCGATCCGGGGCCGAAAAGCGCATCCATGTCGGGCCGCGACAGGTGAACATGCCGGTTCGAGACGCCGACGGGGACAAGCGCGGGGTCAGTCTCGGCTGCGGCGGCGCCTTGGGCCAGAAGCTCGGCGAGGATGCGGTCGATCAGCGAATGCGGGAACATGATCGGGGTCTTTCGCTCTTAGCGGCCCTTCGGCCCTTTGGGACGGGTCAGCCGATAGGGCACGGGCGGCGGTTCAGGGGTGGGATCGGGCACCGGTTCGGCTTCGGGCGCCGGTTTGGGCACAGGTTCGGCTTCGGGCGGCGGCTCAGGCACGGTCTCGGGGGCCGGTTCGGCGCCGGACGCCTCGGAGGGGGAAGCGTCCGGCGGGGTCGGCACCGGCTCGGCGGGCGCCTCCTCCTGCGGCGGCACGGGGACGGGATCCTGCGCCCCGGCCCGTCCGCAGCCGACTGTCTCGGCGCTGTCGATCAGCCGGATCAGTCCGGCGGCGGGACGTGCGATGACCCGGGTCGCAACGACCCGTCCGACGCGCCCCGCCGCCATCTCCGCGGCGGCGACGGCGGCCTTGACGGCCCCCACGTCGCCGCGAAGCTTGACCACCGTCATGCCGTCGCCCTTGGCGAATTCGTAGCCCACCAGCGTGACATTGGCCGATTTCACCGCGGCATCCGCGGCCGTGACCGCCGCCGCCAGACCGAGCGTCTCGATCAGCCCAAGGCTTTGTTCCGACATGACGATGTCCTTTCAGTCTCAGATGTAGGGTTTCGTCGAGGAGACGATTTCCGCGCCATCAAGGGTGGAGAGCAGCTGCTTGCCCACCTCCCGCGCCGCGATGATCGCCTGCCGCACCGCGCCCGAGTCGCCGGTGAACATGAAGATCACCTCGTTCGAGTGGCTGGTCCCGCCGTTGCCGGGCGAGGCATAGCCCACCGGCACGACCGTCGCGGCCTTGGCGGCGGTATCGGCCATCAGGACGCCGATCGCGGCGGGGCTGCCGACGGTGATGCCGAAGGCCTGGCCCAGCGGCGCGCCGAAGGCCTTGTGCAGCGCATGGCTGGCGCGGGCGGTGTATTGGAACTCCAGATGCCCCGCGGGCGTGCCATAGACATCGCCGAAGGTGCGGTTGAGCTCCGAGAGCGTCACCTCGACGGCGCGGCGGGCGTCGGACACGTCCTCGGCGCCGAACAGGATCAGCGAGCCATGACCGCCGCCCCCTTCGGTGTCGCGCGGCAGTTCGATCAGCACCACTTCGCTGTTCGTCGCCTTCACCGCCTCGTCGGCGGCGAAGATATGCGGACCGGCCCCGGTGCGCGCGCCGACGATGCCGATCGAGCGGTATTTCCGGTCGATGTTCATCTTTTCATGCAGCAGCGGGTCCACGTTGGCGATGACAAGGCCGACGGTGTGACCGATCGCCGTGCCGACGAATTCGGTCAGGTTGCAGGCCTTCGGCGCGGCTTTCGCGGCAGGCTTTTCGGCGGGCTTTTCGGCGGCGGCGGGGGCTTCGGCGGCGGGGGCAGAGCCCATCTTCCGCATCACCTCGTCCATCAGTTTTTCGACAAGATCGTCTTTCATCGTCGATCCTCCTTTTCGCGATCAGGGCTCAGACGGCTTTCGGCGCCGGCAGGATTTTTTCGACTTCGGTGTGCGGGCGCGGGATCACATGGACCGAGACGACCGAGCCGACCTTTTCGGCGGCCACGGCCCCGGCATCGGTGGCGGCCTTGACCGCGCCGACGTCGCCGCGCACCATCACGGTGACCAGACCCGAGCCGATCTTTTCATAGCCGACCATGGTGACATTGGCCGATTTGACCATCGCATCGGCGGCTTCGATCGCGGCGACCAGACCCTTGGTCTCGACCATTCCGAGAGCTTCCTGTTGCATGACTTTCTCCTTGCCTTCCGGCGTTCAAGATGTTGGTTCGATTGGGGAAACGGGTATCTTCGTGCTGCTTTGCCAGTCTGCCCCCCTGCTCAGCCCCCGGCCCGGTCCAGCAGCATTTCCAGATCTGCCAGCACGGGACGGCGCGGGTTTCCCGCGGTGCAGGCATCCGCAAAGGCGGCTGCCGCAAGGTCGGGGATCGCCCGACGGTAGTCCTCGATCGCGACGCCAAGGCCGCGCAGCGAGGAAGGGATGCCGAAGCGCGCATTCAGCGCCTCGATCGCCCGAATGAGCGCGACGACGCCCGCCCGCGTGCCCGGCACGTCAAGGCCCACCCGGGCGGCGATGCGGGCATAGCGGCCCGCGGTCTCGCGGCAGCCGGGCGCGTCGTCCGACAGACCGGCGTTCCAGGCGATGACATGGGGCAGCAGCACCGCGTTGATGCGGCCATGCACCAGATGCAGCCGCCCGCCGATCGCATGGGCGAGCCCGTGGTTGAGGCCCAGCCCCGCCTCGGTGAAGGCCATGCCCGCCAGGCACGAGGCCTGATGCATCGCATCGCGGGCGGCCAGATCGTTGCCGTTGTCGTAAGCCTTGGGCAGCGCCGCAAAGGCCAGTTCGAGCGCCTTTTCGGCGAAGGCGTCGGTGAAGTTCGAGGCGCCGCGCGCCACCACCGCCTCGATCGCATGGGTGATCACATCCATGCCGGTATCGGCGGTGACCTTCGGCGGCGCGGTGCGGACGAATTCCGGGTCCAGGATCGCCACATCGGGGATCAGGTCCTTGGAAATCAGCGGGAATTTCCGGTTGTTGGCAGGGTCCGAGATCACCGCGAAGGCGGTGACCTCGGAGCCGGTGCCGCTGGTCGTCGGGATCGCGACCAGACGGATCGGATGGGCGGGGTCGATGCCGCGCACCACCGCCAGGATGGCTTTCGCCGCATCGATGGGCGAGCCGCCGCCCAGCGCCAGCACCACATCGGGGCGGAATTCGGCGAACAGGCGGGCGCCTGCGGAAACGGTGGCCAGCGGCGGCTCGGGGATGGCTTCGGCGAAGATCTCGACCGTGCAGCCCTCCAGATGCGCCAGAACGCGATCAAGCGGACCCGAGCGGGCCATGAACTCGTCGGTCACGATGCCGACGCGCTGGCCGCGATAGGCCTGCAGGCGCTCCAGCAGCCCGTCGCCGAAGACGATTTCGGTCCGCGGAGAGAAACTTTGATAGCGGGTCATCGGAACACCTGTCGGTGAGGGGGGGAAAGGGCCCGGCCGGGCGCGCGCGAGGCGGGAGGAGACGGCCCGCCCGACCGGGAGGCTGGCCCCGCGTTGCCGCGGGACCGGCGGTGTCAGAAGGCCTGTTCGGTGCGGCTGATGATGTCGTCCTGCACCTCTTTCGCGAGCACGACGAACTGCGCCGAATAGCCCGCCACCCGGACCACGAGGTCACGATAGTCCTCGGGGTTTTTCTGTGCCTTCAGAAGGGTTTCGCGGTCGATCACGTTGAACTGCACATGCATGCCCTTGTGATCGAAGTAAGACCGCACCAGCGCGGCGAAGTTCTGCAACCCGGCGTCCCCTGCCAGAGCGGAGGGCAGGAATTTCTGGTTGTAGAGCGTGCCGTTCGAGGCGATGAAGTGGTCGAGTTTCGCCACCGAATTCGCCGCCGCGGTCGGGCCGAGCCGGTCCTTGCCCTGCCGGGGCGAGACGCCATCGGCCAGCGGCTGTTTCGCCGGGCGGCCGTCGGGCAGCGCGCCCACGTCCTTGCCGAAGAGCACGTTCGCCGAGACCGGATAGATCCCCGCCTGGAACTGGCCCCCGCGCGGGTTGGTGTATTTCTCCACTTCCTTGCAGTAGATCTGCGCGCATTTCCGGGCGATCAGGTCGACGTCGTCATTGTCGTTGCCGAAGGCATCAGCACTGTCGAGCAGGCGGCGGATGCCGTCATATTTCGACGAAGCCGCAGGCGCCGCGCCGGTCGAGAGCGTGCGATAGACCTCGTCCTTGAGCGCGGCGACATCGAGGCTGGCATTCGCGGCCAGCACTTTCTTCACCGCTTCGTAGATCTGGCTTTCGCTCATCTCGGCGGGCGCATTCGCCCCGGTGCCCAGACCGAAGTTCGCGTCGAGCGCTTCCTTCAGCTCGGCCATCGTCAGCTTCTTGTCGTCCCAGACGAATTTCTTCATCGCATAGACCGAGTCGCCGGTGTCGGCGACGCCGAAGGCCTGCGGGCCGGTGAAGTTGTAGATCGCGCCGCCTTCCTGCACCGACTTGCCGCGGCCCATGCAGTCATCGACCATCGCCGACAGGAACGGCAGCGGCGCCCGTTCGGCATGGGCGATGTCGACACAATTGTCGGCCTCGGCCAGGTATTTGACAAAGAACGACATCTGCCCGGTGAAGGCGGTGTAGAAATCGTCGATCGATTTCCAGTCGCGCGGATCGCCGGTGATCGGGCCCAGCTGGGTGTCGCCGACCTTGCCGTTGTCGAGGGTGATTTCCAGCACCTTCGCCACGTTGAAGAAGGCGGCGTCGTGCCAGCCCTCGGTGCGGTGGATCGCCTGCGGCTCGACGCAGCCGACGATGCCGTAATCGCGGGCATCCGACAGCGAGACACCGCGGTTTTGCAGCGAGGGGATGATCACCTCGTCGTTGTAGACGGCGGGAACGCCAAGCCCCAGACGCACGACCTCGGCGGCACGGTGCAGGAAGTCATCCGGCGTGCCCTGCCAGACCCGGATCGAGAAGGACGGCGCGGGCAGACGCACATGGGCCACCGCTTCCATGCACATGTAGGACACGTCGTTCGTCGCATCGAGCCCGTCTTCGGTCTGACCGCCGACGCAGAGGTTCTGGAACACCGCATAACCGGCAAAGGCTTGCGCCGAGACCTCGTCGCGGGTCTTGTTGACGTCGTTCAGCTTGATCCAGATGCAGTCGATCAGTTCCTGGGCAAAGTCGCGGCTGATCGCGGTATCGGCTTTCAGGAACGGATACATGTATTGGTCAAACCGGCCGGGCGAGATCGAATGGCCCGAGGATTCGATCTGCAACATGCATTGCACGAACCACATCGTCTGGCAGGCTTCCCAGAAGCTCGTGGCGCCATGTTCGGGCACGCGGCGGCAGTTCTTCGCGATCTGTTCCAGTTCCGCCTTGCGGGTCGGGTTGGGGCAGGCCCGCGCCAGCTCCTCGGCCTTGTCGGCATAGCGGTTGGCAAAGCCGATCGCGGCCGTATAGGCGATGATGACGGCGGTGTAGAACTGCTGTTTCTTGATCGTGTCGGGGTCGCGTTCATCCAGCACTTCGCGGCGTTTGATCGCCTCGATGATGACGCCGCGGAAGCCGGTTTTCAGGATCTTGCCGTAATCGACGCAGACATGGCCGACGCCGCCGTAGAAATAATTGCCGACGGTGAAGACGCCGTTGGCGATGCAGTCCTTCGCCTTTTTCGACATGTAGGAGGCGGCGAGATCGGCGGTGGTGCGGCCCGGCCAGTATTTGAACGCCTCATGCAGGGCGGCGGCGGTTTCCTTGGGGATTTCGAACGGGTCGGCGACCCGGGTCGCCATGGTGTCGAATTCCTTTTCCACCCAGTCGAAGCTGAATTCGGGGCAGATCTCGGTCGAGCGCGGGTTGACGGTGATCGAGCCCACGACCAGTTCATCGTCGCGGATGGTGATCGGCAGTTCGGCGAAGATCTTTTCCACCACCTTGGCGCGGCGCAGGATCGGCGACAGGCCCTCGGTCGCCTTGTAGGCTTCGGTGGCCAGCACGGCGCGCTCGGCCTCGACATGGGGCCGGGCATTCAGGATCTGGTTCTTCAGCCGCGTGATGCGGTCGGTCGGTTTGGTGAAGCCCTTCTCAATCATTCTATCCTCCAGGCGGTGGAGGCGTCCCGGCGGGGTCTGGTCCCGCCGGAAAGCCGGTCAGTTCAGGATGTCGGGGTCGATGAGCGAAACGAACGCGCGCATCAGTGTCGGATGCCCGGGCCAGGCCGGTGCGGTCGCAAGATTGCCGTCGATCACGGTTTGCTCCGGCGCGGTTGCGACGAAGTGGGCCCCTGCCGCCGTCACTTCCGGTTCGACAGCCGGACAGGCCGTCAACCGACGTCCGCGCACCACGTCGGCGGCGGTCAGGAGCTGCGCGCCATGGCAGATCGCGGCCACCGGCCGGTTCTCCGTCATGAAGGCCCGCACGATGGCCAGCACCGGCGCCTGCAGGCGCAGGTATTCGCAGGCACGGCCACCGGCGAGATAGAGACCGGCATGGTCCTCGGGGCTGACATGGGCGAAGCTTGCCGTCAGCGCGAAACGATGGCCGGGTTTTTCCGAATAGGTCTGATCGCCCTCGAACTCATGGATCGCGGTGCGGATCGTCTCGCCCTTGCGTTTGCCGGGGCAGACGGCCTCGACGGTGAAGCCCAGCAGGGTGAACGCCTGAAACGGCACCATCACTTCATAATCTTCAGAGTAATCTCCGACGATCATCAGGATTTTATGTTGGCGGGGGCGTTTCATCTGTTTTTCCTGGGCTGCCGCTTTCGGCGTCTGGCAAAGGAATAGGCCCGGAAAGCCAAAAGGGTCAACGCGAGCGCCTTGACCACAAAGGGGAATAACTTGCCCTGCCCTTTTGCGCCGCGGTTTTCCCCTGAAAATACGGGGGTTTTGTCACCCCGGCCGGATCGCGCGGATCGAGCCCGGGACAAGAAAAGACAGGTGCCGGGTGTTTTCTTGTCCTGCCCCGGACAAGTCCCGACCGCTGTCGGCGCGGCCCTGACAGGCGGGAACCGCGGAAAATCGCAGAACCCGCCAAGGCCTTCGAGAACTTTCCCATATATTACAATGACCTGAATATCGAAGCGACTCGGGCAAAGCGGAAATTGCAAGAAACTACCCGCGAAGGCCAAGCCGCTCGCGTTGACCCGCAAGCGCCCGCGGCGGTAATTTCAGCGCCAATCGACCGCCCGCGTCGGAAAGAAACTCGCGCCACTCCGAAAGGAATTCGCGCATCGGAAAGTGATTTTCCGATGCCCTGTTTTCGCGCGCATCTTTTCCGTGCCCGGTCGTTTTCGCGGTCCTCCGGCCGCGCCCTTTCAAACCGCATCAAGACCCCGGACATACTCCAGTCGGATCCGCCCGGAATATACAAGGAGACCAGAATGACACTGCTTGGTTTGCTCGTCGCTTTCGGCGGCGGAATATTCGGCGCCGCGATCGGCGCGCTGCCCGCCTTCGCCTTCGTCGGCTTCCTGACGATGATCGGCGTCGCGATCCAGCTCGCCATCGGCGCGGGCACGACCGATTTCTTCGGCATCCCCTTTGGCGCCTTCGGCCCGCATACCGGCGGCTTTGCGGCAGGCGTCGCGGCGGCGGCCTATGCGGCGAAAAAGGGCAAGCTTGATAGCGGGCGCAACATCGTCACCGCGGGCATGGGGCTGAACGCGCCCGACGTGCTTCTGGTGGGCGGCCTCTTCGGGCTGATCGGCTATGTGATCTTCTGGGCGCTGCAATTCGTGCCAAGCTTCGGCCCCGGCCTTGCCTTTTCCGACCTGCCCGCCGTCGGCGTGGTGATCTCGGCCTTCCTGGCGCGGTTTCTGTGGGGGACTTGCGGCTTTTGCGGCAAGGCCGATCCGGGCCGCGGTTTCTTCCAGCCGACCGACGCGACGAAATGGCTGGTGTTCCAGTCAAGCCCGGCGCAGATCGCGGTGATCGGTCTGGGCGGCGGCTTGCTGGGCGCCTGGCTGGGCGTCACCCATGGCGTGCCGGGCGCGCTGCTGGCCTTCGGCATCGCGGCCTCGTCGCTGTTTTTCCTGACGCTTGGCGTGCTGATCCCGGTCACCCACCACATCATGCTGCCCGCCGCCCTTGCGGGCGTGGCCTCGGGCTCGGTGATCTGGGGCGCGGTGATCGGCATCCTCTCGGCCTTCCTCGGCGAGTTCTGTGCCCGCGCCTTCCTGTGCCACGGCGACACCCATGTCGACCCGCCCGCCTGCGCCATCGCCGTGATGACCTTTGCGATCAACCTTCTGACCGCGGTGGGCTTCTGGACGCTTGCGCCCCTGCCGGTCTGATCCGGGGGCGGCCCCTTCCCCCGCCCTGTCCGGCGGCGCGACGCCCCCCGTCGCGTCGCCGATTTCCCGGCGGCCCCCCGGGGCTGCCCTGCACCCAAGGACAACCGACCATGATCCTGACCATCAACTGCGGCAGCTCCAGCCTGAAATATCAACTGCATGCCCCCGATCTGAGCCATGTGATCGCCTCGGGGCTGATCGCCCGCATCGGCGAGCCCGAGGGCACCACCGATCACTGGGTCGGCCACCGCGGCGAGCATCACCGCGTCGTCATCCCCGATCACCGCGCCGCCTTCGCGCTGATGATGGAAAACCTCACGAACCCCGAATATGACGTGATCGAATGCCCCGGCGCGATCACCGCCATCGGGCACCGCGCCGTGCATGGCGGGGCCATCTTCTTCGGCTCGGTGCTGGTCGATGACGCGGTGATGGCGGCGCTGCGCGCCTGCGCCAGCTTTGCGCCGCTGCACAATCCCTGCAACATCATCGGCATCGAGGAAGCGCAGCGGATGTTCCCCGGCGTGCCGAATGTCGTCGTTTTCGACACCGCCTTTCACCAGACCATTCCCGAACGCGCCCATCTTTACGCCCTGCCCTATGAGCTGACGCAAAAGCACGGCATCCGCCGCTACGGCTTTCACGGCACCTCCTGCCGCTACGTCTCGCGCAGCGCGGCCGAGCTGCTGAACCGCCCGCTGGACAGCCTGTCGATGGTGGTCTGCCATCTGGGCAACGGCGTCACGCTCGATGCGGTCAAGGGCGGGCAGTCGATCGACACCTCGATCGGGTTCGGCACTTTCGGCGGCGTGCCGATGGGCACCCGCAGCGGCGATTTCGACCCGGCGATCATCTTCCATCTGCTGCGCGAGGCCGGGCTGAGCCTGACCGAGGTCGAGGACATCTGCTACACCAAAAGCGGGCTTCTGGGCCTGTCGGGGCTGTCGAACGACATGCGCGAGGTGATGGCGGCGGCCGATGCGGGCAATGCGCGCTGCCAGCTGGCGATCGAGGTTTTCGTCTATCAGATCCGCAAGATGATCGGCGCCTATGCGGCGGCGATGGGCGGGATCGACGCGCTCGTCTTCACCGCGGGGATCGGCGAGAACAGCGCCCGGGTGCGCGCGATGATCTGCGAGGATCTGGGGTTTCTCGGCGTCTCGATCGACGCGCGGGCGAATGCGATTGCCCGCGACGGCCATCCGAACATCAGCGCGGCGGGGGCACGGGTGGCGACGCTGGTCGTGCCGACGGACGAGGAACGGATGATCGCGCTCGACACGCGGGCGCTGACCAAGGTCGAGCCGGGGCACAGCCTGCCCTTCGCGCTGGCCGCCCAGTGACCCCCGTGGACGGGGCGCCGCGGCGCCCCTCTCGCCCCGGCCACCCCCCGTTCACGGGGGCGGAACGGATCGGGGCGGATCGGAAAGCTTGAGTTTTGCGCGGGCCTCCGCCAATCTCGCCGGGGCCGCTTGCCGGGCGGCCCCGTTTTTCGTGCCCGATCCCCCGACCGATCCGGAAAGGCCCTCTCGGAGTGACTGACCGCGAAACGCTGCAAGATCGCCCGCCCCCCCTGCCCTCCCCGCGCCCGGAGCGCCGGGTCGATTTCTTCATCCTGGGCGTGCAAAAGGGCGGCACGACGGCGCTTGACGCCATGTTGCGCCGCCATCCCGCCATCCAGATGGCACATCGCAAGGAGGTGCATTTCTTCGACGACGAGGACCTTGACTGGACCCGTCCGGATCCCGCGGGCCTGCATGATCTGTTCGACTGGTCGTCCGACACGGTCCTGCGCGGCGAGGCGACGCCGATCTACATCTACTGGCCGCAGGCGATCGAACGGCTGGCCGCCTACAATCCGCGCGCGCGGCTGGTGATCTGCCTGCGCCATCCGGCCTTTCGCGCCTATTCGCACTGGCGGATGGAGACCGCGCAGCAGCACGACACCCTGCCCTTTTCCCGGGCGATCCGCGCGGGCCGCGATCGTGTCGCCTTGGCGCCGGATGGCGTGCACCGGGTCTTTTCCTATGTCGAACGCGGCTTCTACGCGGCGCAGATCGCCCGGCTGCTGACGCATTTTCCCCGTCGGCAGCTGCTGTTCCTGCGCACCGACCGGCTTTGGGCGCAGCCCGAAACCGAACTGGCGCGGCTGCTTGACTTCCTGCAGCTTCCGCCCGCGCAGATCGCCCTGCGGGACTACATCGTCCCCATCGTCTCGACCGAAACGACGCCGATGGCGGCGGCGGATCACGCCTATCTCTGCGGCCTTTACGACAGCGATATCCGGGCGACCAGCCAGATCACCGGGCTTGACCTCGGGGATTGGCTAGACCCCGGTTACGCCGAGCCGATGGCCGGCTGATCGGCCCGCGCCAGCACCTCGACCTCGGCGCGGTCATAAAAGGACCAGCAGGGCGAGTCCCGTTCCAGCAGCCGTGCGGTGATATCTTGCGCCGCGGGATCGCTGCGCAGGCCCAGCCGGTTGCGCGATTGCAGCGGCTCGCACAGCGCCGCCGCCGCAGGCGCCAGCACCGACAGGGCGGCGCCGCCGGAGCGGATGATATCCTCGTAGCGGATCGTCTGCCCGGGCAGGAGCCGGCGATACTGCGCGAAGCAGAAATCGAGCAGAATGAACTGTCGTTCCAGCCGGTCCGGTTCGGCCGCGATCGCCGCCGCCAGCCCCGCATCGAGCTGTTCGGCGGCGGGCAGGCGCCCCTCGGTCACCGGCATCTGCGCCGTGCGCCACGACAGAAGCACCGCCAACGGATTGCGCAGGATGGCCCAGCAGCGGAACTGCGGCGTCAGCACCGGCAGCGCGGCGGTGAAAAAGGCGTTTTGCTTGACGAAAAGACGGAAATCGGCGCGATCGACGTTGGAGACCACGATTTCCCGGCCGTCCAGCACGCGCTTGCGGCGGCCCTGCTCATCCAGATCGGCCAGCGGATTGCTGGGCACCGATCCCCGCCAGGCCTTGCTGGTCGCGGTGCCGGTGGTCAGGATCTGCCCGCGCTGCGCGGTGCAGAATTGCCGCAACGCCCTCCGCAGCGCCTCGGGCTCCAGCCCGGCAAGCATCCCGGGGTCGATCGGCTCGTGCAGCGCCACGCAGTTCGCAAGCTTGTTCAGCAGATGGCAGGTCAGGGTCGTGCCCGCGCGCGGCAGCCCGGTGATCAGGATATCCCTTGTGGGGTCGGTCGTCATTGTGGTCCGATATGTCGAAGAAGGTCGAGGAAGGCCGCCCGTTCGGCGCGGATATCATGTATCTTGCTGATCTCTTTTGCCCTCTGACGCAGGGCTTGCGCAAGCCCCGGACTGCGGCTGGCCTCTGCCACCGCCTGCGCCAGCGGCGCAAGCGCGGCGGGCGGCATCAGCGCCGTCACCCGGTCGATGCAGAACGACCGGTTGCCGCCGCAATCGGGGCAGATCACCACCCGGCCCAGCGCCATGGCTTCCAGCGCGGGAAGATAGAACCCCTCCTGCGGCTGCGGCAGCAGCACGGCAATCGGCGCGCGGGCCATCCGGGCCAGAAACTCGGGCCGCGGCAGCGGCGGGATCTGCAGATGGACCCGGTAGCCCTCGGCCTGCAGCCGCGCCGCCAGCGCCGCGGCCAGCTTCGGCCGCTTCGCGCCGCTGATGAAGATGTCGCAAGCGCTGGCCGTCGCGCTGTCGGGCAGCACACCGAAGTCGATCCCGTTCGGGATGACATGGATCGGACCGTTGCAGATCCCGGTGGCCTGCAGCGCCTCTGCCACGGCCTGGCTGACGCAAATCCTGGTGGCCCGGCGCGACAGAAAGCCGAAATGCGGCATATGCGGCATGGCATGGCGCAGCCCCTGCACCAGATTGACCACCGGGATCCGGTCCTCGATGCCCGGATGCGCGGCCAGCGCCGTCCAGTCCAGTCCCGCAAGGAAAAGGATGTCGGCGCGCGTGGGATCGTAGTGATCGACAAGGCCGGGATCGCCCTCCCAGGGCGCCCCGGGCGCCGCGTTCGGGGCAAGATAGACCTGCGCGCGATAGCGATCGCAGGCGCGCGTGTGCTGGTAGTAGTCCCAGACCTTCAGATGCCCACCCGAGAACGTCTTGTAATCGCGGTGGAAAAGAACATTTAGCGGCAAGAGGCGCCCCCCCGGATCTGCAAGCCGGACGGGCAGATCCCTGAGTTCGTCGCATGGACTGCGGGCGGCGTCAATCATGCGCGCGGACAGGTCGGCGCGGCATGATCCGCCCCGGCGGACCGGCAAGACCCGACGCCGCCGCCCGCGCCGATCACAAGAGCTTCGGCCCGCGTCGCAGCGGCGGACAGGACGAGAACGGCCAAGATGGCAAGGCTTTTGCGCGCGACAACCGCCGGTCGGTTTTGCGGGCTGGACAAGCGCCGCCGATCGCTGTGTAGTCCAACCCCATAGCGAACAGATCCCCGCGCCCGCGCCAATGCAGGACAGACACCGTGCCACGTGCCGCCCCTCTTGCCGCCCCCCTCGCCGTCACGCCTGCAACCCGGCTTTCGGGGCCCGAGGGTCCGTTCACGCGCGATATCGGGCCGAAGCGGCGACGGGGGACTTTCTGCTGCGGACGGGGCCTTCGGGGCGGAGAAGACCAGGTCTTTGGCCAACCGCGCGCGGCGGCTGACGCCCCCCATCCCTGCGCCCCCCATCCCTGCGCCTCACGCGTGCCTGCGCCCCCGGAGACCCGATGAATATCCTTGTTTTCCAGCACCTTGCCGTCGAACACCCCGGAACCCTGCGCGATCTTTGGGCGGCGGCGGGGCATCTGCTGACCACCGTCGAGCTTGACGCGGGCGACCCGATCCCGCCGCTTGCGGAGTTCGATCTTCTGGTGGCGATGGGCGGGCCGCAGGATCTGTGGCAAAAGCACGAGCTGGCCTGGATGCGCGCCGAACTGGCCGCGATCCGGACCTGGGTCGTGGATCTCGGGCGGCCCTATCTGGGCATCTGCCTGGGGCATCAGCTGCTGGCCGAGGCGCTGGGCGGCACGGTCGGGCCGATGGCCGCGCCCGAGGTCGGCCTGGGCGAGGTCCGCCGCACCGCGGCCGGGGCGGCGGACCCGATCTTCGGGCACTTGCCCGCGCGGTTGCAAAGCTTTCAATGGCATGGCGCCGAGATCGTGACCCTGCCCGAGGGCGCGGTGGTGCTGGCGGAAAACGACGCCTGCGGCGCGCAGGCGATCCGCTGGGGGCGCCACGCCTGGGGGATGCAGTTCCACATCGAGATCACCGAAACCACGGTGGCCGACTGGCAGGAGATCCCCGCCTATGCCGAAAGCCTGCGCCGCGCCTTGGGCGACACCCGCGCGGCGGGGCTTGCGGCCGAGGTCGCGCCGCATCTGGGCGCCTTCCGCGCCACGGCCGCGCAGATGAACGCCGCCCTTGCGGCGGCGATGGCGGGCTGACGCCTGCCGGTTTCGGGCGCGGCCGCGAACCGCGGTCAGGAAGGAACTTCCGCCCCGACGCCCTGACGAAGAAGCCCGCAGTCGTCCCGGCCCGCAAATTTGGAATGGCTCCAAACCGCAAGAGATGCCAGATTACACGACAAGACAAATCGTGTTTTGGAGCCCCCATGCCCGCGCTTTCGTTCCCCCTGTGCCGCGTCGGTTGCGCGGCCGGGCTCTGCCGCTGCGGCGCTGACCGCAGGGCCTGACGCCGCCGCGGCGCAAGCCGCCAGCAAAGCCCCCCGATCCCCCCTTCCGGACCCGCCCCCCTCGTCGCCGCCCGCGACGGGCCCCTTTCTTGCCCCTCAGGAGATCCCCCGTGACCACGAATATCCACCCGAAACGCAAACTGCGCCTTGGCGCCTTCCTGCCCGGTGGCGGTCAGCACATCGCCGCCTGGCGCCAGCCCGACCAGCCCTCGGATGGCGCGACCAGTCTCGCCTTTCACATCCAGCTCGCCAAGGAGGCCGAACGCGGGCTGTTCGACGCCTATTTCCTCGCCGACGGCCTCTCGGTCAGCTTCGGCGGCGGCATCGAGGGCGGCAACGCCAAGGTCGCGGGCTTCGAGCCGGTGACGCTGTTCGCCGCGCTCTCGCAGCACACGAAACAGCTCGGCTTCATCGCCACCGCCTCGACCACCTACGAGGAACCCTATACGCTTGCCCGCAAATTCGCCTCGCTTGACCTGATCACCGCGGGCCGGACCGGCTGGAACGTCGTCACCACCACGGGCGACGCCACGGCGCAGAATTTCAACCGCGACACCCAGCTGCCCCATGCCGAGCGCTATGCCCGCGCGCATGAACATGTCGCGGTGGTGAAGGCGCTTTGGGACAGTTTCGAGGATGACGCCTTCGTGCGCGACAAGGCGACGGGGCAGTTCTTCGACGCGGACAAGCTGCACGCGGCCAATCACAAGGGCGCGCATTTTCAGGTCAAGGGGCCGCTCAACGTCTCGCGCAGCCCGCAGGGCCATCCGGTGATCGTGCAGGCGGGCCAGTCCGAGGACGGCCGCGGCTTTGCCGCCGCCCATGCCGAGGTGATTTTCACCGCGCATCAACACCTTGAAACGGCGCAGGAATTTTATCGCGACATCAAGGCGCGGGCGCGCGGGCTGGGGCGCAGCCCCGATCATCTGCTGATCATGCCCGGGGTCTCGCCCTTTGTCGGGCGCACGCTTGACGAAGCGCAGGAGAAATACGACCGGCTGACGGCGCTCATCCTGCCCGAAGATGGCGTCGCGCTTTTGAACGGGCTCACTGGCGGCACGCTCGATCTGCGCGGTTACGATCTGGACGGGCCGCTGCCGCCCGCGCCGCCGACCGAGGGGATGAAATCGCGCCAGGCCCTGATCCGCGCCATCGCCGATGAACATGGCTTCACGATCCGCCAGCTTTACCAATGGGTTGCCTCGGCGCGCGGGCATCTGACACTGGTCGGCACGGCCGAGACCATCGCCGACACGCTGCAGGACTGGCTGGAAAACGAAGGCGCCGACGGCTTCAACATCCTGCCGCCGTGGCTGCCGACGGGACTGACCGATTTCGTCGATCTGGTGATCCCCGAGCTGCAGCGCCGCGGCCTGTTCCGCACCGAATACGAGGGCCGCACCCTGCGCGAGAACCTTGGCCTGCCCTTCCCCGAAACCCGCTGGGCGCAGGCCCGGCGCAGCACACAGGCGGCGGAATAGATGGCATTTCAAGGGCTTGAAATCTCGGTTCCGCCGATCGAAACCCCGGAACGCCCGCTGCCCCCGCTCTCTGGCGCCAATCTGCGCCGGGGGCTTGAGGCCGCCGCGCGGGTCTTTACCCGCTACGGGCTGCTGGTGGGCTTTCTGGCGCTCTGGCAGATCGCATCCACCGCGGGATGGCTGAACCCCTCGGTCTTCCCGCCGCTCGACCGGATCGCGGCGACGCTGTGGCAGGGGATCGTGTCGGGGGCGCTGCTCGATGACATCGCGATCAGCCTGCAACGGGCGGGGATCGCCTTTGCCGCCTCGGTCGCGGTGGGGGTGCCGCTCGGCCTCGCGATGGGGCAGATGCCGGGGGTGGAGCGCGCGCTTGACCCGATCTTGCAACTCTTTCGCCAAACCTCGGCGCTGGCGCTTTATCCGGTCTTCATCCTGCTGCTGGGCTTGGGCGAGACCTCGAAGGTCTTCGTGATCTTCTGGGCAAGCCTCTTTCCGATCCTGCTCGCCACCATCGGCGGGGTGCAGCAGGTCGATGGCAAACTGCTTGAAATGGCACGCAGTTTCGGCGCCGGGCGGTTGACGCTTTTCGCCCGGGTGATCCTGCCCGCGGCGGTGCCCGCGATCTTTGTCGGGCTCAGGCTCTCGGGCACCACGGCGCTTTTGCTCTTGATCGCGGCCGAGATGATCGGCGCGAACAAGGGTCTCGGCTTTCAGGTGATGAACGCGCAGTTCAACTTCCGCACCGATCTGATGTTCGCCGCGATCTTTCTTCTCGCCTTCCTTGGCCTCGCGCTGAACGCCGCGCTTGTGGCCGCCCAGGCCCGGTTCTGCCGCTGGTCCGAGCCGCGCTGACCCTTCCCCCTTTGCAACCGAAAGACAGACAGATGACCCACCTTCGCTCTCTCGCCCTTGCCGCGCTGCTCTCCGGCACCGCGCTTTCCGCCGCCGCCGATCCGGTGACGCTGCGCTATCTGCCCAATCACGGCGGGCTGGCCGCCTTCGAGCTGGCCGCGGAACTGGGCTATTACGACGCCGCCGGGATCACGCTGGAAAACCTCGGCTATGCCACGGGCGGGCCGGAAACGCTGATCGCGCTGGCGGGCGGCAGCGCCGATATCGGCTCGGCCGCGACGCCCGCGGTGCTGAACGCGATCGCGGGCGGCAATGATTTCGTGGCGGTTTTCCCGACGAACGGCATCAACGACGCCTCGCAATCGATCTTTTACGTGCGCGACGACAGCCCGATCAGGACCATCGCCGATCTGCCCGGCCATACGATCGCGGTGAACACGCTCGGCGCGCATCTGGATTATGTCGTGCGCGAGGCTTTGCATCAAAAGGGCCTGCCCGAAGATGCCGCGAACCTGGTCGTCGTGCCCGGGCCGCAGCTGGAACAGGTGCTGCGCGCGGGTCAGGTCGATGTGTCGGCTTTCGGCTACTGGCAGACCACCTTCGAGGGCGCCGCGCGGCAAAAGGGCGGGCTGCGCGCGGTCTTTGACGATACCGACGTGCTGGGCGAGATCGCGGGCGGCTTTGCCGTGCTGCGCCGCGACTGGATCGACGCCCATCCGGCCGAGGCCCGCGCCTTTGTCGATGGCGCGACGAAGGCGCTGGATTACGCCCGCAGCCATCCCGAGGAGACGAAGGCGATCTTTGCCCGGGTGCTGCAGGAACGTGACGAAAATCCCGAGGTGGCGCAATACTTTGCGGGCTATGGCGTGCGCGAGGGCGGCCTTGCCACGACCCGCGATCTGCAATTCTGGATCGACATCCTGACGCGCGAGGGCAAGATCGCCCCGGGCAAGATCGCGGCGGCCGACATCCTTTACCAATCGGCCGAAGCCCCGGCCCCGGCCACGAACTGAGGCGATGATGGCCCCGAACGCTCCTGCCTCCCCGTCGGGGACCGTCCCGCCCCGGACCCTCGCCGCGACCCGCGGCGAGGTTTCGGTGCAGGATCTGCACAAATCCTTCACCCTCAACCGCGCGGCGCTGGCGGTGCTGCGCGGGCTGAACCTGACCGTGGCCGGCGGCGAAAGCCTTGCCATCGTCGGCCCCTCGGGCTGCGGCAAGACCACGCTTCTGCGGGTGCTGGCGGGGCTTGAAACCCCCGACCGCGGCCGCGTGCTGATCGACGGGCGCCCGGTCGCGGGCGTCGGGCGCGAGCGCGCGATCATCTATCAGGAACCGCGGCTGCTGCCCTGGGCAAGCGTGCTCGACAATGCGGCCTTCGGCCTCGAGGTCCGCGGCACGCCCCGCGCCGAGGCCCGCGCGAAGGCCCGGCATGCGCTGCGCCTTGTCGGGCTGGAGCGCTTCGAGACCGCGCTGCCGCGGCAGCTCTCGGGCGGCATGGCGCAGCGCGTGGGCATTGCCCGGGCGCTGACGGTGCAACCGGAAATCCTGCTTCTGGATGAACCGCTTGCGGCGCTGGATGCGATGACGAAACTGACCCTGCAGGAAGAGCTGGCGCGGATCTGGGCCGAGGAAAAGGTGACGATGATCCTGGTCACCCATGATCTGGAAGAGGCAATCTATCTGGCCGACCGGGTGCTGGTGCTGTCGCGCGAGACCGAAACGCCGCCGCGGCTGATCGCGGTGCCCCTGCCGCGGCCGCGCGATCGGGGCGCGCCGGATTTCGTCGCGCTGCGGCGCGATCTGATGCGCAGCTTCGGGCTGCAATGAGTCAGAAAAGCCCCCGCGGGCGAACCCTGCGGGGGCGAAGATCGGCGGCGAAGATCCGGGGGCGAAAATTCCGGGGTCAGATCGCGGCAAAGGACCGATGCCGCAGCCGCTGCGCGACCAGCGTGCGCCATTGCCATCCGGCGCGCAGCGGCGGCAGGCAATGGTCCGCCCAGCGGCTGTGACCCCAGCCGCCCTGCCCCGGATCGGGCAGGACCAGAACATTGCAGGCATGCGGCACCAGCCATTCCCGCGTCCAGACCAGATCCCATCGCGGCCCGGCAAAGCGGACGCGCCAGCCCTCGCGGGCCAGATCGGCGGCCAGACCGTCAAGACCGGTCTCGGCCAGTTCCCAATACCGTGGGCGGCGGGTTGTCAGATACAACAACACTTTGGCAATCATGGGCTCCCCCAGGATGATCAGGGTGATGTCGCACCCGGCATGCCGGGCCGAAACGGTCGCCCCTGCGACCGCTCAGCTTTGCCGGGTCAGCGGCTTCACCACGATCCGCCACAGCCGCGGATCGCGGTTTTGCAGGAAATGTCGGCGGGCTTCCTCGGGATCATGGGTGAACCGGGTCTGCACCCGGCCGCCGACGCGATGCGGCTGATCGGTGCGGGTGTCCACCATCGTCACCGCGTAAATCGGGGCGGCGGCGTTCATGCGACGGACCACAGCACAAGGCCGCCCCAGGCCAGGATCGCGCCCGCAACCGCCAGACCCCAGACGACCGGAGCGGCGAGGCCGGACACCCGGTCCGAGCGCGCGGCCCGGCCGATCGGACCGGCCTCTTCGAGGGGCTCGATCCCGTAGGATTCGGCGGTGCGCAGCGGCGCGGCGAACTGCATCGGCAGCAACCTGACCGGCCGCGGACCGGAGGGGATCGGCAGGGCATGTGTCATGACGGATCCTTTCTTGATCAGGCGTTGGAACATGGCCAATACTCTACCGGACAAGTCGTCTTTACAAGAAAATAATCTCGTCTAATTCTGTCGTTATTTAGCAGTTTGTTCCCCGGGACGGCCGGAACGCCTTGTTCGATCCGGCAAAGATCGTCCCGCAAACCTTTGTTTTATTTCTAATCTTTAAGAATTCCTCCCGCAGCGCCCCGGCCCGCGGCCGCGACCGGATCCGCGACCGCGGGCGCCAAGACGCGGGCAGCCCCGGCAGATCCGGCGGCAAGACGAACCTGCCGCGGCTCCCCGGTCCGCCACAAGCGGCACCGGCGCGGCCGGGAACAGCGTCCTGCCCGGGGAGCCCAAAAGGGCAGGATCTTCTCTTTCCGCGCCGGTCTTTGGAACCCGCAATCACGACATTCATGGTAGATATTCCGGAACGCAACCCGACCGCAGAGGTTCCCATGATCAAGACGCTGCTCGTTCCGGGCCTTGACGGCTCGCCCGCGCCGCACTGGCAGGACTGGTGGGCCGCCACCGATCCGACCGCGCTGATGGTCGATCTGCCCTGCCCCGACCGGCCGATGCCCGATCTGTGGGAGGCGGAACTGGCGGGGATGGTGCTGCAGCACCCCGGCGCCGTGCTGGTCGGCCACAGCCTTGGCGCGGTGCTGGTGGCGCGTCTTTTGGCGAAATGGCCGCAGATCGAGGTCCGGGCGGCGATGTTCGTCGCCCCCGCCGACACCCGCGGCGCGCGCCGGATCGGCCATTTCGGCACCCCCTCGCGCCGGGCGCTGCCGGTGCCAAGCCTGCTCGTCGCCTCGCGCAATGATCCCTGGATGAGCTTTGCCCGCGCCACCGACCTGGCCTCGGCCTGGGGCTCGGAGCTGATCGATCTGGGCGCGGCCGGTCACATCAACGTCGCCGCCGGTTTCGGCCCCTGGCCCGCGGGCAAGGCGCTGCGCGACCGGCTGCTGAGCCGCCTGCCCCAAGTCGTGGAGAAAAGCGCATGAGACAGCTGTTCTGGCGCCCGCCCACCCTGCGCGACCGGCTGCTGCTTGGCCTGCTTCTGGCAGGCTGGGCGGGGCTGATCGTCGCCATCTTCCTGCAGTGAGCCCCGAAGGAGACCGACATGCTCGATGGACGCCTCGACCCCGACCTGATCCGTCTTCTGGCGCCGCGCGCCGACGATCTGCGCCCGCTGCCGCGCTGGCTGGCCCGTCTGCTGAGCGGCCGGGGGCAGGGATGACCGCGCAGCCCCCCAGCCGTCGGCATGTGCTGGTGATCGGCGGCGGCGCCTCGGGCGTGCTGATGGCCTATCACCTGCTGCGCGCCGCCCCCGAAACCCGCGTCACCCTGATCGAGCGCAGCCCGCGCATCGGCCTTGGCCTCGCCTATGCGACCGACGACCCGGATCATCTGCTGAACACGCGGGTGATCAACATGAGCGCCCTGCCCGAGGATCCCGAGCATTTCCTGCGCTGGCTCTGGCAGGCGAACCGGACCGTCTCGGGCGCCTCTTTCGTGTCGCGGGCGACCTATGGGCGCTATCTGGAAAGCCTGCTGGCGCCCTGGGCGGCCGGGCCGCGGCTGCGGCTGGTGCAGGCCGAGGCGGTGCGGCTGACCGAGGCGCCGCCGGGCCGGGTGACGCTGACGCTGGACGACCGACAGACGCTGATCGCCGATCACGCGATCCTGGCCACGGGCCACCCGCAACCCAGGGCGGTGCGGGGGCTGCAGGCCGATGTGACGCAGCTGCGCCTTGATCCCGATGTTCCCGTGGCGATCCTCGGCACCGGGCTGAGCATGGTCGATCAGGTGACGACGCTGCTGAAATCCGGCCATCACGGCCCGATCATCGCGCTGTCGCGCCGGGGCTTGCTGCCGCGCGTGCATGCGCCGGGAACGCCGCTCGCCACCTCGCTGGGCGAGGTGCCGCTGGGCGCCCCCGCCTCGGTGCTGCTGCACTGGCTGCGCCGACAGGTGCGCCGCGCCGAGATCGCGGGGGGCAGCTGGCGCGATGCGATCGACGGGCTGCGGCCGCATGTGCAAGGGATCTGGACCGCCCTGCCCGGCCCCGAACGCGCCCGCGCCCTGCGCCACGCCG
The DNA here is from genome assembly GCF_005144475.1 of Rhodobacter capsulatus. Classification (GTDB taxonomy): domain Bacteria; phylum Pseudomonadota; class Alphaproteobacteria; order Rhodobacterales; family Rhodobacteraceae; genus Rhodobacter; species Rhodobacter capsulatus_C. The sequence continues at coordinate 48,361 of NZ_SWJZ01000026.1, read as the reverse complement.
CCGCCTGGTGGGAAGTGCATCGCCACCGCATGCCGCCCGAAACCGCAAGCCGCATCGCCGAGGCACGGGCCAGCGGCCAGTTGCAGATCCTGCGCGGCGCCTTCGACAGGGTCACGCCGCACAAATGCGGCGTCTGGCTGCAATACCGCCCCTGTCGGCACACCGGCACCGCCGCGCTGAATGTCGCCGCGGTGATCGACTGCCGCGGCGTGCGGCGCGATCCGGAAATCGGCGCGGGCCCGCTGCTGCGGCACCTGCTGGACGACGGGCTGGCGCAGATCGACCCGCTCCGGCTCGGCCTTGTCACCGACCGCAGCGGCCGGCTGGTCACGCTTGCGGGCAAGACCAGCCAGGTGCTGCAGGCGATCGGCCCCGCCGCCCGCGCGGCGCTGTGGGAAATCACCGCCATCCCCGACATCCGCACCCAGACCGCCCGGATCGCCGCCGAACTGTCGCAGGTCCCCGCCCCAAGCTGAGACGGACGGGCCAGCACCACAGCGCCCCCGCGCCCGCCCGCCGTCCGGTTGCCGCCGCCCCGATCCCTCCGGGGCGGCGGTTTCCTTCCGGCGATTCGACGCGGGCGAAACGCGCTTCTCCTGCCTTGCCACAAAAGGGAATTTCCTGCCTGCCGATCGGGTTAAAAAACACGCTCGATTTTATCGTCTTTTACGCGACACTCTGCCACTCTGGGCCGACACAGTGCTTCGACATCCGAGGAAAGGCCCGCCATGTCCCGTCCGGAAATCCTGCCCCCCGAGCTGCATCTGCCCGATCTGCGCCTCGACGCGCCGCCCGCGCTGTCGAAACTGGAACGTCGCACGGTGCTGGCCTTCGTCGAGCGGCTGCTGACCGCCGAGGGCCAGCCCGCCCCCTTCTTCACCCTGCTGCGCCAGACCGATGCCGCGCTGGCGGCGCAGATCGGCGCCGAGGCGGCCTCGGCGGCGCGGCCCGGCCCCTACGGCCGGTTCCCGCCGGGCCCGCCGCGCGCCGAGGATCTCGATGGCCCGCCCTGGCGGATCCCGCCCGCGCTCTGCGCGCGGGTGGGCGAGCGGCTCTCGGTGGCGCTCGAATTCGCCTATCTGGTGGTGATGCATCCGGGCGATCTGCGCCGCGAGAGCCTGCTGGCGCTGACCACCGGCGGCTGGAGCCCCGAGGGGATCGGCGAACTGGCCGAGCAGATCGGCGCCGTCGCCAGCCAGACCCGGACCCTGGCGGACCTGCACACCGCCGCCAGATCCGTCAGCGCCCGCACGGCCCCGGGCCGGACCCGGCTGCATTGATCCGGCCGTCACCGGCGCCGGCGCTGGTTTCGCGCTCCGCGCCGGGCAACCTCTCCCCCTGATCATGGCCCCCCAAGACGGAGGTGCCGGAAAACGGGGCACGGCGCGCGCGGCGCGGTGGCCCCGCAACACCGAACCCCCCGTCCCGAAACCGGGCCGGGGGGTGCTTTTTCTTCAATCGGCGGCAAGGGCTTATTCCGCCACGCGCGCAAAAGGCGCCGACGGCACCGCGGCGGGGATCGGAAAGACGGATGCCGCCCGCGGCGCGGGCTCCAGCGCGGACAAAAGCGCCGCGAAGACCCGCTCCGCCCCGCCCCGTCCGCTCAGACCGCCGCCCAGACCCTCGAGCCCCGGGGCCGCGCCCAGATCGACAACGTCCAGCCCCCGCGCCGCCGCGACCGCCGCCGCGGATGCGCCCCCCAGCAGCAGATCGGCGCCGCTTTCGCTCAGCGCCCGCGCCAGATCGGCGCCGTCCCCGGCGCAGGCCACGCCGGTCCGGGCCAGGGGCGCGCGGAACGCCTCGGGCGGGCTGTCGGTCAGGATCACCCGCACCGGCCAGCCCAGCGTCTCGCCCAGGAACCGCGCCAGCGGCCCGGCGCGCAGGCTGCCATCGGCCACCACGACCCGGCGCGGCGCCAGCGCCGCCAGCCGCTCCAGCACCGCATCGAAACGCCAGCCCTGATGCGCCCGTTCGCGCGCCAGATAACCCTCTGCCGCGGCGTCAAGCGGATGGCCGAGACGGTCGGAGAGCCTCCGCACCAGAGCTTCCGCCGCCTCGGCCCCCACCGGCAACCCGTCCGCCACGAGCACCGGGATCCCATGCCGCGCCGCCAGCACCTCGGCGGGCGCCGCGCCCCAGGGCGACAGCACAAGGCTGAGCGCCGCCCCGGCCGAAGCGTCCAGCGACGCAAGCCCGCCCTCGGGGCCGAAGATCGGATTGGCCGCAAGGCCGACCCCCTCCAGCAGCCGCGACAGCGTCTCGATCTCGGCCAGCCAGCCCGGATCCAGCCCGGGGGCGATGCCGAAAAGGTTCACCAGCGGCCGGTCGGCGCGCGTCGGCACGGGCGCGACATGGGCCAGAAGACCGGCCAGCAGCCGGGCATGGCCGTCATGCGCGGGGCCGTGAAATCCGGCCGTCTGCACCGCCACCACCCGCTCGCCCTGTGCGGTCAGTTCCTTCACCATCGCGCCCACATCATCGCCGATCATCTCGGCCGGGCAGCCGGTCAGCACCGCCAGCATCCCGCCCTCGAGCACCGCAAGGGCGTTCTTCATCTCCTCGCGCAGCCGCGAGGTGCCGCCGAAAACCACATGCTTGTCGGCCATGTTGGTCGCGGCGATCCGCGGCAGCCCGGGCGGTGCCCCGTAGCGCCCGCCCCCGGCAAAAAGCCCCGCCCGCAGCGCGCAGCCGGGGGTGGAATGGACGACGGGCGTGACCCCCGGGATCGCCGCGGCCGCCTGAATTGCGCCGTGCAAGGCACAGCCACCAAAGGGAAAAAGCGTCGGGCGGCCCATCAGCGCACCTCCTGTTTGATATGCCAGTCGGGGCTGCGCTTCAGCCAGCCCGGCGTATAGCCCGGCCGCGCGCTTTGCGCCGCGGTGCGCGCCAGGGCCCGGCGGGCAAGGGCGGTCTCGACCGCCCCGGTCAAGGCCTCGGCCGCGCCCGCCCCGATCAGCCGCGCCGGATCAAGCACCGCGGCGGGCAGGCCCTGCCGCAACGCCACCGCCACCGCATCGCTGGCGCCCAGCAGCAGATCCGGCGCATTGCGGCGCAGCAGGCCCGCCAGTTCAAAGCCCTGCCCCTCGCCCACATGGATCTGCAGATCCGGCCAGCGCTCGGCCAGCGCGCCCAGCGCCGCGGCATGGCTGCGGTCCAGATGCGGCACCGAAAGCACCGTCACCGCGCCGCCCAGATCGCCGATCAGCTCTGCCGCGGCCAGCCCCCAGGCGGTGGGCAAGGCCAGCGCGAGGCGCCGCCCCGCAAGCGGCTGCGACAGGTTGCGCGGCGGGGCCGCCGGGGCCGCCGCGCCGCCCAGCGCCGCCACCCGGCGCAAGACCGCCACCGTCGCCTGCGCGCCCAAGGGCAGCGCGACATCCAGCCGGGTCACGCCGAACCGGGTTTCCAGCCCCTCGGCCAAGAGCCCGAGCAGATCCGGCGCCAGAACAAGGCTCGCCTCGGCCCGGCCCGCCCGGGCAATGTCGGCCACCCCGGCCCCCGCGGGCAGGATGTTGACCCGCCAGCCCAGCGCCTCGATCTGGCCCGCCAGCGCCGCAAGTTCGGGGCTGCGGGTGCTGGTGAGCAGGTTCAAAAGCCCCGGTTCGCGCTCGGTCTCCTCGGCATCGACCAGCTGCAACAGCGCCTCTGCCGCCGCATCGCCGCCGGTCGCGGGCACGGCCGAACGGACCCCCTCGGTGCGGACCCAGACCACCGGCTTGTCCAGCTCGAGGCCAAGCGCCGCGACGGTCGCCCGGATGTCATCGGAATTGATCGCGACGACCGGGCTGCCCAGAACCGCGATCGCCGCCAGAGGATGCGCGGCGTCCAGCGCCCGCACCGTCTCGGCCAGCACCTCGCCCGAGCCGAGCACGGTGTCGCGCTGATCAAGATCGGTCACGGCGAGCGGCGCGGCCCCGGGCGCGCGGACGGCACAGCCGCGCGGCCCATGCACGACAAGACCCAGATCGGGGATGTCCGACAGCAAAGCCAGCGCCGGGCGCAGATCATCGGGGGCGGCTTCGCTGAAGGTGCGGATCCGCCGCGGCGGCGTGCCCGCGGCGAATTCGGCGGCCAGATCGGCGGCACGGCCCAGCAAGGCCTGCGTCGCGTCAAGCCGCGTCTCGCGCGGCTCCAGTCTCGGGCGGCGGGCCATCTTACGCGCTCCGCACGGCGGCGGCGCGTTCGGCGCCAAAGATCCGGTCGCCCCAGTCCCGCGCCCAGTCCTTCAGATCCGGGCCGTTGAGCGGCTTCGGCAACCGCGTTTCCAGATCGCCCGTCACCCGGCGCGCCAGCTTGCGGTAGACCTCGGCCTGGTCGGAATAGGGCGCGGCCTCGATCACCGTTTGCCCATAAAGCTCGGCCTGCGCCACCTCGACCGAGCGCGGCACATAGCCCACCACCTCGGTGCCGGTGCGATGGGCGAAATCGTCGATCAGCCCGCGGGCATGGTCCAGCTGCAGGTTGTTGGCGATGATGCCGCCCAGCCGCGCGCCGCCCGAGGGCGCATATTTGTCGATCGCCTTGAACAGGTTGTTGGCGGCAAAGATCGCCATGAAATCGGAACTGGTGACGACGAAGGCGCGATCCGCGATGCCGTCGCGGATCGGCACGGCGAACCCGCCGCAGACGACATCGCCCAGGACGTCGTAAAGCACGTAATCGGGGGCGAAGGTCTCAAAAACGCGCAATTCCTCCAGCAGATCGACCGCGGCCGAGATGCCGCGCCCGGCGCAGCCCACGCCGGGCACCGGCCCGCCCGCCTCGATGCAGAGCACGCCGCCAAAGCCCACGGCCGAGATGTCTTCCAACTTCGGCTTGCGCGACCGGTCGCGCAGGCTGTCCAGCACGGTGGGCAGCTCCGCCCCGCCGCGCAGGATCGTGGTCGAGTCGGATTTCGGATCGCAGCCGACCTGAATGACGCGATGGCCCGCTTCGGCCAAAGCGGCCGCGATGTTCGAGGTGGTGGTGGATTTGCCGATGCCACCCTTGCCGTAAATGGCGATGTGGCGGGGATGATCAAGGCTCAAGGGGATGTCCTTTCAGGTGCGGAAAGGGGGGCGTTGCCGCCCCCGAGGTCATTCGGCGGCGACGGCGGTGCCGGTGAAGATCGGCAGCGTTTCCGCCTCGATCCGCCAGATGTCATGCTGCAGGCTCGTCACATCGGCGTTGCTGTCGTAAAGGTTCGCCCAGGTGAAGCCGGCCTTCTGCCAGATCGCCGCGATGCGGTGGCCAAGATCGAGATACCAGTCCGGTTCGGGGGCGCGGTGGCCTTCAAGATCCGAGCCCGGATTGGGGCACCAGATCGAGGCGGTGCCGACCGCGCCCTTGTCGGCAAGGTATTGAATCCCCGCCAAAAGGCTTTTCTTCGGCTCGATGCCGCCGACGAAATTCGAGCGCACGTTGCCATGCCCGAAGACGCCCACCGAATATTCGATCGCCTTCAGCCAGTGATCCCAGCCGCCCGAATCCCGCGCCTTGCCGGGGCAGATCGCGTTGTAGATGCCCTTGTCCCAGAATTCGAGGTTGAGGCCCACGGTGCGGTAGCCCGCCTCCTTGAAGCGGTCGAGATTGCGCAGATCGATCGGCGCTGCGACGACGGCGGTGCCGTTGAAATCCTCGACCCCCGCATATTTGCGCAGCGCATCGGCGACATCGAGGTAATATTCCAGCTCGCGCCGTTCCGGGATCACACCGCCGGTGATGTTGACGTGATCGACCAGCCCCGCCCGATGCGCCTCGGCATAGGTTTCACCGATCTGACGCGCGGTCTTCCAGAAGATCCCGGTCTTTTCGCCATAGGTGTCCTTGGTGAAATTGATGTTGCAAAACAGGCAGTCCTCGCCCTTCGCCTTGTAGGAACACTCGTTCGAATAGGCGACGAAGAACTGCCGTTCCGAGCCCAGCGTGGCGATGGTGGACATCGCCACCCCGTCCGAGGTCTGCTTGCCGTAAAACGCCGGACGGTCCGGGAAGAAGGCCTCGGCCAGCGCCTCGTCGCCGCGCACGACGATGGTGCGGTTGCCGTCGAGCACGATCCGGTCGCGCGCCTCGGGGTTCAGCCGGAACGGCACGACAAGGCCGTGATCCAGCCGGAAGTGGCTGGGTTGTTCGTCCTCATGCACGACGAAATCCATCTCGAAGAGCGTGTGGACCTGTTCTTGCGTCCTGATGCCCGGGGCGATGTGGGCCAGCGCCTCGGGGCTGATCGACACGCCATCGGTGTAAAGCCGCGCCTTCAGCGCGAGTTCGGCCCAGAGCCGGTCCTTGAGGCCGATCGGACGGGGAAGCACGGGAGCATTCATCGGGTCATCCTTGGGAAAGCATTGCAAAAGGGGGGCCAGCCACCGGCCGGCCGGCCTTGGGCGCGGTCGGAAGGGGCGGGATCGGGATCAACTGGTCTCGCGGGCAACGGCGGGGGCCGATACACGGCTAAATCCGTCGTTATTTTGATGCCACGGAACCCGGCCCGGTTCCATTCCAAGTTGCCGCGCCGCGGGGGAAGGATCGCCCTGCGCGAAACCGCTGTCGAAGCAAGGTTTTTCCGCCGCCCCGGAAACGGCGCCAGAGGCTTCGGCACGGCGGGAGAACGGATCTTGTCTTGTTGCGGCAAGAACAGCGGAATTCTTCCCGGCGACGCGCAGGCCACAGAGCGCCCGTTCCGCCCGGCCGAAGGGGCGCCCCTCAGGATCGCCTCGCAAAACAATGTTTTAAATGTCTTTTTTCAGATGAGCACAGCGGCGCGGTCGCGGCGCGGGGCACCCCTCCGCACCGGCGCCGGGAAATACTCGACACGTTGACTCGTGTATGAAACCTGCGAAGGTCCGCCCCAGAGCACCATCCGCAGACGGGCAAACGCCCCGGGAGACAGACAGATGACACGACTGACACGCCGCAGCTTCGGGCTTTCGGCCCTGGCGCTGGCCGCCCTTGCGGGGGCGCCGTTGCGGGCCGAGACGGTCTCGACCTTGAAGATCGGCTATCAGAAGACCAACCTGCCGGTGATCGCGCAGCGCCAGCGCAGCCTTGAAACCGCGCTCGCGCCGCTTGGCGTCACGGTGGACTGGGTGCAGTTCGCCGCCGGGCCGCCGCTGGTCGAGGCGCTGAACGTCGGCGCGATCCAGCTGGGCTGGACCGGCGACGCGCCGCCGATCTTCGGGCAATCCTCGGGGGCGGCGATTTCCTATGTCGCCGCCCTGCCCCCGAATGGCGCGGGCGAGGCGATCATCGCGCGGCCCGACAGCGGCATTGCGACGCTTGCCGATCTCAGGGGGCGCAAGGTCGCCGTGGGCAAGGGCACCAGCGCGCAGAACCTGCTGATCGCGGCGCTCGAGGCGCATGGCCTCGCCTTCCGCGATGTCGAGCCGGTCTTCCTGGGCCCCGCCGATGCCGCCGCCGCCTTCGGTTCGGGCGCGGTCGATGCCTGGTCGATCTGGGATCCGTTCCTCGCCATCGCCGAGGTGACGCACAAGCCCGTCGTGCTGATCCGCGCCCCCGAGGTGCTGAGGGTCAACACCTGGTTCCTCGCCAACCGCGACTTTGCCGCGGAGGCGACGAACACCCCGGTGATCGAGGCGGTGCTGGCGGCGCTGAAAGCGGCGGCAAGCTGGGCCGACAGCCACCGCGCCGAGGTGGCCCAGGCCCTGCACGAGGTCACCGGCGTGCCGATCGCGGCGCAGACACTGGCCGCCGACCGGGCGCAGTTCGGCATTTTCGAGATCACCCCCGAGATCCTTGCCGCGCAGCAGGACACCGCGGACCGGTTCTTCCGGCTCGGCCTGATCCCCACCGCGATCACCGTCTCCGACGCGCTCTGGACCCCGGCGAAGGGCTGAAGGACAAGACGATGACCGTGATGACCACCGAGCCGGACCGGCTGGCCCGCGCCCTGTCGCCGGCTCGGCTGCGGCGCCTGCGGCCGGCCGGGCGGGCGCTGGTCGGCTGGGCGCTGCCGGTGCTGGCGCTGGCGCTGTGGGAGGGGCTGGCGCGGGCGGGGGTGATCCGCGCCAATGTGCTGCCTGCGCCGTCCGCCGTGCTGGCGGCGGGCTGGGCGCTGACGCTCTCGGGCGATCTGGCCCGCAACATCGCCGTCAGCGCCGCCCGCGCGCTGACCGGCTTCCTGCTTGGCGGCGGCATCGGCTTCGCGCTGGGCCTTGCCAATGGTCTTTCGGCGCAAAGCCGGGCGCTCACAGACACCACGCTGCAGATGATCCGCAACATTCCGCATCTGGCGCTGATCCCGCTGGTCATCCTGTGGTTCGGCATCGGCGAGGAGGCGAAGATCTTCCTTGTCGCGCTGGGGGTGTTCTTTCCGATCTATGTCAACACGCTTCTGGGCATTCAAAGCACCGACCCGCAGCTGATCGAGATGGGGCGGATCTACGGCATGGGGCGCGCGCGGCTGTTTGCCCGCGTCATCCTGCCCGGGGCGCTGCCCGCGATCTTCACCGGGCTGCGTTACGGGCTGGGCATCATGTGGCTGACGCTGATCGTCGCCGAGACGATCTCGGCGCAGGCGGGGCTGGGCTACATGGCGATGCAGGCGCGGGAATTCCTGCAGATCGACGTCGTGGTGCTGTCGATCCTGATCTATGCGCTTTTGGGCAAGCTGGCCGACAGCCTTGCCCGCGCATTGGAACGGGCCTGCCTGCAATGGCACCCGGCCTTTTCGGGAAAGGGTTCGACATGACCTCTGCATCGCAATCTTCTGCCGCGGCTTTCAGCTTTCGCGCGGTCGAGCGGCGCTTTGGCGACAAGCGGGTGCTTTGCGGGCTCGATCTGAGCGTGCCGCGGGGGCAGTTTCTGGCGGTGATCGGCAAGTCCGGCTGCGGGAAATCGACCTTCCTGCGCCTGCTCACCGGGCTTGACCGCCCGGACGGCGGCACGATCCTGCGCGACGGGTCCGGGCGGGACGCGGCGGGCCCGCGGATCATGTTTCAGGAACCGCGGCTGCTGCCCTGGGCCCGGATCGGCGAGAATGTCGCGGTCGGTCTGACCGGGCTCGCCGAGGGGGCCGACGCCACGGCCCGCACCCGGGCGATCCTGGCCGAGGTCGGTCTGGGCGAGCGTGCGGGGGACTGGCCCGCGGCGCTTTCGGGCGGGCAGAAACAGCGGGTGGCGCTGGCCCGGGCGCTGGTCGGCGCGCCGCATGTGCTGGCGCTGGACGAGCCCCTGGGCGCGCTGGATGCGCTGACCCGGATCGAGATGCAGGGGCTTCTGGAACGGGTCTGGCGCGAAAAGCGCTTTACCGCGGTCCTTGTGACGCATGATGTCGCCGAGGCGGTGGTGCTGGCGGATCGGGTGATCGTGCTGGATGCGGGGCGGATCGCGCTGGATCTGTCGATCGACCTGCCCCGCCCCCGGCGTCACGGGGCGGCCGCCGTGGCGGCGCTGGAACAGCGCCTGCTCGATGTGCTGTTCGGCGCGGCGGCCTGATCCCTCAGCCCGGCGCAGACACCGCACCGCCTGCGCCCGGCTTACAGCGGCTGCCCCCGCATGTCGGCGGGATCGATGCCCGCCACCACGACCGGCTTCGTCATCGCATCGCGGCGGAACGGCTCGCCCAGTTCCTGATTGATCAGGGCCTCGATCAGCACCGTCCGGCCCGCCGCCTGAGCGTCAAGCGCCCGCCGCAGCGCCTCGGTCAGCTCTTCCATCGTGCGGGCCACGACGCCCTGCAAGCCGCAGGCCTGCGCGATCCCGGCATAGCTGACCTGCGGATCAAGTTCCGTGCCGACGAAATTGTCGTCATACCAAAGCGTGGAATTGCGCTTTTCCGCGCCCCACTGGTAGTTGCGGAACACCACCATGGTGATCGCGGGCCAGTCGGCGCGGCCGATCGCCGTCAGTTCCGTGACCGAAATGCCGAAGGCGCCGTCGCCCGCGAAACCGACCACCGGCACCCCGGGACAGGCGATCTTCGCGCCGACGATCGCGGGCAGCCCATAGCCGCAGGGGCCAAACAGCCCCGGCGCCAGATATTTCCGCCCCGCCGCGAAGCTTGGATAAGCGTTGCCGATGGCGCAATTGTTGCCGATGTCCGAGGACAGGATCGCCTCGGGCGGCAGGGCTGCCGTGATCGCGCGCCAGGCCATGCGCGGGCTCATCCAACCGGGTTTCGCGGCGCGGGCCCGTTCGTTCCAGCTGGTGCCCGGGTCGTCGTCTTCGTGGTCCATCGCGGCGAGTTCCTGCGCCCAGCGGCTTTTCGTCGTGGCGATCAGCGCGCCGCGCGCGCCCCGGTCGGCCTCGCCCGCCTCGGGGGCCAGCCGCGCCAGGATCCCCCGCGCCACCGCCCCGGCATCGGCGGCGATGCCAAGGCTGACCAGCCGCGTCAGGCCGATCCGGTCGGGGTTGATGTCCACCTGGATGATCGCTGCCGCCTTCGGCCAATAGTCGATGCCATAGCCCGGCAGCGTCGAGAACGGGTTGAGCCGGGTGCCCAGACACAGCACCACATCGGCTTTTGAAATCAACTGCATGGCGGCTTTCGAGCCGTTGTAGCCCAAAGGCCCCGCATAAAGCGGATGGGCGCCCGGGAAAGCGTCATTGTGCTGATAGCCGACGCAGACCGGGGCGGAGAGCCGCTCGGCCAGCGCCACCGTGTCGGGGATCGCGTCCGAGAGCACCACCCCTGCGCCGTTCAGGATCACCGGAAACCGCGCGCCCGAAAGCAGCGCCGCCGCGCGGTCGAGCGCCTGCGGATCGGGCGCGGGCCGGGGCAGATCGGCGCCCTGCGGCAGCTCGATGTCGATGATCTTGGTGAACAGGTCGCGCGGCAGGTTGATCTGCGCGGGCGCCGAGGCGCGGCGCGCCTTGCGGATCACCCGGTCGAGCACCTCGGCGATGCGGGCGGGGTCGCGGACCTCCTCCTGCCAGCAGACCATGTCCTTGAACAGCGCCATCTGCTCGACTTCCTGAAAGCCGCCCTGCCCGATCGTCCGGTTCGCCGCCTGCGGCGTCACCACCAGCATCGGCGTATGGTTCCAGTAGGCGGTCTTCACGGCGGTGACGAAATTCGTCACCCCGGGGCCGTTTTGCGCGATGATCATCGCCATCCGCCCCGAGGCGCGGGTGAAACCATCGGCCATCATCCCGCCCGAGCCCTCATGCGCGCAGTCGAAAAACCGGATGCCCGCGCGCGGAAACAGATCGGAAATCGGCATGAAGGCCGAGCCGATGATGCCAAAGGCAGTGTCGATCCCGTGGCGCTGCAAAACTTTGACGAAGGCTTCTTCGGTGGTCATCCGCATCGGTCTCTCCTGAGCTTTTCGGCCAATGAACCCCGGAGCGGCGCGAAATCTTAGGTCCAGAGCGCGAAATCGGATAGGGCCAGATCAGCGCAGCGCCCTTGCGATGCGGGCGATGCCCTCGGGGATCGCGGCGGGACCGATCGAGGAATAGGCGAGACGGTAGAAATTGCGCTGCGCGCGCGCCGGATCGAAGAACACCCGGCCGGGTTCGATCAGCACCCCCTCGGCGCGCAGGCCCAGCGCCAGATCTTCGGTATCGACCGTCCCGGGGGCCTGCATCCAGAACGACGAGCCGCCGAAACCGCCCTGCCCAGCCACCTGCAACCCGTTGTCTTCGATCGCTTTCGCCATCACCTCGCGGCGGGTGCGGAACGACGCTTTCATCCGCGCCACCAGCGCATCGTAATGGCCAAGCGACAGGAAAAGCGCCAGCGTGCGTTGCAGCTGCCCCGGCGGATGGCGCAGCACGGTGGCGCGCAGCGCCCGCACCGCCGCAACAAAGGGCGCGGGCGCGACGAGATAGCCCAGCCGCAGCCCCGGAAACAGCGATTTCGAGAACGAGCCCAGATGCACGACGCGCCCGCCCGCATCGAGCGATTTCAGCGAGGGCGCAGCCGATTGCAGGAAGGACATCTCGAATTCGTAATCATCCTCGAGGATCAGGAAATCCCCCGTCTCGGCCGCCGCCAGCAGCGCCAGCCGCCGCTCGACCGGCAGGGTGGCATTGGTCGGGCAATGATGGCTTGCGGTGGTGACCACCAGCTTGAGCCGCGCGGGCAGATGCTCGGGCGGCAGCCCGCGATCGTCGACATCGACCGAAAGCACCTCGGCCCCGGTCGTGCCCAGCACCGCGCGCGTGCCCGGATAGCCCGGGTTTTCCATCACCGCGCGCTCGCCCGGCCCGAGCAAGACCTGCGCCGCCAGCCAGAGCCCGTTCTGCGCCCCCATGGTGATCAGCACCTCGGAGGGCACGGCCGCGATGCCGCGACGGGGCAGGATGTGGCGCAGGATGTATTCGACGAGCAGCGGATCGTCTTCGTCGTAGCAATCCGCCGAAAGCCTGTGAAACTCACGTCGACCAAGGGCTTGAAGCGCACAGGCCCGCCAGTTCTGATGGTCGAAAAGCTCTGGATCGGCCTGCCCGTAGATGAAGGGATAGCGATAGAGCGACCAGTCGCGCGGCCGGTCCGGGCGCGGCAGGCCCTGCGCGCGGGGATGCAGAAGCCGGGCCCAATCGGCGTGGGCCCCATCCCGGGGCAGGGGCTGGGCGTTGCGCGCATCGGGGGCGGCGGCCGAAACGAAGGTGCCGGACCGCCCCCGCGCCAGCAGGTAATCCGAGGCCACAAGATCGGCATAGGCCAGCGTCACGGTGATCCGCGCGACACCCAGATGCGCCGCCAGCGCCCGCGTCGAGGGCATCCGGTCGCCCGGGCGAAACCGGCCGGAGAGGATCCCTTCCGTCACCATCTGGCGCAGGCGGTGTTGCAGCGATCCCTGCCCGCCCGGCGCCAGAAAGAAGCTTTCGACCGCAATGGCCATCTTCGCCCCACCGCTGTTCTGGACCCATCAGGGATAGGTCCAGCGCCGCTGTCAAGCCGCGAGACGGCTCAGGGCGGCGTCGATCACCTCGGTGATGCGGTCGATCTCGGGTTCCGAGGCGATCAGCGCGGGGGCAAGACAGAGCGTCGTGTTGAGCCCGGGGATCGAGCGGTTGGTGGCGCCGATCAGCACGCCCTGCGCCGCGCAATCGGCCACGACGGCCTGCACCTTCGCCTCGGAAAGCGGCTCTTTCGTGCGCCGGTCGGCCACCAGTTCCGCCCCGCAAAACAAGCCCTTGCCGCGCACGTCGCCAATCACCGCATGCCGTTCGGCAAGATCTTGCAGGTTCGACAGCAGCCGGTCGCCCATCCGGGTGGTGTTCTCCAAAAGCCCCTCCTCCTCGATGATCCGCAAGGTTTCGAGCGCCGCCGCAGGACCGGCGGTGCAGCCGCCAAAGGTGGAGATGTCGCGGAAATGGCACAGCGGATCGGCGGGCGCGTCCTTGAACAGATCAAAGACAGCCTCGGTCGTGACGGTGCAGGAAATCGCCGCGTAACCGGCCGCCACGCCCTTCGCCATGGTGACGAAATCGGGCTGAATGCCGTAGTGCTGATAGCCGAACCAGGCGCCGGTGCGGCCAAGGCCGCAGACGACTTCGTCAAGATGCAGCAAGATGTTGTATTTGCGGCAGATGTGGCTCACCTTTTCCCAGTAGCCCGCGGGCGGCACGATCACGCCCCCGCCCGCGGTGATCGGCTCGAGCACAAGGCAACCGATGCTGTCGGGCCCCTCGCGCAGGATCACCTCCTCGATCGCATCGGCGGCGCGCTCGCCGTAATTGGCGACATCCCATTGCGCCCGGTATTCCAGGCAATGCGGGACCATGACGAAACCATCCGGGAACGGCCCGTAGTGCGCGGCCCGCTGCGCCTGCCCCGAAGTGGCGAGCGCGGCAATGGTGGTGCCGTGGTAATCCCTTTCCCGGAAAAGGATTTTCCCCTTCCGACCGCCGTGATGGCGATGCGAGATCTGCCGCACCATCTTGTAGACCTTCTCGTTCGCCTCGGAGCCCGAGTTCGAATAATAGACGCGCGACAGCCCCGGCATCTTCGCGATCAGCGCCTCGGCATAGCGCGCCCCGGGCACGGTGCCCGCCGCCCCCGCGTAATAGGGCAGACGCATCAGCTGCTCCTGCACCGCGCGCGCGATGTCGGCGCGGCCATAGCCGAGGTTCACCGTCCAGACCCCGCCCGAGGTGGCGTCCAGAAACTCGCGCCCGGTCGCATCCCACAGCCGCATCCCCTTCCCTTCGACAAAGACGCGCGGGTCGGTGGTTTCATAGGCTTTGTGCTGGCTCAGGTGATGCCAGACATGGGCGCGATCAGCGGCGATGATCGGGGCGGCATCTTGCGGAAGCGGGGCGGCGTGCATTTGGGCCTCTGGCTGAACGTGGGATTGGCCCGACCATGCCAGCGGCAGCCCGGCCCGATTAGGTCCAGTTTCGCCGAAGCCTTGAGTCCAGAGCGCGGATTTCGCCGCCGTGGCGGGATTTTCTTCCCCCGCAGCCCCGCCAAGGCCCCGCGCCGCGCCTTGTTTTGCTGGCCCGAAGAAGAATTCCTCTCTGCCGCAGCCCGGAGAGAGATTTTTCCTGCCGTCCGGCGCGCGCCTTTGGAATGGCGTCCGGGCCGCGGATCAGGTCATTTCAAAAATGACGATGGATCTAATGTATATTCCGCATCCCTGAAAGGACCGACCATGACCAAAGCCCCGACCCTTGCCGCCCTCTCGGCGCTTGCGCTTCTGGCCGCAAGCGGCGCCGCCACCGCGGCCCCCGACGAGATCACCGTGGCCTGGTTTCTTGAATGGCCGCTGCCGTTCGAACAGGCCAAGGTCGATGCCACCTTCGAAAAGGAACTGGGCGTCAAGGTGAACTGGCGCGCCTTCGACACCGGCGTCGCGATGTCGGCCGCCGCCGCCGCGGGCGATGTGCAGTTCCTGATCTCGCAGGGCGTGCCGCCCTTTGTCACCGCCACCTCGGCCGGGCAGGATCTGAAGGCCGTCGACATCGCCGTAAGCTATTCCGAAAACGACAATTGCGTCGTGCGCAAAGATCTTGAAATCACGAAGGAAAATGCGAGTGAGCTGGTCGGCCGGAAGGTCGGCGTGCCGCTGGGCACCGCGGCGCATTACGGGTTTCTGAAGCAGCTCGAACATTTCGGGCTTGATGCCGGCCAGCTGCAGGTGGTCGATCTGACGCCCCCCGATGCCGCCGCGGCGATCGCCCAGGGCAATATCGATGTCTTCTGCGGCTGGGGCGGCGCGCTGGCCCGCGCCAAGGATTATGGCAACGTGCTGCTGACCGGGGCCGAGAAGGAAGCGGCCGGCATCCGCGTCTTCGACGTGATCTCGACGCCGGGCGCCTTTGCGGCGGAAAACCCGGATCTGGTGACGAAATTCCTCAAGGTGGTGAATGACGAAAACGCCGCCTATCGGGCCGATCCCGACCGTTTCATCCCGGTGCTGGCGAAGGATTCGGGGCTGGACGAGGCGGGCACCCGGGCGCAGCTGGCGGGTTTCACCCTGCCCACGATCGAGGAAAAGCTGTCCGGGCAATGGCTTGGCGGCGGGCTGCAGGCCTATCTGAAATCGGTGGCCGATTTCTTCGTCACCACGAAGAACATCCCCTCGGCGCTGGAAAGCTACGAGGGCGTGGTCGACGCAAGCTATCTTGAAGCCGCCGCGAAACTCTGACGCGGCGCGGCCAGACCTCCTGCGGCGCGGGGCCTTCCCCGCGCCTTTCCCCGTTTCGAACCCCGGTGTTTCCATGTCCGACCTTGTCATCGACCGCCTGTCGATGCGTTTCACCCAAGCCGCAAGCCCGCCGACCGAGGCGTTGCGCGATGTCTCGCTGACGGTCCGCAGGGGGGAACTCGTCGCGATCCTCGGCCCCTCGGGCTGCGGCAAGACCACGCTTTTGAACATCATTGCCGGATTTCTGGCGCCCACCGGCGGCAGCCTGCGTCTGGGAGAGGCGCCCGTCATCGGCCCCGGCCCCGAACGCGGCATGGTGTTCCAGCAGGGCGCGCTGTTCGAATGGATGAGCGTGCGCAAGAACATCGACTTCGGGCCCCGGATGCGCGGCGTGCCGCGCGCCGAGCGGGCCAGCCTGACCGACCATCTGCTTGACGCCGTGGGCCTGCAGGGCTTTGGCGACAAGCCGGTCTATGCGCTTTCGGGCGGGATGCAGCAACGCGTGGCGCTGGCGCGCTGTCTGGCCAATGACCCCGCGCTGATCCTGATGGACGAGCCGCTCGGCGCGCTGGATGCGCTGACGCGCGAAAAGATGCAGGGGCTGATCCTGAAGCTCTGGCGGGACACCGACAAGACGGTGATCCTGATCACCCATTCGGTCGAGGAGGCGCTGCTTCTGGGCCAGCGGCTGATCGTGATGGCGCCGCGCCCGGGGCGGATCCTGCGCGACTATGCGCTGCCTTTCGCCGAAGCCGCCGTCGGCGCCGATCTGCGCGAGATCCGCCGCCGCCCGGACTTCATTCAAACCCGCGACGAAATCCTGGCGCTGATCTGGGACATGGAGGAAGAGATCATGGGCCGTGCCGCGCCCTTGGAGGCGGCGCAATGATCCTTGCCCTTGCCTATCTGGCGATCTTCCTGGGCGCGGGGCTGAGCCTGCGCCTGATCCGCCGCGGCCGCATCGACGGCGCCCGCCGCACCGTCACCTTTGGCGACGCGGGCGCCGTGCAGCCCGATCGCATCGCCTCGGTGCTCTCGGTGCTGACGATCTTCCTGATCTGGGGGGCCTTCACCGGCTCGAAACTGGTGCCGATCCATGTGCCCGGCCCCTTCATCGGCGAGACCGCGTTTCGCTATACCGTGACCGCGCCGGACGGGGCGACAGAGACCGCCACGGTGCGGGTCAACGTGCTTTCCCCCGCCGACAAGACGCCGCAGAAGCCGGTTTTGCCCGCGCCGCGCAGCGGGCTGGCGCAGGATGACGCCGCCTCGGTCGCGGCCTGGCGCTATGCGCTGGTGCGCCCGACGGCGAATGACGCGCCGGGGGTGACCCTGACGGCGATCGACGGGCAGCCCGTGACGGTGGGCCAGCCGCTGCCTGTCGCCCATGGGCAGGTGACGCTGACGCCGAAAGGCTCGCTCTCGTTTGCGCCCGACAAGGGCTGGCAGATGGAGCCGATCTGGCTGCCCGCGCCCGAAAGCGTCGCCGCCCGGTTCTGGCAGATCGCGCGGGAGGGCTATCAGAACAAGCCGCTGTGGGAACATCTGGGCTTTTCGCTGTTTCGCGTGCTGGCCGGGTTCTTTTTCGGCGCGCTGATCGGCATTCCGCTTGGCTATGCGATGGGGCTGTCGGGCTGGGTGCGGGGCTGGTTCGATCCGATCGTCGAATTCATGCGGCCGGTGCCGCCGCTGGCGCTCATTCCGCTGATCATCATCTGGTGGGGGATCTGGGAAACCGGCAAGATCGTGCTGCTGTTCCTCGCCGCGCTCTGGATCATGGTGATCGCGGCGCGCTCGGGCGTGGCGGGGGTGCGGCTCTCGAAGGTCCATGCCGCCTACAGCCTCGGCGCCTCGAAATGGCAGGTGCTGACGCATGTGATCATCCCGAATTCGCTGCCCGATCTTTTCATCGGCGCGCGGGTGGCGATGGGGGTGTGCTGGGGCACCGTGGTCGCGGCGGAACTGGTCGCGGCGGAAAAGGGCGCGGGGATGATGATCCTTGTCGCCTCGAAATTCCAGCTGACCGACATCGTGGTGATGGGGATCCTGCTCATCGGTTTCATCGGCTATGGCATCGATGTCGCCCTGCGCGCGGCCGAACGCCGCGTCGTGCCCTGGCGCGGCAAGACCGGCGGCTGATCGCGCGGCCGCCCCGAAAGCAAAAGGCCCCGGAGCGATCCGGGGCCTTTCGTCTTTTGCGATCTCAGCGGCGGCGGCTGGCAAGCCTGGCCACCGCCGCGACGAAAAGATCGACCTCGTCGCTTGTGTTGTAAAAGGCGAGCGAGGGCCGCACCGTGGCTTCCAGCCCGAAGCGGCGCAGGATCGGTTGCGCGCAGTGATGCCCCGCCCGCACCGCGATGCCCTCGCGATCCAGCGCGCGTCCGACCTCGAGCGGCGCGACCCCCTCCAGCACGAAGGAGAGCACCGAAGCCTTGTGCGCCGCGGTGCCGATCAGCCGCACCCCGGGCACCTGCGCCAGTTGCGCGGTCGCATAGTCCAGAAGCGCGTGTTCATAGGCGCCGATCGCCGCAAGCCCGATCCTTTGCACATAGGCCAGCGCCGCCGCCAGCCCGGCGGCATCGGCGATATTGCCGGTGCCCGCCTCGAACCGCGCGGGCGGCGGCTGATAGACCGTGTGCTCGAAGCGAACATCGGCGATCATGTTGCCGCCGCCCTGCCAGGGCGGCAGGGTCTCGGCCAGGGCGCGGCGGATGTAGACCGCGCCGATGCCGGTGGGCCCGAAGACCTTGTGCCCGGAAAAGACGAAGAAATCGGCGCCGATCTCCTGCACGTTCACCGGCATGTGGCTGACCGATTGCGCGCCATCGACCAGCGCCACCGCGCCGACCCCATGCGCCGCCGCCACGATCTCGCGCACCGGAACGACGGTGCCGAGCGCGTTCGAGACCTGCGTCACCGCCACGATCTTCGTGCGCGGGCAGAGCAGCTTCAGATATTCGTCAAGCTGCAGCTGCCCCGTGTCATCGACCGGAATGACCCGGATCCGCGCCCCCTTTTCGGCCGCAAGCTGTTGCCAGGGCACGATATTCGCGTGATGTTCCAGATGCGAGACGATGATCTCGTCGCCCGCGCGAATGTTCGCCACGCCCCAGGTCCGAGCGACAAGGTTGATCCCCTCGGTCGCACCGCGGACGAAGGTGATTTCCTCCGACGAGGCCGCGCCGAGAAAATCCCGCACCGCATCGCGGGCGTGCTCATAGGCATCCGTCGCCCGCGCCGCCAAGGTATGCGCGGCGCGGTGGATGTTCGAATTCTCGTGCCGATAGAACTCGGACAGCCGGTCGATCACGCAAGCGGGTTTCTGCGTCGTCGCGGCATTGTCGAACCAGATCAGTTGCCGCCCGTTCACCCGTTCCTGCAGGATCGGGAAATCGCGCCGCACGGCATGGACGTCGAACGCAGGCGTCGCGGCGGGCGGCGCCGGGGGGGGCTCCGCCGCCGTCTCGGGCAGGAAGTAGAACCGCCCGGGCGGGGCGGCTTGCGCCGGGGCATGGGGGGGCGCCCCGATCCGCGGCGAAGCCGGGACGGCCGCCGGTCGGGCATGGGCCGGGGGCGCCTGCAAGACCGCGGGCGCGGCGTCCTGCGGGGCAAGCGTCGGGGCCCCGGACCGATCCGGCGCATGGGCCGCCGATTTGCCGGTCAGCAGCCCGAAGGCCTGCCGGGCAAGGCTGTCGAGACTGTCGGCATGCCCCGCGCCCAAGGGCGCCGTGCCAAGCGCGCCGGGGGCAAGCCCCGCCCCGGGGGCCAGATCCGCCGCCGGACCCGTGGCGCCGGGATGGCCGCCCGTCGCGCGCCGCGCAAGCGCGCCCGCGGTGGCGACATCGGGCTCGGCCAGGTAAGAGGGGCTTGCGCCCCCCTCTCCCGGCGGCGTGGCGAAGAAGTCCCGCGCCAGCGCCGTCAGTTGCGCGATGTCGGGCAGGCCCGCGGGGGCCGCGCCCTCAGCGGTAAGTGTCGGGATAGTCATGATATTTCCCCACTTCGACATCGGTCAGAACGGCCAGCGCATCGGGCGATTGCACGACGAGCGAGCAGTAGAGCGAGATCAGGTAAGACGCGATCGCATTGCGGTCGATGCCCATGAAGCGCACCGACAGGCCCGGGCTCTGCTCGCCGTCAAGGCCGGGCTGGAACAACCCCACCACGCCCTGCCGCTTCTCGCCCACCCGCAGAAGCAGGATCGAGGTCTTGCCGCCGGTGACGGGGATCTTGTCGGACGGGATGATCGGCAGGCCGCGCCAGGTGAGGAACTGCGCCCCGAACAGGCTGACGGTCGCGGGCGGCACGCCGCGGCGCGTGCATTCGCGGCCAAAGGCGGCGATGGCGAGCGGATGGGCGAGGAAGAAGGCGGGTTCCTTCCAGACCTTGGTGATCAGCTCGTCCAGATCGTCGGGTGTCGGCGCGCCGGTCAGCGTGGACAGGATCTGGCTCTCGGCGGCATTGGCCAGAAGCCCGTAATCGGGGTTGTTGATCAGCTCGCTTTCCTGGCGCTCCTTCACCGTCTCGACGGTCAGGCGCAGCTGTTCCTTGACCTGATCGAAGGGCGAGGAATAAAGGTCGGAAACCCGCGTGTGGACATCAAGCACGGTCGAGACCGCATTGAGGAAATATTCGCGCGGCTTTTCCTCGTAATCGACGAAGGTCGTGGGCAGCACGGCCTCGTCGCGGCTGGTGCAGGCGACGCGCACGGCCTCGGCGTTCTTCACCGTGTTGAGCCGGTAGATCCCGGCCTCGACCGGCAGCCATTGCAGGAAATGCACCAGCCAGCGCGGCGTGATCGTGGGCAGGATCGGCGCCGTCTTCGTGGCATTGGCAAGCTGGCGGGCGGCATTGTCGCCGAGCGCCAGTTGAAGGGGTTCGGTCATTCAGTCTCTCCTTGCTTGGGTGCGGAAGGCCGTCCCGCGGCAGGACCGCGGGGAGGGCAGGTTTGAAATGTGTCGCTTTGTCAGTCGGTTGCGGGGCCCGGCCGGGTTCCTTGCGTCAGATGCGCCTGGGTCACATGCGCCCCCGGCGACACGCTTTCGGTCAGCCAGACATTGCCGCCAATGACGGCGCCCTTGCCCAGCGTGACCCGGCCCAGCACGGTGGCGCCGGCATAGATCACCACGTCATCCTCGACGATCGGATGGCGCGGTTGCCCCTTGAGCGCGCGGCCCAGCGCATCGGTGGGAAAGCTCTTCGCCCCCAGCGTGACCGCCTGAAACAGCCGCACGCCGTTGCCGATCACCGCGGTTTCGCCGATCACGACGCCGGTGCCGTGATCGATGAAAAACCCGGTACCGATCGTCGCGCCGGGGTGGATGTCGATCCCCGTCGCCCGATGCGCCGCCTCCGAGATCATCCGCGCGATCAGCGGCGCGCCAAGACGGTAAAGCTGGTGGGCGATGCGGTGGTGGATCATCGCGGCCAGACCCGGGTAGCACAACAGCACCTCGTCGACGCTGCGCGCCGCCGGATCGGCGCCGTGGGCGGCCAGAACATCGCTGTCAAGCTGGGTGCGGATCGTCGGCAGATATTGCGCGAAGTCGCGCACAAGATCATGCGCCCGCGCCCGGATTTCCGCCCGCAGCGCCGGATCGGCGTCGCTCGGCCGCCCGCCCAGTTCCAGAACCACCTGTTCCACCAGATCGCGCAGCACGACATCAAGCGTATGGCCGACGTAAAGCTGTTCGCTTTCCTGCCGCAGATCCGACGGCCCGAGCCGCATCGGAAACAGCGCGCCGCGCAGCCCGGCGACGATCCGTTCCACCGCCTCGGGCGCGGGCAATTCGCGCCCGCCCGGCGTGACGGCGCGATGATGCGCCGCCCGCCAGTCGGCCCGCGCCCGGGTCAGCGCCGCCAGCACCGGAACCAGGGAAAACCCGTTGTCCTCAAGGACGTCCGTTCGTTGTGTGTCAAGCGTCATGCTGCCTCCTCGGCTGAAATCTCTTGCGTTCAATCTGTTGCGTCCGGGCCGTGCTCAGTCCTGCCGCCAGGGCAGATCGCGCCGCCGCCAGCCCGACACCCGGCCCCGCTGGCCCGCCGCGTCCAGATCGCCCTCGAAGCCCTCAAGGACGTTGAAGACCTGAGCAAAACCCGCCGCCGTCGCCGCCTGCGCCGCCAGAACCGAGCGCTGCCCGGAGCGGCAGAGCAGCAAGATCACCGCCTCGCGCGGGGCGGCGGTTTCCAGCGCGCGCAAAAACCGCGGGTTGCGCGTCAGCGCCAGCCCGCTGGCCCAGGGCACGTTCACCGCCCCCGGCACATGGCCGACGAAGCGGATTTCCTCGGGCGAGCGGACATCGATCAACAGCGCCTGCCCGGCCTCGAGCAGCGCATGGGCCAGATCGGGCGGCACATCGCCCGCATAGCTCAGACCGGCCGCGCGCGCGGCGGCGTGGATCTGCGCAAGCGCATCGGGCGGCGCAAGCGGGGCGGAAACGGCAGTCATGGCAACTCCCCTGGCAAGACGGATGCCGCAAGGGCGGTGCGGCCGGTCCGGTCATCCCGCGTCTCTTGGCTGAGGGAACCGGACCACGAGAATTCACGATTGAGAAGATAGATATTAATGATCTTCTGTTTTGGCGGCATTTTTGGAGAAAATCCGCAGCGGGGCGGCGTTCGGACAGAAGGTTTCTTCTGCGCTTTCGCCGCTCCGCGCTTTCCCGGGGCGACTCAGCGTCGCCCGGGGCTCAGCTCGCCGCGGTAATAAAGCGCGGCGACATGCGTCGCTTCGGTGAAGAAAAGCCAGCGCGACAGCAGGATGCCCGCAAGATGCACGGCCAGCGCCGCGCCGGGGGCCGCGCCCGCCAGCAAAAGCGCCGCCGGAAGCAGGCCCGCAAGCGCGACCGAACTCCCGCGCAAAAGGGGCGATCCGGCCCCGGCCGCCCGGTCGACCAGCTCGCGGGTGACGAAACTCGGGCCGGTGCGGGGCAGCTCGAAACTGCGGACCTCGGCCCCCGCACCACGCCCCCCCGCACCACGACCCCCCGTGCCAAGACCCGCCGTGCCAAGACCGGTCGCCCAGGCCCGCGTCAGCCCCAGGGCCGCGATGCGCCGATCCGCAAGGGGAAAGGAGACCCCCAGCCAAAGCGCCAGCGCCAGACCGGCCAGCGCCGCCGCCGCGGGCGGGGCCGCCAGAAAGCAGCCCGCCGTCGCGGCGCAGGCCAGATAGGTCACCGGCACCGACCAGTGATGCCAGCGCGGCACCGCGCGCAGGCTGGCATAGATCATCGCGGTAAAGACCACCGTGGCAAGGCAGAGCAGCGCGCCAAGCGCCCCGAAAAGCCGCAGCTCCGGCCCGCCGATCAGCGCCGAGACCGCGGGCGGCGCCAGCACGATCAACGCCGCGATGGCCCCCCAGGCCTCGCGCGCAAGCCAGCTTGTGCGCCATTGCCGAAAGGCGAAGCGGGCGCGCCAGGGATGCGCCAGATGGAAGGCCGAGGCGAAAAGCCCTGTCACGACAAGGCCGTAGCCCGCAAGCCAGGGGCCCGCCCCATGCGCCAGGCCCAGCCCCACCGCAGCAAGCAGACCGAAGCCCGCGCCCGAAAGCGTGGTGAACAGGATGACCGAGGGCACCGCGCGCATCAGCCCCTCCCCAGCAGTTTGTCGAGCCAGTCCTGCAGACCGCCCCCGGGCACGAGCGGTTCCAGACCGGCCCCCGCCCCCAGCCGATCCTTGGGCCGCGGCGGCAGATAGCGGCTCGTCGGCTGCGTGCCGAACTCGGGCATCGGCGCGAACCCGCCGCGTTCGGCGACCAACCGGCCGAGCGGGCTTTCGGCGTCGGAGGGATCGCCGAAATGCCGCGCGCCGGTCGGGCAGGCGCGGACACAGGCGGGGATGCGCTCCTCCTCGGGCCTTGCGGGATCGTCGATGCGATTGGCGCACAGGGTGCATTTGCGCATCACCCCCGCCACCGGGTCAAGTTCCCGCGCGCCATAGGGGCAGGCCCAGGCGCAAAGCCCGCAGCCCAGACAGCGGCGGGCGTCGATCTGCACCAGACCATCGGCGGTCTGGTGGCTGGCCCCGGTCGGGCAGACCGGCACGCAGGGCGGATTTTCGCAGTGCACGCAGGTGCGCGGGTAATGGATCAGCTGCGCCGGGGCACCGTCCGCGATCACCTCGTAGGAATGGACGCGGTTGAGAAAGGCGCCGAAGGGGGCCTTGCCGTAGGCTTCCGCATCGGGCAGCCGGGTGTCCTCGTTCGCATTCTGCCAGCCCTTGCAGGCGATGGTGCAGGCGTGACAACCGGTGCAGCTGTCAAGATCGATGACAAGGGTGCGTTTGGGGGCGGTTCGGCTCATGCGGGTCTCCGGCGCAGGATCTTCAGCGACAGGCCGGGGAATTGCGGCAGGCTGAAGCGGCGCCGCCCGATCCGCTCGATCCGCACCCGCAGGTCGAACCAGGCCGCCTGCCCGGTCACCGGATCGGCGTTCCACGCCCGCGCGCCCGCGCCGTCGGGCGGCAGCAGATCATCCATCAGGTGATTGAGCAGAAAGCCCTTTTCGGCCTCGGGCGCGGCGTTCGACAGCCCCCAGGCGCCCCGCCGCTTGCCGATCGCATTCCAGGTCCAGACCGTCTGCGGGTTCAGCGCCGCCATCGGCGCGACGGGCACCTCGATCGCCCCATGCGGCGAGATCACCCGCGCCCAGTCGCCGGTGCGAAAGCCCTTGTCGCGCCAGACCGATTTCGGGATGTAAAGCAGGTTCTGCCCCAGGATCTGCCGCAGCCAGGCGTTCATCGAGCCCCAGGAATGATACATCGCGGGCGGGCGCTGCGTCAGCGCATGCAGCGGATAGTCGGCCGCGGTGTCGGTGTTTTGCACCGCCGTCCAATGCGGCAGCGGGTCCATCGCGGCCAGAAGCGGCAGGCGCAGATGATCGGGCGGTTGCGGCGTCCCGTGCCCCTCGGCCGCCAGCTGAAAGCGCCGCAGCGGCTCGCACCAGAGGCTGAACAGATAGGGCTGCGGCTTGTCCTGCAGCCCCATCGTCATCGCCCACTCCTGCCAGGCCCGGTTCCAGGGCTTGAAGAACTGCGCCTCGGGCGGGATTTCCGCCTGAAACACGCCGCCGTTTTCGATGTACCGGTCCAGCTGCGCCGGGTTCGGCGCGCCGCGGCCGTGGCAGGTGCCATCGCCGCGCCAGCCCGCCAGGGGGCCGATGCCGGGGCGGCGCTGGTGGTGGATCAGGTAATCGGCATAATCGCGAAAGGCGGGCTGACCCTCGGCGGTGACAAAGCCGGGCAGGCCCAGCCGCGCGCCCAGATCGCACAGCACCGATTGAAACGGCCGCACGTCGCGGTCGGGCGCCATCACCGGCCAGCGGATCGAATCCGCCAGCCGGTCGCCGCGTCCGATCGGCCGATCCAGCAGGCTGATCGCGTCATGGCGTTCCAGGTAAGTCGTGTCGGGCAGCACCAGATCGGCGTAGGCCACGGTCTCGCTGGCATAGGCGTCCGACAGGATGATGTGCGGAATGACGTAATCGCCCGCCGCGTCGCAATCCGTCAGCATCCGCGCCACCTCGGCCGGGTTCATCGAGGAGTTCCACGCCATGTTGGCCATGTAAAGAAAGAGCGTGTCGATCCGGTAGGGCCGCCCGGCATGGGCATTGCCGATCACCCGTTGCATCAGGCCATGGGCGGAAAAGGGATTTTCCCAGCTGAAGGCTGCGTCGATCCGGGCCGGGCTGCCATCGGGCAAAAGCGCCAGATCGGCGGGGGAACGCGGAAAGCCCAGATGCGGGCCCTTGAGCGGCTGGCCCGGTTCGGCCGCAAAATGCGGCACCGGATGGGCGGCCAGCGGCTTCGGATAGGGCGGCTTGAAGCGCAGGCCCCCCGGGGTCTCGATCGCGCCCAGAAGCATCTGCAAAAGATGCAGCGCGCGGGCGGTCTGAAAGCCGTTCGCATGCGCGGCGATCCCGCGCATGGCGTGAAAACCGACCGGGCGGCCGATCATCCGGTCATGGCGATGGCCGCGGAAATCCACCCAGGGCCGGTCAAGCGTGATCGCTTCGTCAAAGGCCACGCGGGCCAGTTCCGCCGCCAGCGCCCGGATCCGCTCGGCGGGGATGCCGACCTGCCCGGCCACCGCCGCGGCGGCATGACGCGGATGCAGATAGCGCTCGGCCAGGGTCTCGAAGACGGTGCGATGGCCGGGCCAACGCCCGCGCAGATCGGGCTCGACGCCCTCGTCGTCAAAGGGCGCAAGCGCCCCGCTGCGGCGGTCGATCACCAGCGCCCGGCCGGTATCGTCGCGCAGGTAAAGCCCGCTTTCCGGCCCCTCGCCCGGGATCAGAAGGCAGGGCGCATCGGTGAAGCGGGCCAGATAATCCAGATCGATCCGCCCCGCGACCAGCAGTTCGTGCACCAGCGCCAGGATCAACAGCCCGTCGGTGCCGGGCGTGAGGCCCAGCCAGTCATCGGCGACGGCGTTGTAGCCGGTGCGGATCGGATTGACCGAAACGATGCGGGCGCCGCGCGCCTTCATCGCCCCCAGACCGCGCTTGATCGGATTGCTGTCGTGATCCTCGGCGACGCCGAAGAGCACCAGGATCTTCGCCCGTTCCCAGTCCGGTTCGCCGAATTCCCAAAACGCGCCGCCGATCGACATGATCCCCGCCGCCGCGACATTGACCGAGCAAAACCCGCCATGCGCCGCGAAATTCGGCGTGCCGAAGGCCTGCGCCCACCAGCCGGTGAAGCTTTGCGACTGATCGCGGCCGGTGAAAAAGGCCAGCTTTTCCGGCGCCTTGGCCCGGATCGGCGCCAGCCAGCCGGTGGCGATGTCAAGCGCCTCGTCCCAGCTGATTTCCTCGAAGGTGCCAAGGCCCCGCGGCCCCACCCGCTTGAGCGGCGCGCGCAGCCGGGCGGGCGCGGTCACCTGCTGGATCCCCGCCGCCCCCTTGGCGCAGATCACGCCGCGGTTGACCGGATGATCCCGGTTGCCCTCGATGGTGCGCAGCTTGCCCGCGCGCAGATGCACGTCGATGCCGCAGCGGCAGGCACACATGTAACAGGTGGTCTTGCGAATCTCGTCGGTGTCGGAAGGCGGTTGCGCGGTCATGGTCCATTATCACGACTTAATTAGTGGATTTTTTGCACATTCAGCAGCCAAATTGAATTCCAAAGACGGGGGTTTTTCAGAAGGAAATTCTCTGCCCGGGGGAATGCCCCCTGTTCGGCGGCGCTGACATTGCCGTGATCTTGCGCGACGGCCCTTGCCGGGGGCGCTCTGGCCGGATCATCCTGCGCAAGATCCATCGTAAGCGTTAACGTCACTCAACGCACCGACACAGGCCGCCAACGGGCCCGTGTCTTGGTGCGTTTGGATCGGCGCATCCGAGGCCGGGCCGGACAGAGAGACCGAAGATGACCGACACCCCTGCCCCGCAGCTGCAGCGTTTCCGGCAAGAGCCGAAGCGGCGCATCCTGACCGTCCGCAGCGTCCGCCACCTGACCCCCGCGATGATCCGGGTGGTGCTGGGCGGCGAGGATCTGGCGGATTTTCAAAGCCTTGCGCCCGATGATCACGTCAAGCTCCTGCTTGGCCCCGAAACCGACGGGGCGCAGCCGCAGATGCGCGACTACACCCCCCGCCGCTTCGACGCCCTGCGCCGGGAACTGACGCTGGATTTCGTCGACCACCCCGGCGGACCGGCCGCCGACTGGGCGCGCGCGGCGCAGCCGGGCGACAGCGTCGGCATCGGCGGCCCGCGCGGTTCTGCCGTGATCACCGGCCCGATCACGCATTGGCTCCTGATCGGCGACGAGACCGCGCTGCCCGCGATCGGCCGCCGGATCGAGGAACTGGCGGCGGGAACGCCCGTCACAAGCCTTGTCGCGGTGCCCTCGGAAGCGGACCGGCAAGAATTTGAAACCGCGGCCCGGCATCAGGCGCTTTGGGTCACCCGCCCGGCCGCGCAGGCCGCAGACCCGGCGCCGCTGCTGGCGGCACTGGCCGGGATCGCCCCGGGCGCGGGCCTGTTCGCCTGGATCGCGGCCGAGGCGGGGGTGGCAAAAGCCCTGCGCGCGGCGCTGCTGGCCCGCGGCATGTCCCCCGCCTGGATCAAGGCGGCGGGCTATTGGGTGCAGGGGCAGGCCGACACCTCGGTCAAATCCCTCGCGGACTGACCGACGTCCCGGCCTGCGCGCCAGCGGCGGGCGGGCCGGGCGCTCAGCGCTTCGGCGCGGCGAAGGGGGCGCGGTATTGCGCCTGGCGCTCCAGCATCCAGCCCGGATATTCCGCGGCAAGCGCCGTCACCGCCTCAAGCGCCGCCAGATCCTCGGCCGAAAGCTGCACCCCGGTCGCGTTGATGTTGTCGGCCAGCTGATCGACCCGCTTCGCCCCCACGATCACCGAGGTCACCACCGGCTGATGCAGAAGCCAGGCCAGCGCCACCTGCGCCACGCTGCAGCCCTTGGCCGCGGCGATCTCGCGCGCCGCGGCAACCACCGCATCCCCCCGCGCCAGATCGACGGGCGGGAAGTTGAAGGCCGCCCGCCGCCCCTCGGTTGCCGTGCCGCCGCTGTATTTGCCCGACAGGAACCCGCCCGCCAGCGGGCTCCAGACCAGCAGCCCGAGGCCCTCGCTTTGCAGCATCGGCACGATCTCGCGTTCCAGATCGCGGCCGACGAGCGTGTAATAGGCCTGCAACGACAGGATCGGCGCCAGCTGCCGCGCCTCGGCAATGCCCACCGCCTTGACGATCTGCCAGGCCGCCCAGTTCGACAGCCCGATATGGCGCACATGCCCCTGCCGCACCAGCGTATCCAGCGCTTCAAGCGTTTCCGCGATCGGCGTCACCGGGTCGAAGCCGTGGATCTGGTAAAGGTCGATGTGCTCCATCTGCAGCCGGGCAAGGCTGGCCTTCGCCTGCGCCAGGATATGCGCCCGCGACGCGCCGCAGCCGTTCGGCCCCGCCCCCATCGGCCCCATCACCTTGGTCGCGATCACCAGATCGTCGCGGGCAAGGCCGAGGTTGCGGATCGACTGGCCCAGGATCCGCTCGCTCTCGCCGCCGGCATAGACATTCGCCGTGTCGATGAAATTGATCCCGGCGTCAAAGGCGGTCTGCACCAGCGCATCGGCCTCGGGCTGGCGCAGCTGGCCGATCTGGCCCCAGATCCCCTCCGAGCCGCCAAAGGTCATCGTGCCAAGGCAAAGCTCGGACACCAGAAGGCCGCTCGGGCCAAGGGGGCGATAGCGCATGATCTGTCCTTTCGATCGGAAAAGCCGGGGCGCGATGGGCTGCCCGGTCGCCGCAAAGATAGGCCCGCAAGGCCGCGGGGCGCGACGCCGATCCTCGCGAAGTCTTGCACGATCCTCTCATTCGGCACGATTGCGGGCTGCGCCGCGCCGCGATGACGGATAGCCTGCAGATCATGGACACAGACCGCCTTGCCCCCCTGAGAGACGCGATCACCCGCCTGTGGCAGGCGCATGGCCGCGAAACGCCCCTTGAGGGGCTGTATCTGACCTCGGTTTCGGCCCCGACCGGGCCGATTCATGCGGTTTACCGCCCCTCGCTGTGCGTCGTGGTGCAGGGCGCGAAGATCAGCATGCTGGGGGACCGCGCCTTTTGCTATGACGCGGGAAAATGCCTGATCGCCTCGATGGAGGTGCCGATCCGCGCCGAGATCACCGAGGCCAGCCCGGAACGCCCCTATCTCGCCCTCAGCCTTGGGCTCGATCCCGCGACGATTGCGGAACTGCTTTTGGAAACGGGCGAGACCGCCGCCCCGCCGACCAGCCCGGCGCTGGCGGTTCATGACCTCGGGGCGGAGCTTCTCGAGCCGCTGTGCCGGCTGCTGGGCCTGTGCGCGCGGCCGCACGACCTTGCGATCCTGTCACCGCTGATCCGGCGGGAAATCACCTGGCGGCTTCTGAACGGCCCGATGGCGCCGGGGCTGCGCCAGATCGGGCTTGCGGGCAGTCCTGCGGCGCGGCTCGGCCGCAGCATCGCGCAGATCCGGGCGCGGTTCGCCGAACCGCTCACCATCGCCGCGCTGGCCGAGGTCGCGGGCATGAGCCCCGCCACCTTTCATCGCCATTTCAAGGCGGTGACGGCCATGACCCCGGTGCAATACCAAAAGCAGCTGCGCCTGCAGGAGGCGCGGCGGCTGCTTTTGTCCGACGGCGCCGATGTCGCCCGGGTCGGCTATGCGATCGGCTATGAAAGCCCCTCGCAGTTCAGCCGCGACTATCGGCGCATGTTCGGCGCGCCCCCCGGCCGCGATGCGGTCGCGATCCGCAAGGGGCTGGTGCCGCAGACGCCCTGACCCCCGCAGCGCCGCGCCGTCCCGGGCGGACGATGGCGGCCTCAGGGCGCCTCAAGATAGATCCGCACCGCCTCCTGCACATGGCGGAAGCGGTCTCCGCCGAGAGGCTTGCCGCCATACCAGCGCGTCACGACGATGATGTGATCGCGCAGCCCCGCGCGTTCCAGCATGCGCAGGATCACCAGACCCGCCCCCGTCTCGCCATCGTCGGTCTTCAGCGCCCCCCCGGCGGTCAGGACGGCCCAGCTGTTGTGCGTCGCCCTGGCGAATTTCTTGTCCCGGCACAGCGCCTTGACGAAGGCTTTCGCCTCCGCCTCGGTCGCGCAGGGCCCGCCCGACACCGCATATTTCGAGCCGCGGTCGCTGATGATGTTGTCCAGGATACGCATCGGACAGGCATAGGGCGCGCCGACCCCGGCGGCAAGGCGAAGCCCCCCGGTTTCCTTGCACCTTCCTTATGCCGCGCGGGTGCTTTCGCTATCGATCCCTGATGCGCTCCGGCGCGATCTTCCGGGCACCTTTTCGATGCACCAGGGAGACCCTCGATGTCCGATATCCTTTTTGCCGGCCTTGGCCTCGGGCTGATCGCGCTGTTCGCGCTTTATGCCGTGCTGCTGGCGCGGGCCTGATCATGCTTGAAGCCGGTCTTGGCCTTGTCGTGGCGCTTCTGGTCGGCGCCTATCTGATCCTCACCCTGATCGCGCCCGAGAAATTCTGAGCGGGCACAGGAGATCCCCATGACACTTTTCGGATGGCTGCAGATCGCGGCCGTATTGCTGTGCACGCTGGCGACGGCGGTGCCACTCGGCCGCTACATGGCGCGCCTGTTCAGCGGTGAACGCACTTTTCTGCATCCGCTGCTGCACCCGGTCGAGCGCGGGCTTTACCGTCTCGCAGGCGTCACGCCCGAACGCGAACAGGGCTGGCTGGGCTATGCCTTTGCGATGCTGGCCTTCAGCGCGGCGGGGTTTGCCGCGCTCTACCTGATCTTGCGGGCGCAGGGGCTGATGCCCTTCAACCCCGGCCAGCTGCCCGGCCTGCCCGCGGATCTGGCCTTCAACACCGCCGCCAGCTTTCTGACCAACACCAACTGGCAGTCCTATGCGGGCGAAACCACGATGAGCCCGTTCAGCCAGATGGCCGGGCTTGCGGTGCAGAATTTCCTCTCGGCCGCCACCGGGATCGCGCTGGCCATGGCGGTGACGCGGGCTTTCGCGCGGGCGGGCACCGAAGCGCTGGGCAATTTCTGGGTCGACATGACCCGGGCGACGCTTTACGTGCTTTTGCCGCTGGCGATCCTTGTGGCGCTGGCGCTGGTGGCGCTCGGTGTGCCGCAGACGCTGACCGACGCGGTCGGGGCGACGACGCTCGAAGGCGCGTCGCAGAGCATCTCGATGGGGCCGATGGCCAGTCAGGAAGCGATCAAGCAGCTCGGCACCAATGGCGGCGGCTTCTTCAACGCCAATTCGGCGCATCCGCTGGAAAACCCCTCGGGGCTCTCGAACGGGCTGGTGATCTGGGCGATGCTGGCGATCTCGGCGGCGCTGCCGATCACCTTCGGCCGGATGGTCGGGTCAGAGCGGCAGGGCTGGGCGATCCTTGCCGCGATGGGGCTGTTGCTGATCGCGGCGACGGCGGTTGTCTATTGGGCCGAGACCACCGGCACCCCGCATATGACCGCGCTGGGGCTTGATCCGCTCGCGGGCAACATGGAGGGCAAGGAGGTCCGCTTCGGACAGGCGATGTCGGCCCTGTTCATCGCGGTGACCACCGGGCTTTCCTGCGGCGCGGTGAACACGATGCACGACAGCCTGACGCCGCTGGGCGGTCTGGTGCCGATGGTGCTGATGCAGCTGGGCGAGGTGCTGCCGGGCGGCGTCGGATCCGGGCTTTACGGCATGGTGGTGTTTTGCGTGCTCTCGGTCTTTGTCGCCGGTCTGATGGTCGGGCGCAGCCCCGAGTTTCTGGGCAAGAAGATCGAGGCGCGGGAAATCCGGCTGGCGGTTCTGGCGGTGCTGATCCTGCCGCTGGTGATCCTTGGCTTCACCTCGGCCTCGGCGCTGCTGCCCTCGGCGCTGGCCAGCCTGAACAATGCCGGCCCGCACGGGCTGAGCGAGCTGCTTTACGCCTATTCCTCGGCGGCGGGCAACAACGGTTCGGCTTTCGCCGGGCTCAATGCCAACACGCCCTGGTTCAACACCACCCTTGGCATCGCGATGATGCTGGGCCGTTTCGCCTATGTGCTGCCGGTACTGGCGATGGCCGGGGCGCTGGTGACCAAACCCCGTATCGCGGCTTCCGCGGGCACGTTTCCCACCACCTCGGCCCTGTTCGTCGGGCTGCTGGTGGGGGTGATCGTGATCCTCGGCGGGCTGCAATTCTTCCCCGCGCTCGCGCTTGGCCCGATCGTCGAGCAAGTGCTGATGCACGATCTCGTGACCTTCTGAGAGGCTTATCATGCTGCACTCCTCCAAACCCGCCGCCTTTGACCGCGCAGCTCTCGTCGAGGCCCTGATCGAGGCTTTCCGCAAGCTCGATCCGCGCAAGCTGATGCGCAACCCCGTGATCTTCGTCACCGAAATCGGCGCGTTTCTGGTCACCGCGCTCTGGCTGCGCGACCTCTGGCTGGGCAGCGGCGAGCCGTGGTTTTCCGGCCAGATCGCGGCCTGGCTCTGGTTTACCGTGCTGTTTGCCACCTTCGCCGAGGCCATCGCCGAGGGCCGCGGCAAGGCGCAGGCGGCGAGCCTGCGGCAGACCCGCTGCGATGTCCGCGCAAGGCGGTTGGTGATGCCCGACAGCCCGGAGCCGATCTGGGAAAACGTCTCCGCGCTCGATCTGGAGCCGGGCGATGTCGTTCTTGTCGCCGCGGGCGAGATCATCCCGCTTGACGGCGAGATCGTGGCCGGGGTGGCCGCGATCAACGAGGCGGCGATCACCGGCGAAAGCGCCCCGGTGATCCGCGAGGCGGGGGGCGACCGTTCCGCCGTCACCGGCGGCACCACGGTGCTGTCTGACGAAATCCGCATCCGCATCACCGCCGCCCCGGGCGAGACCTTCATCGACCGGATGATTGCGCTCGTCGAGGGGGCCGAGCGGCAACGCACGCCGAACGAACTGGCGCTCTCGGTGCTGCTCTCGGGCATGACCTTGATTTTCCTGATTGCGGTGGTGACGCTCTGGGGGCTTGCGGGCTATTCGGGCACGGCCGTTTCGGTGGTGGTGCTGGTGGCGCTTCTGGTGACGCTGATCCCCACCACGATCGGCGGTCTTCTGTCGGCCATCGGCATCGCCGGGATGGATCGGCTGATCCGCTTCAACGTCATCGCCACCTCGGGCCGCGCGGTCGAGGCGGCGGGCGATGTCGACACGCTTCTGCTCGACAAGACCGGCACGATCACCTTCGGCAACCGGATGGCGTCGGAATTCGTGCCGATGCCCGGGGTGTCCGAACGCGCATTGGCCGAGGCAGCGCTGCTGGCCAGCCGCGGCGACGAAACCCCCGAGGGGCGGTCCGTCGTGGCGCTTGCCCGCGCCGATTTCGGCCTGAGCGAGCCCGATCTGCCCGAAGCCGCGGTGCTGGTGCCCTTTGCCGCGCAGACCCGGCTTTCGGGGCTGGATCTGGGGGCCCGGCGGCTGCGCAAGGGCGCGGTCGATGCGGTGCTGCGCCATCTCGACCGGACGCCCGACACCGCGCCCGCCGAATTCCGCGCCGCGGTGGACCGCATCGCGCGCTCGGGCGGCACGCCGCTCGCCGTCGCCGATGATGGCCAGCTTCTGGGGGTGATCCACCTCAAGGACGTGATCAAACCCGGCATCCGGGCGCGGTT
Source organism: Rhodobacter capsulatus (assembly GCF_005144475.1). Lineage (GTDB taxonomy): Bacteria > Pseudomonadota > Alphaproteobacteria > Rhodobacterales > Rhodobacteraceae > Rhodobacter > Rhodobacter capsulatus_C. Next base: position 14,730 of record NZ_SWJZ01000026.1, on the reverse strand, counting down.
TGCCGAATTGCGCGCCATGGGCATCCGCACGGTGATGGTGACGGGCGACAACCCGGTGACCGCCGCTGCCATCGCTTCGGAAGCCGGGGTGGACGATTTCCTGGCCGAGGCCACGCCCGAGGACAAGCTGGGCTATATCCGCCGCGAACAGGCGGGCGGGCGGCTGATTGCGATGTGCGGCGACGGCACCAACGACGCGCCCGCGCTGGCACAGGCCGATGTGGGCGTGGCGATGCAGACCGGCACCCAGGCCGCGCGCGAAGCGGGCAACATGGTCGATCTGGACAGCAACCCGACGAAGCTGATCGAGATCGTCGGCATCGGCAAGCAACTGTTGATGACGCGCGGCGCGCTGACGACCTTTTCGATCTCGAACGACGTGGCGAAATATTTCGCCATCCTGCCCGCGCTGTTCGTGGCGACCTATCCGCAGATGCAGGCGCTGAACCTGATGCATCTGGGCTCGCCGCAATCGGCGATCCTTTCGGCGGTGATCTTCAACGCGCTGATCATCGTCGCGCTGATCCCGCTTGCCCTGCGCGGCGTGCGCTATCGCCCCGTCGCGGCGGCGGTGCTGTTGCGGCGCAACCTGGCGCTTTACGGGCTTGGCGGGCTGGTAATGCCTTTCGCGGGCATCAAGCTGATCGACCTTGCGCTGACCCATCTGAACCTTGCCTGAGGAGGCTTGCATGATCTCTCATCTTCGCCCCGCACTCGTCTTTGTCGGCGGCTTCACCCTGCTGCTCGGGCTCGCCTATCCGCTGTCGCTGACGGCGATTGCCACCACGCTGTTGCCGCATCAGGCGCAGGGCAGCCTGATCCGGGACGGCGAGCGCGTTCTGGGCTCGGAGCTGGTGGGCCAGAACTTCACCGCGCCGGGGTATTTCCACCCCCGCCCCTCGGCCACGGCGACGCCCTATGATGCCGCGGCCTCGGGTGGCTCGAACCTCGGGCCGTTGTCGCAAAAGCTGATCGACCGGATCCGGGCCGATGTCGCCGCCGCGGGGCTGGCGGCGCCGGTGCCCGCCGATGCGGTGACCACCTCGGCCTCGGGGCTTGATCCCGACATCTCGCCGCAAAACGCGCAGGCGCAGGTGGCGCGGGTGGCGGCGGCGCGGGGCATCCCCCCCGCGCGGGTGGCAGAGCTGGTGGAGCGGCAGACGCGGCAGCCGATCCTGGGCGTCTTTGGCGAGCCGCGCGTGAATGTGCTTGCGCTGAACCGTGCGCTTGACACACTGGCCGCGCAATGACCCGAGGACACGATGCCCGCCGGTGAGCCGGAAAAACGCCCCGATCCCGATGCGTTGCTGGCGCTGAGCCAGCGCGAGAGGTCCGGCCGTCTGAAGATCTTCCTTGGCGCGGCGCCGGGGGTGGGCAAGACCTGTGCGATGCTGCAGGAAGCCCACCGGCTGCGCGCCGAGGGGGGCGACGTGGTTCTGGGCCTGATCGAGACGCATGGCCGGGCCGAAACCGAGGCGCTGGCGGCGGGGCTTGAAACCCTGCCGCGGCGGCAGGTGGACTATCGCGGTCAGGTGCTGGAGGAATTCGACATCGACGCCGCGCTGGCCCGTCGTCCGGCGCTGCTGGTGGTGGACGAGCTGGCGCATACGAACGCGCCGCAAAGCCGGCATCCGAAGCGCTGGCAGGACATCCGCGAACTGCTGGATGCCGGGATCGACGTCTGGACGGCGCTGAACATCCAGCATCTGGAAAGCCTTGCCGATGTGGTGGCGCGGATCACCGGCGTCACCGTGCGCGAGACCGTGCCCGATGTCATGCTGCAAGAGGCGCAGGATGTGGTGCTGGTCGACATCCCGCCCGACGAGCTGATCGCGCGGCTGAAGGCGGGCAAGGTCTATCTGCCGCAGACCGCGCGCCGGGCGGTGGAGAAATTCTTCACCCCCGGCAATCTGACGGCGCTGCGCGAGCTGGCTTTGCGCCGCACCGCCGAGCGGGTCGATGACCAGATGACCGAGATCTTGCGGCAAAAGGCGATCGAGGGGCCCTGGGCCTCGGCCGAGCGGCTGTTGCTGTGCCTGTTTCCCGATGGCAGCGGCGATGCGCTGATCCGGCAGACGGCACGGCTGGCCTCGGCGCTCAATGCGGGCTGGATCGCACTGGTTCTGGCGCGGCCCGGCGATCCGGAGCAGGCCACCGCGGCGGACCGGCGCGCGACCGAGGCGATGCGGCTGGTCGAGACGCTGGGCGGTGAGGTCTTGCGGCTGACGAGCGCCGATTTCGCCGAGGACATCCTGCGCGTGGCGCGGCGCGAAAACGTCACCCAGATCCTGCTGGCGCCTCGGCCGCGCGGCCCGATCGCGCGGCTGCTGCGCCAAAGCCTGCCCGAGGCTCTGTCCGCGCGGGCCGGGGGGATCGCGGTGCATCTGCTGCCGCTGTCCGGCCCGCAGCCCGCGGCGGCGCGCAGGCGCCTTGACGCCCTGCGGCGGGGCCTGGCGGGGCCGGGACTGCCTGCCGATCTGGGCCTTGCGGTGCTGGCCACGACCGGGGTCATCGCGATCGGCCATGCCCTGGCCGCGGTGATGGAACTGCCGAACCTGTCGATGATCTTTCTGGCGGGCGTGCTGATCTGCGGCACGTTTCGCGGCACGCGGGCGGCGGTTCTGGCGGCGCTTCTGTCCTGTCTGGCCTATAACTTCTTCTTCATCGAGCCTTTGCACACGTTCAGCATCGCCCGGCCGCACGAATTCCTGGCGCTGGTGATCTTTCTGGTCGTCGCCAGCCTGACCGGATCGTGGACCGGGCGGATCCGCGCCCAGGCCCGGGCGGCGCTGGCGCAGACCCGGGGGGTCGAGGCGCAGGCGGCGTTTTCGCGCCAGCTGTCGGCCGCCTCTTCGGCCGAGGATGTCGCCTGGGCGATGGTGACGCAGGTGCATGGGGTGATGGGCGGCAAGGCGATCGTGCTGCTGGTCGAGGGCACCGAACTCCTGCCCTGCGCCGCCTGGCCCCCCGAGGAGATCGCCGATCCGGTCGAGATGACCGCCGCGCGCTGGGCGTTTGAAAAAGGCGAGACGGCGGGCTGGCGCACCGCGACGCTGCCGAACCTGCGGCTGCGCTTTCACCCGCTCGCCACGCCGCGCCATGTGGTGGCGGTGCTCGGCTACGAGCCGCCCGACCGCGACCAGCCGCTTCTGGCCGCCGACGAGGCGAAGCTGGCGGCGGCGGTGGAACAGGCGGCGGTGGCGCTGGACCGCGCGCTTTTGGTGCGCGAGGCGGTGAAGGCGGCGGCGATGCAGGAAAACGAAAACATCCGCGATGCGCTTCTGGCCTCGCTCGGCCATGATCTGCGCACGCCGCTCGCCGCGATCACCGGCGCGGTGACGACGCTGCAACGGGACGAAACCGACCTGCGCGACGATCAGCGCGACGATCTGCTCGACACGATCGGGCAGGAAGCCGCGCGGCTGAACCGCTTCGTGGCCAATCTGCTGGAGATGAGCCGGATCGATCAGGGCGTGGTCAAGGTCCGCCGCGACTGGGTCGATGTCGGCGATGCGATCCGGCTGGCGGTTGATCGGGCGCGCAAGACCCATCCGGGGCGGCAGACCCGGGTCAGCCTGGCCCCCGATCTGGGCTTCGTGCGCGGCGATCAGGAATTGCTGGCGCAGGTGGTGTTCAACCTGCTGGATAACGCGCATAAATACGGCGAGAGCGAGGTCAGCGTGCATGCGCGCAACGAGGGCGATGCGGTGGTGATCAGCGTGACCGACGACGGCGCCGGGGTGAAACCGGCCGATCTGGAGCGGATCTTTGAAAAGTTCTTCCGCGCGGGCGGCACGGATCGAAGGAAACCCGGCACCGGGCTCGGGCTGGCGATCTGCCGCGGGCTCGTGCGGGCGATGGGCGGCACGATCAAGGCCGAAAGCCCCGCGATCCGCCGCCGCGGCACCCGGCTGATCGTGCGGCTGCCGCTGGCCGAATTGCCCGCAGACCTGACCAGAGACGAGGAGGCCCGATGAGGATGCGCCGTTTGCTTGTCGTCGATGACGATGACCAGATCCAGACCATGCTGCGGATCGCGCTGGAATCGGCGGGCTACGAGATCGTCGCCGCGATGACCGGACAGGAGGCGATCCGGCTGGCCGCCAGCATCGCGCCCGAGGCGATCTTGCTCGATCTGGGCCTGCCCGACCGCGACGGCAAAGAGGTCTTGCGGGCGGTGCGGGCCTTCAGCGCGGTGCCGGTGATCGTGCTTTCGGCCCGCGACCGCGAGGCGGAAAAGGTCGAGGCGCTGGATCTGGGCGCCGATGACTATCTGGAAAAACCCTTCGGCATCGGGGAGTTGCAGGCCCGATTGCGCGCCGCCGCCCGGCATGCGACGCACGCGCGGGGCGAGACGACGCAGCTTGTGCTGGGCGCGCTGCGCGTCGATCTCGACAAGCGGCTGGTGCAAAAGGAGGGCCAGCCGGTGCGATTGACGCCGAAGGAATTCGACCTGCTCTCGGTTCTGGTCCGCAATCTGGGCCGCGTCGTCACGCATCGGCAGATCCTGACCGCCGTCTGGGGCCCCGCGCATCACGACGACACGCAATATCTGCGCGTCTTCATCGGCCAGCTGCGCGCCAAGATCGAACCCGACCCCGCCGCGCCCGCGCTGATCCTGACCGAGCCGGGCGTCGGCTACCGGCTCGCGGAAGGCCCGGTCTGAAGGGCCATGCGGGGCCAGCCAATGCCGCCGCGGGCCGACTTGCGCGCCCCCATCGGTCATGATCTGCGGGCCCGCGCATTGCCCGGGCCCCCGGCACGGATGGGTTTCGTGACCCCGGAAGCGCCACAGGCAAGCGTCTTTCAGATCTGCCGGGACATCTGGAGAAACGGGGACGGGATTCCTGCCCGCGATGACAAGCCGGACACGGGGGATCAGCCGCCGGCGCCGGTCAGATGGCGGTCCTTCGCAGAGATCTGCGGCGTGTTCCGGGAAGCCGGGGGCAAAGCCTGCGCGACAGGGTTTCCACCGCGCACGATCCGCGGGGCATGCGGTTTTGCAACGACGTGTCGGACCAGATCCGGCTGTCGGAGCGGATGGAGACAGACCCGCAGAACGCCCGCCCGCTGGTGCGGGCGCTTCACATCCCCGCCGGAATGCCGATCTGGGCGACTTTCGTGGCCGAACACCGGTTTTCCCATCTTGACCTGCCCCTGCGCCGGTCCTGGTTGACGGCGCGGCTTGCGCAGCGGCCGGGGGGCTCGACCTGCCGCAGACCCCAGGACCCGAGACCCGAGACCCGAGACCAGCCATGCCCACGGCCTGCCCCCCGAGCAGATGCGGCGGTTGCACAGGCTGGCCGAAGCGGTGGGTCTTTCGCCCAGCCGGTTTTCGCAGGCCTTCAAGAAGACCACCGGCAAGACGCCGCTGCAATGGCAGCAGGAACGGCGGATCGATCCGGTGAAACGGGCGCTTCTGTCGTCAAAGATGATGATCGCCGATGTCTCGATGCAGGTCGGCTTCGCCGATCAGGCGCATCTGACGCGGGGGGGCGCCGCCACGAGGGCACGACGCCTTCGGCCTGGCTGCGCGCCCGGTGCAGCCGCTGACCCCGGCCACCGCCCGACGGCCGGGGCCTTCGGATCACCAGGTCTTGCGCAGCGGCAGCGCAAGCGCGCGGCCCGGGGTGTCGTCGTCGGCCGTGCCGGACCCCACCACATGCTGGCCGTCCAGCAGGTTGCGGACATGCAGCTCCAGCGCCGCCGTTTCCGACAGCCCATGGCCGAGCGCGGCATCAAGCCGCGTCGCCGCCTTGCTTTTGCGGCTGTTTTGCGCGTCGAAAGAATAGCTGCCGAGATGGCGCGGCCCAGACCCGGCGTCACATCCCCGCGCGCGCCGCTGCCCGCCAGCGTGGACTTGCCCCAAAGCGCGGCGCCTTGCCCGCAATCGAGGCGTGCTTGCGCAGGGTGCCCGTCACCACGTCGGTGGCCGTGCAGGAACAGGAGCCGATCAGCGTCAACGCCGAGGTCAGCTCGGTCTTCGCCCCCAGATCGAAGCCGCGCCCCCGGGTCTTGCCGATCTTCTCGCGCTCGATCGCGCCGCAGCGATCCTGTCGGGGCTGCGGCAGCGGGTCTTTCCGGCGGCGGTCGCGCGGCGCGAGCCCTTGCGGGCGGCGGTGTCAGGCAGGCTCGAGCCGGATCACCCGGTCGCTGATCGCGTCAAGCAGCGCGCGGTCATGGCTGACGATCACCATCGCCATGCCGCGTTCTCGGGCGACCTCGACCATCAGCCGGATCGTCAGCGCCTGCGTCACCGGATCAAGCCGCGAAGTGGGCTCGTCGGCAAACAGGAACCGCGGCTCCAGCAGCAGCGCCCGCAGCAGCGCGATGCGCTGCAATTCGCCGCCTGAAACCGCCGCAGGCCGCCGCGCCAGCAGATCGGGCGCCAGGTTCAGCCGGTCGAGCAGCGGCGCCACGCGGTCCCGGTCGATCCGGTGCAGCCTCAGCAGATCGTCCAGCCCCTGCCCCAGCGTGAGCCGCGCCGGAAAGGCGGCGGGCGGATCCTGCCACAGCTTTTGCAGCCCCAGTTTCGGCACCTCAGGATCGCGCCAAAGCCAGCCCCGATGTGGCACGAGCCCCAAAAGCGCATTGCCCAGGCTGGACTTGCCACAGCCCGACGGCCCCGCCACGCCAAGGATCCGGCCCGGCGCCAGGGTGAAATCGAGCGGCGCAAACAACCTGCGCCCGTCGCGTTCCACGCTGAAACCTTCCGCGCACAGAACCGGCGTCGTCGCCCCGGTGCCGGACGGGGCCGGACGCGGCCATCGCGCCGGATCGGCGGCGATCAGCGCCCGCGTGTAGGGATGTTGCGGCGCCGCCAGCAGCTGCGCCGCCGGGCCGCGTTCAACGACGGTGCCGCCCTGCATCACCAGGATCTCGCCGCCCAGACCCGCCGCCAACGCAAGATCATGGGTGATGGTCAAAAGCCCCCCGCCCTGCTCCAGCCCGCGCCGCAACAGCGCCAGCACGTCATCGCGCCGGTCGCTGTCGAGCCCCTTCGTCGGCTCGTCCGCCACGGTGATCGGCGCCCCCCCGGCCCGGGCGGCGGCAAAGGCGAGCCGCTGCGCCATGCCCCCCGAAAGCTGCCAGGGGTATTTCTGCCCCGCCCCCGCCAGGCCAAGCGCGGCCAGATCCTGGTGCGCCAGCCGGTCCGGCGCCGCGGCCCCCGCCACAAGGCCATGCACTTCGGCCACCTGCGGCGCGGCCCGCATCAGCGGATCCAGCGCCAGCCAGGGTTCTTGCGGCAAGACCGCGATCTGCCGCCCCCAGAGCGCCCGGCTGCCCTGCGGCCGCGCCGGATCCAGCCGGGTTTCCCCCAAAGTCAGCGCGCCCGCCGCCGCCAATCCGCGCGGCAAGGTGCCGAGGATCGCCTGCGCGAGCAGGCTCTTGCCCGAGCCGCTTTCGCCCAGCACCGTCACCGCCCGCCCGGCGGGCAGCGTCAGCGACACCGGGTCGAGAAGCCGCTCGCCCCCCGCCATGACGGTGATATCCTTGGCCTGCAACAGGGTCATTCGCGGTCTCCGGCAATCAGGTTCAGGGACAGAAGAAGGGCAAAACAGGCCGCGACGGGTTGCAGCAGGGCCAGCGGCGCCTCGCGCCAGCTGGGCAACAACTCGACCATCATCAGCCCCAGTTCGGGCGTGGGCGCGCGCATGCCGACGCTGACAAAGCCCAGCGCGGCGATGGCGGCAACGGCATTGGCCACGCCAAAGGCCGCGGCGGTGCGCAGCATCGGGCCGATCTCGGGCCAGAGGATGCGGCGAAACACCCAGACCGGGCCGAAGCCCTGCAGCCGCGCCGCCTCGACCGCGGGGCTGGCCAGAGTGCTGCGCGCGACCGACCGGGTCAGCCGGAAGAACTCGATCCATTGCACCGCGGCAAGGCCCGCCCAGAAGGCCAGCGGCGTCGAGGGCAGGATCACCCCCATCATCAGCACCAGCAAAAGCGCGGGCAGCGCCAGCAGGCTGTCGGCCAGAAGCGACAGCCCCCGGTCCAGCCAGCCGCCGCGCCAGCTGGCCAGCGCGCCAAGGCCGATGCCGATCGCCGCCGCCGTCGCCGTGGCGGCCAGCGCGATCAGCAGCGACAGCCGCAGCGCATGGGCAAGCCGCGCCAGCATCGAGCGCCCCAGATGATCATAGCCCAGCCACGCCCCGGCATCGGGACCGGCGAGCGTCTTGGTCAGCGCCTGTTTGAACGGCCCTGCCGGATCGACGAGCGGGCCGAGCAGCGCCAGCGCCAGGATCGCGGCCAGAAGGCCGAAGCCAAGATGTCTTGCCGTCATGCCCGGCCCTCCGGTTGCGCGATCTGGCGCGGGTCGATCCGGCGCAGGGCCATGTCGATCACCGCATTGACGCAGACGAAGCCAAGCCCCATCACCAACGCCGTTCCCTGCACCATCGGCACGTCGCGGTGAAACACCGCATGGATCAGCGCATGGCCGATGCCGGGCCAGCCGAAAATGGTCTCGACGACCACGACGCCCTCGGCCAGGGTGACGAATTGCAGGCCCAGATAGGTCAGCAGGGGCGCCGCGATGTTGCGCAGCCCGTGACGGCGCAACGCCTGCCGCTCGCTCAGCCCCTTGGTGCGGGCAAAGGCCTGCGCGGGGCTGGCGGCAAAGGCCGCCATCGCATCGCGGGCAATCCGCGCCGAAGCTGCGGCCAGCCCAAGCGCCAGGGTGGCGGCGGGCAGCACGAATTGCGCCGGATCGCCATGGCCCGCGGCGGGCAAAAGCCCCAGCTGCACCGCAAAGACCACGATCAGCACCAGGCCGAGCAGGAACTGCGGCACCGCGCGCAGCGCCGCGGCCACGACCAGCAGCCCCCGGTCGAACCGGCCCCCGGCCCGCAGCCCGGCCAGAATGCCCAGCGGCGGCCCGATCAGCAGCGACAGCGCCAGCGCCGCCACCGCCAGGTGCAGGCTTGCGCCCAGCTGATGCGTGATCTCCTGCCAGACCGGCAGGCCCGACACCAGCGAGCGCCCCAGATCAAGCCGCGCCAGATCCGCCATCCACTGCCCGAACAGCACCAGCGGCCCGGCGTCGAGGGTCAGTTCCTGCCGCACCGTCTCGGCCAGATCGGCCGAGGCGAGATCATATCCATAGCGCGCCGCGGCGATGCGGAAGGCCATGTCCCCGGGCATCGCCTGCATCATCAGAAACGACAGGATGCCGACGACAAGGGCCACGCCCGCCGCCTGCGCCAGACGCAGCGCAAGGCTGTGCAGCACGACGGTCATTGCACGATCTCCGCCGATTTGAGCCCGAAGGTCCGCTCATAGGGATCGATGACGATGCCCTTGAGCCGGGTCGAAACCGCCGCCGTCTGCTGATACCAGGCGATCGGCAGCACCGGCAGCTCGGCCTGAAGCGTCGCGGAGAGCGCGGCTTTTTCGGCGGGCGTGCCGCCCTCGGCGGCGATCTTGCGCACGGCGGCGGTGAAGGCCGGATCGGCCCAGCCCATCGCCCCCCAATCGCCCGTCGGCGCGTAATCCTGCATCAATGTGCCGACCGGATCGGGCACCAGCGCGAAATTGCGCGCAAAGAGCGCCATCTGCAGCGTTCCCGCCGCATGTTTCGCCGGGATCTCCGAGGAGTTCGTGGAATTGATCGTCACCGCGATCCCCACCTCGCGCAGCATCTGTTCCAGCACCGCCGCCGTCAGCGGCAGTTCCGGCCGGTCGGGATAGGTCAGAAGCTCCACCGCAAAGGGCTGGCCGTCCTGTTGCAAGATGCCATCCGGCCCCGGCCGCCATCCCGCCGCGGCAAAGGCGGCCTTCGCGGCCTCGGGGTCGTAATCCAGCGGCGGCAAGGCCGGGTCATGCCAGGCGCCCATCGCGGGCGGAAACATCTGCGTCGCCGCCGCCGGATAGCGCAGCACCGCCTGCGCCAGCCCGGCCCGGTCGATCGCCAGCGACAGCGCCCGGCGTTCCGCGACCGTGTCGAAGAAGGGCGATCCGGCGTTGAGTTTCAAAAGCAGCACCCGCGGCAGCGAGACGGAGTGCACGGTGACGGTCCCGACCGAAGCCAGCCGCGTGACCGAGGCGGGATCCAGGCTCACCACCAGGCCCGCATCGCCCGATTCCGCCATCAGGGCCCGCGTTTCGGACCGGCTGACGCCCGCGTAATGGATCGCGTCAAGCTTGGCAGGCGAGCCCCAATAGCCGTCAAAACGCACGGCTTCCAACGTCAGCGGCGGTTCAAGTTTCGTCACCCGGAACGCCCCGGTGCCGATCAGCGCGGTCACCGTGCCATCGGCGGCATAGGCCGAAGGCGCCAGAATCCCGGTGCGATATTCGGCCAGAAACGCGGGCAAGGCGGCGAAGGGGCTTGCCAGCGTGATCGCAACCTCCTCGCCCTCGGCGGTAATCGCGGTGACCGGGGCCTTGGCGAGGATGCCTTCCTTTTTCAGCGACCAGGTCAACGCCCGCGCGGCAGCCTCGGCGGTCAGCGCGCTGCCGTCATGGAACTGCACCCCCGGACGGATATGGAACCGCCAGCGCAGCTTGTCTTCCGACACCGACCAGCGGTCCGCAAGCCCGGGCGAAAGCGCCCCCGTCGCATCGCTGTTCACCAGCGTTTCCATCACGTCGAGCTTGAGGAAAATGTCCCCCGACAGCAGCGGATCGGCGGCCTTGATCTCGAAGGGCGCGGCGATGTCGAGCGTCGCGGGATCGGCCAGGACCGGCACGGGGGACAGCGCCGCGAGCAGCGCGGCAAGCGAAAGGCGGGGAAGCATGGGGGTCTCCGGATCGTTATGTAATTACGTAATATTTGCCAGCCCTGCAGCCTGCAAGGGAGGGGCGGCTTGCGCCGCCCGGAGGCGGGCCGGTCAGCGCCGGGCGATGACGGTCGGGAAGGGCCGGTCAGCCGGGCGGCGGCGGCAACCGCACACGGCCTGTCTGGCGGCAAGGGTCCTGCAAGATCATGTGTCGTTCCTCTCTGGGCCGCGCCGGGCGGCGTTCCGAAAGGACGGACGGGATGAGGCACGCGGCAGACCGCAGGCCTGCCCCGAGCCAGACGCGCACCCCGGCGTCCGGACTGGCGCGCGGATCGCTCCGCACGCATCACAGGCAGGTCTCCTGGCTCGCGGGTCTTGGCTCTGCCGGCCTTCCCGGACCGCGGCGGCCCAGTGGCATTTTCGGCATCGCTCTCCGCTCACAGTTGCGGGGGCAGCCACGGATTTGGCGCCTGATGGCTACACCGCACCGTATTCCCTCTTTCCCCCCCTTTCTGCGTGACGCAGCCTGCGGGGGACCGATGACGCCCCTGATGGGCCACAATCGGCAAGGAATGTCAATCGCTTGCAACGCCGTTTCCGGCACGGTGCCGGTCGCGAGGGCGGGGCGGCAAAAGGGGACTGCCGCCCGATCCGGGCGACGCGCTCATGTGGCGGTGCCGATCAGCCGGGCCTCCAGCGCGTCGAACGCGGCGATCTGCGCGGGCAGCATCCGCCGCGCGGCGTCGCGACCCAGATAGACCTTGAACAGGCAGCCGCCCGTCGTGTCGTAAAACTGCACCGAGCGGGTTTCGGTGCCGAAAAGCTTGCGCCGGACAAAGGCGACACGGGCGCAGGCCGCGATCTCCAGATGGCCGCCGATCGGCTTGCCCTTGAAATTGTACATCCCCTGCGCCACCGAGCCGCCCTGCAGCGGCGCCTTGGCCTCAAGGATCACCGGGCCGGTGTTCACGACCAGCGTGACTTCGCCCCAGCCCGCCATCGCGTCGAGCACCTCGACCATGAGACGGCCCGGAAAGCTGCGCACCTCGCCCGCGGGCAGGGCCTGAAGCACGTCAAGCGGGGTCGTGCCCGCGGCCTTCGCGATGTCTTCAAGCGCCGCATGGGGCGTGGCGGCAAGGGCCTCGGCAAGGGTGGGGGTCATCTGCGTCTCCGTCAGCTGTGGGAAAGATCGGGGTGTTCGGCCATCCAGCCCAAAAGCCGGGTGGTCATCGGCACTTGCCAGAACCGCCCGGCAAGGGTCAGGCGGTGAAAGCGGTGATGCGGCGCCCAAAGCCCCGCCGTGCGCCATTGCGCCAGAAGCGGGGCGAAATGCTCGGACAAGCCGCGCTTGGGCCGGGGCACCAGCGCGGCAAAGGCGGCCTCGGCGCGGGCAAGATCCAGCAGGCCGCGCTCCATCCCCGCCTTGATCGCATGGGCGACCGGGGCCGAGGGCGCCTGCCGCATCATCCCCGCCACAAGGCCGACGCCCGCCCCCGCCTGACGGGCATACCGCGCCAGATCCGGGGTCAGCCGGAAGCTGAGATCGCCCAGGCCCCCCCCTGCCCCGGCCCCGAAGGCCAGACAATCGGCCCCGGCCTTGACGGCCAGATTGTAGACCGAGCGCTCGCGCAGGCTGCCCTGCCAATGCGACGTGGAAATCGGGGTCCAGCCGATTTCCGCGGCCGCCGCCTCGCCCGCCGCGAAGAAATGCCCCAGCCGGTCGGGCCCGGCCACCTGGGTCTTGCCCTTGCCAAGCGCGGTCAGAAGCGGCGTGCCGGGGATCAGGGTCAGCGCGTAAAGATCCAGCCCGTCAAGGCCGATCTCGCCGCACAGCCGGACATCGGCCGCGACGGCCTCGGGGGTCTGGCCGGGCAAGCCGTAGATCAGATCGACGATCACCGCGCCGCGATCGAGCGCGACAAGATCGCTCAGCGCGGCGACGATCTCCTGCCGCCCCGCCTTGCGCCCGAGCGGCTTGCGGATCGCATCGGCAAAGCTTTGCACGCCAAGGGAAATCCGCGTCACCCCCGCATCAAGGGCAGCCCGGGCCTTGTCCGCGCCAAAGGAATGGATGCGCCCTTCGAGGGTGATCTCGCAATCCGGCGTCAGCGGCAGGTGGCGGCGGATCGCCCGCACGAGCCGGACGATATCGGCGGCCGAAAGCGCGGTGGGCGTGCCGCCGCCCAGATAGACCGCCTGCAGCGGCGGGCCGTCATGGGCCGGGGTGCGGGCAAAGGCCGCCATCTGCGCGATCAGCGCATCGACATAGGATCCGGCCGCGTCAGCCCGCCAGGGGTTCTGATAGAAGCCGCAGAAAAGACAGTGATTTTCGCAAAACGGGATATGGACATAGGCGACCGCGCGCCGGTGGCGCGGGCGGCCGAGCAGGCTTTGCCATTCGGTCTCCACCTGCTCGGGCGGCACCGGCTGCATCGCCGCGCCGGGATGGGCGCCGCCCTTGCGCGGAAAGGCGCAGGCAAGCGGATCGGGGCCGAGCGTGGCGAAATACTGCGCCACGGGGGCGGGTTCGGCAACGGCAGGCGCTTGCGAGATCAGGGCATCACGCATGATCGGTCCTTCCTGTGAAGACTGACGACCTGGCGCGATGCTGGGCGGGGCTCCGCAAGAGCGGACCCGGTCCAGACATACGTATCAGAGTATTATTGTCAAGATTTCACATGCCGTGCCCCCCCGCCCTGCCCCCCGCCTTGCCCCCCCACCTTGCCCCCGCACGGAGTTTGCGGATCGCGGCGGCAAGAGGCGCGGCAAGGGACCGGGCGCCTCGGCCATCGGGCAAGGCGCGGTGGCGCCGCCGGAAAGGCCGCCAGCCGGTTCCGATTTGTGTGCCGGGAATGTATTTTTGCTTGCCCGGCCCGCCGCCGCCCCTAAGATCCGCGCAGCCAGCCCTCCCGGCCAGCCGTTTCCGCTGCGACCTGAAAGGATGTTCGATGTTCCTTGCGATGAACCGCTTCACCGTCCCGCTTGAAAATGCCGCCGAATTCGAGGCGCTCTGGCTTGGACGCGACTCGCGGCTGCACGAGCTGCCGGGCTTTGTCGAGTTCAGCATGCTGCGCGGTCCCGAGGCCGAGGATGGCACCCGGCTTTACGCCTCGCATACGGTCTGGGAGAGCGAGGCCGATTTCCGCGCTTGGACGACGTCGCAGCAGTTCCGCGAGGCCCATGCCCGCGCGGGCGACAGCCGCAAGCTGCATGCGGGCGCACCGCGGTTCGAGGGGTTCACCGCGATCCAGGTCAAGACCCGGCAGGGCTGAGGGCCGGGACACAGGGCTTGACCGCCGCAAGGTCCGGCCCATATCGCAGCTTGTCCCCTGCGGCAAAGCGAGGTCCGGCATGACAGCCCCCCTGACGGTCTGGTTCGACAGCGGCTGCCCGCTCTGCCAACGCGAGATCGCGCTGATGCGACGGCTTGACCGGCGCGGGGCGATCCGCTTCGTCGATCTGCGCGCCCCCGAAACCGCCTGCCCGATCGACCGCGCCGAGCTGCTCGCCCGCTTTCATGCGGAAGAAAACGGCCGGCTGCTCTCGGGCGCGGCGGCTTTCGCGGCGATGTGGCGGGCGATTCCGCTGTTGCGCCCGCTCGGATTTCTGGCCGGTTGGCCGCCCCTCGCCCCGGCCTTCGAGGCGGCCTATCGCCGCTTCCTGCGCCTGCGCCCCCGCCTGCAACGGCTGTTCCGGTAACGCCCGCTTGCCCGCGGGCCATGCCGCGGCGGAGCTGCCGTTCTTCCTTGCCGGCCGGGGCTTGCCGATGGATGCTGGCGCGACGATCCGGCAAGGATGGGAAAACAGCCATGACGGTGACGAAGAACGGCGATGTTTCCTTCTGGTTCGCGGATATGGGCGGTCTTCCGCCCTGCCGCGCGCCCCTGCCCGGGGATATCGACGTTGACGTTTGCATCGTCGGCGCGGGCTTCACCGGGCTTTGGACCGCCTATTACCTGAAGCAGGCGCAGCCCGGGCTGTCGATTGCGGTGGTGGAAAAGGACTTTGC
>NZ_SWJZ01000025.1 GCF_005144475.1 Rhodobacter capsulatus | reverse complement strand
GGGGCGGAGGGTCGGATCGGGTTCGGTCATGCGGTGCTTTCAGACAAGGGTGGGGGCGCTGCCCCCACACCCCCGGGATATTTAAGGCAAGATGAAAAGGCTAGTCCTTTGGGGCGAGGAGGCGCAGGGCGGCGCGGATCAGTTTTGCCGTGTCGGTGGCCTCGGGGTTTTCGCTGGCCTTGGCAACGGCGGTGGCGGCGTCCGAGGGGGAATAGCCGAGGTTGGTCAGGGCCGAGAGCGCCTCGGCGGTGAAGTTCACCTGCCTTGTGGCGGCCGGGGCGGGGCGTTTGACCGGCTGTGGCGCGGTCTCGATCACCTCGTCCGAGGGGGCGGTGTCGACCGTCAGCGTGCCGCCCATCGCCATCACCGTCGGCGCCTTGTCCTTCAGCTCCATCACCACGCGCTGCGCCAGTTTCGGGCCGACGCCGGGGGCGGCCTTGATCGCGTTCCAGTCCCCAAGAGCGAGCGCGCGGGAGACGCCATCCGGCCCCAGCGTGCCAAGGATCGCCAGCGCGGCTTTCGCGCCGATCCCCTGCACCGAGGTCAGCAGCCGGTGCCATTCCTTTTCGATCAGCGTCGGGAAGCCGAAGAGCTGCAACAGGTCCTCGCGCACCAGAAGCTCGGTGTAAAGCGCGCAGGCCTCGCCCACCGGGGGCAGGTTGGCGGCGGTGCGGGAGGAGACATGGACGATGTAGCCGACGCCGCGGACGTCGATCAGCACATGGTCCATGGCGCGGTGCAAGATCACCCCGGCGATGCGTCCGATCATGCGCCTGTCCTCCGGATCCGGGCTTGCCCCGCGGTGATCTCCAAGGCGCCGCGGCCCAGCATCGCCGCCGAGGCCCGCCGCGCCGATTGCAGGTGATGCGCGTGACAGATCGCGATCGCCAGCGCATCCGCCGCATCGGGGCCGTCAAAGACGACGCCCGGCAGCTGGTGGCGGACCATGTGCTGCACCTGCGCCTTGTCGGCGTGACCCACCCCCACCACGGCCTTTTTCACCGCATTGGGCGCATATTCCCCGATCTCGAGCCCGGCCTGCGCGGGCACCAGCAGCGCAATCCCCCGCGCCTGACCCAGCTTCAGCGTCGCCACGGCGTCCTTGTTGACGAAGGTCTGTTCCACCGCCGCGGCCTCGGGGCGATGCGTCGTGATCACCGCGGTCAGGCCCGCATGCAGCACGACAAGGCGTTTCGCCAGATCCGTTCCCTCGGAATGGATGATTCCATTCGCGACATGGCGCAAGCGGGGGCCATCGACCTCGATCACCCCCCAGCCGAGGTTGCGTAACCCCGGATCGATCCCGATCACCCGCATGTGACTGCCCTTTTGCCTGTGGCATTTTTTCCGCATTTAGCACAAAAGCAGAACATCGGAAAGCGCAAAGCGGCGCGGCGCAGGCGGCGCCCGGCGGCGAAGACGACGCAGAACCGGCGAAAGCGACGTTTGGCAGCAGAATGCGTCAGTCAAAATGACGGGGCTGCCCGGCAAAATGCCAAAGCCCCGCGCGGGGCCGCCAAGCACGCGAAAAGCCATGCATTTGCTGCATGGCGGGGCTGACCGGGGGGCGCTTGTTTTCGCAAGCTGCCTTGATTAACTGCCCAATCAACAAAGAGACGCCCAACAAATCGGCAGAATACAAAGGAACCGCATCATGTCCGCCCTCGACACCCTCGCCCTTTCCGCCCGCCAAGGCCGGGCCGGGATGTTTGCCCGCCTGATCGACGCGATGACGCTGTGGAACGACGCCCGGCTGACGCGGCGGGCGCTTGCGCGGCTGAGCGACCGGGAACTCAATGATATCGGCCTGACGCGCCACGATATCGACGGCATCGGCCGCTGAGCCCACGCGATCACGCAAGGCCGCGCAGCCCCCTGCGCGGCCTTTTGCATGCGGTGAAATCCGGCTTAAAACAGCAGGGCGCGCAGCTGCGCCGCGATGAATTTCGTCGGCGCATCGGCGTGCAGCACCCAGGCGCCCACCTGTTCGACCGGCGAGCCCTGGCTCAGAACCTCGACCCGGCGGGCATAGGTTTCCGGGCCGACCTGCGCCAGGATCGCGCCCTTGAACAGCAGCATCCCCAAAAGCACCATCGCCACGGCCCGCCAGGGGAAGCGGCGGCGCTCTTTCGGGCGGTGGCTGTCGAAATAGGCGCGGCCAAGCGCGCCGGTCGCCTCGAAAGCCCCGCCAGCGGCGTGAATCCGGTCGATCCGCGCAAGGCGGTCTTCGAAATCCGCATTGATCGAACGACGCATGACGGGCTCCACTCAAAACCGGTCGCGGGCAACATGCCTAACGACTGATTAACAGTTATGCCCGAATTTCGCCGCCCCGGCGAGATGGCTTTCGGCGGATCAGTTCCGCTGCAGAACCAATGTCGTCCAATCGCCGTAATTGTCGCGCGAAACGAGACGGAAGCCCTGCGCCTGATAGGCGTCGATCACCTCGTCGCCCTGCTCGATCAGGATCCCGGACAGGATGACACGGCCCGATTCGGCGCAAAACCGCCCCATGTCGGGGGCCAGCGTGATCAGCGGGCCTTTCAGGATATTGGCAAAAACAAGGTCGAAAGGCGCGGCGGCCTGCAGCTCGGGATGGGCGAAACCGGCCGCCTGCAGGCAGATCACCCGGCCCGCGAGATCATTGCCGGTGACATTCGCCGCGGCGGTTTCCACCGCGATCGGGTCGATGTCCGAGGCCAGCACCGTCTCGGGCCAGAGCTTCGCGGCGGCCATCCCCAGAACGGCGGTGCCGCAGCCGATGTCGACGGTCTTGCGCGGATGGATCCCGTCGTTTGCCAGCCGGTCGAGCGCGGTCAGGCAGCCAAGCGTGGTGCCGTGATGGCCGGTGCCGAAGGCCATGGCGGCATCGATGACCAGCGGGATCGACCCTTCGGGCACCTTGTCGGCATCATGGCTGCCGTGCACGAAGAAGCGCCCGGCGACGACCGGGGCCAGTTCGCGTTTCACATGCGCCACCCAGTCGGTTTCCGGCAGTTCCGAAATGACGAAGCCCGTCGCCCCATAGGCCGCGGCGAGCAGATCGAGCACGATGTCATCGGGGCGGTCGAGGAAATAGGCGCCGACCTCGAAATTGCCCGAGCCGTCCTCGATCTCGAAGACGCCGACGCCATAGGGGCCGGGGTCCAGATCTTCCAGCCGCTCGGCCAGATCGTCGGCAAGCTCGCGCTCGGGCAGGACGGCAAAGGCGGTGAAGGTGGTCATGGGCGGGCTCCGTTGGTTTTGCCCCCAATGGCGCGAAAGCGGCGGGCGGTCAATCGAAAGCGGGGCTAAAGGAAGCTTTGCGGGTCGATGTCGATGGCAAGGCGGACGGAATTGGGCTGTTTCACCCCGCGCAGCCAGGCCTTGATCGCCTGTTGCAGCGGCGCGGTCTTGTCGGCGCGGATCAGAAGTCGCACGCGGTGGCGGCCGCGGATCCGGGCGATGGGGGCGGGGGCGGGGCCGTAAAGCTGTGCGCCGATCCGGCGCAGGGGCCCGTCATGCTGCGCCAGATCGGTGCCATAGGCGAAAAGCGGCTCGATCTCGGCGCCTGACAGGATGATCCCCGCCATCCGGCCATAGGGCGGCACATTCGCCGCCCGGCGCCCCTCGGCCTCGGCCTTCCAGAACGCCTCCTCGTCGCCGCCCAGAATGGCGCGGATCACCGGATGTTCGGGCTGATAGGTCTGGAGCAGCGCCAGCCCGGGTTTTTCCGCCCGGCCCGCCCGGCCCGCCACCTGCCGCATCAGCTGAAAGGTGCGTTCCGCCGCGCGCAGGTCGGAGCCCTGAAGGCCCAGATCGGCATCGATCACACCGACCAGCGTCAGCAGCGGAAAATTGTGCCCCTTGGCGACGATCTGTGTGCCGATGAGGATGTCGGCGCCGCCTTGGGCGATATTTGCCACCGCTTCCTTCAGCGCCCGGGCCGAGCCGAACAGGTCCGAGGACAGCACCGCCACCCGCGCCGTGGGGAAGCGTTCCGCCACTTCCTCGGCCAGCCGCTCCACCCCCGGGCCGACGGGGGCCAGCTTGCCCTCGACACCGCAGGCGGGGCAGGTAGTGGGAATGGGTTTCGTCTCGCCGCATTGATGGCAGACAAGGCGCTTCAGGAACCGGTGCTCGACCATCCGCGCGTCGCAATGATCGCAGCCGATCTGCTGCCCGCAGGCGCGGCAGAGCGTGACCGGCGCATAGCCGCGTCGGTTCAGGAACAGCATCGCCTGTTCCCCGCGCGAGAGCGTGGCAACGACCGCACCGACCAGGCTGGGGGAGATCCAGTGCACGGGTTCAATGCGTTCCTCGCGCATGTCGATCGTCCGCATCTCGGGCAGTTCCGAGGCGCCGAAGCGGGCGGCCAGATCGATCCGGCGGTATTTCCCCGAAGCGGCATTCACCCAGCTTTCAAGGCTGGGCGTCGCCGAAGCCAGCACCACCTGCGCGCCCACCAGCGAGGCGCGCAGCACGGCCATGTCACGGGCGTTGTAAAGCGCGCCCTCCTCCTGCTTGTAGGAAGTGTCGTGTTCCTCGTCGACGACGATCAGCCCCAGATCCTGAAACGGCAGGAACAGCGCCGAACGGGCGCCGACGACCATCTGCGCCCCGCCCGTCGCCACCATCCGCCACAGCCGGCGCCGCTCGGCCTCGGTCACGCCGGAATGCCATTCGCCGGGGCGGGCGCCGAACCGCGCCTCGACGCGCGAGAGAAACTCCGAGGTCAGCGCGATTTCCGGCAGCAGCACCAAAGCCTGCCGCCCGCGGCGCAGACACTCGGCCACGGCTTCCAGATAGACCTCGGTCTTGCCCGAGCCGGTGACGCCCTTGAGCAACGTCACGCCGAAACCGTCGCCCTTCAGCCCGGCGGCGGCGGTGGCCTGATCTTCCGAAAGCACCTTGCCCGGCAGGGTGAAATCGAGCTTCGGCAGCGGCAGATCCCGCGGCTGCTCGGTCTCCTCGATCGCGCCGAGCTTCACCAGCCCCTTCACCACCTGCGGCGTGACGCCAGCCAGTTGCGCCAGTTCGCTCAGGTAAAACCCGGCGCCGCCGTGATCGCGCAGCACGGCGAGCACCTTTTCCCGCGCCTCCGTCAGCTTGCCCGGCGCGGTGGCACCGAGCCGATAGATCCGCCGCGCGCCCGGCGGATCGAACAGCCCCGGTGTGCGCGTGGCAAGCCGCAGCACCGCGGGCAGGGAGGTCATCGTGTAAGTCCCCATGCGGATCAGGAACTCCTGCAATTCCGCCCGCATCGGCGGCACGTCCAGCACCCGCGACACCGAGCGCAGCTTGCCCGCCTCGAACCGCCCGTCACCCGCGCCCCAGACGACCCCGACAACCCGGCGCGGCCCGAGCGGCACCTCGACGAAGGCGCCGGGAAAACAGCCGCCCTCGGGGGCGAGATAGTCCAAAGGCTTGCCGATCGGCTCGGCGGTCAGCACCGAGACGCGCGCGCCTTCGGGAAAGAAGCCTTGCTCAGACATGCCCGGCCCCGCGCCCTGCAACGCCTCCGGCGGGCGTATTTGGACCAAGAAGAAACGGCGGGGTTTCTTCTTGGCCGAAATACGCGCGGGGGGAGAGGCCGTCAGGCCGAGGGGGGCGGCAAGCCCCCCCCTGCGCCCGATTCCGCTCTCGCCATTTCCGGCTGTTTGCGCTAAATCCCGGCCAGATCAAGCGCAGGAGGCCCCTCATGAAATTCTTCGTCGATACCGCGGATGTCGCGGCCATCAAGGAACTCAACGATCTCGGCATGGTCGATGGTGTCACCACCAACCCGTCGCTGATCCTGAAATCGGGCCGCGACATTCTCGAAGTGACGAAGGAAATCTGCGACATGGTTGCGGGTCCGGTCTCGGCCGAGGTGGTGGCGACCGAGGCGGGGGACATGATCGCCGAAGGGCTGAAACTGGCCAAGATCGCCTCCAACATCGCCATCAAGGTGCCGCTGACCTGGGCGGGCCTGACGGCTTGCAAGGCTTTCGCATCCGAAGGCCACATGGTCAACGTCACTCTGTGTTTCTCGGCGGCGCAGGCGATCCTGGCGGCCAAGGCCGGGGCGACTTTCATCAGCCCCTTCATCGGCCGTCTGGATGACATCAACCTTGATGGCGTGAGCCTGATCGAGGACATCCGCACCATCTATGACAATTACGGTTTCAAGACCGAGATTCTGGCCGCCTCGATCCGCTCGGTCAACCATATCACCGATGTCGCCCGGATCGGTGCCGATGTCATCACCGCGCCGCCCTCGGTGATCAAGGCGATGGCGAACCACCCGCTGACCGACAGGGGGCTGGAACAGTTCCTGAAAGATTGGGCGAAAACCGGCCAGTCGATCGTCTGAAATCCGTGATCCGAAGGCCCGGGCCCGTCGAATTCGGCGGGCCTCTTATTATTGTTAACAAATTTAACCTGCATTTAACCAGAATCTGTGTCAATTTAGGTGCAACCCGCTTACGAGAGGCTGGCATGACCGACACGGCTTTTGCACCTGAACTGCGCGAAAAGATCATCTCCGATCCCGACGTGATCCTTGAGGATCGCGATCTGATGCGGGCGCTGATCACCGCGAACGAACGCGCCATGGGCGCCAATATCGTCGACCTGCGCGGTGTGGCGATGGAGCGGCTGGAGCGCCGCCTTGACCGGCTCGAGGACACGCACCGTTCGGTGATTGCCGCGGCCTACGAGAATCTTTCGGGGACGAACCAGATCCACCGCGCCGTGCTGCGCATGCTGGATCCGGTGGATTTCGAGAGCTTCCTGAAGAGCCTCGGCACCGAAGTCGCCGAGATCCTGCGGGTGGACAGCGTCAAGCTGGTGCTGGAAACGCTGCAAGATGACAGCGATCCGGCGCTGCGCCGTCTGGGCGATGTTCTGTGCGTCGCCGAACCCGGCTTCATCCAGGAATACATGCGCGCCGGTCGTGGCGGGCAGGTGCGCCCGGTGGTGCTGCGCCAGACCCTGCCGCATTCCGAGGCGATCTATGGCGAGGCCGCAAGCTGGATCCGCTCCGAGGCGCTGATGCGTCTGGATCTGGGCGAGGGGCGTCTGCCCGGCATGCTGGTGATGGGCGCCGAAGACCCGCATCAATTCAAACCCTCGCAAGGCACCGACCTGCTGGCCTTCTTCGCAGGCGTGTTCGAGCGCGGCATGCGGCGCTGGCTGAACTGATGTCGGTGGGGGTCTCGCCCGCCGCACGGACGGCGATGGCCCTGTGGATCAGTCACTTGCGGGCGATCGACGGGGCGGCCAGTCACACGCTGACGGCCTACAGTTCCGACGTGGCCGGATTTCTGGCCTTCCTGCACCGGCATCGGGGCGAAAGCCTCGGTCTGGCGCAACTGGCCGGGCTTGGCCAATCCGACATGCGGGCCTGGATGGCGCATGAACGCACGCGCGGCCTTTCGGGCCGCTCGCTGGCGCGGGCGCTTTCGGCGGTGAAGAATTTCATCCGCTGGCTGGCGGCGCGCGAAGGCTTCGACGCCACCCATGTCCTGTCGGCCAAGGCGCCGAAATATCAGCGCAAGCTGCCCCGTCCGCTCAGCGTCGAGGCCGCGGCCGAGGTGCTGGAACAGGTCGAGGTGCAGGCGCAGGAGCCCTGGATCGCGGCGCGCGATTCGGCGGTGATGACGCTGATGTATGGCTGCGGGCTGCGGGTCTCCGAGGCTTTGGCGCTGAAGGGCTCGGATGCGCCGCTGCCCGAGGTGCTGCGGGTCCGCGGCAAGGGCGACAAGGAGCGGCTGGTGCCGGTGCTTCCGGCGGCGCGCAAGGCGGTGGCCGATTACCTGCGGCTCTGCCCCTTCCCGATGTCGCGCTATGAACCGCTGTTCCGCGGCGCCCGCGGCGGTCCGCTCAATCCGCGGCTGGTGGCGAAGTCGATGGAACGGGCGCGGCTGGGTCTCGGTCTGCCCGCGACGGCGACCCCGCATGCGCTGCGGCACAGTTTCGCGACGCATCTGCTGGCCGAAGGCGGCGATCTGCGCGCGATCCAGGAATTGCTGGGCCATGCGAGCCTTGCCACGACCCAGGTCTATACCGCCGTCGATCAGGCGCGACTCATGCAGGTCTATCAGGCGGCACACCCGCGCGCCTGAGCCGAAACCGCGCCATAAACCCTTCTAACCCGCTACAATCCAAGCGGTTTTAAGCCAAGGTTTAGGCCGAAAATAAGGTTTCGTTCATCCTCCGGGGGCAGCGTCGGGGCACGCAGTCATCCAGAAAGGATCGTATGATGAGCGTTTCCTCCCTGACTTCACTGTCCTCCTCTTCAAGCACCACCGCGCTCGCGTTGTTGCAGCAATCCTCGGGCAGTTCCTCGTCGAAGACGACCTCCTCCGCGTCGTCGAGCTTTCAAACCGGCGGTGCGCCGCCCCCGCCCCCTCCGCCGCCGACTTCGGCGTCGGGCGGGGCCGACAGCCAGTCGCTGTTCGAGGCGCTGGCGGCCAATGACGATGCCGATGGCGACGGCGCCCTGTCGCAGGCGGAAATCGACGCCAGTCCGGTGGCCGATCTGCTGTCGTCGCAGTTCGGCTCGATCGACACCGACAGCGACGGGCTTTTGACCGAAGCCGAGTTCACCGCGGCAGAAGACGCGATGACATCGGGGGGGGCGGGCGGCATGCAGGGCATGTCGGGTCCGCCGCCCGGCCCGCCGCCCTCGGGCCCGCCGCCGGGCGCGGAAAGCGACGCCGAGACCGAGGACGACACGACCACCTCGAGCAGCGCCACCGCCGCGCAATCGCTTTACGAGTCGCTTTTCACCGCGATGACCTCGGAAAGCGGGTCTTCGGACACGGTGACGACCGCCCGCGACACGGCCAGCCAGTTCCTGTCGCTGCTCAAGGCGGTCGCTTGAGCGACATCGTGACCACGGGACGGGCCGGGGTGCGCCCTCGGCCCGTCTTGCACGCCTTGCCGGTTTCGGGCAGGAAGGGCGCATGGACATTCGTTTCAAGGCCCTCTCCGTTCACCTGCTGACCGCCACCGGGGCGGTGCTGTCGATGCTGGCGATGCTGGCGGCGGTCGAGGAAAAATGGTCGCTGATGTTCCTGTGGCTCGTCGTGGCGCTGATCGTCGACGGCGTCGATGGCCCCTTGGCGCGCCGGTTCGACACCAAGCACAACTGGCCGACGCATGACGGCGTGCTGATGGACCTGATCGTCGATTATCTGACCTATGTCTTCATTCCGGCCTATGCCCTGTTCAAATCCGGTCTGCTGCCGGGCTGGACCGGCTGGCTGGCGATCATCGCGATCATCTACACCTCGGTGATCTATTTCGCCGATACGCGAATGAAGACGAAGGATTGCTCTTTCTCCGGCTTTCCGGCCTGCTGGAACATGGTGGTGCTGGTGCTGTTCGCGATCTGGCCGTCCTACTGGATCACGCTGGCCGTGGTGCTGGCGCTGGCGGTGGCGATGTTCTTTCCGCTGAAATTCATCCACCCCACCCGCACCCTGCGCTGGCGGCCGCTGTCGCTGACGATGGCGCTGCTGTGGACCGCCTTTGCCGCCCGCGCGGCCTGGGTGAATTTCGAGGAAGGCTCCTGGGCGCATTGGGGTCTGGTGGTGACCTCGGTTTATCTCATGTTCGCGGGCATCGCGCAGCAGATCCTCCCCGCGCGGCATCCGGACTGAAGGCGGGCCCGACTAAAGCCGGGTCAGCACCACGCCCGCCACGATCAGCCCCGCCGCCGTGGCCTTCGACCTTGTCATCTTTTCGCCAAAGGCCAGCCAGCCGATCAGCACGGCAAAGAGGATCGCGGTTTCCCGGGTTGCCGCCACCAGCGCGATCGGCGCCTTGGTCATCGCCCAGATCGAGATCGCATAGGCGCCATAAGAGGCCGCCGCCCCCGCCGCCGCCATGCCCCAATCCTTCAGCGGCGCGACCGTCAGAAAGCCCTTCGGCCGGGTGAAGGTCATCACCAGCCCGAACAGCAGCCCGCCCCCCACCATCAGCCAGCCGACATAGCCCGCCGCATCCCCGGCGACGCGGGCGCCCAGCCCGTCGGTCAGCGTGTAGGTGGCGGTGGCGCAGGCCGAGCCGAAGGCAAAGGGCAGAAGCTTGCGGCTCTCGCCGTCGGTGAAAACGCCGCGCGCCATGAAGAGGATGCCCAGCCCCAGAACGCCGATGCCGACATAGCCAAGCGGTTCGATCGTATCGAGCGCGAAAAGCGCCGAGACGATGGCGACCATCATCGGCGCCGTGCCCCGCGCGATCGGGTAAACCCGGCTCAGATCGCCCTGCTCATAGGCATGGGCGAGGAAATACTTGTAGAAGAAATGCACGCAACTTGCGGCGGCGACCCATTTCCAGGCGGCGACCTCGGGCCAGGGGCGGGTGAGCGCGATGGCCAGGCCGACGGCGGCCTCCATGTAGCTCAGCATCACCATGGCGCGGATTTTTGATCCGCCAAAGCGCAAAAGCGCATTCCAGAGCGCATGCAGGAAGGCGGCGGCCAGAACCGCGAGAAGAATGGAAAGGCTCATCGCCGCGGCCTCCGGCTGTCATGCAATCGTCACATCGGTAACGAGGGATGGCAGGCGGGGCAAGGGGGGGCTCTGCCGCCCGTCCGCAAGCGGACTCCCCCCGGGATATTTGCGCCAAGGTGAAAGGGCACCCGGGGTCTGCTTTCACCTTGGTGCAAATATCCCGCGGGGGTCCGGGGGCGCGAAGCCCCCGGCGCGGGTGGTGGTCAGCCCAGCACCGAATTGCAGCGCGCGCAGGTGCAGGGATGCTTGTGGTGGCCCACATCGGGCAGGATCTTCCAGCAGCGCTCGCATTTTTCGCCTTCCGCGGCCTCGAAGACGACGGCGATGCCGGGCACTTCGGGCAGCCGGAACGCCTCGGCGGGGGCCGGGTCGGTGCTCAGGCTCAGGTCCGAGGTGATGCAGATATCGGCGAAGTCGACCGATTTCAGCGCGGCTTCCAGCGCGGTGTCCTCGACATGCACCACCGGGGCGGCTTCAAGGCTGGCGCCGATCACCTTGGCGGTGCGTTGCACCTCGAGCGCCGCCGTCACCACGCGCCGCGCACGGCGGATGCCGTCCCATTTCGCCGCCAGATCCGGGTTCAGCCAGTCGGACGGGGTGGCGGTGAAATCCTCCAGATGGACCGAATTCGCCTCGCCCGGGAAGCGGCTCAGCCAGACGTCTTCCATGGTGAAGGGCAGCATCGGCGCCAACCATTTCGTCAGGCGCTGGAAGAGCTCGTCCATCACCGTGCGCGCGGCGCGGCGGCGCAGGCTGCTGGGGGCGTCGCAGTAAAGCGCGTCCTTGCGGATGTCGAACCAGAAGGCCGAAAGATCCACCGTGCAGAAGGTGAAAAGCGTCTGGAACACGCCCTGGAAGTCGTAAGCCGCATAGCCCGTGCGCACGGTGGTATCAAGCTCGGCCAGACGGTGCAGCACCCACCGTTCCAGCTCCGGCATCTCGGACGGGGCGACGCGTTCTTCCTCGGCAAAGCCCGAGAGTGCACCGAGCATGAAGCGCAGGGTGTTGCGCAGGCGGCGGTAGCTGTCGGCGGTGCCTTTCAGGATCTCTTTCCCGATCCGCAGATCGACGGTGTAATCCGATTGCGCCACCCAAAGCCGCAGGATGTCGGCGCCGTAATCCTTGATCACGTCCGCCGGGGCCACGGTATTGCCCAGCGATTTCGACATCTTCATGCCCTTTTCATCGAGCGTGAAGCCGTGGGTCAGCACGCCGCGATAGGGGGCGCGGCCCTTGGTGGCGCAGGCCTGCAGCATCGAGGAATGGAACCAGCCGCGGTGCTGGTCGGTGCCCTCAAGGTACAGATCGGCGATGCCGTCCGCGGTGCCGTCGTCGCGGTCGCGCAGCACGAAGGCATGGGTGGAACCGCTATCGAACCAGACGTCCAGCACGTCGAAGACCTGGTTGTAATCCTCGGGGTTGACGATATTGCCCAGCATCCGCTCCTTGAAGCCGTCGGTATACCAGACATCGGCGCCCTCGGCCTCAAACGCCGCAGAGATGCGGGCGTTCACTTCGGCGTCGCGCAGCAGGAAATCCGGGTCGGTCGGCTGCGCGCCCTTTTTGGTGAAGCAGGTGAGCGGCACTCCCCAGGCGCGTTGACGCGACAGCACCCAGTCGGGCCGCGCCTCGATCATCGAGTAAAGCCGGTTGCGGCCAGTGGGCGGGGTCCATTGCACGAGCTGGTCGATCGAGGTGAGCGCGCGTTGCCGGATCGTGTCGCCATATTGGCCCATGCCGTCATTCAGCTTCACGTCGATGGCGGCGAACCATTGCGGCGTGTTGCGGTAGATGAGCGGCGCCTTCGAGCGCCAGGAATGCGGGTAGGAGTGCTTCAGCTTGCCCTTGGCCAAGAGCGCGCCTTGCGCGTGCAGCGCCTTGATGTTGCTGACATTCGCCGGGCCTTCCTTGCCATCGGCCAGGATGATCGCCTGACCGCCGAAGACCGGCAGCGAGGTCCGGTAGGTGCCGTCCGGCTCGACGTTATAGGTCATCGGCAGGCCGAATTTGAGGCCCAGCTGATAGTCGTCATCGCCGTGGCTGGGGGCGGTATGGACAAAGCCGGTCCCGGCGTCGTCGGTGACGTGATCGCCCGGCAGCATCGGCACGTCGAAATCCCATTCGCCATTGCCGTTTTCGATGCCCGCATAGGGGTGGCGCAGGATCACGCCCGCGAATTCCGAGGCCGGAACATCGCGCAGACGGGTGAAGCCCTCGACCTTGGCCGCGGTCATCACGCCCTGCGCCAGCACATCGGCCAGCACCAGCGTTTCGCCGACAACCGCGGTGGCGTTTTCCGCCGCCGCATCGATGCGATAAAGCCCGTAGGCGATGCCCGGCCCGTAAGCCACGGCGCGGTTCTGCGGGATCGTCCAGGGCGTCGTCGTCCAGATCACCACCGAAGCGCCGTCGAGCCCGGAAACCGGCTTGAACCGCACCCAGATCGTATGGCTGGTGTGGTCGTGATATTCGACCTCGGCCTCGGCCAGTGCGGTCTTTTCGACCGGCGACCACATCACCGGCTTCGAGCCCTGATAAAGCGAGCCGTTCATCAGCAGCTTCATGAACTCCTCGGCGATCACCGCCTCGGCGTGGAAATCCATCGTCAGATAGGGGCGTTCCCATTTGCCGGTGACGCCCAGACGCTTGAATTCCTCGCGCTGAATGTCGATCCAGCCCTCGGCGAAGCGGCGGCATTCCTGCCGGAAGGAGACGGTGTCCACGTCGTCCTTGTTCAGGCCCTTGGCGCGGTATTGTTCCTCGATCTTCCATTCGATCGGCAGGCCGTGGCAATCCCAGCCCGGCACATAGCGCGCGTCGCGGCCCATCATCTGTTGCGACCGCACGATGAAGTCTTTCAGGATCTTGTTCAGCGCATGGCCGATGTGCAGATGCCCGTTCGCATAGGGGGGGCCGTCATGCAGCACGAAGGGCGCCCGGCCGGTCTTTTCGCGCAGGCGGTCATAGACGCCGATCCGCGCCCAGCGGGCCAGCCAGTCGGGTTCGCGCCCGGGCAGGTTCGCGCGCATCGGAAAGTCGGTTTCGGGCAGAAAGACGGTGTCGCGGTAATCGACGGCAGTTTCGGGCGTGTCGGCGCTCATCATGGGTCCATTCAGGCTGGATCGGACATAGGGGCGCAATGCGCCCGGGGCTTTGCAACGTCTCCCGGCAACCCTGACGCGTCAGAGCGCCGGGCCGGTAATTCGATGTATGAAGCAAAGCCCGGTCATGGCGGCGTTATAGGCGGGCCAAGGGGGGCGGGCAAGCGCGAAGGCCCCGCGACGGCTGCGTCACAGCTTGCCAAACTGCGGGAAAAGCCCATCATCGGGTCAAAAGCGCAGGAGGCAGTCGTGAGCGATCAACCCGGGGTCGTCGATCTTTTCATCATCGGCGGGGGGGTGAAC
The DNA here is from genome assembly GCF_005144475.1 of Rhodobacter capsulatus. Lineage (GTDB taxonomy): Bacteria > Pseudomonadota > Alphaproteobacteria > Rhodobacterales > Rhodobacteraceae > Rhodobacter > Rhodobacter capsulatus_C. The sequence goes on along the minus strand of NZ_SWJZ01000025.1, from coordinate 59,809 downwards.
GGCTGCGGCATCGCCCGCGACGCGGCGGGGCGGGGGCTTTCGGTGACCCTGGCCGAACAGGGGGATCTGGCGCAGGGCACGTCCTCGGCCTCGACCAAGCTGTTTCACGGCGGGCTGCGCTATCTGGAGTTCTTCGAGTTCCGTCTGGTGCGCGAGGCGCTGGAGGAACGCGAGACGCTGCTGGTCGCCATGCCGCATATTTCCTGGCCGTTGCGCTTCGTGCTGCCGGTCCATGCGGGGATCCGGTTCGACACGACGACGCCGACCAGCCGGCTGTTGAACCTGGTCTTTCCCTGGATGAAGGGGCGGCGGCCCGCCTGGCTCTTGCGGCTGGGGCTTTTCCTTTACGACAACATGGGCGGGCGCAAGATCCTTCCCGGAACGCGCAGGCTGGATCTGACGCGGGACAAGATCGGCCGGGTGCTGAAGCCCGGGATGGCGCTGGCCTGGGAATATTCCGACGTCTGGGTCGAGGATGCGCGGCTTGTGGTGCTGAACGCCCGCGATGCCGCGGCGCGCGGGGCCAAGGTGCTGGTGGGCACCAAGGTCATCGGCGCGCAACGGCAGGGCGATCTGTGGCGCATCGAGACCGAGGGGGCCGCGGGCAAGGCGGTGCATCACGCCCGGGGTCTGGTGAATGCCGCCGGGCCCTGGGTCGGGCAGGTGCTGGGCCTGATCGACGCGCCGCAATCGCCCGCGCAGGTGCGGCTGGTGCGCGGCAGCCATATCGTGACGCGCAGGCTGCATGACGATCCGCGGGCGCTGTTCTTGCAGGGCGCGGACGGGCGGATCGTCTTCATCATTCCTTACGAGCAGGATTTTTCGCTGATCGGCACCACCGAGGCCGCGCATGACGCCGCCCCCGAAGCCGCAACCTGTTCCGAGGCCGAGCGCGATTATCTTCTGGCCTTCGTCTCGCAATATCTGGCGAAGCCCGTCACCGCCCGGGATGTCGTCTGGTCCTATGCCGGGGTGCGGCCGCTTTATGACGACGGCGCCAGTTCCGCCACCGCGGCCTCGCGCGATTATGTGCTGGATCTGCAGGCCGGGGGGCCGGTGCTGCTCAATGTCTTCGGCGGCAAGATCACCACCTATCGCCGTCTGGCCGAGGCGACTTTGGCGAAACTGGCGCCGCATTTCCCCGGCCTTGGCCCGGACTGGACCGCCCGCGTGCCGCTGCCCGGCGGCGATTTCTTCCAGACCGGCGTCAAGGCGCTGATCGAGCGGTTGCGGGTGCGCTATGCCTTTCTGGGGCAGGCGGGGGCGGGGCGGATGGCGCGGGCCTATGGCACCGAGGCTTTCGCGATCCTCGGCGAGGCGAAGACCCGCGCCGATCTGGGCCGCGATTTCGGCGCCGGGCTCTCCGAGGCCGAGGTGATCTGGCTGATGGACCGCGAATGGGCGCGCCGGGCCGAGGATGTGGTCTGGCGGCGCACGAAACTGGGCCTGCGGCTGAGCGCCGATCAGATCGCGGTGCTCGACCGGTTCATGCGGGACCGGGGGGCGCGATGACACGGATTCTGGCGCTCGATCAGGGCACGACCTCGACCCGGGCGATTGTCTTTGACGCCGCTCTGCGCCCCGTGGCCACGGCAAGCCGCGAATTTCCGCAGATCTTTCCGGCGCCCGGCTGGGTCGAACATGACCCCGAGGCGATCTGGGCGACGGTGCTGTCCACCATCCGCGAGGCGCTGGCGCAGGCCGGTCCGGTCGCCGCGCTGGGCCTGACCAACCAGCGCGAGACGACGCTGATCTGGGACCGTGCGACCGGCGTGCCGCTTCACAATGCGATCGTCTGGCAGGATCGGCGCACCGCCGAGATCTGCGCGCGCCTGAAATCCGAGGGCCACGAGGCGAGGATGACGGCGAAAACCGGCCTGCTGCTCGACCCGTATTTCTCGGGCAGCAAGGTGAAATGGCTGCTCGACACGATCCCCGGTGCGCGGGACCGGGCCGCGCGCGGCGAGCTGGCCTTTGGCACCATCGACAGTTTCCTGATCTGGCGGCTGACCGGCGGCCGGGTGCATGCGACCGATGCGACGAACGCCGCGCGGACGCTGCTTTACGACATCGGCCGCAATGAATGGGACGCGGAAATCTGCGCGCTTCTGGGCGTGCCGATGGCGCTTTTGCCCGAGGTCAAGGATTGCGCCGATGATTTCGGGGTGACCGATCCGGCGCTGTTTGGCGCCGCGATCCCGATCACCGGGGTGGCGGGCGATCAGCAGGCGGCGACGGTGGGGCAGGCCTGTTTCGCCCCCGGGATGCTGAAATCGACCTATGGCACCGGCTGCTTTGCGCTTTTGAACACCGGGACGACGCTGGTGGTGTCGCAAAACCGGCTTCTGACCACCATCGCCTATCGGCTGAACGGCGAGACGACCTATGCGCTCGAAGGCTCGATCTTCATGGCCGGGGCGGTGGTGCAATGGCTGCGCGACGGGCTGGGCCTGATTTCCCGGGCGGCCGAGACGCAAAATCTGGCCGAGACCGCCGATCCGGCGCAGGATCTGGTGATCGTGCCCGCCTTTACCGGGCTGGGGGCGCCCTATTGGAACCCCGACTGCCGCGGTGCCATTTACGGGCTGACCCGCAACACGGGGCCTGCGGAATTTGCCCGCGCGGCGCTGGAAAGCGTCGGGCTGCAGACGCGCGACCTGCTCGCGGCGATGCGGGCCGATTGGGGCGCGGCGGGGCAAAACGTGCTGCGCGTCGATGGCGGCATGGCGGCGAGCGACTGGACGATGCAGTTTCTGGCCGACATTCTGGGCGCCCCGGTCGATCGCCCGGTGATCACCGAAACGACGGCGCTTGGCGCCGCCTATCTGGCCGGGCTGGGGGCAGGCCTCTGCCCGCCGCCCGCGGAGTTCGCCCGGAACTGGGCGCTCGACCGCCGCTTCACCCCGGCGATGGCCGAGACGGACCGGGCGCGGAAACTGGCCCGGTGGCAGCGGGCGGTGGCGGCGACCCTGTCGGTCTGAGCCTTGGCAAGCCCCGCGGCGATGGTTACGCTGCCGCGCAGCGAATGGGGGTGGAGATGAGTGACACAAGCACGATGCCAAGCGCCGAGGAGATCGCGGCGCTGTTCACCGGGGCCGCGGGCTACCGCTTTGCGCGCTGGGGGCGGCCGATCGTGCCGGTGGTCTTTGGCGTCGATGCGGCGACGCTCGCCATCGTCAAGGGCGCGACCGAGGCGGTGGTGGTGCTCGCCAAGGCGAAGATGGCCGAGACCGATGCCGAGATCGGCGCCAATCTGATGATCTTCTTCTTTCGCGACTGGCAGGAATTGCTGGAAGTGCCGAACCTGGATCAGATGATCGACGGGCTGTCCGACATCGTCGCGCGGCTCGATGATGCCGGGGCGAACCAGTTCCGCACCTTCCGCTTTGACGAGGCGGGGGCCATCCGCGCCTGTTTTTCCTTCATCCGCATGGATGCGGCGCTCGATGAGGTTCCGGCCGAAACCATCGCGCTCAATCAGGCGGTGCAGATGATCCTGACCTGGGGCGAGCGGGCCTTTGCCACCCATCCGCCGCTGGCCGAGGCGCGCGGCGTGGCGGTGATCCGCCCGGAGATCGCGGCGGTGATCCGCGCCGCCTATGATCCGGTGCTGCCCGCCTGCGCGACGGACAAAAGCCATGCGCTGCGGCTGGCGGCGCGGATCGGCCTTGGGGGGGCGGCATGAGCCACGATTTCACCCTGCGGGTCTATTACGAAGACACCGATCTGGCGGGCATCGTCTATTACGCCAATTATCTGAAATTCATCGAGCGCGGCCGCAGCGAATGGGTGCGCGGCCTTGGCGTCGATCAGGGGGCGCTGAAACGCGATCACGGGCTGGTCTTTGCCGTGCGCCGGGTCGAGGCGGATTATCTGAAACCGGCGAAATACGATGACGAATTGCGGGTCACGACGGGTCTGATTGCCGAAACCGGGGCGCGGATCGTGCTGGATCAGGCGGTCTGGCGGGGCAATGACAAGCTTTTTACCGCGACGGTCACGCTCGTCTGTCTGACCGAAACCGGCGCTGCGGGGCGGCTTCCGGCTGAAATTCGGGCGAAGATCGCGCCAAAACTGCACTGATTTCGCTGCAAGGCAGCAATCAGGCCACAACAATGACGCAGTTGTTATGGCTTTACCCCTCAATATCCGGTAGAATCACTGCTAAGAGGCCCGAGAAACAGGCCCCGTATGAGAGCAGTGACCAATGGACCAGCAAACCCTTGCCATGGCGGCAGCGGCGCCGGAGATGGATTTCTCCTTGCTTGCGCTTTTCGTGCGCGCCTCGTTGACCGTGAAACTTGTGATGATCATGCTTACCCTGGCCAGTTTCTGGTCTTGGTCGATCATGATCCGCAAGTATGTCTCGTTCCGGGCCGCCCGCGCCGAGGCCGATGCCTTCGACCGCGCCTTCTGGTCGGGCGAGCCGCTTGACGAACTTTTCGACCAGATCGGACCGGCCCCGGATGGCGCCTCGCAGCGCATCTTTGCCGCGGGCATGCTGGAATGGCGCCGCAGCCACCGCCATGACGGCGAGCTGATCACCGGGGCGCAGGCCCGGATCGAACGCTCGATGGATGTGGCGATCGCCAAGGAGGGCGAGGCGCTGAACTCCGGCCTGTCCTTCCTCGCCACCGTCGGCTCGACCGCGCCCTTCGTCGGGCTGTTCGGCACGGTCTGGGGGATCAAGGTCGCCTTCGAGGAAATCGCGATTTCGCAAAACACCTCGCTCGCCGTCGTCGCGCCGGGGATCTCCGAAGCGCTTGTCGCCACGGCGATCGGCCTTGTCGCCGCGATCCCGGCGGTCATCGCCTATAACAAGCTGTCGTCCGACGCCGACAAGATCACCTCGGGCTACGAGGCCTTCGCCGACGAATTCTCGACCATCCTTTCGCGCCAGCTGGACGCGTAAGCGATGGGCGCGGGGGTGATGAAAAAGGGCGGAGGCGGCAGCCGACGCCGCCGCGGCGGCAAGGGCAAACATGCCGTCATGGCCGAAATCAACGTCACGCCGATGGTCGACGTGATGCTGGTGCTGCTGATCATCTTCATGGTCGCGGCGCCGATGATGACCGTGGGTGTGCCGCTCGAACTGCCGAAGACCGCCGCCAAGGCGGTGCCGACGGAACAGGAAGAGCCGCTGGCGATCTCGCTGCAGCTGGATGGCACGATCTCGCTGATGAACGAACCCGTCCCCGAGGAAGATCTGGTGAACCGGCTGCGCGCGGTTTCGGCCGAGCGCGAAAGCGACAAGGTCTTCCTGCGCGCCGATGGCGGCATTCCCTATTCGCGTGTGGTTGAAGTCATGGGCGCGCTGAACGCCGGGGGCTTTGCCAACATCATCCTCGTGACCGACCCGGGCGGGCCGACGCTGACCGGCGCCACGGCACAGCCGGGCCCGGCGGCCAACACAGGGAACTGAGGCGCGCCATGCGCATGGATCGGGCGGAACGGATCGGCACGGGCGTCTCGGCGGCACTGCATATCGCGGTGATCCTCTGGGCGATCATCGGCACGGCATGGTTCAAGCCCGAGCCGAACGAGCCTGTCGAAATCAAACCGGCCGGGATGATCTCCGAGGCTGAATTCGCCGCGATGCAGGCGGCCGCGCCGAAGGCGGGCGGGGCGGCCCCCGCGCAACCTGAGGAACCGGCGGCCGAGCCCGCCCCCGAGGAGCCTCCGGCCGAAGCGGCGCCGACCCCCGAGGCCGAGCCCGAGCAACCGCCGCCGCCCGAACCGAAGCCCGAGCCGCCGCCGGACATGTCCGAGGTGGTGCCGCCGACGCCGCCCGCCGAGGTGACCGAGGTGCCGCCCTCGATGATGCCGCCGGTCGAGGAACCGCAAGACACCGAAGCGCCCGATTTCTCGCCGCGGCCGCAGCGGAAACCGGCGCAGCGCGTGGCGCCGAAACCCGCCGAGGCGCCTGCGCCCGAGGTGAAAGTGTCGGAGACGGCCGAGCCGGAAACCAAGCCCGAGGAACAGCCGGAGCCCGAGAAACCGGCCGAAAAGCCGAAGGAACAGGCTGCGCCGCCCGAGGCCGCGACCGAGATCGTGCCCGAGGAGGCGAAGCCGGTCGAGCAGGAGACGACCTCTGCGCCGAAATCCTCGCCGCGGCCGCCGAAGAAACCGGCCAAGCCCGCGGTGAAGCCGCCTGAAAAGACCGAGACCGCCGAGGCCGCGGAGGAACCGGCCGACAAGCCGGCCGAGAAGCCTGCGGACAAAGCCGCGGACAAACCGGCCGACAAGCCGGCGAAGCCGAAGTCCGACAAGCCCGCGAAACCGGCCAAGCCCGCGTCGTCGAAGCCTGCCGGTGCGGATGCGGTGGCCGATGCTTTGGCCGAGGCGATGGGCGCGGAAAGCGACAGCGGCGCCGACACCGGCACCGGCGGGCTTGGCATCGCGAAGAACGGTCCCCCGGTGACGGCGGGCGAGAAAGAGGCGCTGATCGTCGATGTGAAGGCCTGCTGGAACGTTGGCGCGCTGTCGTCGGAGGCGCTGCGGACCACGGTCACGGTGCGGGTCGACATGCAGGAAAACGGCAAGCCGGTGGTCAGCTCGATCAAGATGGTCGATGCCACGGGCGGCTCGGATGCGGCGGCGCGGCAGGCCTTTGAAGCCGCGCGGCGGGCGATCGTGCGCTGCGGCTCGGATGGCTTCCCGCTGCCGAGCGAGAAATTCGGCTGGTGGCAGCAGATCGAGATCGTCTTCAACCCGACGAAGATGCGAATGAAATAGCGGGCAACCGCGGGCGGTCAGGCGCTTGTGATGACGGGCGGCTGGAAAATACGGATAGAACAGGGCGCGAGGCCCGGACGAGGACGGAACATGGTGCGTTGGATTTTGGCCGCGGCGGCGGCGCTGATGCTGACAACGGGAATGGTGGCGGCCCAACAGGGACCGCTGCGCATCGAACTGGACGAGGGCGTGATCGAGCCCCTTCCCTATGCTTTGCCCACTTTCGTGGACGAGGGCGCGGGCAGTCTGGCGAGCCAGATCACCCGGGTGATCGCCGACGACCTCTCGGGCACCGGCCTGTTCCGCGAAATCCCCGAGGGCGCGCATATCCAGCGCTTCGGCAGCTTCGACACCCCGGTCAGCTATGCCGACTGGCAGGCGATCAATGCGCAGGCGCTGATCAACGGCTCGGTCGGCATGTCGGGCGGCAAGGTGGTGGTGAAATTCCGCCTTTATGACGTTTACGGCAACACCCAGCTGGGCGATGGCCAGCAGCTGGCGGCCTCGCCCCAAAGCTGGCGGCGTCTGGCGCACAAGGTCGCCGACGTGATCTATGCGCGGATCACCGGCGAAAGCGGCTATTTCGACAGCCGCGTCGTCTATGTCGCGGAATCCGGGCCGAAGGGGCAGCGGCAGAAACGTCTTGCGATCATGGATTACGATGGCGAGAACGTGAATTACCTGACCGACAGCTCGACCATCGTGCTGGCGCCGCGGTTCTCGCCGCAGGGTGATCGCATCCTTTATACCACCTTTGAAACCGGCTTCCCGCGCATCAAGATGATGTCGGTCGGCAATGCCGCGGGCAAGCTTCTGCCCGAAGTGCCCGGCACGATGACCTTCTCGCCGCGGTTTTCGCCCGATGGCGGCTCGATCGTCTATTCGCTGGAGCAGAACGGCAACACCGATCTTTATCGCATGTCGGTCTCGGGCGGCAGCGTCGAGCGGCTGACGAATTCGCCCGCGATCGAAACCGCGCCCTCCTACAGCCCGGATGGCAGCCAGATCGTCTTTGAAAGCGACCGGTCCGGCACGCAGCAGATCTATGTGATGTCGGCGGGCGGCGGCGAGCCGGTGCGGATCTCGAACGGCGACGGCCGCTACGGCACGCCGGTCTGGTCGCCGCGCGGCGATCTGATCGCCTTTACCAAACAATCGGGCGGGCGCTTCTTCATCGGCGTGATGCGGACCGACGGTTCCGAGGAACGCGATCTGACGGCTTCCTATCTTGACGAGGGCCCGACCTGGGCGCCGAACGGCCGCGTGCTGATGTTCACCCGCGAAAGCCCCGGCGCGGCCGGGGCGGCGAAGATGTACACGGTCGATATCACCGGGCGCAACCTGAAGGCGGTTGCGGGGGCGGGGGGCGCTTCCGACCCGACCTGGGGCCCGCTTCTGCCCTGATTCCCAAGCGCAGCCAAACCTGATACTGTGTGCCGAAACGGCATAAGCAACAAAAGGCGGTACAACATGCATCTTGCAACCAAAGCGGCGTTCGGTCTGGCGATGATCGCGCTGGCGGCCTGCAACAACCCCTCGAAGAACGGCGCGAATGGCGTTGTCGATCCGGGCGGCGCCTATGGCGACGCGGGCGGCGTCTCGCAGGGCTCGATCAACGACCCGAATTCGCCGGCCTATTTCTCGGGCAAGGTGGGCGACACCGTGCGCTTCGTCATCAACCAGTCGACCCTGACCGACGAGGCCCGCGCGACGCTGTCGGGGCAGGCGCAATGGCTGAACGGCCACGGCAACTATGCGGCGATCATCGAAGGCCATGCCGACGAACAGGGCACGCGCGAATACAACCTCGCGCTCGGTGCCCGTCGCGCCAGCTCGGTGCAGCAATATCTGATCTCGCAGGGCGTGCCCGCGACCCGGCTGCGCACCGTGTCTTACGGCAAGGAACGCCCGATCGCCACCTGCGCCGCGGAAAGCTGCTTCGAGCAGAACCGGCGCGCGGTCACCGTGATCTCGGTCGGCGCCGGGAGCTGAGGCAGATGCGGCGGGTGATGCTGGGGACGGCACTGGTGCTCGCGCTGGCCGCGCCCGCCTTTGCTGCCGACAAACAGACGCTTGCCGACATCCGCGCGGAACTCGCGCAGGTGTCGGCGCAGCTGCAGGATCTGCGCAGCGAGCTGGTCGCCTCGGGCGCCAGCGGCCTGCAGGCGGCGGGCGGCGCGTCGGCGCTGCAGCGCATGGACACGATGGAGGCGGAGCTGACCCGCCTCACCGCGATGACCGAACAGCTCAAGGACCGGGTGGACAAGGTCGTCAAGGACGGCACCAACCGCGTCGGCGATCTGGAATTCCGGGTCTGCGAACTGGAAGAGGGCTGCGATCCGGCGTCGGTCGGGCAGGCGCAACCCCTGGGCGGGGCGGCCCCGGCGGCGGATGCGGCTGCGGCGGCCCCGGCGGCTTCGGGCGGGGCGGCCTCTTCGGGCGGCACTTTGGCGATGAACGAACAAGCGGACTTTGATCGGGCCAAGGGGGTGCTCGATCAAGGTGACTTTCGCGCCGCTGCGGACCTCTTTAAGACCTTTGCCGAAACCTACCCGGGCGGCCCCCTGACCGGCGACGCGGGCTATCTGCGCGGCGAGGCGCTGATGAAGGCGGGCGATGTGCCGGGCGCGGCGCGGGCCTGGCTCGACGGCTTCTCGGCCGAGCCCGAGGGCAAGCGGGCGGCCGATGATCTTCTGGAACTGGGCAAGGCGCTGGGCGCGCTTGGCCAGCAGACCGAGGCCTGTGCGACTTTGGCCGAGGTGCCGGCCCGGTTCCCCTCCTCCGAGGCGGCGGGCAAGGTGGCCGCGGCGCAGGCGTCGCTGCGCTGTCAGTGACAGGGGCGGCAGACGACGCGGCGGCGCTGCGCGCGGCGCTTTTGCGCGGCGATGTCCCGCCCGAAGACGGGATGCTGCTTTGGGCCGCGGAGGCCGCGGTCGAGACCGTCCGCACGATGATGGCCGCGCCGCGGCTGGCGGTGGCGGTCTCGGGCGGATCGGATTCGCTGGCGACGCTCTCGCTTTTGTCGGCGCTGCATCCGCTTGAGGCGGTGACGGTGGATCACGGCCTGCGCCCCGAAGCCGCCGAGGAGGCCGCGTTCGTGGCGCGGTTCTGTGCCGATCGCGGCATTTCCCACAGCATCTTGCGCTGGGACGGTCGCGGGGCAAAGGGCAATCTGATGGATGCCGCCCGGCGCGCGCGGTTGCGGCTGATCGGCGCCTGGGCGCAGGACCGCGGCGTGGGCGCGGTGGCGCTGGGCCACACCGGCGACGATCAGGCCGAGACCTTTCTGATGCGGCTGGCGCGCGAGGCCGGGCTGGAAGGCCTGTCGGGCATGCGCGAAAGCTTCGAAAGCGAGGGCGTGCTCTGGTTTCGGCCGTTCCTGAGCCAGACCCGCGCCGAGCTGCGCCTTTATCTGCAGCGCCAGCGGATCGGCTGGATCGAGGATCCGTCGAATGCGAACGAGCGTTTCGACCGGGTCAAGGCGCGCAAGGCGCTGGCGGTGCTGGCGCCTTTGGGGATCACCGCGGGCACGCTCTCGACGGTGGTGGGGCATCTGGCGATGGCCGAGCAATCGGTGCTGTGGTCGCTCGAGCAGCTGGTCAGGGCGCATGTGCGCTTTGACGCGGGCGATGTGGTGATCGACGCGCATGGCTTTCGCGACGCCTTCGACCCCGAGACCGGGCGGCGGCTGCTGAATGCGGCGCTGGTCTGGGTGTCGGGGGCCTATTATCCGCCGCGCGCGGCGCAGGTGATCGACGTGCTGACGACCTGGCGCACCCGGCGCGACCGCACCTTGCACGGCTGCCGCATCCTTGTCACCGATGACGCGCTCCGCATCACCCGGGAGCTGCGGGCGGTGGCCGGTCTGCGCCTGCCCTTTGGCGAGGTCTGGGACGGCTGGCGGATCGAGGGGCCGGAGCGGCCGGGGCTGACGCTGGCGGCGCTGGGCGCCGCGGGGCTGCGCCAGCTGGGCGAGGGCCGGACCCGCGACCGGCCGCGCGCCAGCCTGCTGGCCTCGCCCGCGGTCTGGCAGGGGGAAACGCTGCTCGCCGCTCCGGTGGCGGGCTGGAAAAACGGCTATGAGGCGGGTTTGGTGCGGCCAAGCTTCACAGTCTCGCTAATCAGACGTTGAACCTGCGCACTTAATCCCTATTTTCACATCAAAGGCACCGCACCCCATGCGGTGCCCTCTCATTCTTCGGAGGTTTCTCTTGGGCAATCTGCGCAACATCGCCTTCTGGGCCCTGCTGTTCGTGCTCATCCTGGTGCTGTTCAACCTGCTCGGCAGCGGGCAGGGTCCGCTCAATGCCCGGCAAGTGTCCTATTCCGACTTCATCGCCGCCGTGGACAAGGGCGACGTGAAGCAGGTGCAGCTTGATGGCGAGGATGTGCGCTATCAGGACGGCAAGGGCGACAATTATTCGACCACAAAGGAAGGCACCGACGCCATCGCCGACAAGCTGGTGGCCAAGGGCATCACCGTCAATGTGGTCAAGCAGCAGCAATCCGGCCTGATGTCGATCCTGGGCGTCTGGCTGCCCTTCCTGGTCATGATCGGGCTTTGGGTCTTCTTCATGAACCGGATGCAGGGCGGCGGCAAAGGCGGCGCGATGGGCTTTGGCAAATCCAAGGCCAAGTTGCTCACCGAAAAGCACGGCCGCGTGACCTTTGACGATGTCGCGGGCATCGACGAGGCCAAGGAAGAGCTGGAAGAGATCGTCGAATTCCTGCGCAACCCGCAGAAATTCAGCCGTCTGGGCGGCAAGATCCCGAAAGGCGCGCTGCTGGTCGGCCCGCCCGGCACCGGGAAAACCCTGCTGGCCCGCGCGATTGCGGGTGAAGCCGGGGTGCCCTTCTTCACCATCTCGGGCTCGGATTTCGTCGAGATGTTCGTCGGCGTCGGCGCAAGCCGCGTGCGGGACATGTTCGATCAGGCGAAGAAGAACGCGCCCTGCATCGTCTTCATCGACGAGATCGACGCGGTGGGCCGGGCCCGCGGTGTCGGCATCGGCGGCGGCAATGACGAACGCGAACAGACGCTGAACCAGCTTCTGGTCGAGATGGACGGGTTCGAGGCGAACGAAGGCATCATCATCGTCGCGGCGACGAACCGCAAGGACGTGCTTGACCCGGCGCTGCTGCGCCCGGGCCGTTTCGACCGGCAGATCCATGTGCCGAACCCCGATATCAAGGGCCGCGAAAAGATCCTGTCGGTGCATGCCAACAAGATCCCGCGCGGGCCGGATGTCGATCTGCGCACGATCGCGCGCGGCACGCCCGGTTTCTCGGGCGCCGATCTGGCGAACCTGGTGAACGAGGCCGCGCTGATGGCGGCACGGATCGGCCGTCGCTTCGTGACGATGGAAGATTTCGAAAACGCCAAGGACAAGGTGATGATGGGGGTCGAGCGGCGCTCGATGGTGCTGACCCCCGAGCAGAAGGAAATGACCGCCTATCACGAGGCCGGTCACGCCGTCGTCGGCATGAAGCTGCCGAAATGCGATCCGGTCTACAAGGCGACGATCATTCCGCGCGGTCAGGCCCTGGGCATGGTGGTGTCGCTGCCCGAGATGGACCGGCTGAACTACCACAAGGACGAGGCCAAGCAGAAGATCGCCATGACCATGGCGGGCAAGGCGGCCGAGATCCTGAAATGGGGCGAGGAAGCGGTCTCGAACGGTCCCGCGGGCGACATCATGCAGGCTTCGGCGATTGCCCGGGCGATGGTGATGCGCTGGGGCATGTCGGACAAGGTCGGCAACATCGACTATTCCGAAGCGCATGAGGGTTATCAGGGCAATACCGCGGGCTTCTCGGTCTCGACCAAGACCAAGGAGCTGATCGAGGAAGAGGTCCGCATCCTGATCGAGAACGGCTATATCGAGGCGCGGCGCATCCTTGAGGAAAACATCGAGGAATGGGAACGGCTGGCGCAGGGGCTTCTGGAATATGAGACCCTGACCGGCGACGAGATCCGCAAGGTGATGGCGGGCGAGACGCTCGGCGGCGATGACGACCGGCCCTCGGGCAGCCTGCCCACGGTGACCTCGCTGCCGCGCACGAAGCCCGTGGCCAAGCCCGGCATCGCGCCCGAGCCGAACGTCTGAGCCGCGGCCGTCAGCTTTGAAACAAAACCTGCGCCAGAGCCTCTGGCGCAGGTTTTTTCTTGTCCGCCCGGTGCGGCGATCAGAGCACGAAATCGGCCGCCACCGGCGCCGCCATGTCAGTGCCCGACAGGAACAGGATGAAATCGGCGGTCCGGTCGCCGTCCAGATCGGCCATCACCCGCCAGCCGGTCGAGAGGCTGATCACCCGCAATTCCGCCCCCGCGCCGGTGAAGGCGCCGGTGCCAAGGAAGGTGAAGGCGGCATCCCCGGCGGCGTGGCGGTTCGCATCGATGTCCGAGAGGTCGATCCGGTCGCCCTCGGTGCGCTTGAAATCGGTGATCGTGTCGAAACCCGCGCCGGTGCCGCTGTCGAAGACATTGGCAAAGACGAACACATCCGCGCCCTGACCGCCGGTCAGCTGGTCGGCGCCGCGGCCCGAGATCAGCACGTCATTGCCCGCATCGCCCAGAAGCGTGTCGGTGCCGTCGCCGCCGATGAGCCGATCAGCGCCGTCGCCACCGTTGAGCATGTCGGAGCCAAGCCCGCCGATCACCGTGTCGTTGCCCGCCTCGCCCAGGATCATGTCCCGACCGATGCCGCCATCGAGACTGTCGTCGCCCGCGCCGCCCAGCACCGTGTCGTTGCCGCCGCCGCCCAGCCCGGTATCGTTGCCGCCGCCCATCGACAGCAGGTCGTTGCCCAGCCCGCCGTCGAACAGGTTGGCATTGCGGCCTTCCGTCAGCGTGGTGGCGATCGCGTCGCCGAGCCGGTCGTCATGCGCGCTGCCGAGGAGGTCGAAAAAGCCGGTGACCCGGTCGCCCTCGGCGTCGCCGCCCTTGCAGGCGGTCAGGGCGCCAAAGGTCAGGGACACCTGAACCCCCGCCGAGGATTGCGCGTAGCTGAGCAGATCGCCCGCATTCCCGCCGCCGTTCAGAGAATCGGCGCCGGTGCCGCCCTGGATCGTGTCGCGACCGCTGCCGCCCTGGATCGTGTCGTCATCCGCATTGCCGAACAGCTGGTCGTTGCCGGTGCCGCCGATAATCTCGTCGTCGCCCGCGCCGCCCTGGATCGTGTCGTTGCCCTCGGCCCCGTCCAGCGTGTCCATTCCGCCCGGCCCCTCGGCCAGCGCGTCGCCGAAAAGCACGTTGTCCGCCTCGTTGCCGCGGATCCAGTCTTCGCCCATGGCGCCGCGGGCGTTCTCGATCCGCCCGAGCACGATCAGTTCCGAGGCGATGTCATTGTCGACATAGATCGATTCGGCCTCGGTGCTGAGGCCGCGCACCGACCACCAGCACAGGCTGATCGCGGCGCCATCATGGGAATTGCGCAGCACCAGCCAGTCGATGCCGGTGCCGTCATCGGTCAGCGTGACCGTGTTCCCGCCCCTGACGAGATCTTCGACATAATATACATTGTCCGTCATTCCGGTCCTCTGACTGTCAATTCGAAGGAAAGATGCCGCCCAGAGTCGACGCTCTGCAGGGGGGCGGCAAGGCAGATCCCCGCGGCCATTTGTCGCGTCGGGAAAGCGGGGCGATCTTGCGGGAAGACGGCGGATTCGGCGCTTGCCGTGTCGCAAATGCGGCCCGCCCCCGGGCAAGTTGCGGCTAGCTTGCCGGACGGGGCGGGCGCCGCGCGCGAAGCCGCGAGAGAGAGGAGCGCAGGGCCGTCAGACCCGATATCAAGATCATGACGACGCCGGATCTGCCCCGGCCTCCGGCGCTGGAATGCCTTCGCCTTGATGCCGCAGGCAAGATCGGGGGGGAGTTCCGCGGCGGGGTTGAGAAGCGGGCGACAAGGTGCGATAGGAGCAGGGCATAAAAGCGGAACTTGCCGATGAAAGAGCCCTCCGAAATCACCTCGATGGCCGAACTGCGGGCCGAGATCGACGCGCTGGATCTGCGCCTCGTCGCGCTGCTGGCCGATCGGGCGCGGTTCATTGACCGTGCCGCCGAACTCAAGCCCGCCGAGGGCATGCCCGCGCGCATCAAGGCGCGGGTCGAGGAAGTGGTGAACAATGCGCGCACCGCCGCCGAGGCGCGGGGGATGGACCCCGAGCTGATCGAGGCGATGTGGCGGATGATGGTGGAATGGTCGATCGCCCGCGAAGAGCGGGTTCTGGGCAAGGGAGACGGAATTTGAGCGCGAAGATCCTCGATGGCAAGGCGTTTGCGGCCAAGGTGCGGGCACAGGTCGCGGCCCATGTGGCGCGGCTGCAGGAGACGAACGGTCTGACCCCCGGTCTGGCCGTGGTGCTGGTGGGCGAAGACCCGGCGAGCCAGGTCTATGTGAAGAACAAGGGCATCCAGACCCGCGAAGTCGGGATGAAGTCCTATGAGCACAAGCTGTCCGCCGAGACCTCGGAAGCCGATCTGCTGGCCCTGATCGCGCGGCTGAATGCCGATCCTTCGGTGCATGGCATTCTGGTGCAGCTGCCGCTGCCGAAGCATCTTGACGCCGATCTGGTGATCAATGCGATCGATCCGGCGAAGGACGTGGACGGGTTCCACATCTCGAACGTCGGGCTGCTGGGCACCGGGCAAAAGGCGATGGTGCCCTGCACGCCCTTGGGCTGTCTGATGATGCTGCGCGACCATCACGGATCGCTGTCGGGGCTGAATGCGGTCGTTGTCGGGCGCTCGAACATCGTCGGCAAGCCGATGGCGCAACTGCTGCTGGCCGACAGCTGCACCGTGACCATCGCGCATTCGCGCACCAAGGATCTGGCCGAGGTGTGCCGGCGCGCCGATATTCTGGTCGCCGCCGTGGGACGCCCCGAGATGATCCCGGGCGACTGGGTGAAACCGGGCGCGACGGTGATCGATGTCGGCATCAACCGCATCGAGCGCGACGGCAAGGGCAAGCTGGTGGGCGACATGCATTTCGACAGCGCCGTTCAGGTCGCAGGCGCGATCACCCCGGTTCCGGGCGGCGTCGGGCCGATGACCATCGCCTGTCTTCTGGCCAATACGCTGACCGCCTGCTGCCGGGCACAAGGTCTGGCCGAACCCGAGGGCCTGACCGCCTGACCGCCTGCCTTCGGGCCCGGTTTCCTGCCTCGCGCCCTGCGCCGGTTCGCCGTGTGCACAATCACGGTTGCCTGTGCGCAGCGGCCTCGCTAGCATGTTGACATGGTTATGTTTTTGAATGGGGCGAGGGGCCATGCCCTCTTTTGTTCGTTTGCGCAAGTTCCTGCGCGCCTATGGTCGGGCGATGGCGCAGCCCGTCATTCCGGTGGTCTGGCTGGTGACCTCGATCTTCGGCATCGTCGCCAGCCCCTTCGGCACCGAGCACTTCCCGCTGACCGGCCGCGTCGCCTTCTGGCCGATCACCATCGGTCTTGGCGTGCTGGCGGGCGGTCTTTTGCGGGTGGTCGTGCGCGACTGCTGGGGCCTGCGCAGCTTCTGGCCCGAGGCGCCGCTGATCGCCGTTCTGGCCACGCTGGGGCTGACGCCGCTGTTCATCGGGCTCGCCCGGGCGGTGGCCGGGCCGGCGCAGCATGTGCCCTCGATCCCGGCGATGACGGGGTACATCTTCATCATGTCGATCATCACCTCGACGCTGCGGCATGCGGTGGCGGCGACCTGGCCCGTCGTGCCCGAGTCCGAACCTGTGCCCGAGTCCGAACGTGTGCCCGGGTCCGAACCTGTGCCCGGGTCGGGGGCGGGGGCAGCCCCGTCTGTTCCGGCCCCGCCCGACCGTGACGCCGCGGCGCGGCTGATGGCGCGGCTGTCGCCGGAGCTGCGGGCGCCGTTGATCCGGCTGCAGATGCGCGACCATTATGTCGAGGTCTTCACCGAGGCCGGATCGGAAACCGTCCTGTTGCGGATGGCCGATGCGATCTGCGCCGCCGAAGGGGTCGCGGGGCTGCAGGTGCACCGGTCGCATTGGGTGGCGCGGCAGGCGATCCGGGGCGTGATCCGGGCGCAGGGCAAGGTCAGCCTGGCTCTGCAGGACGGCACGCAGGTTCCGGTGTCGCGGGGCAATGCGCCCGCGGTTCTGGCGCTTGGCCTGAAAGAGATGCCGCCGCAGGCCGACAACGGTCCGCAGGCGCCGCAAGCCATGGTCGCGCGCTAGGCCCGGTTCGGCCTTGGCGGGGATCAGTGCAGGATCTCTTCCTCGCGCACGAACATGTTCGACCAGGCGCGGTCGATCAGCTCGGGGGACATCTGATAGGGGATGCCCTCGAAGTCGCAGATCGCCATCATCTGGTCGATCAGGAAGACCGGCTGATAATTCGCATAGACGTTGTTGATCGTCGGGTATTTCACCTTCAGCAGATGCACGAGCGCGGCTTCGCCCAGCGGCATGCCCCGCTTTTTCGCCACAAGCGAGAAGATCTTCAGGTAATCCGACTGGCTTGGCCCGTCGATCTTGATCTTGAAGAAGATCCGCCGCAGCGCCGCCTTGTCGAAGATCTGGTTCGGGTGGAAGTTGGTGGAAAAGATGACGAGCGTGTCAAAGGGCACCTCGAACTTTTCGCCCGATTGCAGCGCGAGGATGTCGCGGCTTTCTTCCAGCGGCACGATCCAGCGGTTGACCAGTTTCTGCGGCGGCTCGGCCTGACGGCCAAGGTCGTCGACGATGAAGACCCCGCCCGAGGCCTTCATCTGCAAGGGCGCGGTATAGGTGCGCGCGGTCGGGTTGTAGGTGAGATCGAGCATGTCGAGCGAAAGCTCCCCGCCGGTGATCACCGTCGGCCGGTCGCAGTACACATAGCGGCTGTCGAAGCGGTTGCCGGATTTGCGCAGGCTGGTCGGGTCGTCCACATCCTCGCTGGCGGCGGTGTGCACGATCGGGTCATAGACGACGATCACCTGACCGGCATATTCGACCGCGCGCGGAACATAGATCCGGTCGCCGATCGCGTCGCGGATGCCGTTCGAGATCGAGGATTTGCCGTTGCCGGGCGGGCCATACATCAGGATCGACCGCCCCGAGGAGACCGCGGGCCCGAGCTGGTCGATCAGCGTCGGCGGCAGCACCAGATGCCCCATCGCCCCCATCAGCTGCGGCCGGGTCAGCTGGATGTTGCGAATCGACTGCTTCTTCATCTGCACCGCATATTCGGCCAGCGGCACCGGCATCGCGCCGTAGTATTCCGACTGGGTCAGCGCATCGAGCGCGCGGGCCTTGCCGCCGTCGGTCAGCTGATAGCCCATCTCGCCGCCCGAATTGGCGTGCAGCGTGCCCATCGCCTCGATCAGGCGCTGGGCGCGGCCCATGTCGACCAGCTCCTGGGTCAGCGTGATCGGCAGGCAGATCAGCCTGGCAAGGCCGGTGACCGTGTCCATGTTGGTGCGAAACATGGTCTTGAGCAGGATGTCCCGCATCAGCACGGCACTCAGGCCGGTGTCGGCAAGGGACCGGGGCGGGGTGGGGGCGATCACGTTCGGGGCGATCATGTTCATCTGTCCTGCTCCGGCTCGCCGTTTTGGAACGTGTTGCTTCGGGATTCACAGCCGCATCCTGCCGGGCTATTGTGGCCAAAAATGGGAAAAGATGCGGAGAGGCCGGGATGACGGGCAGGTCAAACGCGGCGGCGGTGCTGCCCCTGACGCTGGGGCTGGCGCTTTGGGGGGCCGTTCTGGCGGCGGTGCCGCTTCTGGCCGAGGGGCTGATCGTCACCCAGCACGAGGGCGACACGCTGCATCTGGCCGATCTGGTGCTGCGCATGGCCGAAAAGGGGCAGATGCCGCATCGTGATTTCATGACGCCGCTCGGCATTGCCGGGCTTTGGCCGATTGCGGCTTTCGTGCAGGCGGGGCTGGGGCTTGGCCAGGCCTTTCTTGCGGCGCAGGCGGCGGTGGCGGCGGTGCTGTTCCTGCCGATCCTGCGCGCCGCGCAATCGCGTCTGCCGGGGGGGCTGGCCTGGATCTTCGGGGCCTATGTGCTGGGCATGGTGCTGGCGCTGGTGCATGGCGAGACGAAACCGCTGTTCTCGGTCTCGATGCATTACAACCGCTGGGCCTGGGCGATGGCCTATGTGGCGGTGGCGCTGGCGGTGCTGGAGCCGCTCGGGCCGCGGCGGGAGCGGCTGGATGGCGCCTTGATCGGGGCGCTGATGGCGGGGCTGGGGCTGATCAAGGTGACCTATGTCGCGGCGCTGGCCCCGGCGCTGGTGGTGGCGCTCTTGGCGCGGCGGGATCTGCGCACGCTGGGCGTGGCGGTGCTGTCGGGGCTTTTCGTGCTGGCCGTGGTGACGGCGCTGCTCGGTCCGGGGTTCTGGGCCGCTTATCTGCGGGATCTGCTGATGGTGGCGGGCTCGACCACCCGGGCGGCGCCGGGCGACAGTCTGGGCGCGGTGCTGATGGCGCCGAAACATATGGCGGCGACGCTGGTGGCTTTGGCGACGGTGATCTTTCTGCGCCAGTCCGGGCGGCGGGCCGAGGGGCTGGCGCTGCTCTGGCTGGTGCCCGCCTTCGCTTATGTGACTTATCAGAATTTCGGCAACGATCCGCAATGGCTGGTGCTGGTGGGGCTGATCGCGCTGGCCCTGCGCCCGGACCGCCGGGTCGACAACGGGCTGGGCTGGCCGCTGCGCGAGGTCTTGCTGGCGACCGGGGTTGCGGCGCTGGCGCTGGCGGCGGGGCCGATGGCCAATCTGCTCACCAGCCCGCTGCGCCATCCCCTTGCCGGGACGGCAGAGAGCGTGCCGCTGCTGTCCGCCCGGCCGCAGGATGCCGATCTGCAGGTGCTGGCCGCGCGCGTCTATCGGGTGCAGCAGAAGCAGGTGGCGGATGGGCCGGGACAGCCCTTTGCCGCCTATGCGGGCCGGGGCGAGACCGCCGCGACGCCGCGGGGACCTGCGGTGCTGAACGGCGAGACCCTGCCCGATTGCGAGATCCTGATGGGCTATGCCGCCTGGTTCGAGACCCTGGCCGCCGATCTGACGCAGGCGGGCTACGCGCGGTCGCGGGTGCTGGTGGCGGATCTGTTCTCGGCGCTGTGGCTTTACGGGCCGTTCGAGCCGGTCAAGGGCGCCGCGCCCTGGTATTACGGCGGCACGCCGGGGATCGCGGCCGCCGATCATGTGCTGGTGCCGCTGTGCCCCACCGGCCAGACGCGCCGCGACGAGATCGTGACGGCGATTGCGGAGGCGGGCTGGCGGCTGGTCGAGGAACGCCGGACCGCGACCTATATCCTGCTGCGGCCCGAGCGCCCGTAAGGGCGCGCGGGCGGGGGGCTTCGGGCGGGGCGCTCAGCGCACCCGTTCGACGACGTAATCGGCCAGATCGTCCAGCATCTGCCGCAGCGGATGATCGGGCAGCGCCGCGAGCGCCTTGCGGGCGGTGTCGGTCCAGCCGATCGCCGCAAGCCGCGTCGCTTCCAGCGTGCCGTGCTGCGTCATCAGCGCCATCGCCTGTTCCAGATCGCCGTCCTGCTGGTCGCCCTTTTCGATGACGCGCTTCCAGAAGGCGCGTTCCGTGTCATCGGCCAGCGCGACGGCCTTGATCACCGGCAGCGTCAGCTTGCGTTCGCGGAAATCGTCGCCGGTGTTCTTGCCGATCTCGGCCGATTTGCCGCCGTAATCCAGCAGGTCATCGACGATCTGGAAGGCGATGCCGAGCGCGTCGCCGTAATCGTAAAGCGCCTTCACCTGATCTTCGGGGGCGCCGCCGATGATGCCGCCGACCTCGGTCGCCGCCGAGAACAGCGCCGCCGTCTTGCCGCGGATCACCCGCAGATAGATGTCCTCGGTCGTGGCCAGATTCTGCGCCGCCGTCAGCTGCAGCACCTCGCCCTCGGCGATCACCGCCGACGCATTCGCCAGGATCTCCATCACCCGCATGTTGCCGGTGTCGGTCATCAGCTGGAACGAGCGGGCAAACAGATAATCCCCGACCAGAACCGAGGATTTGTTGTCCCAAAGCAGGTTCGCCGTCGGACGGCCGCGACGCTGGCGGCTTTCGTCGACCACATCGTCATGCAACAGCGTCGCGGTGTGGATGAATTCGACCGTCGCCGCCAGATGCACATGATAGGGGCCGCCATAGCCCACCAGCCGCGCCGCGGCCAAGGTCAGCATCGGCCGCAGCCGCTTGCCGCCCGCCTCGATCAGATGCGCCGTGACCTCGGGGATGCGGGGGGCATGTTCCGAACTCATCCGCTCGCGGATCAGCGCATTCACCGCCGCCATGTCCTCGGCCAGCGCCTGCGCCAGACGGTCGTGCGGTTTCGTCGCCTTGTCGTCGAGGCTCATCGGTCTTCCTTCCCAGTTTCCCGGCCCAATTTCCGTCTCGACAGGGGGACAAAGCTGCCCTTAAGTCGAGCGATGAAAGAGCTTCTGCGCACCACCGACCCGGTTCGGATCGCCATGGCGATGGCCCTTCTTGAGGGCGAGGGTATAACGGCCTTTGAGTGGGACGTCCACATGAGCATTCTGGACGGCAGCCTCGGCATTTTGCCGCGCAGATTGGCCGTGGCCGATGCGGAGTGGTTCCTGGCGCAGGCGATTTTGCGCGACAACGGGCTGTGGGAAGACTGAGGGCTGTGGGAAGAGTGATGTTTCCGCCCGAGGACTGCACCTTCGACCGGTTTCTGGACGGTCGGCTGACGGTGGCGCAACCGCGCCGGGGCTATCGCGCGGCGATGGATCCGGTGCTTCTGGCGGCCGCTTGCGGCGCAAAACCGGGGCAATCGGTGCTGGAACTGGGCTGCGGCGCCGGGGTGGCCAGCCTCTGTCTGGGCTGGCGGGTGCCGGGGCTGGTGCAGGCGGGGCTGGAGCTGCAACCGGCCTACGCCGATCTGGCGCGGCGCAACGCGGCGGCGAATGCGGCGACGCTCGAGGTCTTCGAGGGCGATCTGGCGCGGATGCCCGCGGCGCTGCGGGCGCGCAATTACGATCATGTGATCGCCAATCCGCCTTACTTTGCGGCCTCGGGCGGCACGGCGGCGGCGGATGCGGGCCGCGAACGGGCACAGCGCGAGGTGACGCCGCTGGTCGATTGGGTGCGGGCGGGGATGCGGCGGCTGCAGCCCGGCGGCTGGCTGACGCTGATCCAGAACGCCGACCGGCTGGGCGACATTCTGACTGCGCTGGCGGGGCAGGGGGGCGCGATCACGGTGCTGCCGATTGCGGCGCGGCAGGGACGCGCGGCGGGGCGGGTGATCGTGACCGCGCGCAAGGGGGGCAAGGCGCCGTTGCGGCTTCTGGCGCCCTTCGTGCTGCATGCGCGGCCTGCGCATCAGGGCGATGCCGAAGACCTCACCGATGCTGCGCAAGCAGTGCTGCGCTGCGGCGAAGCCCTGCCGCTAACGTCTTAATTCCGTGGCAATATTGTTCGGTGAAACCGGCTCATATTTTCGCGCGGCAATACGACAAGCGCGTGACAAGCGTTCGAAAACGTGCTGCAATCATCCTACCGAACAAGGAAAGAGGAGACTGCCATGTCCGTGAGTTCGCATATCGCTGAACTTCGCAAGAAACATCAGGCTCTGTCCGCGGAAGTCGAAGTGGCGCTTCGTACGCCCAGCTTCGATGACCTGCAAATCGCGGAGATGAAGAAACAGAAACTGCGGCTCAAGGAAGAAATCGCCCGGCTGGAAGGCGTGGCGGTCTGATTTCCGGTCCGGCCTGCGGGCCGGTCCCTAGCCTTGCCGACTGCCCAAAGCGGCCAGAAAGGCACCTGCAGCAATCATCGCGGCGGCCAGCACCAGACCAGGGGACGCTGCCGCGATCCCCGCCCCGATCAGCGCAAGCGTTGACAAAAGGGGCGCCGCATAGGACGCCGTTCCCAAGATCTGGATGTCGCCCCGCTTCACCCCCACATCCCATGTGTAAAAGGCCAGCCCGACCGGGCCCAGCCCCAGCGCGATGATCGCCCCCCAGCCGGTGGCGCCTGTGGGCCAGAGCGTCTCTTCCAGCGCCAGATGCGCCGCCGCCGACAGCACGGCCGTTGCCAGGCAATAGACCGCCACGGCCGCCGTGGGCACCGTGCCCATCCGGCGCGACAGCAGCGAATAGCCCGACCAGGTCAGCGCGCAAAGGAAGGCCAGCCCATAGCCCGGCAGCGATTCGGCGCTGGCGGCAATACCGCCCCGGGCAACGATCAGCGCCGCCCCGGCAAAGGCGATCACCGCCCCGAAAATATGCAGCCGGTTCAGCCGCTCGCCCGGCAGCAGGCCGGAAAAGACCACGATCAGAAGCGGCCAGAGATAGGCGATCAGGCTGGCCTCTGCCGGGGGGGCCAGACGCAGCGCCGAGAAATAGATCAGGTGATAGCCGAACAGCGCCGCGGTGCCGAAGGCATAGACCTTCCACGAGACCTGCCGCAGCACGGCGAATCCTTCCGTCGCGGCGACCCAGATCAGGCCGATGCCGCCGCCGATGGCAAAGCACAGCGCATTCAGTTGCAGGGGCGGCACTGGCGCCGAGGCCACGGTGAACAGTGCCAAGAGCGCCCAAAGCGCGACGGCCGAAAAGCCGATCAAGGTTGCCCGGTTGCGCGACATCTGACCCCCGAAATGCAAGAGGCCCGCAGGATGCGGGCCCCGAACCGTTTTGCCAAGGGCAAATCAGGTCATGTACTGGCCGCCGTTCGCGGTCAGCGTCGCGCCGGTGATGAAGCCCGCATCATCCGAGGCGAGGAAGACCACGCAGCGCGCGATATCGCCGGTTTCGCCCAGACGGCCGACCGGGATCGTCGCGATGATCTGCTCGCGGACCTTTTCCGGCACCGCCATCACCATTTCCGTGGCGATATAGCCCGGGCAGATCGCGTTGACGGTGATCCCCGCCCGCGCCCCTTCCTGGGCCAGCGCCTTGGTGAAGCCGATGTCGCCCGCCTTCGCCGCCGAGTAGTTCGCCTGGGCGAACTGGCCCTTTTGACCGTTGATCGAGGAGATGTTGATGATCCGGCCGAATTTGCGCTCGCGCATGCCGTTCCAGAGCGGATGCGTCATGTTGAAGATGCCGTTCAGGTTGGTGCCGATCACCTGATCCCACTGCTCGCGGGTCATCTTGTGGAACGGCGCGTCGCGGGTGATGCCCGCATTGTTCACCAGCACGTCGACCGGACCCAGATCGGCCTCGACCTGCGCGATGCCCGCGGCGCAGGCGTCGTAATCGGCGACCGACCATTTGTAGGTCTTGATCCCGGTCTCGGCGGTGAATTTCGCGGCGGCTTCGTCATTGCCGGCATAGTTCGCGGCGACGGTGTAACCGGCTTCCTTCAGCGCCAAAGAAATGGCGGCGCCAATGCCGCGCGATCCCCCGGTGACGAGTGCAACTCTGGACATGATTCCTCCTCAGATCATCCTTGTTGAAATGCTGTTACCTAAAATAAGCAGGGCGCGCAATATTGTTGCGCGCCCGTTTTTCGCATTTGCAGAAAAAAGTGAGACTCAGAGCCCTTCGAGGCACATGGCCACGCCCATGCCGCCGCCGATGCAGAGCGTCGCCAGACCCTTTTTCGCGCCCGAGCGTTTCATTTCGAAGACAAGCGTGTTCAGGATCCGGCAGCCCGAGGCGCCGATCGGGTGGCCGATGGCGATGGCGCCGCCGTTCACGTTCACCTTCGAGACGTCCCAGCCCATGTCCTTGTTCACCGCGCAGGCCTGGGCCGCGAAAGCCTCGTTCGCCTCGATCCGGTCGAGATCGGCGGCGTTCCAACCCGCCTTTTCCAGCGCCTTGCGTGAGGCCGGGATCGGGCCGCAGCCCATGATCGACGGGTCGAGCCCCGCGGTGGCATAAGAGGCGATGCGGGCGAGCGGCGTCAGACCGCGCTTGGCGGCCTCTTCTTCCGTCATCAGCAGCACCACGGCGGCGCCGTCGTTGATTCCGCTGGCGTTGCCCGCGGTCACCGTGCCGTCCTTGGTGAAGGCCGGTTTCAGCTTCTGCATCGATTCGAGCGTCGCGCCGTGGCGGATGTATTCGTCGGCGTCGACGACGATGTCGCCCTTGCGGGTCTTGATCGTGAAGGCGACGATCTCATCGACGAACTTGCCCGCCTTTTGCGCGGCTTCGGCCTTGTTTTGCGAGGCGAGGGCGAAGTCGTCCTGCATCTCGCGGCTGATCTGCCATTGGCTCGCGACATTCTCGGCGGTCTGGCCCATGTGATAGCCGTTGAAGGCGTCCCAAAGCCCGTCCTTGATCATCGAATCGATCATCTTCATGTCGCCCATCTTGGTGCCCGCGCGCAGATGCGCGACATGGGGCGACAGCGACATGCTTTCCTGACCGCCCGCGACGACGATCGCCGCATCGCCGAGCTGGATGTGTTGCGCGCCCAGCGCCACCGTGCGCAGGCCCGAGCCGCAGACCTGGTTGATGCTCCAGGCGGCCGATTCGATCGGCAGACCGGCCTTGATATGCGCCTGACGCGCCGGGTTCTGGCCCTGACCGGCGGTCAGCACCTGACCGAGGATGGTTTCCGAGACCTCCGCCTTGTCGATGCCCGCCCGCGCCACCACGGCTTCGATCGCCGCCGCGCCCAGCTCATGCGCGGGGGTGTTGGCGAAAGCGCCGTTGAAGCTGCCCACGGCGGTCCGGGCCGCCGAGACGATGACGACATTGGTCATGAATTTCCCTCCTCACAGGATTTCGGGCGCAAAGGCGCCCATTGCCGCTGTGCAGCATGCCGAAAGGCCGCAGGAGGTCAAGCAGATTTGGCAATATTAACGCCGGTTCGCGCAATTTTGTTGCGCGATGAAATCGAGGGCCCGGGCCGGGGGTCAGATCCCGGCCTTGTGGGTCGTGGGCGCTTTCCACGGCGGCATGATCGTCGGCGCGCCGAAATAATAGCCCTGCATGCAGTCGATGCCTGCCCGCGTCAGCCAAGCCGCATCCTCGGCGGTTTCGACGGCTTCGGCAACGGTGAACATGTCGAAATGCCGGGAAATCGACATCAGCGCCTGGGTCAGGATCTGGTTGTCGGGATTGCGGGCGATGCCGGTGATGAACTGGCCGTCGATCTTCAGGATGTCGAAGTAGAATTCGCGCAGATAGCGGAACGAGGTGTAGCCCGCGCCGAAATCGTCGAGCGCGAAGCAGATGCCTTTCGTCTGCATGTCCTGCATGAAGACCGAGACCAGTTCCGGCATCATCATCGCCGAAGATTCGGTGATTTCCAGAATCAGCCGCTCGCCCAGGCGGTCGTCCATCGCAAGGCCGCGGTTCAGGATACGCATCCAGTCCGGGTAACCGATCGAACGGGCGGACATGTTGACCGACAACCGCAGGCTGCGGTCCTCGGCCAGGGACAAAAGCCCCATTTCCAGCGCCAGACAGTCAAGCTTGCGGCCCATTTCGGTGGTTTCGGCGGCGCCGATGAAATCCTGCGCGGGAATCACCCGGCCAGTGTCGTCAAGTACCCGGATCAACCCCTCGTAAAAGGCGGGGCGGTCGGGGCGGAGGGTCTGCACGACGGGTTGAAAGGCCAGCACCACATCGCGGCGTTCCACGGCGCGGGTGACCATCGAGAGGGTTTCCCGGTCGCGCTGGGCAACGGCGAACGTCAGAGGATTGGAATCGGCCGGATCGAGCGGTTCGCGCAGCGACAGCGGAATTTTCGGCATCGGCCCCTCCATCAGGTACGAAGCCAGATTCCGCGATTTCGGCTAACAACAGGTAAAGCGCCGCAAGTTCCGTGCCGCGTGGTTAATGAGAACCTTTCCAGATAAACCCTCGGTTGTATACGTTTCGCTTACCTTGGCGGCTTATGGTTGTTTCAGTGTTCAGCTTCAGGGTAGTCATGACCGCGCCGACCGATCTTTCCAAATCGCAGGAGAACGAAGCCCCCTTCGGCTTCGATGAACTCTTTTACTCCCGCACCGACAAGCGCGGGGTGATCATTGCCGGCAACGAGGTGTTCCACCGGGTTTCGGGGTTCGAATGGTCCGAACTTCTGGGGGCCCCGCACAAGATCGTCCGGCATCCCGACACGCCGCGCGGCGTGTTCCGCATCTTGTGGAGTGCGCTCGGCGCCGGTCATCCGATGGGGGCCTATGTCAAGAACCGCGTCCGCAACGGCGATATCTACTGGGTCTTCGCTGTCCTGATGCCGGTCGACGGCGGCTTCCTGTCGGTGCGGCTGAAACCCTCGACACCGCTTTTCGAGCGGTTTCGCGATGTCTATACCAAACTCAGCGCGCGCGAACGGGCCGAACGGCTCGACCCCGAGGTCAGCGCCGGAGAGCTGCGCGCCCTTGCCCTGGCCGAGGGATTTTCCAGCTACACAAGCTACATGGCCTTCGCGCTCGGGCAGGAACTTGCGGCGCGGGATGCGCGGCTTGGCCGTCCGGCCGATCCGCGCACGCAGCGGCTGATCGACATGAACAAGTCGCTCGAACGGGTGACGCAGGAACAGACCAAGCTTCTGCGCAGCTTCGAGGCGTTGCAGTCGATCCCGAACAACATGCGTATCGTCGCCTCGCGGCTGGAACCTTCGGGCGGTCCGGTCTCGGCGATCTCGGAGAATTACAAGGCGTCGTCGCTGGTGATCTCCGAGCGGCTGCGCAGTTTCGTCGCCGGACGCGACAACCTTTGTGACCGGGTGTCGCGGCAGGCGGCCCGGGCCTTGTTCCTGCTCGGCTCCAACCGGGTGCTGAAGGAAATGAACGCCGGGTTCCGCGATGTCGCCCAGGTCGAGGGAATCGACTGGAACGTGGAACGCGCGCTGCTGCGCGAGCTTGAGGCCCGGTCCTACACCGACACGCGCGATGCGATGATGCGCGCCGTCGGCCATGCCGAGGAATTGTTTCGCGCCAGCGCCGAGATTCGCCGCCTGATGCTGGGGCTCGACACGATCCGGGTGCTC
Source organism: Rhodobacter capsulatus (assembly GCF_005144475.1). Taxonomy (GTDB): domain Bacteria; phylum Pseudomonadota; class Alphaproteobacteria; order Rhodobacterales; family Rhodobacteraceae; genus Rhodobacter; species Rhodobacter capsulatus_C. Next base: position 32,208 of record NZ_SWJZ01000025.1, on the reverse strand, counting down.
GGCCGTGTCGAATGCGGGCGGATGCGCGACAACAGCGGCGGGCTTTCGGCGACGATCGATCAGCTCGACATCTTCCACGCCGACATCAAGAACCGGCTCGAATCGATCATGCGCCTGTCGGAGGAGATCGGCTCCTCGATGAGCCAGTTCATGCGCGCCGAATCGCGCTGATCACTCGGCGCGCAGCGCCGCGATCACCGCTTTCGCTTCCGCGCTTGACCAATCGGCCGGGCCAAAGAGCTGCGCCACGATCTGCCCCCGGCGATCGATCAGGAACGAGGCGGGCAGGCCGGGAACCCCCAACGCCCGCGGCAGCCGTTCGGTCTCGTCGATCATCCGCGGCAGCTGGGTGATGCCCTGTTTCTCGAAAAACGCCCCCACCTTCGCCTGGGTGTCGCGATTGCTGGAGGCCACCGTCAGCACGGTGAAATCATCCCCGCCGATCTCGGCCTGAAGCGCCGCGATATCGGGCATTTCCTTGCGGCAGGGCGCACACCAGGTCGCCCAGAGGTTCAACAGCACCACCTTGCCGCGATAATCTGCAAGCCGGTGGCTGGTGCCGGTTTCATCGACGAAGGGGATCTCGGGCAGGGCCAACGGCTCGGTGAAGACGGCGAGTTTCTTCATCTCGCCCTGCTTCAGGGCCGAGAGGTCGGCGGCGGTGGCGGCATTTGCGCAAAGGGCAAGGGCCGTATAAAGGACGAACAACCGCAGCATGATGCCTCCGACGAAGGGCCTGACGATGACCGACGACACGAACTCCTCGAACGCCATGTGGGGCGGGCGCTTCGCCGCCGGTCCGGACGCGATCATGGAGGCGATCAACGCCTCGATCTCGTTCGACAAGCGGCTTTACGCACAGGATATCCGCGGCAGCCGGGCCCATGCGGCGATGCTGGCCGCGACGGGTATCTTGACGAATAGCGATGCCGAGGCGATCGGGGAAGGGTTGCTCACGGTCTTGTCAGAGATCGAGGCGGGGGATTTCCCGTTTTCGACCGCGCTGGAAGACATTCACATGAATGTGGAAGCGCGGCTGAAGGTTCTGATCGGCGAACCGGCGGGGCGGTTGCACACCGCGCGGAGCCGCAACGACCAGGTGGCGACCGATTTCCGGCTTTGGGTCCGCGATCAGGCCGATGCGGCGATCACTTCGCTCAGCGCGCTGATGAAGGTGCTGGTGGCACAGGCCGAACAGGGCGCCGATTGGGTGATGCCGGGCTTCACCCATCTGCAGACCGCGCAGCCGGTGACCTGGGGCCATCACATGATGGCCTATGTCGAGATGTTCGCCCGCGACCGGAGCCGCTTCGAAGACGCGCGCAAGCGGATGAACGAATGCCCGCTGGGCTCTGCCGCGCTGGCGGGCACGGGCTTTCCGATCGACCGGCACATGACGGCGCAAGCTTTGGGCTTTGACCGGCCGATGGCGAACAGCCTTGATGGCGTGTCGGACCGCGATTTCGCGCTGGAATTCCTGTCCTCGGCGGCGATCTGCTCGGTGCATCTGAGCCGTCTGGCGGAAGAGCTGGTGATCTGGTCCTCGGCGCAGTTCCGGTTTGTGGCGATGTCGGACAAATGGTCGACGGGCTCCAGCATCATGCCGCAAAAGCGCAACCCCGATGCGGCCGAACTCATCCGCGCCAAGATCGGCCGGGTGCTGGGCGCGGCCGTCGCGCTGTTCACCGTGATGAAGGGCCTGCCGCTCGCCTATTCCAAGGACATGCAGGAAGACAAGGAACAGGTTTTCGACGCCGCCGACACGCTGATGCTGGCCTTGGCGGCGATGACCGGGATGATGTCGGATCTGACGGTGAACACGGCGAAACTGGAGGCGGCGGCCTCCTCCGGCTTCTCGACCGCGACGGATCTGGCCGATTGGCTGGTGCGCGAGGCCGGTCTGCCCTTCCGCGACGCCCATCATGTCACCGGCTCGCTGGTGGCGCTGGCGGAGAAGAAGGGCTGCGATCTGCCCGATCTGAGCCTGGAAGAGCTGAAATCCGCCCATCCGGCGCTGACCGAGGCGGTCTATTCCGTGCTTGGGGTTCACAATTCGGTCGCCTCGCGGCAGTCTTACGGCGGCACCGCCCCCGATCAGGTCCGCGCCCAGGTGGCGCGCTGGCAGGGGCTTCTGGCCTGACATCGGAGGTTGCATGCGTATTCTTCTGGCCCTGTCGGTTCTGACCTTCGCCGCGAGCTGCGGCGTCGACGGCCCGCCGAAGCCGCCGCAATCCCAGACCCCCGGCATTTCGGTCACCGGCGAGGCGCGGATGGGCGTGGTGGGCGGGCTGTGAAAATCGCGCTGCCGCTGCTGCTCATTCTGCTTGCGGCCTGCGCCGGGCCGCGGGCGAATGTCCATGCCAATCCGGCCGGTCAGGTGACGACGGGGGTGTCGACCGGCGTAGGCCCGGTCCGGCTGGGGGTGAACAGCAACGGCCGCGGCACCGTCGGCACGCGGCTGGGCTGGCTGCATCTGGGCATGGGGCTCTGAGAGCGCTTTTCTTGACCGGGCCGACCGGCTAAGAACGCCCGAGGAACCGGAGGGCGCGATGGATCATTTTCTTTACCGCAATGGCGTGCTGCACGCCGAGGACGTGGCCTTGACCGAGATCGCGGCCGCCGTCGGCACGCCGTTCTACGTCTATTCCGCGGCGACCCTGACCCGGCATTTCCAGCTCTTCGATGCGGCGCTGGCGGGCACCGATCATCTGGTCTGTTTCGCGATCAAGTCGAATTCGAACCTTGCGGTGCTGAAATTGCTCGGCGATCTGGGCGCCGGGATGGATGTCGTCTCGGGTGGCGAATACCGCCGGGCGAAAGCCGCGGGCGTGCCGGGGGAGCGGATCGTCTTTTCCGGCGTCGGCAAGACGCGCGACGAAATCCGGCTGGCGCTGACCGGCGGCATCCGGCAGTTCAACGTCGAAAGCGAACCCGAGCTGCGGGCGATTTCGGACATTGCCACCGCGCTGGGCGTCACCGCGCCGATTGCCTTGCGGGTGAACCCCGATGTCGACGCGAAGACCCATGAAAAGATCGCCACCGGCAAATCGGAAAACAAGTTCGGCATTCCGATCGCCAAGGCCCGCGCGGTTTATGCCGAGGCCGCGAAACTGCCCGGGCTCGAAGTGATCGGCGTCGATGTGCATATCGGCAGCCAGCTGACTGACCTTGCGCCCTTTGAAGCCGCCTTCACCAAGGTCCGCGAGCTGACGCTGGCCCTGCGCGAGGATGGTCACAAGATCCGCCGCCTCGATCTGGGGGGGGGCCTCGGCATTCCCTATCACCAGCGCTCGAACGAGGCGCCGCCCCTGCCCACCGATTACGGCGCGATGATCCAGCGCGTTCTGGGCGATCTGGGCAGCGAGATCGAGATCGAGCCGGGGCGGCTGATTTCCGGCAATGCCGGGCTGATGGTGACCTCGGTGATCTGGCTCAAGGAAGGCGAGGGGCGGAATTTCCTCATTGTCGATGCGGCGATGAACGATCTGGTGCGGCCCTCGATGTATGGCGCGCATCACGACATCGTTCCGGTGATCGAGCCCGCGCCGGGCATCGCGCCGCAGCCTTTCGATGTCGTCGGCCCGGTTTGCGAAACCGGCGACACCTTCACCAAGGGCCGCGAGCTGCCGCCGATGGCCGAGGGCGATCTGGTCGCCTTCCGCTCGGCGGGGGCCTATGGCGCGGTGATGGCCTCGGAATACAATTCCCGCCCGCTGATCCCCGAGGTGCTGGTCCGCGGGGATCACTTCGCCGTCATCCGGCAAAGACCGAGCTTTGAGGAAATGCTGGCCCGCGATAGCATTCCGGAATGGCTCTGATCCCGTAGTCGGGGCCGGAAAGGACCGATGCCGCCGCCGCCGCCCCTTCCGGGCGACCCGCTCGCCCCGCTGGCCCGACCGATCGCGCTGACGCGGGCGGCGATGGTGACCGAACGGCTGCTGCGCGCCTTCTGGCCGCTGCTGACCTTGGCGGCGCTGACCTTCACCCTTTTGGCCTTTCGCCTGCCCGATTACTTGAGCGCGGGGCAATGGCCGGTGCTTGCCGGTTGTCTGGGGGTTCTGGCCGTCGTGCTGGCCGCGCCCGGGCTGCGCCGGTTCCGCATCCCCACCCGGGCCGAGGCGATTGCCCGGCTGGATGCGACGCTGCCCGGCCGCCCGCTGGCCGCGCTGACCGACACTCTGGCGCTGGGCGACACCGATCCGGCGACACGGGCGCTTTGGGCTTTGCACCGCGGCCGCATGGCCGAACGCGCCGCCGCTGCCCGCGCCCCCCTGCCCGCGCCCGAGCTGGCGCCGCGCGACCCCTATGGCCTTCGGATCTCCGCCCTGACCGGCGTCACCGTGGCGCTGATCTTCGGCGCGCCCCTGGCGATCTTCACCCCCGCCCGGCCGCCGCAGACCCCCGGCGCCGCCGAAGCCGCGATGGGCCCCGCCTGGGAAGGCTGGGCCGAGCCGCCGCGCTACACCGGCAAGCCGGGGCTTTATCTGAACGGCGTCGAGGGCGCGGAGCTGGTCCTGCCCGAGGGCACGAAACTCAGCTTCCGCTTTTACGGCCGGCCCGGGTCGGTGCCCTTCACCGAAACCGTCTCAAGCCCCGCCGCGACGCCCGAAAAGACCGACGGCGCCGAGGTGCAAAGCCTTGATCTGACGGCCCGTCGGTCCGGCGTGATCGAGATCGGCGGGCGGATGGGGCGCAGCTTCCGCGTCACGCTGCTGTCGGATGCCGCCCCCGCGGTCGAGCTGCCGCGGCTGGCCGAACGGCGCGCCGATGGCAAGCTGGCGCAGCCCTTCCACGCCACCGATGATTACGGCGTGGTCCGGGGGCAGGCGCAGATCAGCCTGGATCTGGCGGCGATCGACCGTCGTTACGGGCTGGCCCTTGCCCCCGAGCCGCGCCCGGATCTGACCTTCGATCTGCCGCTGCCGATCACCGGCTCGCGCGCCGATTTCACCGAAATGCTGACCGAGGACATGTCCGAACATCCGTGGGCGAACCTGCCGGTGACGCTCTCGCTGTCGGTCGAGGACGGGCTGGGTCAGACCGGCCGCAGCGGCGATCAGGGCTTCGAGCTGCCCGGGCGGCGGTTCTTTGATCCGCGGGCGGCGGCGCTGATCGAGCTGCGCCGCGATCTTCTGTGGTCGCGCGAAAACGCCCCCCGCACGGCCGCGCTTCTGCGGGCGATCCTGAACCGGCCCGAGCGCCTGTTTCCCGCGCCGCAGATGGCCGAGGCGCTGCATGCGCAGATCGAGCGTCTGGAGGGGGCATCCCTGACCCCCGAGGCCCGGGACGAGGTTGCCAAGACGCTGTGGGATCTGGCGAAACTGCTGGAAGATGGCGGTCTGGCCGATGCGCTTTCGGCGATGCAGCAGGCGCAGGAACGGCTGAGCGAGGCGATCCGCAACGGCGCCTCGAAGGACGAGATCGCCAAGCTGATGGCCGAGCTGAAGGAGGCCACCGACCGCTATCTGCAGATGCTGGCCGAACGCGCCACGGATCAGGAGCAGGGGCCGCAATTCGGCCAGAAGCAGGACAGCCAGCGCATCACCGGCGATCAGATCCAGCAGATGATGGCGGAAATCCAGCGTCTGATGGAAGAAGGCAAGATGGCCGAGGCGCAGGAGCTGCTTGATCAGCTGGCGCGGCTGATGGAAAACATGCAGGTCACCCAGGGCGAGGGCGGCGAGGGCGACATGCCCGGGGGCAAGGCGATGAAAGACCTTGGCCAGACCCTGCGCGACCAGCAGAGCCTGTCGGATGACGCCTTCCGGCAGATGCAGCGCAGCCCGCAACCCGAGGGCGTCGATCCGGGGTTTGAACAGCCCGGGCCGGGCGGGCCGCAGATGCAGCCGCAACCCGGGGAGCCGCCGCAAGCGGGCGGCGATGACCCGGGGCAAGGCCTGACGGGGCAGGATCTGGCCCACCGGCAGCATGCGCTGCGCCGGGATCTGGAACGCCAGCGCGGGTTGATGCCGCGGCTGGACGGCGAGGCGGCGCGACAGGCCGAACGGGCGCTGGAAGGGGCCGGGGATGCGATGGACGGCGCCGAACAGGCGCTGAAGGACGGCGATCTGGGCGGGGCGATCGATCAGCAGGCCGATGCGATCGAGGCGCTGCGCGAGGGCATGCGCCATCTGGGCGAGGCTCTGGCCGAAGAAAACGGCCAGGGCCAGACCGGCCAGGGCGCGCAGGGGATGGAGCGGCGCGGCGATGCGATGGGCGGGCACGGCGAACGCGAATTGCCGCGCGATCCCTTGGGCCGGGCGACGGGCGAGGGCAGCCGGATCGGCACCGACTCTGATCTTTTGAAGGGTGACGACATCTATCGCCGCGCCCGCGATCTGCTGGATGAAATCCGCCGCCGCAGCGCCGAGCGGCAACGCCCCGAGCCCGAAAGGGATTATCTGCGGCGCCTGCTGGATCGCTTCGCGGCGCCCTGAGCCGGGCGCCGACCGGCCGGATCAGCCCTGCGGCGTCTCCGCCTGCATCGCGGCGATCACCCCGCGCAGCTGCGCATCAAGCCAGATCCGCGCCGCATCCACCGTGGCGACATAGCTGTCCAGCAGCGGCGTCAGGGCAGGCACCCGCCCGCCCAGCTGCGGCGCATAGGCATAGACCAGCAGCGCCAGCGCCGAGAGCAGCAGCACCATCGAAAAGCCGAGCCGGAAACCCGAGCGGGTGTCTTGCTGCGCCTGCATCGGGCCCAGCGCGGCAATGTCGCCCGCGCGGTCGGCACTGGCGCGCAGGCTGGAATTGATCTCGTCGATGTCGGGCAGACGCTGGCGACGCGGCGCGCGCTCGGCGCTGTCCGAAGGGGCGGGATCGGGGCCCTCGGTCAGATCGGCGGGATGCCCGGTGTCGTCCCAGGAATTCAGATCGCTGAAATCGGGCACCCGGCGCGGCTCGGCCCGCAGCGACGGGGCGATGCGCTGCGGCTGCACCGGGGCGACCGCGGCGGGCGTTGGCGGCATCGGCGCGGGGGGCATCGGTGCGGGGGGGATGGGCGCGGGCGGAACCGGCGCGACCAGGGGCAGCACCGGATCAAGGTTCATTTCGTCCTGCGTTTCGATCCCCGTGCCCTCGGCGCGGCGTGCGGCGGCCTCGCGCTCGGCCTCTTCGCGCAGGATCGCCATCAGGTTCTCGTCCAGTGGCCGACGCGGAATGGCGCCCGCCCGCGGTGCCGGGCCCAGATCGCCGGAGGCCGGGTGAGGCGTCGGCGGGGGTGTCACGGCAGCGGGCGTCAGCGACCGCGGCTCCGGTTGCGCGGCTTCGGGCTGGGCGGTTTCGGGCGGTGCCGGGTCGGGATCCTCGGGCGGGGTCAGCGGATGGGCGCGCATCAGCTCGGCGATGGCCTGGGTCACATCGGCTTCGACCTCGGCCGGGTCGAGATCGGCGGGTTCGGGCTCGGGGTCCGCGGGAACCGAGGGCACGGCCCAGTCAAGCGCCTCGATCTCCGGGGCGGCGGCCTCGGTCCCGATCGGTGCGGCGGGTTCGGCTTGGGCCGGTTCGGCTTGGGCCGGTTCGGGCCGGGGCGCAGGCTCTGGTTGCGGCGCAAGCTCAGGCGGGGGCGCAAGCTCCGGCCAGTCTTCGGGCTCCGGTTCGGGCCAGGCCTCGGGCTCGGGGTCGGCTGCGAGGTCGGTGTCGGCGGCGCGGTCCGGCAAAGCCGCAAGCTGCGGTTCCGGCGCCCCCGGGGCGGGTCCGTCCGCCGCCGCATCCAGCATCTGACGGCTGGGCTGGAACCAGGTCTGGCCGCAGCCGGAACATTGCACATCGCGCCCCGCGGCGGGAATGACCACGTCATCCACCTCGTATTGCGCACCGCATCTTGGGCAGATCAGCCGCATTCGGTTCCGAGCCTCGCCCCTCGCTTGCCATTCTGGCCTTTTCTACCAGCTTGTTGTAGCAAGCAAAGAAACAAACTCCAATAGTTTGAGTGTGTCGCAGGTGCTACCCGCAGAGGTGGCAACACGGGAGGGGCCGCGCAGTGATCGAATTGCAGGATGTTGCCGTCGGCTATGGCGGAAGCGAGCTGCTGGCGGAGATGACGCTGAAGCTGGTGCCGGGGTCGTTTCACTTCCTGACCGGGCCTTCGGGCGCGGGCAAGACGACGTTCCTGAAACTGTGCTACGCCGAGCTTCTGCCCTCTTCGGGGTTCATGGGGCTTTACGGTCAGGACGCCCGCACGATGGGCCGCGACGACATCGCCCGGATGCGCCAGCGCATCGGCGTCGTGCATCAGGACTGCCAGTTTCTCGATCACCTGTCGGTGGCGGAAAACGTCGCGCTGCCGCTGACGGTGTCGGGGCGGCCGATCGACGGGATGGAGCTTGCCGAGCTGCTGGCCTGGGTCGGGCTGAAGGCGCAGATGAACGCGCTGCCGCCGCAGCTTTCGGGCGGCGAGCGGCAAAGGGCGGCCTTGGCGCGGGCGATCATCACCTCGCCCGAGGTGATTCTGGCCGACGAGCCCACCGGCAACCTGGATTGGGAAATGTCGCTGCGGTTGTTGTCGCTGTTGATGGAGCTGAACAAGCTGGGCAAGACCGTGCTGATCGCGACGCATGATCTGAACCTGATCCGGCAGGCCAAGGCGCAGGTCTCGGCGCGGGTGCTGCGGATCGCGAACCGGCGGTTGCAACTGGCGGGGGCGGATCTGTGATGCGGTTCAATCCCTTCGGCTCTGAATTGTCGACCGCCGACCGGGTGGTGCCGCCGACCGGCTTCACCGCCAATCTGACCGTGCTGACCTCGGCGGCGATGGCCTTTCTGGCGGTCTTTGCGCTGGCCTTGTCGCTCGCCTCGGGGCGGCTCGCCGATCGCTGGTCCGAGGCGCTGGCGCGCTCGGCCACGATCCGGATTTCGGCGCCGCCCGATCAGATGGAAACGCAGTTGCGCGCGGTGCTGGATGCGCTGGAAACGACGCCCGGCGTGGCGAGCTATCGCGCCATGGACGAGGGCGAGATGCGCAAGCTGCTTGACCCCTGGTTCGGGCCGGATCTGCCGGTGGACACCTTGCCCTTGCCGAAACTGGTCGAGCTGACCGAGACCGGGCAGGGCATCGACGCCGAGGGGCTGCGGCTGCGGCTGGCGGCCGAGGCGCCCGGGGCCGTGCTCGATGACCACACCCGCTGGCGCAAGCCGCTGATCGCCGCGGCCAGCCGGTTGCGGCTTCTGGGCTGGCTCTCGCTGGTGCTGATCGGCGGCGCGATGGCGGGGATGATCACGCTGGCCGCACAGGCGGCCCTTGCGGCGAACGGCCAGGTGATCCGAACGCTGCGGCTGGTGGGGGCGCAGGATGCCTTCATCGCCGGGGCTTTCGTGCGTCGTTTCACCAAGCGCGCGGGGGCGGGGGCGACGCTTGGCACGGCCTTGGGCATGGCGGCGGTGGCGGCGCTGCCTGCGGCCGATGCGGCGGGCGGCTTCCTGACCGGGCTTGGGTTCACCGGCTGGGGCTGGCTTTGGCCGCTTGCATTGCCGGTGCTGGCTGCGCTAGTGGCCTTTGGCGCCACCCGCGCCGCGGCGCTGCGCATGCTCAGGGGAATTCGCTGATGATCGTTTTGCAATATATCCGTTCGGTTCTGTTCATCGCGCAGATGTATCTGATGCTGGCGGTCTATGCCGTCTTCGGGCTGCCCTATGCGCTGATCGGCGGGCGGTCTGCCGCCATCCATGTCTGCCGCGGCTATTGCAAATGGGTGTGCTGGACCGCGGGCTGGATGGTCGGCATCAAGACCGAATACCGCGGCGAGATCCCGCAAGGTGACGTGCTGATCGCCGCCAAGCACCAGAGTTTCTTCGACATTCTGATGATCTATGCGGCGATCCCGCGCGGCAAGTTCATCATGAAGCAGGAGCTGGTCTGGACCCCCTTTGTCGGCTGGTATGCCTATCTGATCGGCTGCGTGCCGGTCGATCGCGGCAAGCGCGGCGCGGCGATCAAGGGGATGCTGGAGCAGGCGAAGAACGCGCGCTTCGCGGGCGGGCAGCTGGTGATCTTCGCGCAGGGAACCCGCGTCGCGGCGGGGGTGAAGAAGCCCTACAAGATCGGTGCCGGGGCGCTTTATGCCGAACTTGGCCTGCCCTGCGTGCCGGTGGCGACGAATGTCGGCGTGTTCTGGCCGCGCAAGGCCGTCCTGCGCAAGCCCGGGCTGGCGGTGGTGGAATTCCTGCCCACGATCGCGCCCGGCATGCCGATGGGGGATTACATGAAGGTGATCGAGGCGCAGATCGAAACCGCCTCGGACAGCCTGATGGCCGAGGCCGGGCTGAAGATCGGCTGAGGTCTGGGCCGTTCGTGAATGCGAAAGGGCGGCCGAGGCCGCCCTTTTTAATGTCGAAAGCTCCGCGACTTACGCCGCCAGACCCTTCGAGCCCATGTCGATGAATTTCTTGCGCCGCGCCGCCAGGATGTCGGCACGTTTCTTGCCCTTCAGATCCGCCAGCATCTTGCCGATCTCGGCGCCGACCGAGGCAATCGTCTTCTTGCGGTCGCGCTGCGCGCCCCCCAGCGGTTCGGCGATGATCCGGTCGATGACACCGAGCTTGCGCAGATCCTGCGCCGTCAGCCGCAGGGCCTCGGCGGCTTCGCGCATCTTCTCGGCATCCTTCCACAGGATCGAGGCGCAGCCCTCGGGCGAGATCACCGAATAGACCGAATGTTCGAGCATCGCGATGCGGTCGGCGGTGGCAAAGGCCACGGCCCCGCCCGAGCCGCCCTCGCCGATGATCACCGAGATCACCGGCACGCCAAGGCAGAGGCATTTTTCGGTCGAGCGCGCGATGGCCTCGGCCTGACCGCGTTCCTCGGCGCCCTTGCCCGGATAGGCGCCGGGCGTGTCGACCAGCGTCACCACCGGCAGGCCGAAGCGGTCGGCCATGTCCATCAGCCGGATCGCCTTGCGATAGCCCTCGGGGCGGGCCATGCCGAAATTGTGGATGATGCGGCTTGCGGTGTCGTGGCCCTTTTCATGGCCGATCACCACCACCGGCTGATCGTCGAAGCGCGCCAGACCGCCCATCACCGCGTGATCATCGGCAAAGTTGCGATCGCCCGCCAGCGGCGTGTATTCGGTGAACAGCTCGTAGATGTAGTCGCGGCAATGCGGCCGGTCGGGATGCCGCGCCACCTGGCATTTCCGCCAGGGCGTCAGATCCTTGTAAAGGTCGGTCAGCAGTTGCGCCGCCTTCTTGTCCAGCGCGGCCGCTTCCTTTTCGACATCCATCCCCGAATTCGCCCGGGCCAGCGCCCGCAGTTCCTCGGCCTTGCCCTCGATCTCGGCGAGCGGCTTTTCGAACTCGAGATAGGTCGTCATCGAAGCCTCCGTAACGCAGTCGTGGCCTATATGACCGTGCGGGCCGGGATTTGCAACTGACGCAGGGAAAAGCGGGCAGAGTGCCGCGGGCCGAGGGCCGCAGACAGGGTGGGCAGACAGGAGGGGGCGGGCCAATGGGAAACGCCCCGGCGCGGGTCCGGGGCGTTCCTGTTCCCTCATGCGGCCGGGCCTCCCCTCCCTGCCACTCCGGGATCCGAATCGATTCGGTCACGAATCGTTTACACGGTGCTCAGACCTTAGCCATTTCCGCCTGTCTGACAATCACTTCCGCCTGCCGGATCGAGGCAATATCGACCAGCCGCCCCTTGTAGACGGTGGCGCCGGCGCCCTCGGCCTTGGCCTTTTCCATCGCGGCCAGAATCTCGCGCGCTTCCGCCACGGCGGCGTCCGAGGGCGTGAAGACCTCGTTCGCCAAAGCCACCTGTTTCGGGTGGATCGCCCATTTGCCGACCATGCCCAAAGTGGCAGACCGCAAAGCCTGCGCGCGGAAGCCCTCGTCATCCGAGAAATCGCCGAACGGGCCGTCGACCGGCAGGATGCCATGGGTGCGGCAGGCGGCGACGATGGCGGCCTGCGCCCAGTGCCACGGGTCCGACCAGTGTTTCACGCCCGCATGCAACATGTAGTAGTTTTCCTGCGTGCCGCCGATGCCGGTGGTGGCCATGCCCATCGAGGCCGCGAAATCCGCCGCGCCAAGGCTCATCGCCTGCAGCCGGGGGCTCGAGGCCGCGATCTCCTCGACATGGGCGATGCCCGCGGCCGATTCGATGATCACTTCCAGCGAAATGCGTTTCTTCCGGCCCTTGGCGGTCTCGATCGCGGTGACCAGCGCATCGACGGCATAGACGTCGGCGGCGCAGCCCACTTTCGGGATCATGATCTGGTCGATGCGTTCGGCCCCTTCCTCCAGCAGCTCGACCACGTCGCGATACCAGAACGGCGTATCAAGGCCGTTGATCCGCACCGAGAGATATTTGGTGCCCCAGTCGATGCTGTGGCTGGCCTCGATGATGTTGCGCCGCGCCTGCGGCTTGTCGTCGGGCGCGACCGAGTCCTCAAGGTCGAGGTTGATCACATCGGCCGCCGATTGCGCCATCTTTTCAAAGATCGCCGGGCGCGAGCCCGGGCCGAACAGCTGGCAGCGGTTGAGGCGGGCGGGGGCAGGGGGCTGGGTGCGGAAGCTCATCTGTCTCTCGGCAAGGAAGTTACGGTATATGTTGCGTTTGCGATATATTGTTGCGCTGCGCCGCGCAAGGAATTTCTGCGGATGCAGCATCGGGGCAAAAGGGTGATGAATTTTGCGGCGCGCGGAAAACTTGGAAGAAGCTGCGATGAAATCGCAAGATTGCGCAAGAAAGTTGTAGAGATACCGCGGTTCTGCCGCATCTTTCCAAGAAAATCCGGCGCCAGCCGCGTCATACCTTGCGAAACCCTTTCCAACCCGCCGAGGTTCCCATGTCGCTGATCGAAACCCCCTATCTGTTGTTCCTTGGCGATGCGCCCGACCAGCTGGCCGCGAAAGTCGCGCAGGGCATCAAGGACTGGCGGCCGGAATATGCCGTCGGCCAATACCGGATGGAGGGCTGCAAGGCCGATCTGGGCCTGCCCGAGATGAACCTCGCCACCGCCAAGGCCGCGGGCTGCAAGACGCTGGTGATCGGCGTGGCGAACCGCGGCGGCGTGATCTCGCAGGCCTGGAAGAAAGTGCTGATCATGGCGCTGGAAGAGGGCTTCGATCTGGCTTCGGGGCTGCACAACCTGCTCTGCGACGAGGAAGATCTGGTCGCCGTGGCGAAGGCCTGCGGGCGGCAGCTGCATGACGTGCGGGTGCCGACGGTGGATTATCCGATCGCCAATGGCGTGAAGCGGACCGGCAAGCGGATGCTGGCGGTGGGCACCGATTGCTCGGTCGGCAAGATGTATACCGCGCTCTGCATGGAAAAAGAAATGCGGGCGCGCGGCATGAAGGCGACGTTCCGGGCCACCGGGCAGACCGGCATCCTGATCACCGGCGACGGCGTGCCGCTGGATGCGGTGATTGCCGATTTCATGGCGGGGGCCGTCGAATGGCTGACGCCCGACAATGACGCCGATCACTGGGATCTGATCGAGGGGCAGGGCAGCCTGTTCCACGTCAGCTACTCGGGCGTGACGATGGCGCTGGTGCATGGCGGTCAGCCCGATGCGCTGGTGCTGTGCCATGAACCCACCCGGGCCCATATGCGCGGCCTGCCGGGCTATCAGCTGCCCGGCCTCGATGCGCTGCGCGATCTGGCGCTGCAGGTGGCGAAGGTGGCGAACCCCGATTGCAAGGTCGTCGGCATCTCGATCAACACGCAAAACATGCCCGAGGCCGAGGCCCGTGCCTATCTTGCCAAGGTCGAGGCCGAGATGGGCCTGCCCACCACCGATCCCTTCCGCTTCGGTGCCGAGAAGCTGGTGGACGCGCTGGCCGCGATCTGAGAGCTTGGCGCTGCCTGCCGGGGGCGGAGCCTCCGGCGGGGATATTTGGGGCAAGATAAAGGGGCGGAAGATGATTTCCGTAACGGCCGACACGTTCCGGCTGGCCGAGGTGTTCACCATCTCGCGCGGGTCGCGGACCGAAGCGAAGGTGCTGACGGTGCGGATCAGCCGCGGCGGGCTGACCGGCTGGGGCGAATGCGTTCCCTATGCGCGCTATGGCGAAAGTCTGGACAGCGTGACGGCGCAGATCGAGGGCCTGCCCGAGGGGATCACCCGCGCGGCGCTTTATGATGCCCTGCCGCCCGGGGCGGCGCGCAATGCGGTGGATTGTGCGCTCTGGGATCTGGAGGCGAAAGCCGCAGGCAAGCGGGTCTGGGAGCTGGCCGGGCTGGCCGCGCCCGGGCCGGAGGTGACCTGTTACACGCTCTCGCTCGCCGAGCCGGAACAGATGCGGGCCGCGGCCGCGAAGAACGCGCATCGGCCGATCCTGAAGATCAAGCTGGGCACCCCCGATGACATGCCGCGGCTTGAAGCCGTGCGGGCGGGGGCGCCGAAATCGGTGATCGTCGTCGATGCGAACGAGGGCTGGTCGGCCGAGGTTTACGCCGACCTTGCCCCGCATCTTTTGCGGCTGGGCGTCGCCATGGTCGAGCAGCCCTTGCCCGCCAAGGCCGACGAGGCGCTGATCGGCCTTGCCCGTCCGGTGCCGGTCTGTGCCGATGAAAGCTGCCATGACCGCAAGTCGCTGGCGCATCTGCAGGGCAAATACGATCTTGTGAACATCAAGCTCGACAAGACCGGCGGGCTGACCGAGGCGCTTGCGCTGCGCCAAGCGGCGCTGGCGGAAGGCTATGGCGTGATGGTCGGCTGCATGGTCGGATCGTCGCTGGCGATGGCGCCCGCGACCCTTGTGGCGCAGGCTGCGGCCTATGTCGATCTTGACGGGCCGTTGCTTCTGGCCCAAGACCGCGAAAGCCCGCTGCGCTATGCGGACGGAATGGTTTATCCCCCCGAGCCGGGGCTCTGGGGCTGAGGAGGAACGCGCATGAGCCGCACCGTTTACCTGAATGGCGAGTATCTGCCCGAGGAAGAGGCCAAGGTCTCGATCTTTGACCGTGGCTTCGTGATGGGCGATGCCGTCTACGAAGTGACCTCGGTCCTTGAGGGCAAGATCCTGGAATTCGAAGGCCATCTGGCCCGGCTTTCCCGCTCGATGGCGGAGCTGCAGATGACCGGCAACCTGAGCCGCGAAGAATGGCTGGAGATCCACCGCCAGCTGATCGCGCGCAACAATCTGGTTGATGGCATGATCTATCTGCAGGTCAGCCGCGGCAATGCGGGCGACCGCGATTTCCACTTCCCGCCCGCGGGCACGCCGCCGACGATCGTGCTTTACACCCAGTCGAAGCCGGGTCTGGCCGATGATCCGAAGGCGAAGACCGGCATCAAGGTCGTCTCGATCCCGGATCTGCGCTGGCATCGCCGCGACATCAAGACGGTGCAGCTGCTTTACCCGTCGATGGCGAAGATGGCCGCCGAAGCCGCGGGCAAGCATGACGCCTGGTTCGTCGAGGACGGTTTCGTGACCGAGGGCTCGTCGAACAACACCTATATCGTCAAGGGCGGCAAGATCATCACCCGCGAGCTGTCGAACGACATCCTGCACGGGATCACCCGCGCCTCGCTGCTGAAATACGCCGCCGAAGCGCAGATGGAGATCGAGGAACGCCCCTTCACCATCGCCGAAGCCCAAGCCGCCGACGAGGCGTTTTTCACCTCGGCGTCGGCCTTCGTGATGCCGGTCGTCGAAGTGGACGGCGTGGCGCTGAATGGCGGCAAAGTCGGTCCGGTGGCGACGCGCCTGCGCGAGATCTATCTGGAAGAAGGCCGCAAGGCGGCGATCTGAGCCCCGCGCGCACGAAAATAAAAAGCCCCGGGCCAGCCCTGCCCGGGGCTTTTTCGTCCGCGGCGGTCAGGCCGCCTGCGGACTGCGGAAACGGATCTGCGCGGGGCGCAGATGGTGGACCGGAACGCCCTCGAAGATCAGCGCGGGCAGGTCGTCCAGCAGCATCCGCGCATCGCACCCGACCTGTTCGAAGCGCAGGTCTTCGGGACGGGGCAGGGGGCCGATGATTTCCAGCTCGATCACGTCGCCCGGGCGAAAGCCGCGGATCCGGGGCAGGTCTTCGACCGCCGCCGCAGCCGGGGAACGGCGCGCCGCCGCAAGATCTGCGACGGGATTGGCGGTGGGGGTGGTGGCGGTGCCGGATGGCGGCTGCCGTTCGGCCCAGAGCACCAGAGCCAGCGCGAAAGAGACCGCGATGAACAAGGCAAGCATCGGAAAACCCCTCGTCTTTCCGGCAGGATGAGGCCTTGGCGCGCGCACCGCAAGGGCGTTGCCGCCCGGGCGCGGCCTGATTGTCAACGCTTTGATAACCATCCCGCGCACCGGGGAGGATTGCGGCGGCTTGCGTCACGAAAGCAAAAGGCCCCGCCGAAACGGGGCCCTGCGGTCGGGTCCGGCGGTCGCTCAGGGCGTTGTGGCGGGATTGACGGTGATCATGTCGAGCGTGATGTCGCTGGCGGCGACACCCTGCAGCCGGAACGCATCGGCGCCATTGACCCGCACCACCGCCCCCATGTCGCGATCGATGATGCTGATCACCGCATCGGCGGGCACGTCCTCCAGCACCAGCCGGTCGGTGCCGACGGTGAAATCGGTCACCACGACGACCTCGGGCGCGGGGGTCTCGGTCGCGGTGAAGCCGGTGGTGAAGGTATCCGCGCCCTCGCCGCCGGTCATCGTGTCCAGCAGGTCGCCGATCAGCGTGTCATCGCCCGCGCCGCCCAGCAGCGTGTCGGCTTCCGTCGAGGCGGGATCGTCGGTGGCGACAAGCAGATCGTTGCCCGCGCCGCCATCCAGAAGATCCGCGCCGCTCAGGTCGCTCAGCCGGTCGTTGCCGTCTTCGCCCAGCAGGGAATCATTGCCCGCGCCGCCGTCGAGGCTGTCGTCCTGCGCCCCGCCCAGCAGGCTGTCATTGCCGTCCTGACCGCGAAGCTGGTCGGCGCCATAGCCGCCCGAGACAGTGTCATTGCCCGCGCCCGCCAGCACCGTATCGGCGCCGAGATGGGCGTAGATCGCCTCGTCCGCCGCGGTGCCGGTCAGGCTGTCGGCGCCATCGGTGCCGTGGATCGTGGGCGTGGGCACATCCGGCGTGTAGCTGTTGTCGGCGGCATCCTGCAGCGTCAGGTGTTCGGACAGGGTCTCGAGATCGGCGCCCCGGAACAGGGCCACGGTCTCACCATCGACGATCGCCACCACGCCGCCCTCGACGGTGTCGAGCCGGAATTCCATGTCGGCGGTAAACGCGTCGTCGCGGATCAGCACCGTCTCGAAGCTTCCGGCCGCCGCGCCGGTGATGTCGCCGTAATCGGTGAGCGTCAGCGGCGCGTCGCCCGGGCTCCAGGTGATGTCGTAGGAATCGCGTCCCGCGCCGCCGGTCATCACGTCGCCGGACCCCGCCGCCAGCGCGTCGTCGCCCGCGCCGCCCGCAAGGCTGTCGGTCCCGTCGCCGCCGGTCAGGGCGTCGTTCCCGGCGCCGCCGTCAAGCGTGTCGTTGCCCGCGCCACCCGCAAGGCTGTCGGTCCCGTCACCGCCGGTCAGGGCGTCGTTCCCGGCGCCGCCGTCAAGCGTGTCATCGCCCGCGTCGCCCGCAAGGCTGTCGGTCCCGTCGCCGCCCGCAAGGCTGTCATTCCCGGTGCCGCCGTCAAGCGTGTCGTCGCCTGCGTCACCCGCAAGCGTGTCGGCCCCGTCATCGCCCGCCAGCGCGTCGTTGCCCGCGCCGCCGTCCAGCCCGTCATCATCCGCCCCGCCCGAAAGCGTGTCGTCCCCCGCCAGACCGGCCAGCGTGTCATTCCCGGCCAGCCCGTCGATCGTGTCGTCGGCCGCTGTCCCCTCGAGGTCGTCCGCGCCCGCGGTGCCGGTCGCGGTCTCGCCGGGGACCGTCGGATGCAGGCTGGTGTCGCTGTCGGTCTGGGTCAGCGTCACGGCGGGAGCGAGGGCGTTGATGTCGCCGCCCTCGAACCAGGCGACGGTCTCGCCGTCGAGGATCAGGTTCACCCCGCCTTCGGTGGTTTCAAGGTGGAAATCCGTCGTCTCGGTCACCGCGTCATCGATCTCGATCGAGAATCTCTCGCCCCCGGTCGGGTCGAAATCGCTCAGCGTCAGGGCATCGCTGCCCGGCGTCCAATAGGCGCGGAACCTGTCGGTGCCATCGCCGCCCAGCAGCGTGTCGCCGTCATCGCCCAGCAGCGTGTCGTTGTTGCCGCCGCCATCGATCAGGTCGGAGGCCCCGCCCTTGACATCCAGCGCGGTCAGATCGTCGTTGCCGTAGCCGCCGTGCAGCGTATTCGCCCCGAAGAGATCGGTCAGCTCGTCGGCGCCAAGATTGCCGCGCAGCGTGTCGTTGCCCAAGCCGCCATCGATCGTGTCATTGCCATGACCGCCGTCGATATAGTCCCTGCCGTCCGTGCCCTCGATCGCGTTGGGGTCATCGTCGCCGAAGATCTTGTGCCTGGAAGCGCCGCCGCCATCATCATCGTCATCGGCCGCATTGATGGCCAGTCCCACAAGAAGGACCGGGAAAAGCGAAAGAAGAATGAGGCTACCCACGACTGCGCTCCTGACCTGGCACTGAAATACGTCAACAAAAGGCTAACACCGCCCCCCGGGAGGGGCAACCAAAGTGGCAGGTCCGCGGGGAATTGCCGCTTTTTGCGGCAACAATGGTGCGGTCAGGCGGTGACTGTTTCGGCGGCCGCCAGAGAGGCGCGCAGGATCGGCGCCAGCACCTCGGCCCATTGCGCCTGTCCCGATTCGGTCACGATCAGGTCGTTGCGCAGCTCGATCAGCACGTTCTGCCGCCCGGTGTCGAGCGCGTGCCGGTCGATGCTGTCGCCACGCAGATGGCCCGCATAGGGTTCGTTGTCGCCGACACAGAGCCCCGCGGCGCGCAGGGCGGCAATCAGCGGCAGCGCCAGACGGGTGTCGCGGGGCGAATGCAGCACGCCCACCTGCCAGGGCCGGGGGGGACGCCCGCGCAGGCAGGGGGTGAAGGAATGAATGGCGCAGATCACCGTATCCGCGCGCCGCGCCGCCAGCCGGGCCAGCGCATCGTGATAGGGGCGGTAAAGCCGGGCCAGCCGCTCCGCGACCGCGGGGGGCGGGATGTGACGGTTGGCGGGAATGATCGTGCCGTCGTAAAGCTGCATCACCAGCGTCGGGTCGTCCTCGCCGCGGTTCGGATCGATGACCAGCCGCGAGAAATCCGACCAGATCAGCGGGCTGTCGAGCGCCTCTGCCAGATGCCGGGCCACCTCCAGCGCGCCCGGGTCCCAGGCGATGTGGCGGGCCATGTCCTCGGGGGCGATGCCCAGACTGCCGCCGCCCACCCAATCCGGCACCCGGTTGGTGGCGTGATCGACGGTGACCAGCCAGCGGCCGGGGCGGGTTTCGCCATGAATGTGACAGGCTTCGGTCATGCTTTCTTTGCCTTTGTCGCTCACAACAGATTTACGTCAGCAGGGCCCGGTGTTCCAGTTGCCCTGCGCGACATTTTGCGCCATAGCTGGGATCGGCCCACGAAATGACTGCAACACCAACGCTCGAGGACGCATGAGACGCCTTCGCAATGTCAAGATCGTGGCTACGCTTGGCCCCGCATCTTCCGATTACAAGACCATCCGCGCTTTGTTCGAGGCCGGTGCCGACGTGTTCCGCCTGAACATGAGCCACGGCACCCATGCCGAACACAAGGTCCGCTACGACATCATCCGCCAGATCGAGGCCGACACCGGCCGTCCGGTCGCGGTGCTGGCCGACCTGCAAGGCCCGAAGCTGCGCGTCGGCACCTTCGCCTTCGGCGCCGCCGATCTGGAGGAGGGCGAGCCCTTCCGCTTCGATCTCGACCCGACCGAGGGCGATGGCCACCGGGTCTGCCTGCCGCATCCGGAGATTTTCGCCGCGCTCGAAGTCGGCGCCCGGCTGCTGGTGAACGACGGCAAGATCCGCCTGCGCGTCACCGCCTGCGGCCCCGATTTCGCCGATTGCACCGTCACCGTCGGCGGCACGATTTCGAACCGCAAGGGCGTGAACGTGCCCGATGTGGTGCTGCCGCTCGCGGCGCTTTCGGCCAAGGACCGCGGCGATCTGGAATTCGCCTGCGATCTGGGCGCCGACTGGCTGGCGCTGAGCTTCGTGCAGCGCCCCGAGGACGTGATCGAGGCCAAGGCGCTCGCCCGCGGCCGCGCGCAGGTTCTGTCGAAGATCGAGAAGCCGCAAGCCGAACGCGCCTTTGACGAGATCCTCAAGGTCTCGGACGGGATCATGGTCGCGCGCGGCGATCTGGGGGTGGAACTGCCGGTCGAATCCGTGCCGCCGATCCAGAAGCGGCTGATCCGCAAGTGCCGGGCCGCCGCCAAGCCCGTCATCGTGGCAACGCAGATGCTGGAAAGCATGATCGAAAGCCCGATGCCGACGCGGGCCGAAATCTCCGACGTCGCCACCGCGATCTACGAGGGCGCCGATGCGATCATGCTCTCGGCCGAATCCGCCGCCGGGCGCTATCCGGTCGAGGCGGTGCAGACGATGAACGCCGTCGCCCGCTCGGTCGAAAGCGATCCCACCTATCGCGACATCATCGAGGCTTCGCGCTCGGCGAAGCGGCAGACCGTCGCCGACGGCATCGTCGCCGCCGCGCGCGAAATCGCCGAAACCACCGATGTTTCCGCCATCTGCTGCTACACGCAGTCGGGGAAAACCGTGGCGCTGGTGTGCCGCGAACGGCCGCGGGTGCCGGTGATCGCGCTCTCGCCGATCACCCAGACCCTGCGCAAGCTCTGTCTGAACTGGGGCGTGCATGCGGTGCGCTGCGACGAGGTCAGCCGCTTCAAGGAAGCCGTGGTCAATGCCGCCCGTGCCGCGCGCGACTATGGTTTCGCCGATGAAAGCCATCAGATCATCGTCATCGCCGGGGTGCCCTTCAACGTGCAGGGGACGACGAACATCCTGCGCGTGGCGCCCTGCGACGAAAGATTGATCTACCGCACCGACCCGGAGTAACCTTCGTTAAAGGTTTTCCGGGAGGGTGCCATGCTCGACAGCGATCTGTTTCTCGTGCTTGGTATCCTCGTTTCGGCTTTCGCGATCCCGGCGGTGCTTTCGGCCTTTGCCGACAGCCGCCCGCCGCGGGCCGCGGCGCTGGCGGTGCTGGTCGGCGGCGGGCTGATCCTTTTGGCGATGGCGACGAAGCCGGGCGGCTACACGCCCGGCCAGATCCCCGAAACCTTCGCCCGGATCCTGGCCCGTTTCCTCGGCCACTGACCGCTTTTCGCTTGCCAAGCGCCGCCGCCGCGGCTATCTGCCCCCATCTATCCCGCACGGCCGGCCAACAGTGGCATGCCGAGTCGTGCGTTCACTCTCGAAAAGGAGATGAAAATGCCCAAGATGAAGACCAAATCCGCTGCGAAAAAGCGGTTCAAATTCACGGCGACCGGCAAGGTCATCGCGGGTCCGGCCGGCAAACGCCACGGCATGATCAAGCGCTCGACCAAGTTCATCCGCGACAGCGCGGGCACGATGATCCTGTCCGATGCGGACGCGAAGATCGTCAAGAAATACATGCCCTACAACCGCTGATCTGGAGGCCTGAACAATGTCCCGCGTCAAATCCGGCAAGGTCACTCACGCCTCGCACAAGAAAGTCCTGAAGAAGGCGAAAGGCTACTACTCGGCCCGTTCGCGCAACTTCCGCACCGCCACCCAGGCTGTCGACAAGGCGATGCAATACGCCACGCGCGACCGCCAGCAGCGCAAGCGCAACTTCCGCGCGCTGTGGATCCAGCGCATCAACGCGGCCGTCCGCGCCTGCGATCTGGAAATGACCTATTCGCGTTTCATCAACGGTCTGGCGCTTGCCGGGATCGAAGTGGACCGCAAGGTTCTGGCCGATCTGGCCGTCCACGAACCCGAGGCCTTTGCGGCCATCGTTGCCCAGGCCAAAGCCGCCGCGGCTGCGTAATTCCCCACTCACGGGAAACGGAACCCCCGCGCGGCAGCCGCCGTCGCGGGGGTTTTGCGTTCCTGCGCTTGAAATCGTTCCGGGGGGCGGCTAGCAAGACGCACCCACTTGCAGGAGAGACCTCATGACCACGCTCGATGCGCTCAAGGCGAAATATCTCGAAGGCATCGCCGCCGCCGCGGATGAGGCGAGCCTTGAGGAGCTGCGTCTGGCCGCCCTTGGCAAGAAGGGCGAGATTTCGCTGAAGATGCGCGAACTGGGGCAAATGACGCCCGAGGAACGCACCACCACCGGCGCGGCCTTGAACCGTCTGAAGGACGAGATCGACGCGGCTTTGCGGGCGAAGAAAGAGGCTTTGGCCGATGCGGCGCTGGACGCCCGGCTGAAATCGGAATGGCTGGATGTCACGCTGCCCGGCCGTCCGCGCCGGGCTGGCACGATCCACCCGGTCAGTCAGGTGATGGACGAAGTCACCGCGATCTTCGCCGACATGGGCTTTGCCGTCGCCGAGGGGCCGCAGGTGGAAAGCGACTGGTACAATTTCGACGCGCTCAACATCGCGCCGGAACACCCCGCGCGGCAAGAACACGACACCTTCTTCATGGCCCGCGACGCCGCCGACCCGCGCCCGCCGCATGTGCTGCGCACTCATACCAGCCCGGTGCAGATCCGCGCCATGCAGGCCAAGGGCGCGCCCATTCGCGTGATCGCGCCGGGCCGCGTCTACCGCATGGACATGGACCAGACCCACGCGCCGATGTTCCATCAGGTCGAGGGTCTGGCGATCGGCCGCGACATTTCGATGGCGAACCTGAAATGGGTGCTGGAGGAATTCTGCAAGACCTTCTTCGAGGTGCCCTCGGTCGAATTGCGCTTCCGCGCCAGCCACTTCCCCTTCACCGAACCCTCGGCCGAGGTGGATATCCGCTGTTCCTGGGAGGGCGGCCAGCTGAAGATCGGCGAGGGCAATTCCTGGCTGGAAATCCTCGGCTCCGGCATGGTCCACCCCAAGGTTCTGGCGGCGGGCGGGATCGACCCGAGCGAATATCAGGGCTTCGCCTTCGGCGTCGGCATCGACCGGATCGCGATGCTGAAATACGGCATCCCGGATCTGCGGGCGTTCTTCGAGAGCGACCTGCGCTGGCTGAAACACTACGGCTTTGCTGCGCTCGACCTGCCGACGGTGTTCGGGGGGTTGAGTAAGTGAAAACTACCAGCAGCTGGTTTCTGATGCTTGCGCTGGTCGCAAGTATTCTGCTGTTGAGTAAGTATTGGTTGGTGCCGGCTCTTGATTATTTGAATACGCTTCAAGCGCCCCTAGGGGCTGGTATTTTTGTTTTGATTGCTGCGTTGATAACCGCCGCTACAGCAATATTCGGCGCTACCTTCGCATTTAGAATTCAAAAAGAACGCGAGCGGCAGATAAAAATAGTTGAAGATGCCAAATCTGCCTATCTTGAATTCGTTTCATCGCTCGTGGATCTAGATATGTTGAACTACGAGCTGAAAATAAACGAGGAAAAGTTGAAGGCAGAAAAAGCACGCTATCACTTGGCAATGTCAAAATTGATGATGCTTGGCTCCAGTGAGGCGATTGATGCTGCGCTTGACTATCTTGTCGTTGTTCAGAAACGCCTAAAAGAAAATGAACAAGTGCGAAAGAGTGCACCCGGGAAATATCCGACAAAAGTTCGCTTGGAAGATGATAGGATCTCAGTGCGCAAAGTAAAGATCGCTCAGCATTCATTCGTGGAGGCGGCGAGGCGACATATTGCGGGTGGTGGAACTATGGAAGTCAGTCCAACGGTATTCGATAGGCTTGCGACCATTCGAATTAATGAGTTAAGAGAAGACAACGCGAGCGACGGCAAAGGCGCGGAGGCCAACCAATGAAATTCACCCTCTCCTGGCTGAAAGACCATCTCGAGACCGAGGCCTCGGTCACCGAGATCGCCGATGCGCTCACCGACCTTGGCCTTGAGGTCGAGGAGGTGGTGAACCCGGGCGCGAAACTCGCCCCCTTCACCATCGCCAAGGTGCTGCACGCCGAAAAGCACCCCGATGCCGACAAGCTGCGGGTTTGCCGCGTGCTGACCGACGAAGGCGAGAAGGTCATCGTCTGCGGCGCGCCGAATGCACGGGCGGGCATCACCGTCGTGCTGGCGAAACCGGGCGATTATGTGCCGGGCATCGACACCACGCTCGGCATCGGCAAGATCCGCGGCGTCGAAAGCCACGGCATGATGTGCTCGGAACGCGAGCTGGAGCTGTCCGACGAGCATAACGGCATCATCGAGCTGCCCGAGGACAGCCTGAATTCCGAGGTCGGTTGCAAGTTCATCGACTGGCTGGCGGAAAACCGCCCCGAGGCCGTCGATCCGATGATCCACATCAAGATCACGCCGAACCGCCCCGATGCTTTGGGCGTGCGCGGCGTCGCCCGCGATCTGGCGGCGCGGGGGATGGGGCGGCTGAAGCCGCTCGCCATCGAGGCCGTGCCGGGCGGGTTTGAAAGCCCGATCAAGGTGGAGATCGATGCGACCCTAAAGGAAAAAGGCTGCCCGCTGTTTGCTGGCCGTCTGATCCGCGGCGTGAAGAACGGGCAAAGCCCCGACTGGCTGCAAGCGCGGCTGAAGGCGATCGGGCTGCGTCCGATCTCGGCCCTGGTCGATATCACCAACTTCTTCACCTATGACCTGAACCGCCCGCTGCATGTGTTTGATGCGGCGAAGGTGGCGGGGAACCTGCGGATTGTCCCTGCCAAGGGCGGCGAGGAGCTTCTGGCGCTGGATGGCAAGACCTACACGCTCCGCCCCGGGCAGATGGTGATTTGCGACGATGCGCAGCCGGAAAGCCTTGCCGGGATCATGGGCGGGGAGCTGTCGGGCTGCACCGAGGCGACGGTCGATGTCTTCCTTGAAAGCGCCTATTGGGACCCGATCACCATTGCCACCACCGGCCGCGCGCTCAAGATCAACTCGGACGCGCGCTATCGGTTCGAACGCGGCGTGGACCCGGAGTTCACCCTGCCCGGGCTGGAACTGGCCACGCAGATGGTGCTGGAGCTGTGCGGCGGCGAGGCGTCCAATGTGGTGATGGACGGCGCCGTGCCGGTGACCAAACGCGCCTACAAGCTCGACCCCGCCCGGGTGATCAGCCTTGTCGGCATGGAGATCCCCGAGGCCACGCAGCGCGAGACGCTGACGGCGCTTGGCTTCACCTTCGAGGGTGACATGGCGTCGCCGCCCTCGTGGCGGCCCGACGTGCTGGGCGAGGCGGATCTGGTCGAGGAGGTGGCGCGGATCGCCTCGCTGACGAAGCTGGTCGGCCGTCCGCTGGCGCGCGAAACCACGGGCGTTCCCGGCCCGGTGCTGACGCCCATTCAGACCCGCGAACGCACCGCGCGGCGCACGATTGCGGCCTTGGGCTACAACGAATGCGTGACCTACAGCTTCATCGACGCGAAATCGGCGGCGCTGTTCGGCGGCGGGCTTGAGGCGACGCGGATCGAAAACCCGATCTCGTCGGAGATGACCCACCTGCGCCCGGATCTGCTGCCCGGTCTGTTGCAGGCGGCGGCGCGCAATCAGGCGCGCGGCTTTGCCGATCTGGCGCTCTTCGAGGTTGGTCCGGCTTTCAGCGGTGGCGAGCCGGGCGATCAGGCGCTGCAGGCGGCGGGGCTGCTGGTGGGCGCTTCGGCGCCGCGTGACCCCTGGGCCTCGCGCCGTCCGGTCGATCTTTACGACGCCAAGGCCGATGTCGAGGCCGTGCTGGCCGCCATCGGCGCCCCCGCACGGGTGCAGGTCAATCGCAAGGTGGCGGGCTGGTTCCATCCGGGCCGCTCGGGCACCATCGCGCTTGGGCCGAAGGCGCTGGCCTCCTTTGGCGAGGTGCATCCGAAGGTGCTGCGCGAGATGGGGGTGAAGGGGCCGGCGGTCGCCTTCACGATCTGGATCGAAGCGGTGCCCTTCCCGAAAGCCAAGACGCCGACCCGGCCTGCGCTGGCGCTCTCGGATCTGCAGGCGGTCGAGCGCGATTTCGCTTTTGTCGTCGAGGCGGGCGTCGAGGCGCTGACCGCGGTCAATGCCGCGATGGGGGCCGACAAGGCGCTGATCGAGGCGGTCTCGGTCTTCGACCAGTTCACCGGCGCCAAGGCCGAGGAGCAGATGGGCGCGGGCAAGAAGTCGATCGCGCTGTCGGTCCGGCTGCAGCCGCGCGACAAGACCCTGACCGATGCCGAGATCGAAGCGGTCTCGGCCAAGGTCGTCGACAAGGTCACCAAGGCCACCGGCGGCGTGCAGCGGAAGTGACCTGAAGTCACGCTTTGCAGATGTGAAAAACCGGTTAGGCTCTCTCGGAAACGGGGGAGCCTGATGCATTTCGACTATGTCATTCTGGGCGGCGGCTCGGCCGGGTCGGTGCTGGCGGCGCGGCTGAGCGAAGATCCGGGCACCCGCGTCTGTCTGGTCGAGGCGGGCGACGCGGCGAAAGACATTCTGGTGCGGGCGCCCGCCTTGGTCGCCGCGCTGGTGCCGGGCTATCTGCGCGCCCACAACTGGGCGCTGCATACGGTGCCGCAGCCCGGTCTGGACGGGCGGCGGGGGTTTCAGCCGCGGGGCAGGGGGCTGGGCGGGTCGTCGGCGATCAATGCGATGCTGTATGTGCGCGGCCACCCCTCGGACTATGACCGTTGGGCGGCAGAGGGGGCCACGGGCTGGGATTGGGCCGCCTGCCAGCCGTGGTTTCTGAAATCCGAACGCAACAGTCGCGGGCCGTCCGCGCATCACGGGGCGGAAGGGCCGCTGCAGGTGGGGGATCAGCGCCGCCCGCGGCCGATCACGCGCGCTTTCGTGCAGGCCTGCGGCGCGGTGGACTGCCCGGAAACCGAGGATTTCAATGGTGACCGGCAAGAGGGCGCCGCCCCCTATCAGGTCACGCAATTCTGGGATGGGCCGAGGAAGGGCGAGCGCTGCTCCGCCGCGGCCGCCTATCTGCATCCGGTGCTGCACCGGCCGAACCTGACGGTGCTGACCGGGGCACGGGCGGAAAAGGTGCTGATCGTTGATGGTCGCGCCACCGGGGCGCTGGTGCGGCAGGGATGGCACCGGCTGCGGCTGGAGGCGGCGCGGGAGGTGATCGTCTCGGCCGGGGCTTTCGGTTCGCCGCAGCTTTTGATGCTCTCGGGCATCGGGCCCGGGGCGCATCTGCGCGATCTGGGCATTGATGTCGTGCAGGATCTGCCCGGCGTCGGCGCGAACCTGCAGGATCATCTGGATTACACGATTTCCCACTTTTCGCCGCGCCGTGACGTGGTGGGCCTCAATCCGCGCGGGCTGTGGCGGCTGGCCAAGGCCGCGGGCGGCTGGATGCGGCACGGCGAGGGGCTTTTCGCCTCGCCCATGGCCGAGGGCGGGGCGTTTCTGCGATCCGCGCCCGAGGTGACGGTGCCCGATCTGCAGATCCATTTCGTCGTCGGCATCGTCGATCAGCATATGCGCAAGCTGCATGTCGCGGACGGCTGGTCGGCGCATATCTGCGTGCTGCGGCCGCAGTCGCGGGGGACGGTGCGGCTGGCCTCGAAGAACCCGCGCAAGGCGCCCTTGATCGACCCCGGGTTTCTTGCCGATCCGCGCGATGCGGCGCTGATGCTGCGGGCGGCGCGGATGCTGGAGCAGATCACCGGGGCAGCGCCGCTCGCGCCCTGGCGCGGCGCGCGGCTTTATCCGCCGGACGGGTCAGACGCCGGGCTGATGGCCGATATCCGCGCGCGTGCCGACACGATCTATCACCCGGTCGGCACCTGCCGCATGGGCACGGATGCGGCGGCGGTGGTCGATCCCGAATTGCGGGTGCGCGGTGTGGCGGGGCTGCGGGTCGTCGATGCCTCGGTCATGCCAAGCCTCATTGGCGGCAATACCAATGCGCCCACCATCATGATCGCGGAACGCGCGGCGGCGATGATAAGGGGGCGATGATCCGGGCCCGCTAGCGGCGCCGCTTCACCACCGGCACGCGGGTCGCCACATAGTCGATCGAGGGATTGGGCGGCAGCCCGCCATGGTCGCGCCAGAACCGCGGCCCGCCCAGGCGCAGGAAATGCGGCGCCATCAGCACCAGCCCGGCCAGAAAACCGCCCGCATGCGCCCAGTACGCCACGCCATCGGCCGAACCGCCGAGCGAATTCAAAAGCTGCACCGCGAACCAGAAGCCCAGCACGATCCAGGCGCGGATGGTGAAGATCTTGTAGACGATGACGAAGATGAACAGGATATCGACGCGGGCTTTCGGGAAGAGCAGCAGATAGCCGCCCATCACCGCGGCGATCGCCCCCGAGGCGCCGACCATCGGCACGTCGCTGAAAGGATCGCCCGCGATCTGCGCGCCCGCCGCGGCGAGCCCGCCGAGCAGATAGAAGACGAGAAAGCCGAAATGACCGAGCTGATCTTCGAGGTTGTCGCCAAAGACCCACAAAAACAGCATGTTGCCCGCGATATGCATGATGCCCGCATGCAGGAACATATGGGTGACAAGCCCGTGCAGCCAGACGCCGTGGCTGATCGCCTCGGGGTAAAGCGCGCCCCATTGCCAAAGCCCGATCATCCGCCCGCCCCACTCGGCCGTCAGCACATAGATCAGCACGTTGAGCACGATCAGCCCGCGCACCACCCAGGGGGTGCGGGTCGAGGGGTTATGATCGCGGATCGGGAACATCGGCCCAGCCTTCCCGAAGACAGGTTTCGCGTCAAGCCTCTAGCGGCTGGCGCGCAGCACCACCTTGCCCGCGGCATCGGTGAAGTCCAGCGCCGGACCTGCCTGCCGCAAGGCCGTCACCGTGCCGATGGTTGAATGGAAGGCCTGTTCCACCTGCATCTGCGCGGGCGGGCACATCATCCGGGTTCCGGCCAGCGCGCCGACATGCAGGGCGCCGTCGCGGGTCTCGATGCGTCCCGAATAGCGGTTGCAGCCTGACGTGCCCGCGATCATCCCCGGCTCGGGCGACAGGATCGTGACGCTAACGTCCGCCGGCACGGCGGCGCCCGCGATCTCGGTGACGGTCCATTCGGTTCCGGTGCCGATCAGGGCCAGCGGATCGGCCGGGGTCTGCGCCGCGTCCTCCTTGCAGGCGGCAAGGGCGATCAGGGCAAGGGCGAGAACGGCGACACGCATGGGACCTCCGGTGTTTCGGTCAGAGTGACCGCGCCGCGCGATCCTCGCAAGGGCATCACGCAAAGGTGTGGCCTTCGGCGGTGTCAGAAGGTCGGGCGGTCAGAAGGTCGGGGGCGTGTTGACCCAGATCACCACCGTGCGCCCGTCGGCGGCATTGGCCCAGGCATGCGGGCGGCGGCTTTCGAAATAGATGCTGTCGCCGACGCCCAGTTCGTGCAGCTCGGTCCCGTCCAGCGTCAGCCGGAAGCGGCCTTCCAGCACGGTGATGAATTCCTCGCCCTCGTGGCCGTAACCGCCCTCCGAGGCCGCGCCGGGGGCGAGGATGAAGCGGTGGCAATCCATCTGCCGCCGCCCCTCGGCCAGAACCTCGACCCGGACGCCCTCGACCGGCATCGGCCAGACCCGCGCCGCGCCCGCCCGCACCACGGGGTGCCCGACTTCGTCCTGCCCGGAAAGCCGCGAGACCGTCGTGCCGTAATATTGCGCCAGATCGGCCAGCGTCTTGAAGCTGACCCCCGCCCCGGTGCGTTCCAGCGTCGACAGCGCCGAGGCCGACACCCCCATCGCCTGCGCCACGGTGTCAAGCGTCTCGCCGCGGTTTTGCCGCAGCGCCCGCAGCGCCGTGCCAAGCGGTTCGTTGGTGATCGCGGGGGGCGCGGGGGCGTCGCTTTCAGCTTCCAGCGTCGCGCGGATCGCAGCGGGGTTCAGCCCGGCCTCGCGGCGCAGAAAGGCGATGCGCTGCAGCCGCGCCACATCGGTGGCCGAATAAAGCCGCTGCCCCGAGGCCCGGCGTTGCGGCGCAATCAGCCCCTGCGTCTCCCACAGCCGCAGCGTGGACGACGCCACGCCCGCCGCCCGCGCAGCCTCGGTCACCCGAAACAGCGGCTCGTCCTCGGGCGTATCTGAGAGCGACTCGGTCATTTCACCTGCCTTACAGGCCAAGGATGACCTTTGTCACCGATCTTGCCAAGAATTTTCTTGCAGAAAAAATGTAAAGTGAGAGGATGCGATATCTCGAATCGGAGCCCCTTCATGACCGTGCAAACCTCGCCCGACCTGTCCGCCCGCCGTGCCGCCGCCATCGCCAAGGGCGTTGGCGTGACGACGCAGATCTATGCCGAACGCGCCGAAAACGCGGAAATCTGGGACAAGACCGGCGCCCGCTTCATCGACTTCGCCGCGGGCATCGCCGTGGTGAACACCGGCCACCGCCATCCGCGGGTGATCGAGGCGGTCAAGGCGCAGCTCGACGCTTTCACCCACACCTGCCATCAGGTCGTTCCTTACGAAAACTACGTCACCCTGGCCGAGCGTCTGAACGCCGCCGTGCCCGGTGATTTCGCCAAGAAAACCATCTTCGCCACCACCGGCGCCGAAGCCGTTGAAAACGCGATCAAGATTGCCCGTCACTACACCGGCCGCGCGGGCGTTGTGGCCTTTGCGGGCGGCTTTCACGGCCGCACCTTCATGGGCATGACGCTGACCGGCAAGGTCCAGCCTTACAAGGCCGGCTTCGGCCCGATGATGAACGACGTCTGGCACCTGCCCTTCCCCTGCCCGCTGCATGGCGTGACGGGCGAGGAGGCCGTGGCGGCGCTGGAACGCCTGTTCAAGGCCGATATCGAACCCGCCCGCGTCGCCGCGATCATCGTTGAACCCGTGCAGGGCGAGGGCGGCTTCTACCCGGTGCCGGAAGGCTTCATGCGCAAACTGCGCGAGATCGCCGACAAGCACGGCATCGTCCTGATCGCCGACGAGGTGCAGACCGGCTTTGCCCGCACCGGCAAGCTCTTCGCGATGGAACATCACGGCGTCGCCGCCGACATCACCACCATGGCCAAGGGGCTGGGCGGCGGCTTCCCGATCTCGGCCGTGACCGGCAAGGCCGAAATCATGGACAGCCCGAACCCGGGCGGCCTTGGCGGCACCTATGCGGGCAGCCCGATCGCCGTCGCCGCCGCGCATGCCGTTCTGGACGTGATCGAGGACGAACAGCTTTGCGCCCGTGCCGAGCGTCTGGGCGCGCGGTTGAAGCAGCGTCTGGCGGGTCTGCGCGACACGGTGCCGGAGATCATCGACATCCGCGGTCCGGGCTTCATGAACGCGGTCGAGTTCAATGTCGCGGGCACCGACACGCCGAACCCGGAGATGACCAACCGCGTCCGCGAAGAGGCGCTGAGCCGCGGCCTGATCCTGCTGACCTGCGGTGTTTACGGCAACGTCATCCGTTTCCTCGCGCCGCTGACGATCCAGGACGCGGTGTTTGACGAGGCGCTGGACATCCTCGAAGCCTCGATCCTCGCCGCGAAGGGCTGAGGTCATGTGGGGCGAACCCGCCCGCGGGGCAGAGCGTCTGGACGACACCGACCAACGGCTGATCGCGGCGTTGCGCCGCGACGGCCGGGCCGCGGTGTCGGACCTCGCCGTGCAGCTTGGTCTGTCGCGTGCCACCGTGCGCGCGCGGATCGAGCGGCTGGTGGCGCGCGGCGAAATCTCGGGCTTTACCGTGATGACGCGCGCCGATGTCTCTGCCGCGCCGGTGCGGGGCCTGATGCTGCTCTCCATCGACGGGCGGTCGACCGAAAAGGTGATCGCCCGCCTGCTCGGCCTGCCG
The DNA here is from genome assembly GCF_005144475.1 of Rhodobacter capsulatus. Lineage (GTDB taxonomy): Bacteria > Pseudomonadota > Alphaproteobacteria > Rhodobacterales > Rhodobacteraceae > Rhodobacter > Rhodobacter capsulatus_C. Next base: position 559 of record NZ_SWJZ01000025.1, on the reverse strand, counting down.
CCGGTGCAGGCAGTGCATACGACGAACGGGCAATGGGATCTGATGGCGGAAATCGGCGCCCGCTCGCTCGAGGAACTGGACGAGACGATCCTGTCGATCCGCCGCGTCGAGGGGGTGGGGCGGACGGAAACCAACCTGCAGCTGTCCTCGCGCCGTCCGGCGGCCCGGTTCTGACGCCGGGTCTTTCGGTCGCCCTTGAATTTCCGGGACGGTCCTTGTATTGCGCACCGTCCCGGCTAAAATGGGTCAGACCGCCCCGATGGGGGATGCCTGCTCGGGTCTGCCCGGACGGGTGATGAACGCCGCCCCCGCGGGGCGAAGAAACAAGGTGCGCCGATGTCCTGGACCGATGAACGTGTCGAACTTCTGAAAAAGATGTGGACCGAGGGGCAATCGGCCAGCCAGATCGCCAAGGAGCTGGGCGGGGTGACGCGCAATGCCGTGATCGGCAAGGTGCATCGTCTGGGCCTGTCGAACCGGGTCGAAGGGGCGCCTGCCGCGCCCGCGCCCGTGGCCGCCGCCGCGCCGGTGAAGCCCGCCGCGCCCGAGCCGGTGGCCG
>NZ_SWJZ01000024.1 GCF_005144475.1 Rhodobacter capsulatus | reverse complement strand
ACCACCGTCGCTTCGGTGAGGGGTCTTCTACGGATACTCGCATACCTCCGCAACCCCCTTTTTCAAAAATATACAAACTTTCTGCCCGGACCCCAAAAACACCCAGCATTCATTGGCCAAAATCGAAACCACCAAAAGAACCCCAAAACACGCCAGAAACTTTGTTGCGCAGAGACGTCAGCAAAAGATGGAAAATTTACGCGGGAAGGCCGTGACGGGGAATCGCAAGGAAAGCGCCCTCCCCGCCCGGCCAAAGCCAAGTCATGCGAAGGCCCGCCGTGGGGCGGGCCGGGCAAGACGGGTTTCAGCGCGAAGGGGTCACATCCTTCGGGCATAGGGCGCGATCGCATCCTCGACCTCGGCGCGCGAGAACGGGCCGGTGAAGGGCCCCGGTCGGCCGTCGCCGGTCAGGACGACGCCGAATTCCGCCCCCCGCCACAACAGGAAGGTGACGTTACCGTATTTCGACACCACGGGCGGCTGCGTGGTGATTTGCGACAGTTGCATGGCGATTCCCCAATCGATGGCACCTCCAGCTTCGCGGATCGAGGTTAACCAAGAGTCAATCGCGCGCCGAAATCCGGCCCCGCGGCGTCTGACGATCCGGGGCAAGTCAGCACGCCGCCTCCGGACGCTCCGACCGTCGCCCCGCGCCCGCGTTCTCGCCACTCTCCAAAGGCACGGCCGCAACGCGATCAGGGCATCGGACCGAGAAAAGCTCTCCGGCGGCTTCCGAAGGCCAGCCCAGCGGCCATGACCGACTGCCCTCTGCCGTGCAGATCCGCCTCACCGGCGTCGCGGCAGCCTCGCAAAGATCGACGGGGATACCGGTTCGCCGCCGGATCTCTCGTATCCTGATATAGATACGCGGGCGCGGGGAAGCTTCGCCCGCTTTCAGGTCACGGGCAGGTCGGCGCAACGGAAAAGCCGATGCGGACCGCACACCATACGGCAACAGGCGACCCGGAGGCGCTGCACCCGAGTCGGTGACGTCATCCCTGATTTCCGGATGGTCGGGGCGGCGAGATTCGAACTCACGACCTTCTGTACCCAAAACAGACGCGCTACCAGGCTGCGCTACGCCCCGCCTTGCCTTCCATAACGGCAGCGGCGGGCGCTGAAAAGGGGAAATGCCTCAGTCGAGCGGTGCAACGCGCTGACCGGGGCGCAGCCCCAGCGCCGCCGCCTGCCCGCCCGCGATCTCGAGCACGTAAAGCACCGGACCGGCCGACCAGATCGGCGTGTCATCATAGGGACGGGCATTTTGATGCAACGTCTCGATGCGCCCCCCGGCATCGATGAACAGCATGTCAAGCGCCAGCGGCGTGTCATGCATCCAGAACGCCACCCGCCGCGGCGTCGGATAGACGAAGATCATCCCGGTGCCCGGGGCCAGCGCCCGCCGCCCCATCAGACCGCGCTCGCGCTCGGCCTCGGTGTCGGCAATCTCGACGTCAAGCCGCACCGGACCCTGCGCAGCGTCGATACACAGCACCGCCGGGCCCTGCCCCTGCCGGGCCGCGGCGAAACCGGCCCGGTCGCACTCGGCGCCAAGCGCCGCCCCGGCCCAGGCCAGAGCCAGCGCCGACAGCCCGAGCCACCGGCTCAGCGCGCGCGCAGCGCCGCTTCCCAGCTTGTGATCTGCGCCGCCATCCGGCCGCGCCGTCCCTCGATCACCCGCAGACATACCGCCTCTCCCGGCGCCAGATCGGCGAATCCCGAGCGGCGCAGCACTTCGACATGGATGAACACATCTTCGGGCCGCCCGAAGACATTTGCAAAGCCAAAACCCTTGCCCTTGTCGAACCACTTCACCCGCGCCGGTTCCAGCGGCAGCGCCGCGATCACCTCGGGGTCGGTCTCGCCCAGATCCTCGATCGGCGCCAGCCGGGTGTCGGTCTCGGGCGGAGAGATTTCCAGCACCTCGACCGCCTGCGCACCGCGCGGCGTCGCCTGCACCAGCACGCGGATGCCCGCATTGTCGGCCACCGAACTCTGCCCGAAATTGCGCAGCACGTTGGCGTGGAGCAGAATGTCCGGCCCGCCCTCACCATCGAGGATGAACCCGAACCCCTTGCCCGCGTCGAACCATTTCACCCGACCCGCGACTTCACGCGCCGCGCCCGCTTCGTCAACCATCCGCTGCCGTCCATTTTCTGATGCGCCGGGACTGTGGAGGTCCGCCAGAGCGCTGCAGACCAGTTGTCACAGGTTCGCAACCGGATTCAAGCTGATTTGGCTTGTCTTTTTGGGCAGTCTGCGATTGGCGAAGCGTGAAATGCAGGCAATTTGAGCCGCATTCCCGCGCTGACGCAGCGTCAGGATCAGGGGTTCAACCGGGCGATGTCCCAGACCGACCCCGGCGCATCGCGGCGCCAGCGGAACCGGTCATGCAGCCGGAAGGCCCCGTCGGCCCAGAATTCGATCTCGGTCGGCACGATCCGGAAGCCGCCCCAGAACGGCGGGCGCGTCGGCGCGGTGCCCTGCGTCGCCGTCACCTTGGCCACCTCGGCCATCAGCGCCGTGCGCGACACAAGCGGCGCGCTTTGCCGCGACGCCCAGGCGCCCAGCCGGGACTTGAGCGAGCGCGAGGCGTAATAGGCATCCGCCTGCGGCCCCTCCTCGCGCGTGACCAGCCCGCGCACGCGGATCTGCCGACGCAGGCTTTTCCAGTGCAACACGAAAGCCGCCTTGCCCGCGGCCTCGATCTCGGCCGACTTTGCAGAACCGTAATTCGTGTAGAACAGGAACGCCCCGCCCGAGGGCGCGTCCCGCCCCTCGATCTCTTTCAAAAGCACCATGCGGACATTGGGCAGGCCCCCGGCATCGACCGTCGCCAGCGCGATCGCATTGGGGTCGTTGATCTCGGTCTTTTCGGCCTCGATCAGCCAGGATTGCGCCAGGGCAAAGGGATCCTCGCCCGCAAAGATGCCGGTTCTGTCGCTCATGTGCTGCCCTTTCCCTGAAGGATGCGACGCCAAGGCGCCGTTGCCCCGACGTCAACCCGCCTTGCTGACTTTGCAATCTTCGCCTAAGGAAGGCGCACTTTCCAGAGGCAAGCAGGAGAATCCAGATGACGGCAGGCTTGATGGCGGGAAAACGAGGCCTGATCATGGGGCTCGCCAATGACAAGTCGATCGCCTGGGGCATCGCCAAGGCGCTTGGCGACGCGGGCGCGGAGCTGGCCTTTTCCTATCAGGGCGAGGCGCTGAAAAAGCGCGTCGAGCCGCTGGCCGCAAGCCTGGGCACGCCGCTGCTCTTCGAATGCGACGTCGCGAACGAAGACAGCATGGATGCGCTGTTTGCGGGTCTCAAGGACGCCTGGGGCACCCTGGATTTCGTCGTCCATGCGATCGGGTTCAGTGACAAGAACGAGCTGCGCGGTCGCTATGTCGACACCTCGCGCGGCAACTTCACCATGACGATGGACATTTCGGTCTATTCCTTCACCGCCGTCTGCGCCCGCGCCGCGGCGATGATGCCGGCGGGGGGCTCGCTTCTGACGCTGACCTATTACGGCGCCGAACAGGTGATGCCGCATTACAACGTGATGGGTGTGGCGAAAGCGGCGCTGGAGGCTTCGGTGAAATACATCGCCGAGGATCTGGGCAAGCTCGGCATCCGCTGCAACGCGATCTCGGCCGGGCCGATCAAGACGCTGGCGGCAAGCGGAATCGGCGATTTCCGCTACATCATGAAGTGGAACGAGCTGAATTCGCCGCTGCGCCGCAACGTGACCCAGGAAGAGGTCGGCAAGGCCGCGCTCTACCTGCTCTCGGATCTGGGCTCGGGCACCACGGGCGAGAACCTGCATGTCGATGCGGGCTATCATGTCGTCGGCATGAAGGCGGTGGATGCGCCCGATATCGATGTGGTGACGGGGCGCAAGGACTGAGATGAGCTTCGCCGCCTTCTTCGGCATCTACATGATTTCGCTTGCGGCGGCGATCTCTCCGGGTCCGGCGGTGCTTCTGGCCGCCCGCACCAGCCTGCGCGAGGGCTTCGTGCGCGGCGCCTGGCTTGCCGTGGGCATCGGCCTTGGCGCCTGCATCTGGGCCGTGGCGGCGATGTTCGGGCTGGCGATCCTGTTCAGGATCGCCCCCACCCTGCTCACCGTGCTGAAATTCGCGGGGGCGGGCTATCTGCTGTATCTGGCGTACAAGATGTGGCGCCACGCGGCCGAGCCGATGTCGATGGACCTGCCCGAAGACGACGCGAAGCGCTCCGCGCTGGGGCAAGTCTGGCGCGGCATCGCGGCGCAACTCGCCAATCCGAAACCGGCCGTCTTCTTCGGCACGGTGTTTCTGACCTTCCTGCCGCCGGTGCTGCCCTTCTGGGCTTACGGCGTCATTTTGGGCATCATCTTCTTCAACGACACGGTCTGGAACGTGCTGGTGGCGCGGATCTTCTCGCTTGACCGGACGCGGGCCGCCTATCTGGGGCTGAAGACGCTGATCGACCGCATTTTCGGCGGGCTTCTGGGGCTGATGGGCCTGAAGCTTGCCCTGACCTGAGGAGACATCCACATGGCCGAGCGTTTGCCGCATGAAAAGGGCTTTCACGTCAGCTGGGACCAGCTGCACCGCGACGCGCGGGCGCTGGCCTGGCGGCTGGATGGCAAGGGGCCCGACAATGGCGCCTGGAAGGCGATCGTCGGCATCACCCGCGGCGGCATGGTCCCCGCGGCGATCATCGCGCGCGAGCTGAACATCCGCATCATCGACACGATCTCGGTCAAGGGCTACAACCACCAGACCCAATCGGCCCCGGTGGTGATCAAGGCGCCGCAGGCCGATCTGATGGGCGCCGACGGCGAGGGCATCCTGGTGATCGACGATCTCGTCGACAGCGGCAAGACGCTGGACCTGGTGCGCCGCCTTTACCCCAAGGCGCATTTCGCCACCGTCTACGCCAAGCCCAAGGGCCGCGAGCAGGTCGACACCTTCATCACCGAAGTCTCGCAAGACACCTGGATCTTCTTTCCCTGGGACATGGCGCTGCAATACGTCCAGCCCTATCGCGGCACCGACTGAGCCCCGCCCCCACCCGCGCAAAGGGCGTATTTGGGCCAAGAAGAAACTGCGGTCTTCTTCTTGGCTCAAATACGCGCCCGCCGCAGGCGTCCTCCCCTTGCCAAGGGCGCGGGCGAATGGAAGGGTGGCGCGACCCTGACCGGAGACCGCGATGATCCAGCCGCTGAACCCCGCCCTGGCCGCCACCTTTGCCCCCCCGGTGATGGAGGCGCGGCGCTGGTTGCAAGGCGTGACCTTCCCGCCCGAGCGGCCCTTGATCAACGTCAGCCAAGCCGCGCCCGTCGATCCGCCGCCCTTGGCGCTGCGACAGGCGATCGCCGAAGCCGCGCTGACGGATCCTGCCGCGCATCTTTACGGCCCCGTCCTTGGCAACGGCGATCTGCGCGCCGAGGTGGCGGCGCAATGGTCCGCGGCCTATGGCGGCACCATCACCCCGGCGCAGGTCGCCATCACCCAGGGCTGCAATCAGGCCTTTTGCGCGGCGATCGCCACGCTGGCGGGGGCAGGCGATGAAGTTCTTCTGCCAACACCCTGGTATTTCAACCATAAAATGTGGCTCGACATGGCGGGGGTGCGCGCCGTGCCGCTGCCGACCGGACCGGGGCTGCTGCCCGACCCGGATCACGCCGCGGCGCTGATCACGCCTGCCACCCGCGCCATCGTGCTGGTCACGCCGAACAATCCGGGCGGCGTCGAATATCCTGCCGCGCTGGTGCGCGCCTTTGCCGATCTGGCCCGCCGTCACGGCCTGGCGCTGATCCTTGACGAAACCTACCGCGATTTCGACGCCCGCACGGGTGCGCCCCATGATCTTTTCGCCGATCCCGACTGGGACGCGACGCTGATCCAGCTTTATTCGTTTTCCAAGGCCTACCGGCTGACCGGCCACCGCGTCGGCGCGATCACGGCCAGCCCCGCGCGGCTGGCCGAGGTGGAGAAATTCCTCGATACCGTCGCGATCTGCCCGGGCCAGCTGGGCCAGATCGCGGCGCTTTGGGGGATGCGCAACCTTGCGGACTGGGTCGCGGGCGAGCGCGCCGAGATCCTGTCGCGCCGCGCCGCGATGACGGCGGGGCTCGCCGCCCTGCCCGGCTGGACGACGCTCGGCTGTGGCGCCTATTTCGCCTATGTTGAACACCCCTCGCCCCTGCCCGCGCCCGACTTTGCCAAGCACCTTGTCACCGAGGCCTCGGTGCTGGCCCTGCCCGGCACGATGTTCATGCCCGCGACCGACCCGGCCGGGGCGCGCCAGCTGCGCATCGCCTTTGCCAACATCGACACCGCGGGGATCGCGGAATTGATGAGACGGCTTGCCGCCCTGACCCCGTGACGCTTGCGGCCCCGCGCCCAAAGCCCTAAACACCGCAAAAGACCAGAAAACCCCGGGAGGTCCCATGTCGACGATGCTGCGCAGCTCTGGCAAGAGCGTGACGGTCTGGGTGCTTCTGGCCATGATCGTGCTGGGGCTTGGCGGCTATCAGGTCGGCAATTTCTCGAACCGCGGCCAGAGCATCGGCGCGGTGGGCGAAAGCGAGATCACCGCGCGCGACTATTCCGACGCGCTGCGCCAGGAAATCAACGCCGTCGCGGCGCAGATCGGCCATGCGCCCAGCATGTCCGAGGTCCGGGCGATGGGGCTGGATCAGGTCGTGCAGGCGCAGCTTTTCAACACCGCGGCGCTGAGCGAACAGGCGCGCAGGCTGGAGCTGTCGGTCGGCGATGCCGAGGTGAGCCGGCAGATCCGCGCCGCGCGGCCGTTTCAGGGCGCCACCGGCAGCTTTGATCGCGAAACCTACCGCGAGGTGCTGCGCCGCGAAGGCCTGACCGAGGCGGAATTCGAAACCCGGCTGCGCGCCGATATCGCGCGCTCGATCCTGCAGGGCGCGGTGGCGGGCGGCGTGCAGGCCCCGGCGGCGCTGCTCGATGGCTATGTCGGCTATCTGGGCGAGACCCGCGACGTCGCCTTTGCCGAAATCCCCGCGGAGGGGATCACCCCGGCCGCCCCCGATGACGCGACGCTGAAAGCCCATTACGACGCGCATCTTGCCGAATTCACCCGGCCCGAAACCCGCGAGATTTCCTATGTCTGGCTGACGCCCGAGACGCTCAAGGACGGCATCGTCGTGGACGAGGCGCAGCTGCGCGCCACCTATGACGAGCGCAAGGCGGAGTACATCCAGCCCGAGCGGCGCAGGCTGTCGAAGCTGGTCTTCCCGACCATGGCCGAGGCCGAGGCGGGGATGGCGAAGATCGCGGCGGGCGAGGCGAGCCTGACCGATCTGGCCGAAGCGCGCGGGCTGAGCGCGGCCGACATAGACCTTGGCGAGGTCTCGCAAGACGAGATCGGCGGCGCGGCGGGTCAGGCCGTCTTCGCCCAGACCATGCCCGGCGTGATCGGCCCCTATGAGACCGACCTCGGCCCGGCGCTGTTCAAGTTCGACGGCATCACGCCGAGCGAGACCACCACCTTCGAGGAAGCGCGCGGCGATATCGCGGCGGAGCTGGCGATGGAAAAGGCGCGCCGGATGATCGGCGACATGACCTCGGATCTGGAGGACCGTCTGGCCTCGGGCGCGACGCTCGAGGACATGGTCAAGGAAACGAAGATGCAGGCGGGCAAGATCTCGATGGCCGCCGATACCCGGGACGGCATCGCCGCCTATGACGCCTTCCGCGAGGCCGCCGCCAAGGCCACGACCGAGGATTTCCCGGAACTGGCGGTGCTGGAAGACGGCGGCGTCTTCGCGCTGCGGCTGGACGGGGTGACGGCGGCGGCGCCGATCCCCTTTGATCAGGTGCGCGACAAGGTCGAGGCCAGCTGGCGCGCGGCCGAGGTGGTGAAGGCGAAACAGGCGAAAGCCGCGGCGGCGGGCGCGGCGGCGGCGGCGGGTCAGACCCTGGCGGCGCAGGGGCTGGAGGAGAAATCCGCCCCCGATCTGCAGCGCGGCGGCTTTGTCGAAGGCGCGCCGCAGGGCCTTTCCCAGACCGCCTTCGCGACGGCGGCGGGCAAATCCGCGACCCTGACCGAGGGCGGGAAGGTCTTCGTTCTGCTGGTGCGCGCGGTGAAACCGGCCGATCTGGCCGATCCCGAACTCGTGCAGCTGCGCAAGACCTTCGACACCCGTCTGGGCCAGATGCTCGGCGCCGATCTGGCGGCCTTCTACGCCCGCGCGGCACAGGCCGAGGCCGGGATCACCCTCGACAGCGGCATGATCGCTGCCGTGCAAGCGCAGTTTCAGTGACGGAGGCCCCGATGGTCGCGCTTTTCCCCGCTTATGAGGCTTTCGAAACCGCCTGGGCCGCGGGCCGCAACCAGCTTGTCTATGCGCGGCTGGCGGCCGATCTCGATACGCCGGTGTCCTTGATGCTGAAGCTGGCGGATGCGCAAAAGAACAGCTTCATGCTGGAATCGGTGACCGGCGGCGAGGTTCGGGGCCGCTATTCGATCATCGGCATGAAGCCCGACGTGATCTGGGAATGCCGCGGCGAGACGGCGCGGATCAACCGGCAGGCGCGGTTCGAGGATCGGTTCGAGGATCTGCCCGGCCATCCGTTCGAATCCCTGCGCGCGCTGATCGCCGAAAGCCGCATCGACATGCCCGAAGGCCTGCCTGCCGCGGCGGCGGGGCTGTTCGGCTATCTCGGCTATGACACGATCCGGCTGGTCGAGAACCTGCCCGACGTCAATCCCGATCCGCTCGGCGTGCCCGATGCGGTGCTGATGCGGCCCTCGGTCGTCGCGGTGCTGGACGGGGTCAAGGGCGACGTGATCCTTTGTGCGCCCGCGTTTCAGGGCTCGGGGCTGTCGGCGCGGGCGGCCTATGCGCAGGCGGCGGAACGGGTGATGGATGCTTTGCGCGATCTGGATCGCACCCCGGCGCAGGGCCGCGAGATGGGCGAGGCGGCGCAGGTCGGGCCGCTGAAATCCAACTTCACCCCCGAGGGCTACAAGGCCGCGGTGGAAAAGGCGAAAGACTACATCCGCGCGGGCGACATCTTTCAGGTCGTTCCCGCGCAGCGCTGGTCGGCGGATTTCCCGCTGCCGCCCTTCGCGCTCTACCGGAGCTTGCGGCGCACCAACCCCTCGCCCTTCATGTTCTTCCTGAATTTCGGCGGCTTCCAGATCGTCGGCGCCTCGCCCGAGATCCTGGTGCGGCTGCGCGACGGCGAGGTGACGATCCGCCCGATCGCAGGCACCCGCCCCCGCGGCGCGACGCCCGAGGAAGACAAGGCGCTGGAACTGGACCTGCTCGCCGACAGGAAGGAGCTGGCCGAACATCTGATGCTGCTGGATCTGGGCCGCAATGATGTCGGGCGGGTGGCAAAGATCGGCACGGTGCGGCCGACCGAGAAATTCGTGATCGAGCGCTATTCCCACGTCATGCATATCGTCTCGAACGTGGTCGGCGAATTGGCGGATGGCGAGGATGCGCTCTCGGCGCTGCTGGCCGGTCTGCCTGCGGGGACCGTGTCGGGGGCGCCGAAGGTGCGGGCGATGGAGATCATCGACGAGCTGGAGCCGGAAAAGCGCGGCATCTATGGCGGCGGCGTGGGCTATTTTGCGGCCAATGGCGAGATGGACATGTGCATCGCGCTGCGCACCGCGGTGGTGAAGGATCGGACACTTTACATCCAGGCGGGCGGCGGCGTCGTCTATGACAGCGACCCCGAGGCCGAGTTCCAGGAAACCGTGAACAAATCCAAGGCCCTGCGCCGCGCGGCGGAAGATGCGGGGCTGTTCGTGCGGCGCGGCAACCTCTAAGCCCGCCCGCGCCAAGGGCGTATTTGCGCCAGGAAAAGACAGCCTTCAAGACAGCCTTCCCTGCGGGGAGGGCTTTTTCTTGGCCGAAATACGCACCTGCGACCGCGGCGCCTGCGGCCACGCGCGAAAAGGGGCGTATTTGTGCCAAGAAGAAACCCGTGCCGTTTCTTCTTGGCACAAATACGCCCTTTCAGGCGGCCGGGCCGGGCGCGGCGGCTACTTGGTCTTCTGCGCCCCGATCAGCGCGGAAAGCGGCGCAAGATTGTAATTCGCCCCCTCCTCGGCCGCCCAGGCGGTCAGACCGGCGACGGATTCGGGCCAGGCCGAGAGCATGACGACCGTCGCGCCGTCGCGGGCCGCCTCGAACCCGGCGCGGCCGAGGGTGCGGGTGATCACCGCCGCCTTGTCGCGCCGCGTGTCCAGAACCCGGAAGATGCCCGCGCGCGGCACGTCCTTTGTCGCCCGGGCGCCGATGCCGCCCGGTTGCGTCACATAGGCCATGCCCTCGGCGGCGAGCGCCTTTTCCGCCTGCGCCAGAAGCGGCGCCTTGCCCTGCAGCACCGGCGTTTCCGGCTCGACCAGCGCCACCGCCTGCGGGACGGCCCGGTGCCAGGCCGCCAGCGCCACCTCGACATCCTGCGCCACCGCGCCCGCGGGCAAGGCATCGGCGAGCATCGCCACCTCGAGCCCGGCGGCACGGTAGCTTTCCGCGGTTTCGGTCACGCCGGGAGCGGAAGGGTCCAGCACCACCGTCACCCAGCTGCCAAGCGCCGCGATCGTCTGCGCATCAAGCCCGCCCGCCGTGGTGCCGACATCAACGAGCAGCACCGTCACATAGGGCCTGCCCGGCTTTTCCACGAAAGCGGCGCCAAAGCGGGTCAGCGCCGGGCCGGAAGCCTCGGGCGGGGCCGCGGGCGCGGGCTCGGGCGCGGCGACGAAGGGCGCCACCGGCGCGCCCGAGGGCGGCACGGAGCTGCCCTGCGGCGCCGAGCCGACCTGCGGCAGGCGATTCACTTTCGTTCCCTCGGCCGAGGCGAAGCCCGCGCCCCCCTCGCCCGGCCCGCCTTGCCCCGGCACAATCACCCGCGGCCGCGCGGGGCCCGGCGGCACCAGCGCGCCATCAGGCATCAGGGTAATCTCGCCGCCGGGGGCGGGCACGGGGGCGGTTTCGGCCCCGGGCAGATCGAGCGCCGCGGCCCTGCCGGGCGGCGGCACCGGCATCGCGGGCTCGGCCTGCGGCAGGGTGTCCAGCGCGACGGCGGGGGTCTGTGGCGGCGGTGCGATCACCGGCGGCGTCACCGCGGTTTCGGGTTTCGCGGGCGGCTCGGTCGCAGGCGCGGGAACGGCGGGAGGCGCGGCCCGCGGGGGTTGCGCCGAAGCCGCGGGCGGTT
>NZ_SWJZ01000023.1 GCF_005144475.1 Rhodobacter capsulatus | reverse complement strand
GCGTTCCTCGGCGCGCGCGGCCTCGGCGCGCTCGGCCTCGCGGTCGCGCGCGATCTGTGCCCGGTGTTCGGCCTCGCGCTCGGCGGCGGCCTGCTGCGCGGCGGCGGCCAGACGCGCGTTCTGGTCCAGCATGTCGCGAAAGATCAGCAGCGCCTCCTGCAGGGCGCCGATCTCGCCGCCGCGGCGGCGCATGTCGTCGAGCACCCGCAGATCGCCTGCGGCAAGGCCCCGGGTGCGCGCGGTCAGACGGTGCAACGGGCGCACGATCACCGCCTGCAGCGCCAGAACGACCCCGCCCAGCGCCGCCACCGCCGCGGCCAGCAACAGGCTGAAGCTGCGATTCGTGCGGTCGGCGTCGCCATCCAGCCGCCCGATGTCGGCCGCCACCGCATCCAGCACCGCCAGACCGTCCGCGGTGACGTCGGCGGTGATGTCCTCGGTCACGGCCAGCGCCTCTGCGGCGCGGGTCGAGGCCTCGGCGCCCGCCCGCAGCACCTCGCGGCGCAGCGCCACAAGCCCGCTTTCCGGCTTGGCCAGCGCCAGCAGCCGGGCGCGCCCCGCAGCCTTGGCCTCGGGCACCGAGCGCGCCACCTTTTCCGCCGCTTCCGCGAATTTCCGCCCGCGCGGCCCGAACGCCGCCGGATCGGTTTCGGTCAGGATGCGGATGATTTCGGTGCGCAGCCGGATCACGTCCTTGGGGTCATAGGCGTTGAACCCGGTCACCACCGTCGCCAGCACCGAATCGATGTCCTTGAGCGCCTGCGCCAGCGCCGTTTCGGCCGCCATCCGTTCCGACAGCGCCGCGGTCAGCGCCGCAAGATGCGCCTGCAACCGGGTGAAATGCGCGCTCAGCCCGGGCACCGCCGCGGCCTCGGGCGCAGAGGCGAAGCGCTCGATCCGGGCCGCCAGCGCGGCATGGGCCGCCGTCACCGCCGCCGTGTCGGGCGCCTGCAACAGCTGCGCAAATCCCTGCGGCAAAGCCGAGATCTGCGCCACGAACACGCTGGTGCCGCGCAGATCGGGCAGCCGATCCTCGGCCATGTCGCGCGTCTGTGCCCGAAATCCCGACAGCCCCTGATGCGAGGTCCAGCCCAGCACCGCCAGCATGAGCGCGAAAAGCCCGGCGCACAGCCCGACCTGCACCCCGATTCTGCCCAGATAAGCCCGAAAACCTGCCATGCCGCACCTGTTTTTGCCTTGCGGGCCCAAGTCTTGCGGCAAGGGGTTGAGCAAATCTGAACAACCTTTGGTTGTCATCAAAACTTCATCCAGGTGTCACACATCAAACCGTCATCGCTTTGTCACCGCCCCGTCATGCGCCGCGGGGATGGTCCGGCGACGCAATCTGACAGGACCGATCCATGACCTTTCGCAGCCTCTGCCTGACCTCGGCGCTGGCGCTTGCCACGGCCTTTCCCGCCCAAGCCGAACAAAGCTTCAACCGCATTTCCGCTTTTGCGACGCCGCTCAATTCCACCGGCGCCGAGGCGGCCAAACCCTCCTCGGCCGAGATCATCACCGCGACCGAAGACGGCCAGAAACTGATCTATTCCGACAGCCCGCTGGGCGTGCTGGGGCTGATCGACATCACCGATCCGGCGGCGCCGAAGCCCTTGGGCACGGTGGCGATGGGCGGCGAGCCGACGACGACGGTGGTGCTGGGCACTCTGGCTTTCGCCGGGGTGAACACCTCGGAAAGCAAGGCCAAGCCCTCGGGCAAGCTGGTGACGGTCGATCTGGCCACGCAGAAGATCGTGGCGGAATGCGATCTGGGCGGGCAGCCGGATTCGGTTGCCAAGGCCCCGGATGGCAGTTTCCTGGCCGTGGCGATCGAGAACGAGCGCGACGAAGAAGTGAATGACGGTGACCTGCCGCAGGCCCCCGCGGGCTATCTGGTGAAACTGCCGTTGGCCAAGGGGGCGGTTGACTGCGCCGGGCTGCAGAAGATCGCGCTGGCCGGGCTTGCCGCGGTGGCGGGCGAGGATCCGGAACCGGAATTCGTCGCGATCAATGCGGCGGGCGAGATCGTCGTGACGCTGCAGGAAAACAACGAAATCGTGGTGATCGGCGCCGATGGCAAAGTCGCTTCGCATTTTTCGGCGGGCGAAGTCGATCTGACCGGCATCGACACGAAGAAGGACGGCAAGCTCGATTTCACCGGCAAGAAAGACGGTGTGGCGCGCGAACCTGACGGGGTGAAATGGATCGACACGGAGCATTTCGTCACCGCGAACGAGGGCGACTGGAAGGGCGGCTCGCGCGGTTTCACGATCTGGAAAAAGGACGGCACAGTGGTCTTTGAGGCCGGGGCCAGCCTTGAGCGCGAGATGGCGGCGCTGGGCCATTACCCGGACAAGCGCAACAAGAAGGGCGTCGAGATCGAATCGGTCGAGGTGGCCGATTTCGACGGTCGCAAACTGCTTTTCGTCGCGGCCGAGCGGGCCTCCTTGGTGGCGGTCTATGATCTGGCCGATCTGGCGGCGCCGAAACTCTTGCAGATCCTGCCCTCGGGGATCAGCCCCGAAGGTCTGGTGGCGATCCCGGCCCGCGGGCTTTTGGCCACGGCGAACGAGGTCGATCTGCGCGAGGACGGGCTCGCCCCGGCGCATGTGATGCTTTACGCGCTCTCCGACGCCCCGCCCGCCTATCCGACGCTGACCAGCGCGGGCAGCGAGCCGCTGATCGGCTGGGCGGCGCTTTCGGCGCTGAGCGCCGATCCGGCGAAACCGGGGCATCTTTTCGCCGCTTCGGACAGCGTGCTGTCGGCGGCGCCGACGATCTACACCATCGATGCGACGCAGAAACCGGCGCGGATCACCGCGGCGCTGACCGTCACGCGGGGCGGCGATCCGGCGCAGCTGATGGATATCGAGGGGCTGACCAGCGATGGCGCGGGCGGCTTCTGGCTCGCGACCGAGGGGCGGACCGACAAGATGATCCCGCATGGCATCGTGCATGTGGATGAAACGGGGGCGATCGATCAGCAGATCGGCCTGCCGCCCGAGCTGTCCGGCCACGAGACCCGCTTCGGCTTCGAGGGGATCGCGGTTGCGGGCGACCGGCTGTGGCTGGCGCTGCAGCGGCCCTGGAAGGACGATCCGAAGGGGATGGTCAAGCTGGTCGCCTATGATCTTGACGCCGAAACATGGGGTGCGGTGCAGTATCCGCTTGAGGCCGCGCCCGAGGGCGGCTGGGTCGGGCTGTCGGAAATCACCCTGCACGGCGATTTTGTCTATCTGATCGAGCGCGACAACCAGCTGGCCGACAAGGCGGCGGTGAAGCGGCTTTACCGCGTCGCGCTGGCCGATCTGAAACCCGCGGCTCTGGGCGGGCCGCTGCCGGTGGTGCGCAAGGAGCTGGTGCGCGACCTGCTGCCCGATCTGGCGGCGTGGAACGGCTATGTGCTGGACAAGGTGGAAGGTTTCGCCATCGACGCCGCGGGCGAGGGCTTTGTCGTCACCGACAATGACGGCGTTGACGACAGCTCGGGCGAGACGCTGTTCTGGTCGATCGGCAAGGTCGAGTAACCCCGCCGACCCCCGACTCTGACCCTGACCCGAAACCCCCGGACCGCAAGGCCCGGGGGTTTTGCTTTCGCCCGGCCCCGGTTGGCATCGTTGGGGGCATCGTTACCGAAGCTTTAACAAACTGCCATGGTCCTGTCGCCCGGACAGGCGAGAAGGGCCGCGACGCTGGATCGGGGGAACAGATGCTGGAATTGCGACACCTGACACGGGATTTCGCGGGCCGACGCGCGGTGGACAACGTCTCGCTGCGCTTTGATCGCCCGGGATTCATCGGCGTCATCGGCCGCTCGGGGGCGGGGAAATCGACGCTGTTGCGGATGATCAACCGGCTCACCGATGTCAGCGCGGGCGAGATCCTGTTTCAGGGCCGCGATGTCGCGACGCTGCGGGGGGCCGAGAAACGCGCCTGGCAAAGCCGCTGCGCCATGGTGTTCCAGCAATTCAACCTGGTGCCGCGCCGCGATGTCGCCTCGAACGTGCTGCACGGGCTGCTGGGGCGGCGCCCGGTGCTGGCGGCGATCTTCGATCTGTGGTCGGATGCCGACATCACCCGGGCGCTGGCGATCCTCGACCGGCTCGGCATCGCCGATCAGGCGGCCAAACGCGCCGAGGCGCTGTCGGGCGGCCAGCAGCAGCGCGTCGCCATCGCCCGGGCGCTGATGCAGGATCCCGCGATCATCCTTGCTGACGAGCCGATCGCCAGCCTCGACCCGATGAATGCGCAGATCGTCATGGACACGCTCAAGCGCATCCAGACCGAGGACGGGCGCATGGTGATCGCCAACCTGCACACGCTGGATACCGCGCGGCGCTATTGCGACCGGGTGATCGGCATGCGCGACGGCCGCGTCGTCTTTGACGGCCGCCCCGACCAGCTTTCGACCGGCATCGCGCGCGAGATCTACGGCGCCGACGCCAGTTTCAACGAGGCCGCGACCTCGACCGCGATCCCCGCCGATGTGCGCGCCGATGCCAGTTACGCCAGCGCGATGCTGGGCGCCTGACCCTTTCCCGGCCGGGGTGGCCGGGTTCAACCGGAGACGACCATGAAGATCCTTCCCGCCGTTCTGGCTGCCACGACCCTTCTTGCCTCGGCCGCCGATGCCGAGGGCCTCACCCAGTTCAACATCGGTCTTCTGGGCGGTGAAAACGCGCAAGACCGGCTGAATTCGAACGAATGCCTGCGCAAATATGCCGAGGAAACCCTGGGCGTGCCGGTGAAACTCTTCGCCCCCGCCGATTATGACGGCGTGGTGCAGGGGCTTCTGGGCGGCACCATCGACATGGCCTGGCTCGGCGCCTCGGCCTATGCCAAGGTCTATCTGACCGACCCGAAGGCGGTCGATGTGGCGCTGGTGAAGACCAATCTGGACGGGTCCTTCACCTATCATTCGATCGGCATCGCGCGCAAAGATAGCGGCATCACCAAGCTTGAGGACGCCAAGGGCAAGGTCTTCGGCTTTGGCGATCCGAACTCGACCTCGGGCTATCTGATCCCCTCGGTCGAGATCCCGAAGACCCATCCCGAGATCACCCGCGAAGACCTGGCCGATGGCGCCTCGGGCTATTTCAAGACGGTGAAATTCACCGGCGGGCATGAACAGACCATCGTCGCGGTGGTGAATGGCGACATCGACGCGGGCGTGACCTGGGCCGATGGTCAGGGCAACTGGGAAGACGGCTACAATTCGGGCGCGCTGCGCAAGGCGGTCGATGCGGGTCTGGTGAACATGAACGACATCGTCGAGATCTGGAAATCCGCGCCGATCCCGGAGGGCCCGGTGGTGCTGCGCCATGCCCTGCCCGAAGAGGTGAAAGCGAAGATGACCGAGCTGGTCAAGGGCCTGCACGCCCGCGACAAGGACTGCGCCTATGGCGTCGCGGCGGGCGACACCGCGGGCTTCGCGCCGATCACCGCGGATTTCTACGACATCATCGTCGAGACCCGGCGCGCGACGCAGGGGAACTGATTTCAGCACCCACAGGTTTCAACACCCTCGGGCGGGGGCTTCGGCCCCCGTCCTTTTTTTCCGAAAGGCGCAAGATGACGGCTTCCCCGCCCCCGATCGCCCCGCCCATGGCCGCGAGTTACCTGGCGCTGGTGCGCCGACGCCGCCTTTATGGCACGCTGATCGGCGTGCTGTTTGTCGTGCTGATGGCTTCGGGCTGGCGCACGGCCGATGCCCGCAATGCCGGAAGCTTTTTCGACGGCATCGCGCATGTCGCGGATTTTCCGATCGAAATCCTGTCCGAGGCGGCGCGCGACTGGGCCAACTTGCCGCGTTATCTGGGGCAATACCTGCCCTCGCTGATCGAGACGCTGAACATCGCCGCGGTCTCGACGGCTTTGGGCGGGCTGCTCGCCGCGGTGCTGGCAGTGCTTTCGGCCCGGGCATTGGCCCCGGTGCCGTGGCTTGTCGCCCCGATCCGGCGGTTGATGGACGTGATGCGGGCGATGCCCGAAATCGTCATCGCGCTGGTCTTGATCTTTCTTCTGGGCGGCGGTCCGGTGCCCGCGATGATCGCGATCACGATCCATACCGCGGGCGCCTTGGGCAAGCTTTTCTCCGAGGTCGCCGAGAATGCCGATCTGAAACCGGTCGAGGGGCTGGCCTCGGTCGGTGCCGGCTGGCTGGCGCGGATCTGGTTCGCCGTCGGGCCGCAGGTGGCGCCGAACTGGTCCTCCTATGCTTTGTTGCGCTTTGAAATCAACATCCGCGCCTCGGCGATCCTCGGTTTCGTCGGCGCGGGCGGCATCGGTTATGATCTGCGCACGACGCTGCAATGGGGGCAGGGGCGGTACGATCAGGTGGTGGCGATCTTCGCGCTTCTGTTCCTGACCATCGTTCTTGTCGATCATCTTTCCGACCGCGCCCGCGCGCGTCTGGTGCAAGGAGGCCGCCCCGCATGACCGCCGCCGTCACATCTTCCACGCTTTCGCAGGCCCGGACCGGGCTTGACCGCCGCCTTGCGCGCCGCCGTGCCATGCTGCTGGCCGCGCCTGTCGTGCTGCTCGTCTATCTGACGACGATCTTCTTCAGCTTCGATCTGCCCGGGATCGCGGCGCGGATGCGGCCGGAAAACGCCGCCGTGCTGCTGGGCGATTTCTGGAGCTTCAAGACCCATGTCACGCTCGATCGCCGCAAGCCCGGGCTTGAGGTCGCGATCGAGGGCGAGGCCAAGGGCCGCTACGCCCCCGCGCAATTCCCCGATTGGGTGCGGGACGGCGCCGAGCCGCGGATCGACCTGCCCGATGGGTCCCGCGTCACCTATGTCGCGCAGGGCGCGGTGATCGAGCGCGCCGGGTTCGGGCTGATCCGCGTCAGCCGCGACGGGCGGCAGATCGCCGTGACCCTGCCCGAGGGCGCGGCACGCCCCGACTGGCTTTCGGCTTCCGCGACGCGGGTCGATCTCCGCGGCCCGTGGTGGCGGTTTTCGATGACGCCCGCGCGCACGGAAACCTTCCGCTACGAACCCGGCTGGGAGCTGTTCTTCTTCGATCTGCAAAGCCCGTTCCACGGCAAAAGCGCCGCCGAGCTGGTCGCCTTGGCGCTGTGGCAGCCGCGGCTGGAGCCGGACCGTTCGAACCTTGCGGCGATGGCCACCGACATCTGGCAAAACCGGATGTGGCGGCATGGCGATGTCGTCTGGGCGCTGGGCGAGACGGTGCTGATGGCCTTTCTGGGCACCTTCGGGGCGGCGCTGATCGCCTTTCCGCTGGCCTTTCTGGCGGCGGCGAATTTCGCCCCCGGGCGGCTGATCCGGCTTGGCCTGCGGCGGATGTTCGATCTTTTCCGCGGCATCGACGGGCTGATCTGGACGGTGATCCTGAGCCGCGCCTTCGGGCCGGGGCCGCTGACCGGGGCCTTGGCGATCTTGATGACCGACACCGGCACCTTCGGCAAGACCTTCTCGGAAGCTTTGGAAAACATTGACGAAAAGCAACGCGAGGGGATCGCCTCGACGGGCGCGCCCGCGATCGCCCAGGCCCGCTTCGGGGTGGTGCCGCAGGTGGCGCCGGTGATCCTGAGCCAGGTGCTTTACTATCTGGAAAGCAACACCCGCTCGGCCACGGTCATCGGCGCGCTGGTCGGCGGCGGCATCGGGCTGTTGCTGACCCAGGCGATCCAGACCCAGAAGGACTGGGAAGAGGTCAGCTATTACATCGTCCTGATCACCCTGATGGTGATGGCGATGGACAGCCTGTCGGCCTGGCTGCGGGCGCGTTTCATCAAGGGGTAGATCATGCCGAAACTGCATCCCGTGACGCCGCGGATCGCGCCCGATTGCGAGATCGTCAATGCCAGCTTCGGCGCCTGGGTCGAGGTCGGCCGCGGCGCGCGGCTGATCCATGTCGAGATGGGCGATTACAGCTATTGCGACCGTTTCGCCGATATCGCGAACACGACGGTGGGGAAATTCGCCAATATCGCCGCGATGACCCGGATCGGTCCGACCGATCATCCGTTCCGCAATGCCGCGCAGCATCATTTCCTCTATCGCTCGCAGTATTACTGGGACGACGTGGCCGATGATGCCGCTTTCTTCGCACATCGCGCCGCGCGCCGGATCACCCTTGGCGCCGATTGCTGGATCGGGCATGGCGCCATCATCAAGCCCGAGGTGACAGTGGGCATCGGCGCCATCGTCGCCTCGGGCGCGGTGGTGACAAGGGACGTGCCCCCGTTCCTGATCGTCGCGGGCTGCCCCGCCGTGCCCTTGCGGATGCGGTTTTCCGACACCGTGGCCGAACGGCTTCTGGCGCTGGCCTGGTGGGACTGGGACCATGCGACGCTGCGGGCGCGGCTGCATGATTTCCGCGCCCTGCCGGCCGAGGAGTTTCTGGACCGTTACGAAAGCCTGCCGGGCTGAGCCAACCCTTCGGGCAGGACCGTCAGCGCGACGCGATCGCCCGCAAACCAGGTCAGCCCGTATTCGACGGGCACCCCCGCGGCATCGACATTGACGGCTTCGGTGCGCAAAAGCGCCGCGCCCTCGGGAAGGTGCATCAGCCCCGCCCGCGGCCCGCCCGCGGTCCTGGCGGTGATCCGGGTCGAGGCGCGGGTGTAATCGGCCACCCCCAGCTCGGCCAGCGCCGCGCTGACCGAACTGAGCCGGGTCAGCCGTTCCGGCAGATCCGGGAAACGCGCCGCCGGAAAGGCGGAGCGGAACTGCGCCAGCACGACGCCGTCGGCCAGCGACAGCCCCTCGTACAGATGCACCCGGTCGACGCCCAGCGCCGCCGCCTCGGCGGGCTCGGCCGGGCGGGTTTCCAGCCGCAACACCCGGCGCGACGGCGTGCGCCCCGAGGCCAGCACGTTTTCCTGAAACCGCACCCGCCGCCCCAGCGCGTAATCGGCGGGCGGGCTGGCCGCCACGAACACCCCCGCGCCGCGGCGCGACACCACCAGACCTTCCGCGGCCAAAGCCGCCAAAGCATGCCGGACGGTGTGGCGGTTGACCCCGAAGCGGGCCGAGAACGCCGCCTCGGTCGGCAGTTTCGTGCCGGGGGGACAGGCGCCCGAGGCGATCTCGGCGCGCAGGATCGCGGCAATCGCCGCCCAGACGGGGTCACGTCTTGTCATGGAAACTTCACTGGCGGAATCGGTGGCGGTGGCGCATTGGTTGTCTAGTTGTATACATATCTGGACAAATCCGCAAGATGTCTGCCCCAGCTTTCGACCCCCCGACCTGTCCCCAGCCTCCCGCTCAGAACCGCGCCGCGACGCTGGGGCTTCTGGCCCGCGCCTCTGGCCCGCGCCTGGCCGAACTTCTGCCCGATCTGCCGCCCTTCGACTGGCTGCGCCGCCCCGAGCTGGGGGCGGTGATGCTGCGTGGGCGGATGGGGGCGGGGGGGGCGCCCTTCAATCTGGGCGAGATGACGGTGACGCGCTGCACGCTGCGGCTGGCCGATGGCCGGGTGGGGCAGGCGGTCGTGCAGGGCCGCGACAAGGATCACGCCACCCGCGCGGCCGTGGCGGATGCGCTTTTGCAGGGCGATCAGGCGGAGCGGATCGCGGCCGAGGTTCTGGCGCCGCTGCGCGCCGAGGAAGCCGCCCGGCGCCGCGACCGCGCCGAAAAGGCCGCCGCGACCCGGGTCGAATTCTTCACGCTGGTCCGGGGAGAGGACTGATCATGGACATGCACACCCTTTCCGGCGGTTTCGCCGATCCCGCGCGCGATGCGGCCCATGCCTTCCGCGCCTGCCTGCAGGCGATGGCGCGGCCGGGCCGGGGGCAACCGATTGCCGGGGCCCTGCCGCCCGCGCCGCTCTCGCCCGCCGCCGGGGCGGTTCTGCTGACGCTGACCGACGACACCACGCCGCTTTTCCTTGCGCCCGGCCTTGACACGCCCGCGCTGCGCGGCTGGATCGCCTTTCACTGCGCCGCGCCGATCTGCGCGCCCGAAGAGGCCGTCTTCGCGCTGGGCCGCTGGCCGGATCTGCCGCTGGACCGCTTCCGCATCGGCACGCCGGATTACCCCGACCGCTCGGTGACGCTGATCGTCGAGATGGACAGCCTTTCGCCCGCCACGGCCCGTCTGCGCGGCCCGGGGATCGAAACGCATCAGGACGCAAGGCTGCCCGCCATCGCCCCCTTTGTCGCCAACCGGGCCCGCTATCCGCTTGGGTTCGATTGCTATTTCTGCGCGGAGGAGAGCCTTTCGGCGCTGCCGCGTTCAACCTTTGTGGAGGCGCTCTGATGTATGTGGCAACGAAAGGCGGCGAGCGGGCGATTGACGCCGCCCATGCCTGGCTGGCCGAGGACCGCCGCGGCGATCCGGCCGTGCCCGAGCTTTCGGTGGCGCAGATCGCCGAACAGATGACCTTGGCGGTCAACCGGGTGATGGCCGAGGGCTCGCTTTACGACCGCGATCTGGCGGCCTTGGCGATCAAGCAGGCGCGCGGCGATCTGATCGAGGCGGTGTTCCTGATCCGCGCCTATCGTACGACGCTGCCGCGGTTTGGCGCGACGCGGCCCGTCGACACCGGTGCGATGCAGATCAGCCGCCGGATCTCCGCCACCTTCAAGGATGTGCCGGGCGGGCAGGTGCTGGGGCCGACCTTCGATTACACGCATCGGCTGCTCGATTTCGCCCTGATGGCCGAGGGAGAGCCGCCCGTCGCCGCCCGCGCCCCGGCCGAGGCGACGCCCGCGCCGCATGTGCTGGGGCTTCTGGACCGCGACGGGCTGATGGAGCCGGTGAGCGCGGGCCCCGAAACGCCCCCCGATCTGACCCGCGAGCCGCTGGAACTGCCCGCCGACCGCGCGTTGCGGCTGCAGGCCTTGGCGCGGGCGGACGAGGGCTTCACCCTCGGCCTCGCCTATTCCACCCAGCGCGGCTACGGGCGAACCCATGCCTTTGTCGGCGAATTGCGCATCGGCCTTTGCACGGTCGAAATGGAGATCCCCGAACTCGGTTTCACCATCGAGCTGGGCGAGGTCGAGCTGACCGAATGCGAGACGGTGAACCAGTTCACCGGCTCAAAATCCGAGCCGCCGCAATTCACCCGCGGCTACGGGCTGGTCTTTGGCCAGTCCGAGCGCAAGGCGATTTCCATGAGCCTCGTCGACCGCGCCCTGCGCTGGGAGGAGCTGGGCGAGGAGGCCAGCGGCGCCCCGGCGCAGGATGCGGAATTCGTGCTGTCGCATTGCGACAACATTCAGGCGACGGGGTTTCTGGAGCATATCAAGCTGCCCCATTACGTCGATTTCCAGTCGGAACTGGAGCTGATCCGGCGCCTGCGCCGCGATGCGACGGGGGCGGGACAATGACCTCAGTCTTCGTCTTTGCCCGGCGCGGGGCCGTCGTCCCCGGGGGGATCGCCGCCCGCCCTGTTGCGCAGGAACGATCCGACAAGAAACGCGCCCGCAAGCGCGAAAAAGATCCAGTGCAACATCCGTCCGTTCCTTGTTCCGGGGGCCATCATGTCTGAAGGTTACAGCTTCGCCTATCTTGACGCCGCAACCAAGCGGATGATCCGTCGCGCCCTTTTGAAGGCCCTCGCCATTCCGGGCTATCAGGTGCCCTTCGCCTCGCGCGAAATGCCGATGCCCTATGGCTGGGGCACCGGCGGCGTGCAGGTGACGGCGGCCTGTCTGATCCCCGAAGACGTGCTCAAGGTGATCGATCAGGGCGCCGATGACACGACGAACGCGGTCTCGATCCGGCGGTTCTTCGAGCGCACGGCGGGGGTGGCGGTGACCACGCACACCGGGCACGCCACGCTGATCCAGACCCGCCACCGCATCCCGGAAGCGGCGCTGACCGAGGCGCAGATCCTGGTCTATCAAGTGCCGATCCCCGAGCCCTTGCGGTTTCTGGAACCGCGCGAGGCCGAGACGCGGCGGATGCATGCGCTGGCCGATTACGGGCTGATGCATGTGAAGCTTTACGAAGACATCGCGCGGCACGGGGCGATTGCGACCTCTTATGCCTATCCGGTTCTGGTCGAGGGGCGCCATGTGATGGACCCGAGCCCGATCCCGAAATTCGACAATCCGAAACTGGGCGATTGCCCGGCGATCCAGCTTTTCGGCGCCGGGCGGGAATGCCGCATCCATGCGCTGCCGCCCTATACCCGGGTGGTCAGCCTGGATTTCGAGGATCACCCGTTCGAGGCGACGAAGGCCGATGCGGCCTGCGATCTGTGTGGCGCCGAGACGAGCTATCTTGACGAGGTGATCACCGATGATGCGGGCGGGCGGATGTTTTGCTGCTCGGACACCGATTTTTGCGCCGGGCGGCGGGCGGCCGGGCATCTGGGACGATTGTCGGAGGGGGTCGCGTGATGGACAGCGCGCAAGGGCGTATTTGGGCCAAGAAGAAACCGGAGCCGGAAGCGGGGCCGCTGTTGCTGGTCGAGGGTCTGGGCAAGGCCTGGGGGGCGCGGATCGGCTGTGCCGAGGTGGGCTTTGATCTTTACCCCGGCGAGGTTCTGGGGATCGTCGGCGAGAGCGGCTCGGGGAAATCGACACTGCTGGGCTGCCTTGCCGGGCATCTGGCGGCGGATGCGGGGCGGATCCTTTATCGCGGCCGCGATCTGCGGACGATGGCCGAACCCGAGCGGCGGCATCTGGCGCGCACCGAATGGGCCTTCGTGCATCAGAACCCGCGCGACGGGCTGCGCATGGGGGTGACGGCGGGGGCGAATGTCGGCGAGCGGCTGATGGCGGTCGGCGCGCGGCATTACGGCGCGATCCGGGAGACCGCGACCGATTGGCTCGGCCGGGTCGAGATCGACCCCGCGCGGATCGACGACCGGCCGCGGGCCTTTTCGGGCGGCATGCAGCAGCGGCTGCAGATCGCGCGCAATCTGGTGACCGGGCCGCGGCTGGTGTTGATGGACGAGCCGACCGGGGGGCTGGATGTGTCGGTGCAGGCGCGGCTTCTGGATCTTCTGCGCGAGCTGGTGCGCGAGATGGGTCTGGCCGTGATCATCGTCACCCATGATCTCGCCGTGGCGCGGCTTCTGGCCGACCGGCTGATGGTGATGAAGGACGGCCGGGTGATCGAGGCGGGGCTGACCGATCAGGTGCTCGACGATCCGCAGGCGGCCTATACGCAACTTCTTGTTTCCTCTGTCTTGCAGGTCTGAGCCGATGATCGAGATCGAAAATCTGTCGAAAAGCTTCACCCTGCACAACCAGGGCGCGGCGGTGCTGCCGGTGCTGGCGGGGGCGCAGCTGCGCGTCGCGGCGGGCGAATGCGTGGCGCTGACCGGCGCCTCGGGCAGCGGGAAATCGACGCTGATGCGGATGATCTGGGGCAATTACCGCGCCGAAACGGGGCGGCTGCAGGTGGCCGGGCTGGATCTGACCACCGCGACACCGCGCCAGATCATCGCGTTGCGGCGCGAGCGGCTGGGCTATGTCAGCCAGTTCCTGCGCGTCGTGCCGCGCGTGCCCACCTTGCGCGTCGTGGCCGAGCCGCTTCTGGCGCTGGGCGGGCCCGAGCCGCAGGCTTTGGCGCGGGCGGCGGCACTGCTTGCCCGGCTCAACATCCCCGAGCGGCTCTGGTCGCTGTCGCCCACCACTTTTTCGGGCGGCGAGCAGCAGCGGGTGAACATCGCCCGCGGCTTCGCCCATCCCTTCCCGGTGCTGCTGCTCGACGAGCCGACCGCCTCGCTGGATGCGGTCAACCGCGCCGTCGTGCTGGATCTGATCGGCGAGGCCAAGGCCCGCGGCGCCGCCATTCTGGGCATTTTCCATGACGAGGCCGCGCGCGCGCAGGTGGCCGACCGGCTGGTCGATGTCACCGGCTTCACCCCCGCGAGGGCCGCATGACCGGGCGGCTTTTCGCCATCGTCGGCCCCTCGGGCGCGGGCAAGGACACGCTGATCGCCGGGCTGATCGCGGCCCGCCCCGAGATCCACCGGGCGCGGCGCACGATCACCCGTCCGCCCGCCGAAAGCGAGGCGTTCGAGAGCCTCTCGGCCCCGGAGTTCGCGGCGCTGCACGGGCAGGGCGGCTTTGCGCTGTCGTGGCAGGCGCATGGGCTGGGCTATGGCATCCGGGCCGCGGAACTGGCGCCGCTGGCCGAGGGGCGCGACGTGGTCTTCAACGGCTCGCGCGCGGCCCTGCCTGCCTGTCTGGCGGCCTATCCCGCGCTGCGGGTGATCGAGATCGCGGTATCCCCCGAGGTTCTGCAGGCGCGGTTGACCGGGCGCGGCCGCGAGGCGGCGGCCGAGATCGCGCGGCGGCTGGCCCGGGCGGCGCTGGCGCTGCCGCCGGGGCTGGGCGCGGTGCGGGTGCTGAAC
>NZ_SWJZ01000170.1 GCF_005144475.1 Rhodobacter capsulatus | reverse complement strand
GCAAACGGCCGAGGCCGCCGCGCAGGCGGAGATTTCGGCGCTGCGCACCCGTCTAGCGGGCACCGAGCGCGACCGTGACAGCCTGCGCCGGGCCCTTTTGGCGCATCGCAGCACGCGCGAGCGGCTGGCTTTGCTGCAGGCCGAAACCGCGCAGGAGGAAGCGCTGGCCGCGGCCCGCCTGACCGAGGCAGCGGCCCAGGGCGACCGGCTGGCCGCGGCACTGGCGCCAGCCCTTGCCCTTGCCGGGGAAAGTGACCTTTCCGATCAAGGTCTTGCCGAACGGCTGGCGGCGACGGTCTCGGCCGTCGGCGCGGCGCGGGCGGCGCTGCAATCGGCGCAGGAGGCCCGGATCGCGCTTGCCCCGCAGCTGGCTGCGGCGCAACGGGATGCCGAAACGGCGGCGGCGCAGGCCGAGGCCATGGCGCAGGCGGCGCGGGACCGGGCCGGGGCGCTGGCGGCCC
>NZ_SWJZ01000169.1 GCF_005144475.1 Rhodobacter capsulatus | reverse complement strand
CCAACACGGCCCGGACCGGAGCGGGGTTGCGCGCCCGCGCCCGAACAGGCTTAGGGGATTGTGCGTCGAAGGGATGTGCCGAGCGATGGTAACGCAGGGGGGCCAGCAGACCCGCTCATCCCGCCCCGGCACCAAGACGGCCCCGACCGCGCGCGACCTTGGGCGGCAACCACCAACGCGGCCAGAGCCCACCTCGTCTGTGGCCGCGCCCGGAAGGCCGAGGGGATGGCGAGGAACGGCGGATCCGAGATCCTCATGGACCGGAATGGCACC
>NZ_SWJZ01000168.1 GCF_005144475.1 Rhodobacter capsulatus | reverse complement strand
CCGATCGACATTTACAACCACGGCGAGATGTATCGCGACTTCACCTATGTCGATGATCTCGTGCGCGGGATCCGGCTGTTGATCGACGCGGTGCCGGTGCGGCCCGCGGATGGGGTGGTGCCCGAGGGCGACAGCCTGTCGCCGGTGGCGCCCTGGCGCGTCGTCAACATCGGCAATTCCGACAAGGTGCGACTGCTCGATTTCGTCGAGGCGATCGAGGCCTGTCTGGGCAAGACAGCGATCAGAAACTACATGCCGATGCAGATGGGCGACGTGCC
>NZ_SWJZ01000022.1 GCF_005144475.1 Rhodobacter capsulatus | reverse complement strand
ACCCCCGGGATATTTGTGGCAAGATAAAGGCAGGACGTTAAGGAATTGCTAACCATGTTCTGGCAGACTTGTCTCACGGTACAGGGAGGGATCCCGATGACCGTGCAAGGTAAAAGCGCCGCGTCTTCCCCGTGCAAACGGCCCAAGGCGCGGCGCCCCTGCACTTCTGATCTGGCATTTATCTTGCCGATAAATATCCCCGCCGGAGGCTCCCGCAGTTTCAGCCCGCGCGCCGGGAGGGCATCATGACAGCGTTGATGATCCAGGGCGCGGGCTCGAATGTCGGCAAGTCGATGCTGGTCGCCGGGCTGTGCCGGGCGGCGCGGCGGCGGGGGCTGTCTGTGGCGCCGTTCAAGCCGCAGAACATGTCGAACAATGCCGCCGTCACCGCGGATGGCGGCGAGATCGGCCGGGCGCAGGCGCTGCAGGCGCTGGCTTGCGGGCTGGATCCGGTGACCGACATGAACCCGATCCTTTTGAAGCCCGAAAGCGACGTGGGCGCGCAGGTCGTGGTGCAGGGGCGTCGGCTCACCACCACCCGGGCGCGCGATTACGCGGCGCTGAAGCCGCAGCTGATGGGCGCGGTTCTGGAAAGCTTCCGGCGCCTGAAAGCCGCGCATGATCTGGTGATCGTCGAAGGCGCGGGCAGCCCGGCCGAGGTCAATCTGCGCGCGGGCGACATTGCCAACATGGGCTTTGCGCGCGCCGCCGATGTGCCGGTGGTGCTGGTGGGCGACATCGACCGCGGCGGCGTCATCGCGCAGATCGTCGGCACCCAGGCGGTTTTGGACCCCGCCGATGCCGAAATGATTTCCGGTTTTCTGATCAACAAGTTCCGCGGCGATGTCACGCTTTTCGACGACGGCTACCGGCTGATCGAGGCCCGCACCGGCTGGCGCGGCTTCGGCACGCTGCCGTGGTTTCCCCTGGCCCACAGGCTGCCCGCCGAAGATGCGCTCGACATCGCCTCGGGTCCTGCGACTTCGGGAACGGTCATTGCCTGTCTGACCCTCTCGCGCATCGCGAATTTCGACGATCTCGATCCGCTTGCGGCCGAGCCCGGGGTGCGGATGGTGATGGTGCAGCCCGGCCAGCCGATCCCGGCCGAGGCGCGGCTGGTGATCCTGCCCGGCTCGAAATCCACCCGCGGCGATCTGGCCTTCCTGCGCGATCAGGGCTGGGACATCGACCTGATGGCCCATGTCCGGCGCGGCGGCCATGTGCTGGGCATCTGCGGCGGCTATCAGATGCTGGGCCGGACCGTGGCCGATCCCGAGGGGATCGAGGGGCCCGCGGGCACCACCCCCGGGCTTGGGCTGCTGGACGTCGCGACCGTGATGACCCCCGACAAGCGGCTGACCCGGACCCGGGCCACCCATGCGGGGACCGGGCTGGCGGTCGAGGGCTATGAAATCCACATCGGCCGCACCGATGGGCCCGATCGCGCCCGGCCCTTTGCGCTGATCGACGGCCAGCCCGAGGGGGCGATCTCGGCTTCGGGCCGGGTCACCGGCAGCTATCTGCACGGGCTTTTCGGCGCCGATGATTTCCGCGCGGCATTTCTGCAGGGCCTTGGCGTTCAGGCCTCGGGGCGAAGCCATGCGGGCGGCGTCGAGGCGACGCTTGAGACGCTCGCCGATCACGTCGAGGCGCATCTCGACGTGACCGGGCTTTTGCGGCTCGCGCGTTAGCGCAGTTCCCATTCGGTCGGCAGGTTTTCCTGCCAGCCGGCGCGGTGCAGAAGCGGCGTGTCATCGGTGAATTCGGGCGTGCCGATGCACAGCCAGGCGACGAAGTCCCAGTCGGGTGGCGCGTCCAGAAGCCGTTCGACCGCTTTCGGATCGAGCACCGAAACCATTCCCAGCCCCAGGTTTTCCGCCCGCGCCGCCAGCCACAGCGTATGGATCGCCATCGCCGTCGATTGCTGCAGCGTCACCGGCATCGAGGCGCGGCCAAGCCCATGCCCCGCGGCCGGATCGCGATGGGTGAAGACAGCGAGCTGCAACGGCGCCTGATCGATGCCTTGCAGTTTCAGCTTCGCATAGGCCTCGGCCTGTTCGCCATCATAGCCCTGCCCCGCGGCATCGCGCGCGGCGTTGAAATTCGCCAGCACCTCGGCCCGCAGCGCCGGGCTGTCGACCCGGATCACCCGCCAGGGCCGCGCATTGCCAACCGAGGGCGCCATGTCCATCACCGCGCGCAGCCGCGCGATCACCGTCTCGTCGATCGGGTCGGGGCGGAAGTGACGCACGTCGCGGCGCCAGCGCAAAACCTCGGTCAGCGCGTCGCGGTGGGGTTGCTCAAAGTTCATCCGTCAGTGCCTTTTCCAGTCGGGTCCATTCGATCTCGCCGCCCGGCAGGCCCAGGCGCAGCCACTGCGGCGCATAGGGGAACACACGGCTCCAGATCCGGGCGCGGGCAAGGTGGTCTTGCGCCGCAGCCGCGTCGGGCGTGGCATAGGTGCGAAACAGCGCCGTGCCGCCCACAAGGTTCCAGCCCCGCCGCGCCGCCAGCGCATCCAGCCGCATCGTTTCCGCCCCCAGCCGCAGCGCCGTCGCCATCGCCCAGTTCCGGTCGAGAAGCGCGCGGCGGCCGATCTCCAGCGCCGGACCCGAGACCGGCCAGGGCCCCGCCATCTCGGACAGCGCCGCCACCGTCGCCGCATCGGCGAAGACGAAGCCCAGCCGCAGCCCGGCCAGCCCGTAGAACTTGCCAAACGAGCGCAGCACCAGCATGCGGCGGCTGGCCTTGGCGGTGACCGAGGCCTCGGGCGAGGCATCGGCGAAGCTTTCATCCACCACAAGCCGCCCGACCTGCAGCGAGAGCGCGCGCAGCGCCGCCGCCGGATGGCGCTGACCATCGGGGTTGTTCGGGTTCACCACCACCGCCAGATCGGCGCCCGCCAGCCCGCCCAGCGTGGACACTTCCTCGACCTGCCAGCCTGCCGCCAGAAGCGCCGCCGCATGTTCGTTGTAGGTCGGGCCCAGCACCCGCGCCCGGCCCGGCGCCCAAAGCCGCGGAATGAGCTGGATCGCCTGCTGCGCCCCGGCCAGCGCCACCCCGGGCGCCGGGGTGCCGAAAGCCGCCGCCGCCGCCGCAAGCAGCGCGGCCTTGGCCGTGGCGGTCGGCAGATCGGTCCAGACCTGCGCGGGCAGATCGGGCACGGGCCAGGGCTGGCGGTTGATGCCGGTGGACAGATCGATCCAGTCCTCGCCGCCATATTGCGCCTTGGCCGCGTCGCTGTTTCCACCATGATCGCGCATCACGAGACACTCCACAAAACGGCCCCAAGGCCGATGACCAGCGTCATCCCTGCCATCGCGCGGCGGTAAAGCGCAAGCCCGCGGGCCAGGTCTTCGGGCCGCGGATCGGGGGCGGTGCCGTTCAGCCACGGTTCCCTCGCCACCCGGTCGGCATAGATGCGCGGCCCGGACAAGCGGATGTTCAGCGCGCCCGCCATGGCCGCTTCGGGCCAGCCCGCATTGGGCGAGCGGTGCGACCGGGCATCGCGCGCCATCACCGCCAGCGCCCGGCCCCGGCAGGAGGAGGCGAGCCCGAAGAAGAGCCCCGTCAGCCGCGCCGGGATCAGGTTCACCAGATCATCGATGCGCGCCGAGGCCCAGCCGAATTCCTCATAGCGTTCCGTGCGGTGGCCGATCATCGAATCGAGCGTGTTGATCGCCTTGTAGCCGGCAATCCCGGGCAGGCCCGCGACGCAGCCCCAGAACAGGGGCGCGACGATGCCGTCCGAGCTGTTCTCGGCCAGGCTTTCAAGCGCGGCACGGGCGACGCCCGGTTGATCAAGCTGGCTCGGATCGCGCCCGACGATCATCGACACGGCCTGCCGCGCGCCGGGCAGATCGCCCGCAAGCAGCGGTTTCGCCACCGCCGCGACGTGATCATGCATCGAGCGAAGCGCCACGAAGGGCCAGGCCAGCACGCCGCCGATCAGCACCCCCGGCCAGCCCGAAGGCAGCCAAAGCTGGACCGCCAGTGCGATGACCACCGTGGTGCCGATCACCGCCAAAGCGACCAGAACGCCGCGCAGACGGCGCAACCGGCCCTTGAAATTCCAGCCCTTTTCCAGCCGCGCAATCAGCGCGCCGATCCAGGTCACCGGATGGCCGATGCGCCTGTAAAGCCAATCCGGCCAGCCAAGCGCCAGATCGATGGCAATCGCCACCGCCATCATCGCGGCAAAATTCATCGCCCGCCCCCCCTGATCCGCACCAAACCGCGCCAGCCCGCCGCGCGCAAAGCCGCCCCTGCCCCCGCGGGCACCGTGCCGGGCGCAAAGATCAGCCCGCGCGCCGCCCCGGTATGCGCCCGCAGCCAGCCAAGCGCGCCCAGATCCGCCGCAAGCTGCGGCGCAGTCTCCTCAAACGGGCCGCGCAGCGCGCTGCAGCGGGCGGCGCTTTCGGTGGCGATTGCGGCAAAATCGGCCAGCGTCGCCGCCCCCCGCCAGCGCGCCACAAGGTCGGTGACATCGGGAAAGGCGCTGTCCGTGGCCTCGGTCCGGGCGGGATCGCCGCTGAAACCGCCCAGAATCTCATGGCGCGGCAGGGCGGGCAGCGCCGCAAGCGCCCGCCCCTGCCGCGAGGCCCAGAGCATCCGTTCGGGCGCGGCAAACATCAGCGGATCGGAGGCCCCCTCGGCCGCCACACAGGCCCGCGCCAGGATCTCGGGCGCACCGTTCCACCCGGCCAGCCGCGCCAGCGCCACCAGCGAGGCGGTGGAGACCCCGGTGCCAAGCCCCGGCGCCACCACCGGGCGCAGCACGATCCGCCCGCGCAGGGACAGCCCGAGCAGGTCCAGAAACCGCCGCGCCCGCGCAGGCGTCAGCCCCGCGCCCCGCAGCGACAGCCCCGGGCCGGGCCGGTAGCACAGATCCAGCCCAAGCGCGGGCGCGGGCAAGGTCACCAGAACCACCGGGCCATCGGCGCCCAGCCGCCCCTGCAACCACTCGCCGAAATGGCCGGGAATGTGCAGGGCGGCTCTCATCCGAAGACCCGGTTCACGCCCGCGATCGACCAAAGCCCGCCCGGCACCGCAACGAGCCGCGTCACCGACAGCGGCGCCACCTGAAAGGCCAGCCCCGCAGGGACCGATCCCAGCGCCAGCGACAGCGCCGCCCGCACGACCCCCGCATGGGCGACGACGGCGATCCGCCCGCCCTGCCCCGCCAGCTCGCGCAGCACCGGCGCGACGCGGGCGCATTGCTCGGCGTAACTCTCGCCGCCGGGCGGGCGATGCGTGGCCACCTCGGCCAAAGGCATCAGCCCGATGTCGGGAAGCTCTGCGAAGGGGCGGTTTTCCCAGGCGCCGAAATCCTGCTCCCAGAGCCGCGGATCCAGCCGCGGCTCGACCCCGGGCCAAAGCGCCGCCGCCGTCTGCTGACACCGCGCCGCGGGCGAGCAAACGACGCTCGCCATCCCCACCGCCGCCCGGAGCGCCGCAAGCGCCGCCTCGTCCGGCAGATCGCAAGGCACATCGCGCCGCCCCGCCAGCCGCCCTTCGTGGCGCGCGGGCGCATGGCGGATCAGCCAAAGCTCGGTCGTGACATCCGCCTGCCCAGTTGCCTGCATCCTTGCATTTCTCCTTTCGGTCCGCCGCCGTTTCTGCTTTTTTCCGCCGCAAGGAACAAGAGGCAACGCGGCATGGCTTTCACCCTTCTCGTCACCGGCGGCGCCCGTTCGGGCAAAAGCACCTATGCCGAGACCCGCACCCTCGCGCTGGGCCAGCCCGCGCATTACATCGCCACCTCGGAAATCTGGGATGACGAAATGGCCGAACGGATCGCGGCGCATCGGGCGCGGCGCGGCCCGGAATGGGTGACGCGGGCGGAACCTCTCGATCTTGTGACGGCGCTGCGGGAAACCGACGATGCGCCGCGGCTGGTCGATTGCCTGACGCTGTGGCTGACCAACCTGATGCTGGGCGAGCATGACTGGGAGGCTGCGGCAAAGCGGCTTCTTGCGGTTCTGCCCGAACTGACGGCACCCGTCGTCTTTGTCACCAACGAGGTGGGTCTGGGCATCGTGCCCGACAACCGTCTCGCCCGTGCGTTCCGCGACAATGCGGGCCATCTCAACCAATGGGTCGCTGCGGCGGCGGACGAAGTCGTCTTCACCGTCGCGGGCCTGCCAATGAAGGTGAAATAGGTATGCTGCAGCTCCACTCCTTTGCCGAGATTTCCACCCTGGCCGACCGGCTGCCCATGGCGGACGAAGCCGCCCGCGCCGCGGCGCTTGAGCGGCAGAACAGCCTGACGAAGCCGGTGGGCTCGCTTGGCCGTCTGGAGGAGCTGGCGCTGCATTGGGCGGCCTGGCGGGCGACGGCGCGGCCCACGATCGCCAAGGCACAGGCGCTTTGCTTTGCGGGCAACCATGGCGTCTGCGCGCAGGGCGTGAACGTCTTCCCGCAGGAAGTCACGCATCTGATGGTGAAGAATTTCGAGATGGGCGGGGCGGCGATCAACCAGCTGTGCCGCGCGGCGGGGGCGGATCTGCAGGTGATCTCGCTCGATCTCGACCGGCCGACGCAGGACTTCACGCAAGGCCCGGCGATGACCGAGGCGGAGACGGTGGCGGCGCTGAATGTGGGCGCGGGCGCGGTGGACCCGACGGCCGATGCGCTGATCATCGGCGAGATGGGGATCGGCAATTCGACCATCGCGGCGGCGCTGGCGGCGGCGATTTACGGCGGCACGGCCAAGGATTTCGTTGGCCCGGGCACCGGGTCCGATGCGGCCGGGATCGCGCGCAAGATCGCCGCGATCGACAAGGGTCTGGCGCTGCATGGCGGCCTTGGCGGCATGGAGACGCTGGCGGCCCTTGGCGGGCGCGAGATCGCCGCGATGTGCGGCGCGGTTCTGGGCGCGCGGGCGGCGCGGATCCCGGTGATCCTGGATGGGTTCATCTCGACCGCTGCGGTCTCGACGCTGTTCAAGGTCGATCCGCGGCTTCTGGATCACTGCGTCGTCGGCCATACCTCGGCCGAGCCCGGGCATCAGAAGGTGCTGACCACGATGGGCAAGCGCGCGCTTTTGCAGATGGAGATGCGGCTGGGCGAAGGCACCGGCGCGGCGCTGGCGCTGGGTGTCGTGCGCGCGGCGCTCGAATGCCACAACGGCATGGTGACCTATGCCGAAGCGGGCATCAGCGCCTGATGGAGCGGGGCTGGTTCAGGGCGCGGCTTTCCGAGGCGCATCTGGCGGTGCTGTTGCTCACCCGCCTGCCGATGCCGCGTCTGGCCGATCCGGTGCCGACGCTGGCGCAATCGGTCTGGGCCTATCCCTTGGCCGGGCTGGTGGTAGGGGCGATCTCCGCCCTTGCCCTGGCCGGCACGCTGGCGCTTGGCCTGCCGCCCGTCTTGGCGGCGGGGCTGGCGGTGACGCTGCAGGTGGTGATCACCGGCGCCTTGCATGAAGACGGGCTTGCCGATGTCGCCGACGGGTTCTGGGGCGGGCGCGAGGTGACGCGGCGGCTGGAGATCATGCGCGACAGCCGCATCGGGTCCTATGGCGTCGCGGCGCTGGTGCTGTCGCTGGGCCTGCGCTGGCAGGGGGTGGCGGCGCTGGCCGCCGCTTCGCCCGCGCTGGCGATGGCGGGGCTGATCGGGCTGGCGATCCTGTCGCGGGCGGCTTGCGGGGTGCTGATGGCGGCGCTGCCCGCGGCCCGGCCCGATGGCATGGGCCGCTATGCCTCGGGCGCGGCATGGAAACGGGTGATCGCGGGCGGGGCGGTGGCGATGGGTGCCGCCTTCGGGCTTGGCCTGCCCGTCGTGCCGCTGCTGATCGTGCAGGGCGCGCTGGTGCTGGGTCTGGCGCAGGTGGCGCGGGCCAAGATCGGCGGGCAGACCGGCGATGTTCTGGGCACGGCGCAGCAACTGGCCGAGATCGGCGGCTGGCTGGTGCTGGCGGCGGCCTTCGCCTGAGGCTCAGGCGACGCGCCGTCCGGACAGCGCCGCCGGGTCGAGCAGATGCAGGCCCCGCCGCAGCGCCAGCGGCCGCGCCGTCGGGCCATAGACCGTCAGCGGATCGGCCACCCCCAGAACCACCCCGGCCAGCCAGGGCAGCGCCTGCGCGATCGACAGCCGCGCCGCAGGCCCCAGCGCCGCCAGCGCCATCGGCCCGGGATAAAGCGTCTCGCAGGGCAGCCCGTTCGCGGTGACGATGCCGTGACGCTGCAGCAGGATGTGGTGATAGCTGACGCGGCGCTTGCCGCGCGCGATGCGAAAGCGCGGGTCGTTCAGCTCGGCCAGATGCCGCGCCCGCACCAGACGCTCGCCCTGATCGGTCAGCGCCAGCACCGCATGTTGCGGCGACACCAGCAGCGCCCCGTGCCGCCCAAGCGCGTTTTCGCGGATCAGCACCGGCAGCAACCGCGGCTCGGCCCGCAGATCGGCCGCCGTCAGCGACCGCCCCCCGGACCAGAGCACCGGCACCGCGCCGTGATCGCGGCTGAGCACCAGATCGCCCGGGCGCAGCGTCTCGACCGGAACCGCTCCGCGCGGCGTCTCGATCAGGGTTCCGGCGGTGAAACAGGGCACCCCCATCGCATGCAGCATCGGCCGGCTGATCTGGTTGAACAGGGTTCCGACAAGGGTGATCGTCGGCCCGCCGGTCACCGTCGGAAAGGTGATCACCGCATTGCCATTGGCATCGGTGCCGATCACCGCATCGTCCCAGTTCACCGGGTTGCCCTGATCGTCGATCAGCCCCGAGACGTCGATCTGGTCGCGGGTCTTGTCGCCCACCATCGTGAAGTCGAAATCGGTGATGGTGTCGGCGCCGCTTTGCCCGTCCAGCACGAACGTGTCGGCGCCCGCGCCGCCGGACAGCGTGTCCGCCCCGAGCCCGCCCAGCAGCGTATCGTTGCCCGCATCGCCGAAAAGCGTGTCGTCGCCGCTGCCGCCCAGCACGGAATCGTTGTCGTCGCCGCCGTAAAGGATGTCGTTGCCGCCGCGCCCGTCGAGCGTGTCGTTGCCGCCGCCACCGTAAAAGATGTTCGTGTAAACATCGGAACCGCTGTAGATGGCGTCGTCAAAGCCGACCAGACTGTCGCCATAGGCCGAGCCGATCAGCCCGTCGACGCCGGTCAGACTGTCGCCCGCCGCATCGCCGCCCGCCGTCGTCCAGCGCGACAGATCGATCGTCACCGCGCCGGAACTGGCGGAATAATCGGCATAATCCATGCCGCTGCCGCCGTTCAGACTGTCCGCCCCGGCGCCGCCCGCCAAAGTGTCGTTGCCCGCGCCGCCGTCCAGCGTGTCATTGCCGGTGCCGCCCAGGATCAGGTCGTTGCCGTCATTGCCCGACAGCACGTCATTGCCCGCGCCGCCATCGATCGTGTCGTTGCCCGCATTGGCGCTGACCGTGTCATTGCCCGCCCCGGCGCGGATCGAGTCGTTGCCCGCCCCCCCCACCAGAGAGGAGGCCGCCGAGGAGGCATAGCCCGTGCCGGCCAGGCCGCTGTAGCTTTGCCCCGTCGCAGTGGCCGAGGCGGTGCCGGTGACGGTCATCACCACGCCCGGCGTCAGCGCCGAAGTCGAGACATAGCCGACCAGCGTGTTGCCGACATAGACATCGTAGATCCGCGCCGTCGTGCCCGCGGTGGTGGTGAAGCTGGTGGCGGTGCCCAGCCGCACTGCGCCCGAGGCCAGCACCGCGCCGCTGGCCGTCGTCACCACCGCCGTCTGGTTCGCGTCAAGCTGCGCCGTCGCCGATCCGCTGAAAGAGCTGTCATTGTCGGTGACGGTGATCGTCACCGCCTGCGTCGCCGATTCGTAGCCGGGATCCAGCGAGAAGGAACTGGTGCCGCTCGTGGTGATGGAGGCGGCGCTGTAGCCGCTGATCGTGTAAGTCGCCATTGCTCTGCCCGTGTGCAGGTCTGCGCCTGCCTTGCCTGTTGCGGGGCTTCTCCCCCTCGCTGCCGCCCACGGCCCGCAGGCCGCGCGTCTTTGAGGTTAACAGGAACGCAAGAAATATGGCGAAAGTGGGGCAAAGGCGGACAACGCCTTAGACAGGCGGGAAAATTCGCACAAGCCCTGGCCAGGCGGGATCAGAGCGGCAGCGGACGGCTCATCACGACGGCGGTGATCGGGCAGACCGAACTGGCCTGTTTCGTCGCCAGAACCGGCGGCGGCACCTCGTAGCGGGCGCGGGCGCGGAAGCCGCGATGCGAAAAGAACGGCGCGGCATGTTTGGTGAACAGCCAGGCCTCGCGCGCGCCGGCGGCCGTGACCTTGTCGAGCAGCGCCGCCAGAATCGCCGAGCCGATGCCGCGCCCGCGCGCCGTCTCGGGCACGACCATCGAGCGGATCAGCGCCTGACCGCCCGGCAGCTCATAGCCGCCAAAGCCGCAGATCGCCCCGGAAGCATCTGAAAAGACAAAGAACTCTCGACCGGGGTCGGCCAGATCTTCGGTCGGAAGATGGGCTGCGGCCAGCGCCTCGGCCAAGCCCGGATCGGACCCGGCAATCGGTGTGGCAGTCAGTTCGGGCAGGACCATGACCTCGGGCATCGGGCGGCTCCTGTGGCAAGGGAACGGAAAGACATCCTGCGCAGGTCGCGACGGCGGGCGATCACAGGCATCACGCGGTCGCGGTCCGGCAAGACACCGGGCAGAGTATGACGATTGTGCGACCGCGGCGCGAAAGGGTCAAGCGGGCAAAATATCAACCCTCGGTTGCCGTCAATGCAAGACCGTCGACGACCGCGGTAAAGGCGTCGCCCTGCGCCTGTCGGGCCTGCGGACAGATCGCGGCGACGGCCTGCCCGACCAGCCCCATCAGGCTGGAGCCGCCGACAAGGATCGCGGTTTCGACCGCCGCGGGGGCGATGCCCGCCAGACGGCAGGTCTCGCTCAGCGCGGCCTCCAGCTCGGTGCGCGCCCGCGAAAGCGCGGCCGCCATCGAGACGGCGTCGATCTCGGCGTAAAGGCCGCGCTCGATCTTGCCCAGACGGATCATCGCACCGGGCTTGCCCGCATTCGCCTCGATCTTGCCGCGCTCGACCGCAAAGGCGAGATCATGGCCGAGCTCGTCCTCGATCACCCGTGCCAGACGCGCGATCGGCTGCGGCGCGACGGCGAATTTCGCCAGATGCGCCACGGATTTGCGGGTGTCTTGCGTGTAAAGGAAGGGGATCTTCGCCCAGGTCGCCAGATCGACGAAGATCTCGTTCGGCATCGGCAGCAGACCGGGGCCGAATTCGCGCTTCAGCTGCCCGCCCTGCCCCAGCAGCGGCATGACGTGATCCAGCGCGATGGCGCGGTCGAAATCGGTGCCGCCCAGCCGGATGCCATGGCTGGCGATGATCTCGACCCGGGCCCCGCTGACCCGAAACAGCGAGAAATCCGAGGTGCCGCCGCCGATATCGACGATCAGACCCAATGTCGTGCCGGTCAGATCGGCCGAGGCGCGGGCGGCGGCCTCGGGCTCGGGGCAAAAGCCGATCTCGGCAAAGCCCGCCGCCGAGAGGCAGCCGGTCAGATCGGCCAGCGCCCGGGCATCGCGGCCGGGATCGGCGTGGAAATGCACCGGACGGCCGGACAGGACGCGGGAAAAGCGCAGGCCGGTCTGCGCCTCGGCCCGGGTCTTCGTTTCCGCAAGGAAGGCGGTGACGACCTCGGCCAGGGTGCGGCGGCGCCCGCCGATCGGGCGGGGTTCATGAAACAGCGGCGTGCCCAGAACGCTTTTGAGCGCCCGCATGAACCGCCCCTCCTCGCCCGCGACCAGCGCCGAGACGGCGGCAGCGCCGATCCGCATCGGTCCCGGCTCGGCCGGGAAGAAGACCGCGGTGGGCAGGGTGTCGGCGGTGCCATCGAGCGTCAGGCGGCGCACCCGGCCGTCCAGCACAAGGGCGGCGGCGGAATTCGACGTGCCGAAGTCGATCGCAAGCGCAAGGTCGGTCATCGCGGGCCCCTCAAGCAAAGAGAGGCCCGCTACAGGGTTTCGGCGGCTCTGGCAAGGGGGCGCGCGCGGCCCGGATCAGATCAGGAAATCCCCCGCCGACAGCGCGCCCAGCGTGACATTGTCGAGGGTGATGACAAGCCCGTCGATCTGGATCACCACGGCGCGGCCCGATTGCGTCATGTGCCCCGCAAGATCG
This sequence comes from Rhodobacter capsulatus, assembly GCF_005144475.1. Taxonomy (GTDB): domain Bacteria; phylum Pseudomonadota; class Alphaproteobacteria; order Rhodobacterales; family Rhodobacteraceae; genus Rhodobacter; species Rhodobacter capsulatus_C. The sequence goes on along the minus strand of NZ_SWJZ01000022.1, from coordinate 69,044 downwards.
GCGAAACTGTCGAGCCCCGCCACCCCGCGCAGGTCGATGTCGTCGGCGCCGATGCGGAAATCGGTGATCCGGTCGGCGCCATCACCGGTCGCGAAGATGAAGACATCGTTGCCCAGCCCCCCGGTCAGCAGGTCGTTGCCCGCTCCCGCCGTCAGCCGGTCGTTGCCGGTGCCCGCGCTCAGGCTGTCATTGCCCGCCTCCCCCAGCAGCAGGTCGTTCCCGGCCCCGGCGGTGATCCGGTCATTGCCCGCCCCGGCCGAGATCGTGTCGGCATTCGTGCTGCTGTCGCCGCTGCCGGTGAAGCTGTCGTCGCCCGCGCCAAGGTTGACCAGATCATTGCCGCCGGTGTCGGTCACGGCGTCGATCCCGGCGCCGCCCTGCAGCGTGTCATTGCCAAGCCCGCCCGCCAGACGCGATCCCGCATCCGAGGCGGTCAGCCTGTCGTTGCCCGCGCCGCCGTCCAGCGTGTCAAGGCCGCCAAGACTGGTCAGCACCTCGTTGCCCAGCCCGCCGATGACCGCATCTGCCCCCGCATCGGCCGTGTCGGTGAAGATGTCGTCGCCCGCGCCCAGATCGATGCGGTCGGAATCGGCGCCGCCGGTCACGTTGTCATTGCCGTCGCCCGCCGTGATCGTGTCCATCCCGGCGCCGCCAAGGATCGTGTCCGCGCCACCATTGCCCGCCAGCCGGTCGTTGCCCGCGCCGCCGTCCAGACTGTCATTGCCCGCCCCGGCGTCGATCATGTCATTGCCCTCGCCGCCCTGCACGGTATCGGCATTGCCGGCGCCGTCGCCGCTGGCGGTGTAGCTGTCATTGCCCGCGCCAAGATTGACCAGATCATCGCCGCCGCTGTCGGCGGTGCTGTCGGCCCCCGCGCCCCCCGAGAGCGTGTCATCGCCCAGTCCGCCCTGCAGCGCGCTGCCCGCCGCCGAGGCGGTCAGGCTGTCGTTGCCCGCGCCGCCGTCCAGACTGTCGCGCCCGCCCAGGCTGGTCAGCACCTCGTTGCCAAACCCGCCCAGAACCGTGTCGGCCCCCGCGTCGGTGGTGTCGGTGAAAAGATCGTCGCCCGCCCCCAGATCGATGCGGTCTGCATCCGCCCCGCCGGTCACGTTGTCATTGCCCGCCCCCGCGGTGATCGTGTCCCGCCCGGCCCCGCCCAGGATCGTGTCGGCGCCCGCGCCGGTCTCGATCCGGTCGTTGCCGTCCCCGCCCGAGACGCTGTCGCCCCCGGTCGCGCTGTCGTCGATGCCGATGTAGCTGTCGTTGCCCGCGCCCAGCGTCACGACATCGGCGCCGCCGCTGTCGCTGACCCGGTCGGCGCCGATCCCGCCTTGCAGCGTGTCATCGCCAAGCCCGCCCGAAAGCAGGCAGGCCGCGGGCCCCGCCTGCAGAAAGTCGTCACCCGCCTCGCCGTAAAGCGAGTCGCCGCCGCCCTGGCTGGTCAGCACATCCGCGCCCGCGCCGCCCCAGACCAGATCGGAGCCGCCATCGGCTCCATCGACGAAAACATCGTCGCCGTCCTGCATCAGGATCGTGTCATTGCCCGCGCCGCCGGTGATGCTGTCGTTGCCTGCCCCGCCGGTGAGGCTGTCATTGTTCGCGCCGCCGTCGATCGTGTCGGCGCCCTGCCCGCCCGCCAGCGTGTCGCGGCCGGTCGTGCCCAGAAGCACCAGCCCGCCGCCGCCACCACCGCCACCGCCGCCACCCGAGCCGCTGCCGCCCGCAAACAGGAAATGCGTCGGATCAAGCATCGAGATCACGAGCCCCGAAAGCAGGATCGTGCCCTCGGCGGTGGCGATCCGCACGCCCGCCGCGGTGTCGGTCATCAGCGCCAGAAGCGCGCTCCAGTCGGCGATCGCGGCGATGGCGGTCAGATCGACGTAATCGATGCTGGCGACCAGATCGCCGATCGTATCGGTGCCAAAGCCGGTGCCGAAGGCGAAGATGTCCGCCCCCGCACCGCCGGTCAGCAGATCGTTGCCGCCCTCGCCCGAAAGCCGGTCGTCGCCCGCCTCGCCCGCCAGCGTGTCATCGCCCAGCCCGCCCGCCACCGTGTCATTGCCCGCCCCCGCGGCAAGCCGGTTGGCGGCGGTGTTGCCGGTGATCCGGTCCGCCCCGGCGCCGCTGCGGACATGTTCGATCACCGTGCCGGAATAGATCACCATGTTGCCGCGCTGCCCGAACAGATCCGAGATCGCCCCGGGCGTCAGATCGATCCGCGCCGCCTCGGCTCGGGCGGAAAAATCAAGCGTGTCGATGCCGTCGCTGTCGATCAGGGTGAAGGCGACATCGGCGCGGTGGTTGGTCGTGCCCAGATAATCCAGCCCGTCGCCCGCGGTCGAGCCGCTGCCATAGGTGGTGTTGCCGCCATGCACCGCGGCGGCGGTGCCGTAAAGCGCCCGCATCGCCGCGATGTCAAAGGCCATCGGGGTCAGCAGATAGGCGTGGCTTGCGCCGGTGTTCGGGTTCTCGGTCTGGGCGAAATAGGACATCACCGAGGTCTGCCAGCTGTCATTGGCATAAAGCGCATCGCTGGCGAAGCGGGCGGAGCCGTTGTAATTGCCGGTATGGCCCAGCCCGAGCGCGTGGCCGATCTCGTGGACATAGGTCTGATAGCTGTAGCTGCCCAGCGTGCCGCCGTAAGTGCTGAACCAGGATGACGCCACATTGACCGTCGCCGAGACCATGTTGGTGCCGGTGCCGCTCATCGAGCAATAGGCGCCGGCGGCGCTGTTCTGAAAGCCGATCTGGCCGCCGCTGGCAACCCGGACAAAGGTGATCCCCGCCGCCGAGGACCAGCTGTCCAGCGCGGTCTCGATCAGCGCGCGCTCGGCGGTGCTGACCGAGGCGGTGAAGGAATAGGTCAGCGTGCGGGACGCATCAAGCGCCCAGCCATAGGTGTAGCCGCCGAAATAGCCGCGGATGAGCTGCTGGACCGCCTGGTCCTCGGTGAAGATCGGTAGGGGCATCCGGGCACTCCTGATCGGGCGCGTGCGGCACGCGGCACAGCCGGACCGGCGGAGCGGTCGGCGAAACGACGACGGGAAAGGGGCAAACGCCTTCGGCGCACGGGGGAAGAAAGGGCCTTCATGGCCGCCGGAGGATCCGCTTCCCAAACCCGAACCTACCCGGTCGCGGGGCGATGCGACAACCCGCCCCCCCCTCGATTGCAGGTCAAGTTCTGCTGCGTGGTGAACAATCCCTTACCGCGGCCGCGCGCGGACCCGGCTTTGTTCATCGCTGCGGCGATGCGGTGGCAGGCGCGCGGCGAGGCCGCGGCGGGGCGGCGGCGGAACCGTGCCCGGTGCGCAAGCGGCGGTTTTGCGGCGGCGCGGCGCGGGAGGCCGAATCGCCGCAGGCTGCCGCGATCAGCCCCTGCCCTTGCGGATCGGATCGGCGAGCAGGCGCAGGCCGTTGAGCACCACCAGCACGGTGCCGCCCTCGTGGCCGATCACCGCGATCGGCAAGGGCAGGTTCCAAAACAGCCCCGAAACCACCAGAACCGCCATCGCCCCCATCGCGAAGACAAGGTTCTGCCGGATGATCCGCGCCGTGCGCCGCGCCAGACGATGCGCCTCGGAGAGCCGCGCGATGTCGTCGGCCAGAAGCGCCACATCGGCCGCCTGCAGCGCCACCTCGGAGCCCGCAACCCCCATCGCGATCCCCACATCCGCCCGCGCCAGCGCCGCCGCGTCGTTCACCCCGTCGCCGACGAAAGCGACCCGGCCCCGCGCCGCCAGTTCGGCGACGATCGTCACCTTGTCCTCGGGGCGCAGATCGGCGTGGATTTCATCCGCGCCGATGCCAAGCTCGGCGCCGATCCGCTCCGCCACCGCGCGCCGGTCGCCGGTCAGCATCGCGATCTGCCCGACCCCGCCCGCCCGCAAGGCCGCAAGCCCCGCCGCAGTGCTGTCGCGCGGGCGGTCCTCGCAGGTCACCCCGCCGAGGATCCTCGCGCCCCGCCCCAAAAGCACCAGCGTCCGCGGCGCGGTTTCCAAAACCGCAGGCAGCGCCAGCGTCTCGGCCGCCCGCGCCCCCATCCGGGCCGCCAGCCGCGCATTGCCCGCCCAGATCACCCCCTCGTCATCGACCGCCACCATGCCCTCGCCCGGCACGGCCTTGGCCTCGCGCACCGGCAGCGGAACGATGCCGCGGGCGGCGACGTGCTGGCGGATCGCCGTGGCAATCGGATGTTCGGAATGCGCCTCGATCCCGGCCAGACGGGCCAGGAACGTCGCCGCGTCGCCCTCGCAGTGGATATCGACGATCTCCTGCTTGCCGGTGGTCAGCGTGCCGGTCTTGTCAAAGGCGAAGGTCTCGACCTTGGCGAGCGTCTCCAAGGCCGCGCCGCCCTTGAACAGGACCCCGCCCCGCGCCGCCACCGACAGCGCCGAGAGGATCGCGGCGGGCACGGAAATCACGATGGCGCAGGGACTTGCCGCCACCAGCAGCGTCGCCGCCTTGTAAAGCGCCGCGTTCCAGCCATGCCCGATCGCCCAGAACGCCGCAAAGGCCGAGACCGCGGCCAGCAGCACCGCCACGGTGTAGCGCTGCCCGAACCAGGCCGAGAACCGCTCCGAGGGCGAGCGCGCCGCCTGCGCCTCGGTCACCAGCGCGATCATCCGCGCCACGGTGCTTTCGCCCAGCTCGCGGCGCACCTCGATCTCGAGGACGCCATGCAGGTTCACCGTGGCCTCAAAGACCTGCGCCCCCGGGGCCTTGTGGACGGGGACGGATTCGCCGGTGATCGTGCTTTCGTCGATCGCCCCCTCGCCCGCGACGATGACGCCATCGACCGGCACCCGCGCGCCGGGGCGCAAGATCACCACATCGCCCGGCACCAGGGTTTCGACCGCCACCTCGACCGTGTCCGCGCCCTGCCGTTTCAGCGCGCGGTCGGGGCGCAGCTCCATCAGCGCCTCGATGGTGCGGCGGGCGCGGCCCATCGCCCGGTGTTCGAGCGTGGTCGAAAGGCTGAACAAGCTCAGCAGCACCGCCCCTTCCAGCGCCGCCCCCACCGCCGCGGCGGCCAGCGCCGCGACCACCATCAGAAGATCGATGTCGAGCTGGCGCTCCTCGATCAGCGCGCCAAGGGCCCGATGCGCCGCAGGCACGCCGCCAAAGCCGAAGACGGAAACAAGCGCGGCCGTTTCCAACCAGCCGCCGCCAAAACCGGGCGCAAGCCAATGCGCAAGCGCCGCCACGGTCATGCCCAGAAGGGTCAACCCGGTCAGGACCAGCCGTTGCGTCTCTTCGTTCATCCCGTTCATCCCGATCATCCCGTCCTGCCGATGTCCCTTGGCCGCAACGGGCCGGGGCTGCTCCCTCTTAGCGCGATCGGCCCGGCCGCGGCCAGAGCCGAGACAAGCGCAAAGCGCCGCAATCGTGCCGCGCCCACGCCCCCGAAATCGCGGCGAAATCTCTGTCGCGGAAAGAAGCTGTTAATCAAGCTGGCGTAGCTTGCCCGCATGACCCACGCGCTTTCGCCCCGCCAACAGGAAGACATCGCCCTCGGCTCGCCGCAGATGACGGCGTTGCGGGGCCTGTTCCTGATCTGTCTGCACCACGGCGTCACCCTGCCGGTGACCGAGATCCCCAGCCTCGAAGAGGGCAGCATCGCCCCGAAGATCGAGACGACCTTTCAGCGCGCGGGCTTCCGCACCCGCCAGATCACCGGCGGCAGCTGGCGCAGCGCCAAGGGGCTCGGCTCGGCCTATCCGGCGCTGTGCGAGGGCAAGGACGGCCGCTGGTTCATCCTCGCCCATACCGTCGATCTGCCCGCGGGGCCGCATGCCGCGATCCTTGACCCCGCGCGCGAGGGCGAAGGGATCCTGTTCCTGCCGCAGGCCGAGTTCGAGGCGCGCTGGTCGGGGCGGCTGATCCTGGCGCGGCTGCGCAAGACCGAAACATCGGCGCGGCGGCCGTTCGGCCTGGGCTGGTTCATGCCGGCGCTGCTGGAACAGCGCGCGCTGTTTGGCGGCGTCGCGGTGGCGGTGCTGGCGGGCAACCTGATCGCCTTCTCCCTGCCCTTCCTGATGCAGGTGATGATCGACAGCGTGATTTCCTCGCACAGCTGGAACACGCTGGCCGCGGTGCTGTCGGTCTATGTGTTTCTGGTGCTGTTCGACGCGGCCTTCAGCTATGTGCGCCAACGCCTGATGCAGATCTGCGGCGGGCGGCTCGATGCGCGGATCGGCGCGGCGGTGCATGCCCATCTTTTGTCGCTGCCTTTGTCGGTGTTTGAGACGACGGCCGCGGGGGTTCTGGCCCGCAACATGCAACTGACCGAAAAGATACGGCATTTTCTGGTGGGGCGGCTGTTTCAGACGATGCTGGATGCGGCGCTTTTGCCGGTGCTGCTGACGCTTCTGGCGCTTTTGTCGGGGCTGATGACGCTGGTCGTGCTGGGCTTTGCGCTGACCATCGCCGGGCTTCTGGCGCTGTTCCTGCCCGCGCTGCAACGACGTCTTTCGGCGCTTTACGACGCCGAGGCGGGGCGGCAGGCGCATCTGGTCGAGACGCTGCACAACATGCGGACGGTGAAGGCGCTGGTGCTGGAGGGCACGCGGCGCGGGCTTTGGGAAACCGCGCTCGCACGCACCATCCGCAGCCAGTGGCAGGTGGGGGAACTTTCCGCCACCGTCAGCGCGCTGACCTCGCTGATGGAGCGGCTGATGCAGGTCGCGGTTCTGGGCCTTGGCGCCGAACAGGTGCTCTCGGGGCAGATCAGCGTCGGCACTTTGGTCGCCTTCATGATGCTGTCCGGACGGGTCACCGGCCCGCTGGTGCAGATCGTCGGGCTGATCAACGAATGGCAGGAAGCGGCGCTGGCCGTGCGCACCCTGCGCGGCGTGATGGACCACCCGCCCGAGCGCGGCCCCGAGGTGCGACCGATCCGCCCGCCCTTGCGCGGGGCGATCCGGATCGAGGATCTGTGCTTCACCTATCCCGGCACCGCGACGCCTGCGCTCGATCATCTGACCCTCGACATCGCCGCCGGGCAGGTGATCGGCATCGTCGGCCGTTCGGGCTCGGGCAAGACGACGCTGACGCGGCTGTTGCAGGGCATCGGATCGGCGCAATCGGGCCGCATCCTTTACGACGGCAACGACGCGCGCCACATCGATCTTGACCATCTGCGCCGCTCGGTCGGCATCGTGCTGCAGGAAAACGTGCTGTTTCGCGGCACCTTGCGCGAAAACATCGCGCTCGCCCGCCCCGATGCCAGCCACGAGGCGGTGCTGCGTGCCGCGACGCTTGCGGGCGCGGCGGAATTCATCGACCGGCTGCCGCAGGGGCTGGACACCCCGGTCGAGGAAGGCGGGGCGAACCTGTCGGGCGGGCAGCGGCAACGCATCGCGCTGGCGCGGGCGCTGCTGGCCGATCCGCCGATCCTGATCCTCGACGAGGCGACCAGCGCGCTTGACCCGGAATCCGAGGCGGTGGTGAACCGCAATCTCGCCGCCATCGCGCAGGGCCGCACGGTGATCGTGGTCTCGCACCGGATGAGTTCGCTGGCGCGATCGGATGCGATCCTGGTGCTGGATCGCGGCCGGATCGAGGATTTCGCGCCCCATGCGGTGTTGCTGGCGCGTTCGACGACCTATCGCCATCTTTGGCTGCAACAGGCGGGGCAGACGGAATGATCCGGCTTGGAAGCATCGACCGCGCGGCAATCGCGTTTCAGGACGATCTCGACCGGGTGCAGGTCGAGCCGGTGCCGATCCTGTTGCGGCTCTGGCCGTTTCTGGCGGCGGCGCTGCTCGCGGGTCTCGTCGGGCTGGCTGCGCTTCTGCGCGTCGATGTGGTGGTCAGCGCCCCGGGCCAGCTTGCCGCGGCCGAGCCGCCGCTGATGCTGCGCCCCGCCGCCAGCACCCGGCTGGATGCGCTGCTGGTGCGTCCGGGCGATGTCGTCGTGGCGGGGCAGCTGCTGGCGCGGCTCGATCCGACCCAGCCCGAGGCCGACCTTGCCGCGCTGGAAGCCGAGCGCGATGCGCTCTCGGCCCGGATCGCGCGGCTGACTGCGGAACTGGATGGCGGCACGCTTCTTGAAACCGGCCCGGCGCTGGCCGCGGAAGCCGATGTGCTGGCCGAGCGGCGGCTGGAAAGCCGCACCAAGGCCGAGGCGCTGCAGGCCGAAATCGCCTCGGCCGAGGCCTTGATTGCCGCGGAGACCCGCGATGGCACGGGGCTGCGCGAACAGCTGTCGATCCTGCGCGAGGTCGAGACGATGCGCAACACCCTGGCCGAACGCCAGAGCGGCTCGCAACTGGCGGTGCTGGATGCGCGGTTGATGCGGCTGCGCGCCGAGGCCGACCAGCGCGCCCATGAAAGCCGCCTGGCCGAATTGCGCGACCGCCGCGAGCGCGCCATCGCCGAACATCGGATGTTCCTGACCAGTCTGAAACGCACCGCCAGCGAGCAGCTGGCCGAAGCGCAGCCGCGGCTGCAGGTCGTCGAGGAGCAGATCGCCAAGGCCCGCGCGCTGCGGGAAATGGCCGATCTGGTCGCCCCCCGTCCGGGCGTGGTGCTGCGCGTCGCCGAGGGCGGTGTCGGCAGCCTGATCCCGGCGGGCAATCCGGTGGTGGTTCTGGTGCCGACCGATGTGCCGATTCTGGCCGAGATCGGGCTGCGCTCGACCGATGCCGGACGGGTCGTCGCGGGCGATCCCGTCTCGATCAAGATCGACGCCTTCCCCTGGCGCGAACACGGCCAGCTGACCGGCACCCTGACCGAAGTCGGCCATGCCAGCTACCGCAGCCAGGGCGCCTCGGAGGCGCAGCATCCCGCCCATGTGGCGCTCGATCCCGGCGCCGTGCTGAACAACCTGCCGCCCTCTGCCACGCTTCTGCCCGGCATGACGCTTTCGGCCGAGATCCACACCGGCACCCGTTCCGTCCTGTCCACATTTTTCGAGCCGATCCTGCGCGGATTGGCCGAAGCGCTGCGCGATCCGTGATCGCCATGCCCGTTCCCCCCGTTTCAGATCGCCCCATGAAGGAGAATCCCATGACCGATGCGACCCCGATCGAAACCGCCGATGCGGTGCCGATGACCAAGACCAGGACCGTGCTGCATGTCGGCTGCGGTCTCGCGCATCCGGCGAAACTGCCCGAGGCCTATTTCCCGCTGTCCGACTGGCGCGAGCTGCGGCTCGACATCGATCCCGACGTCGCCCCCGATATCGTCGCCAGCCTGACCGACATGTCGGCCGTCGGCGATGCCAGCGTCGATGCCGTCTGGTCGTCGCACAACCTCGAACATCTGGCGCCGCATGAGGTTCCGGTGGCGCTGGCCGAGTTCATCCGGGTGCTGAAACCGGGCGGCTTCGCGCTGGTGACCATGCCCGATCTGCAGCAGGTGGCGACGCTTGTGGCCGAAGGTCAGCTCGAAGAGCCCGCCTACATGTCGAGCCTCGGCCCGATTTCGCCGCTCGACATCCTTTACGGCTATCGCCCCGCGCTGGCCGAAGGCAACATCTTCATGGGCCATCGCACCGGCTTCACCGCCAAGTCGCTGAAGGAGCACCTGACCCGCGCCGGTTTCGCGGGCGTGACCGTCGAACGCGACGGCCGCTTCGCGCTGTGGGGGGTTGGCACCCGGCTCGCCGCGGCCTGACCGGCCCGGCGCCGACAAGACGAAGCACAGGACCGCGAAAGGCCCGGATCATCCGATCCGGGCCTTTTTCTGCATCTTGATGCGCCTGCCCGCTCCCGCCGCCCCGAAGGGCATCGAGGCGCCGTCGGTCGGGGCCGTCAGTCGGGGCCGGACATGAAAACGGGGCTTCCAGACGGAAGCCCCGGATCGGGAAGACCGCCTCCGCCGAAGCGGAAGCGGCCGTTGTCGGATCGGATCAGAGCAGCAGCGCCGAGCGCTGTTCGTCGCTCAGATAGCCGAGCTGCGTCGTGCTGAACGCCGCCGTCTGGGTCGAGGTCAGCGCGGCGAGATCCGCCGTTTCCATCGCCCCGAGCATGCCCGCGTCAAGGCCCGAAAGCTGGGCGGTGGTCAGCGCCGTGACCTGCTTGGTGTCCAGCGCCGCAACGGCGCCCGCGGTCAGCTCGTTCAGCGCCGCGACGGACATCGCCCCGATCTGCGCGCTCGTCAGGCTGGCGATCTGCGCCGTCGTGAAGCCCGCCCCCTGTTCCGAGGTCAGCGCCGCCAGCTGAACCGTGGTCAGCGCCTTCACCGCCGCGGAAGTCAGCGCCCCGAAGTCCTGGCTTTCGAGCGCACCGATCTGGGCGGTCGACAGCGTCGCAACCTGGGTCGCCGTCAGAGCCTTCGCCTGATCGGTGGTCAGGGCGTCGATCTGCGACGTGCTCAGAGCCGCGAGCTGGGTCGAGCTCAGGCCTTTGATCGCAGCCGTCGCCAGCTTGGCGAAATCCGCAAGCTCAAGCGCGGCGATCTGCCCGGTGCTGAGCGCCGCCACCTGCGCCGAGGTCAGCGCGGCCGCATGATCCGTCGTCAGCGCCACGATGTCATCCGTGCCAAGACCCGCCAGAGCGGCCGCACCAAGCGCCTTGACCTGCGCCGTGGTCAGCACGCCGTTGATCTGCGCGGTGGTCAGACCGGCCAGCTGCGCCGAGCTGAGGGCGCCCATCTGTGCCGTCGTCAGCTTCGCCAGCGTGGCATTGGAGAGCGCGGCGATATCGGCGCTCTCGAGCCCCTTGATCGCCGCCGTGGTGATCTGCGCGATCTGATCGGTGCCGATCGCCGCCGCCTGCGCCGTGGTCAGCGCGGTGACCTGCGCCGCGGTGAAGCCCTTGAAGGCCGCGGCCGAAAGCTTGGCGAGATCGGCCGTTTCCATCGCCGCGACCAGCGCCGTGCTCAGGGCGGCGACCTGGGCCGAGCTCAGCGCCGCGGCCTGGGCAGTGGTCAGCGCCACGATGTCGGCGGTTTCGAAGCCAACAATGTTGCCGGCGGTGAAGCCCTTGATCTGCGCCGTGCCAAGCGCGGCGATCTGCGCCGTGGTCATCGCCCGGACCTGCGCCGAGCTGAGCACGCCGATCTGTGCCGAGGTCAGCGCCTGCGCTTCGGCCGTGGTCAGCGCCGCCATGTCGGCCGTGCTGAGCCCCTTGACCGCCGCGGTCGAGAGCAAGCCGATCTGAAGCGAGGTCAGCGCCGCCGCCTGGGCATCGGAAAGCGCCGCGATCTGCGCCGAGGTCAGGCCCTTGACCGCCGCGGTGGTCAGGCTGGCGATATCGGCGCTTTCGATGCCGCCGACCTGGGCGGTCGTCATCGTCGCGATCTGCGTCGAGGTCAGACCGCCGATCTGCGTCGAGCTGAGCGCGGTCAGATCCGCCGCGGCGAGCCCCTTGATCCCGGCCGTCGAAAGCTGGCCGATCTGCGTCGAGGTCAGCTGGCCAAGCTGGGTCGTGGTCATCGCACCGACCTGCACCGAGCCGAGGCCCTTGATCGCCGCCGTGCTCAGATCGTCGATGGCCGCCGTGCCGATCGCCGCGATCTGGCCCGTGGTCATGACCGCCAGCTGCTTGTCGGTCAGCCCCTTGACCTGCGCCGAGGTCAGCGCCCCGACGGTGGCCGTGGTGACGCCGACGATGCCGGTGGCGCTGAGCGCGCCGATCTGCGTCGAGGTCAGCCCGGCGACGGTCGCCGTGCTGACGCCCGCCAGCTGCGCCGAGGACAGCGCGGCCAGTTGCGCCGTGGTCATCGCCGCGACCTGGGTCGAGCTCATGTTGGTGTTCAGATCCGCCGAGGACAGGCCCTTGACGGCGGTGGCGCTCAGATTGGCGATCTGGGCGGTGCTCAGCTGACCCACCTGCGCGTTGGTCAGCGCGCTCACCTGGGCCGAGCCGAGCCCCTTCACCGCCGTGGTGGTCAGGCTGGTGAGCGCGGTGGTGGTGATGTCGTCGATCTGCGTCGACGTCAGCGCCGCGACCTGTTTCGACGACAGCGCGCCGATCCGGGCGCCGTCAAGCGCGCCGATGAAGCCCGAGCTGAGCCCGGCAATCGCCGTGGCGTTCAGCGCGGCGACCTGCGCGGTGCTCAGGAGCGGCGCCTGGGTGGTGGTCAGATCGTCAAGCTGGGTCGAGCCGAGCGCGGCGATCTGCGCGGTGGTGAAGCCCGCCAGCTGCGCCGAGGTGAAGGCGGCAAGTTCGCTCGATTCCAGACCCTTGACGGCGGACGTGGTGAGGCCGGCAATCTGCTCGGCGGTCAGCGCGGCCGCGGCGGCGCTGCTCAGGGCGGTGATCTGCGCCGAGGAAAGGCCGCCGACGCCGGTCGCCGTCAGCCCCGCAAGGGTGGTCGTGGTGAGGTTGGGAAGCTGCGTCGTGGTCAGCGCGGCGATCTGGCTCGAGGACAGCACGGCGGCCTGATCGGAGGTCAGCGCGCCGATCGCCGCCGCGCTCAGCCCCTTGATGCCCGCGGTGGTCAGCACCACGACCTGGGTGTCAAGCAGCGTCGGAACCTGGGTCGCCGTCAGCCCGGCGAGTTGCGTCGAGGTCAGCACGCGCAGGTTGGCGGTGCCGAGCACCGGCAGCTGGTCGCTGGTCAGCGCCCCGAGCTGGGCGGAAGACATCGAGGCGACATCCGCCGTCGTGAGAGCCGCGATTGCCGCCGTCTCCAGCGCGGCAATCTGGGTCGTCGTCATATTGGAAATGGCCGTCATGGTACGTTCCCGGGTTGAAGGATCAACAATCTGCTCCGTCGGGGCGTTCCCCCGACAGGCATCGGCCGGTTCTCGGCCACACATGACATCGGACGATGCGCACAAGCCGTTACGGAGCCGTTAAATCCGCCCCTTCCGGGCCATCGGACCCGAAGAAAATTAGGTCGAATTCAATTCAACCCCGGCTTTGAGGCGCGAAACCGGCCGTTGTTTACCGCGGATTTACCTTGCGATGCGAGGCTTGCGCCGAGGCCTCTGCGAAGGTCGGCATCCAGAAGGAGTTTGCCCTTGCCATCCGTCGTTCCGTTCCTGCCCCTGCCCGGCGACACCCAGACGATCGCCGCGGCGCTGCACCAGCCCGGCGGCTTCACCGCCCAGGGCGATCTGGCGCCGCATCTGGCGCGGGCGGTGGCGGCGCTCGGGATCGAGGGGCTGGTCAGCATCGGCGAGGCCGTGGCCCCGGCGCAGGGGGTGGCGCTTTATCGCGCCTGGCTTCTGCAGCACGGGCAAAAGGGCGACTCGGCGGCGGCCTGGTACAATCTCGGTGTCGCGCTGCAACGGACGGGGCAACATGGCGAGGCGACGGCGGCGCTCGAAACGGCACAGCGGCTGCGGCCCGGCCTCTGGCAGGCGGGTCTGGGCCGCGGGCTGGCCTTCGAGGCGGCGGGCGCCCCCGATGCCGCGCTGAGCGTCTGGCGCGAGCTGTTGCCCCCCGCCGAGGCGCGCCGACAGATCCACATCCAGTTGGCGCGGCTGCTGGAAGACCGCGGCCGTCTGGGCGAGGCGATCGAGGAGGCGAGGGCGGCGCTGCTCATCGAGCCCGACCAGCCCGACGTGATCCAGCATCTGGTGCACAACCGCCAGCGCACCACCGCCTGGCCGGCGACCGAGGTGGCGGTGCCCGGCGTTTCCGAGACGATGGCGGCGCAGCATGCGGGCCCTCTCGCCGCGCTGGCGCTGGTCGATGATCCGGCGCGTCAGGCCGAGATCTGCGCCAGCTGGATCGGCCGCAAGGTGCCCGCCGCGCCGCAGCTGCTCGCCCCTGCGGGCGGCTATGCCCACGACCGGCTGCGGATCGGCTATCTGTCTTCGGATTTCTGCCGCCATGCGATGAGCTATCTGATCGCCGAGCTTCTGGAACGCCATGACCGCGCGCGTTTCGAGATCTGGGGCTACGATGCCACCCGCGACGATGGCAGCGACGTGCGCGCCCGGGTGCTGGCGGCGCTCGACCATCACGTGCCGATCCAGGAGATGACCGACGAGGCCGCCGCCGCGCGCATCCGCGCCGATGAAATCGACATCCTGATCGATCTGAACGGCCTGACCAAGGGCGCGCGTCCGGCGATCTTGCGGGCGAAACCGGCGCCGATGCAGGTGACCTATCTGGGCTATATCGGTCCGGTGCCGCTGCCCGAGCTGGATTACCTGCTGTGCGACGCGGTCACCGTGCCGCCCGGGACCGAGGCCGAATACAGCCCGCGCCCGCTGCGGATCGCGGGCTGCTATCAGGCCAATGACGGCGTCGTGCCGCAGCTGCCCGCCGTCACCCGCGCCGAGGAAGGCCTGCCCGAGGACGCGATCGTCTTCACCTGCGTCTCGCATCATTACAAGCTGACCGAGGCGGTCTGGGGCGCCTGGGGCCGCATCGTCGCCCGGGTTCCCGGTTCGGTGCTCTGGATCATCGACGACAATCCGCAATCGCGCGCGGCGCTGACGGCGCGCTGGGCCGCGGCGGGGCTGGCGCCCGAGCGGCTGATCTTTGCCGCCCGCACCGATCCCGCGCGCTACCGCGCCCGGCTGGCTTTGGCCGATCTCTTCCTCGACACCACGCCTTACAACGCGGGCACCATCGCCTCGGATGCGTTGCGCATGGGGCTGCCGCTGATCACCACGCGCGGCCGGGCCTTTGCCGCCCGGATGGGGGCAAGCCTTCTGACCGCGATCGGCCTGCCCGACTGCATCGCCGAGGATCTGGCGGGCTACGAGGATCTGGCGGTGGCGATCGGCACGGATCCGGCGCGGCTCGGGGCGCTCAAGGCGCATCTGGCGACCGGCGCCTGGGAGCGCACGCTGGGCGATGCCGAGGATTTCACCCGCCGCTTCGAAGCCGCGCTGCTGGCGGGCCGGGCCGCGCTTTGACGCGGTCCGAGGCGCTGGTCTGCGGGCCCGCGGAACCGCCTTGCGCCCCGCAACGGGCGCATTGCGAACCGTCCGATGACGACCTGTCGGCCGATCGTCCTGCAAGCTTCCCTGGACCGGGAATATACTTCCCGCATTCAGGAAATACATAAACCATCCGCCCCGACCCCGAGGCCGCCGCGGCTTTCGCCTGCCTTGGCCGCCCCGGACCTCTGGCCGGGTTCCGGCGGCTCATGCGCTTTGCGCCGAGGGCGTGCGGGGCGGTTGCGGTTTGATGCCGCCGACTTTCCCAAGACCGAAACCCTGATCGGCGATCTTGTGCGCGATCTGGGCCGGGCCTGGCCCGACCTGTTGCCCGAAGCCCTCAGCAAAAAGGCACCTCCCATCGGCCCTCATGCTTCCCGATGGCGCGTTGCGGATGCTGGTGCTTTTGCCGGCTTATAGCTTCGGCCCGGGGACGCTTGCTTGGCTCTTCCTGCTTTACGAGGTCGCGGGCAACGGCACCGACCAGCGCGACAAATACGAAGAAGGGGCTTGGCTTCTTTACCCGGCGCCGCCTTCCCGGCCCGTGTCGGCTTCAAACCGGCGATCTGCGGCATGGCGGGGCTGCTGGCCCTGATCCTGATCGCCGTCGTGGCGGTCTTGTCGGCGGTCTTGCCCGGGCCGAGGACATCCGAAGACAGCCGGGGCGGATCGGGACGCAGCGGCAATCGCCGGGGGACCGCCGCGCAAAGCGGTGCAGCGGCGGGCCGACCGGTGTGCCTTCGCGACACCGCGTGAAGCCGAAGCGACTGATCTTCTTTGTGAATTTAGGGGTATTGGAGCGGGTGAAGGGAATCGAACCCTCGTCATCAGCTTGGGAAGCTGCGGCTCTACCATTGAGCTAACGATACCATTTTCCTTTCAGTTCAATGGCATCTTTCGTCCCCGCCCAACGAGTTGGCCGTGGCCGACACCCGCAAGGAAACTGCCGACAAGGTAGCAAATCCCACAATGTGGGACAAGATGTGGGACAGGGTCAGTTTCCCGTCACCCGATGCGAACAGCCGTCCCCGATGCGAACAGCCGTCCCCGAGGCCACAAGCAGGATCATGTTCCCGCTGCTACTGATCTCGGTGTAGTCCAGATCGACGCCAATAGCCTCGTTTGACCCGACCTATGATAAGGAAGCCCCCTAAGGGGCCTCCTAGTGTCATCACCAGAGCTAACCGTCCGTCTGCCCAAAGGCATCAAAGTCACAGCGTGTTGTGCATCCACCGCACTTTGGTTGGTAAGGGCAAAGGGTGCGAGCCTCTGGAGGGGTATTTAATGTGCAGACCCAATATTGCCTATCTCCTGCTACTTTGAATCGGCCCTCCCACCTCGACGCACGGACGATTCGTTTCGTATAATGCGGGCAGCGCATCTTTTCAGCGCCAAATGTTCCACTCATTTTCTTCCTCTATACTCTCTGTTCTCTCTCTTCCTTCTTAATTAATTAATCTTCTTCTATAAGTGATATATCTTCATCTACCCCCCAATCCACTGATACTGTTCTGTTGCACTGATAAGTTATGTTGCCTAATGGCGGGACAATTTCCACATCTTGACCTAAAATGCTCGCATCCACATAGAAGGTTGCTCCTAGATAGTGCATCATCATTGCGTGAATGGCTTCGATGGTTCTATTTTTATCTGATACTTTGCAGATCAAGGAGTCATGTACGGGATAGGTTGCTATGCCTTCCTGTGCCAACTTGTGAACTGCGCCAAGAATGATTTGGCTTTCCAGATGCATTAATTCCGCCCATTTTCCCTCGGCCTCTGTTAGGAATGGATATGCCCGGAAAATATCTGCGTAGTAGTCTTTTGCTTTCGCACCCTTAGGCAGGTTAAATTCTTTTCTTATCGGGGTGGCTTTCATCCTTTTTGCGTCTCTGTCCCAATACTCTCTTCCTTTTGGAAAGGTGGTGCGGTTTAGTGCTCCGGTTTCGCTTTCATTTCCAACAGCAGTGCTTAAGAGTTTTTTCGCTAATGCTCGCATGCTATGCTTTCTGTCAGGATCAATTTCTCTCTCTACAAACCAGATTCTTTGATAAGGGTCTTGTGGCAAAGGTGCCCCATTTCCGTAGTGGATGTTCGCAAGGTTCAGGTATGAAGCCTTTAGGTCAATTTCGCAGACGGGTTCTTCGTCTATTGTCATTTCCAACCGCTCTACTTCTCTGTATTGCTGCCAAGGACCGTACATCCTTCCGCCTTGTGTCAAACTTCCATTATTAAAAATGCGCTTGCCATGCCGAAACGCTCGCCCGTCAAGGGTGGTGAGGGGGTTTGCAGCCATTGCTGAGTTAATTTCCCTGACGAAATCCAGTTCTTTTTCATATTGATCGCCGAATTTTTTCGCGCTTATACGTTTGCCTCCCGTAATTTTCCCATCGGGCGCTCGTTTCTTTCTCGATCTGACAATGACGGGTTGGGTTTTTCCATGTGGCTTAAATCGAAGCTGCTCTGTCTCAAATGGTATTGACGTTTCGTAGATGCTCGCTAACTTGTCTTTTTTGCTGGATTTCTGCACCTTTCGCATCCATCCGGCATTGATGAACCTCTCGCGCATTTCCCTTGCAATTACCCCGCCATACATCGCCCCCACATATTCATCATTTCCGCCTAACCAGATAATTAAACCATTGCGCGCATATCTCGCGGCCACGAAAAAGTCGCAGGTTGCACAAATCTTTTTATAATGGTGCTTGTTCTTTGGGCTGAGTTCCAAGCCTAGTTCGAGAAGTTTCCCCAAAATGAAATTGGTAGTGAAATCATTGGCGGGTTCGAAGTCTGTGTAAACTTGGCTGCTGGCTTCAAGGAGAATCCCAAATTGATCGGACTCTCGTTGAAATGATCTCGCATCTTTAGGCATAATTTCCTCGGTGTTGCTGAAATGAAAAATCCCGCGATCCTTGCGGGGCGGGGCAGGCAGTTTTAAGTTCTAGAGTGCAGACACAAAAAAGCCCGCGATCCTCTCGGTGCGGGGTAGCTGTGCTGAGCCAGTGCTTGACTGGCGATGAAGCCATAGCACGGATTCTGGAGATCACCAAGAAAAATCGTCAAAAGTCAAGTAAATCAAAGCGTTAGATTATACGCCGCTGTTGCGACGTGATTCGCCTTTCGATTCAGCGGCTTGACCGCGATTCTTGCCTCGCGCTCATAATATAAAAGCAATATCAAGCACTTGTGGAAATCCGCCTCGTTTTGCGCCTCTCTGTCGTCTCTGGAAATGCAGAGTTCGCTAATCCCCTCGGCAGGGGCACGTTGAGGCAATGAGGGGGCAGGAAATCCCAGGGTCAGTTCTTCGACGGTCTGGAGGTGGTTGCAAAGCGGCAATGGCGATCTAGCGCATATCTCCCCCCTGAAATCGGCCAAGGGTAACAGTGATGGTGCAAGCGGGAAAGGTAGTCACTCAAGGGCATACCCCAGCGTTGCCATTCTTCTGTTACTGCGCAGGCAAGCCGAGATGGTAACAATAGGATCGAATCGTTGAAATGTTACCGTCGCGATGGTAACTCTAGAGTCATAAGTTACCACCTTGGAGGTGTCGCTATGGCTACTGTCGGTTATCGTCGCGTCTCTACCCTCGATCAGTCTCTTGATCGTCAAGACATAGGGGAAGTGGACAAGCTGTTTGAGGAAAAGGTCTCAGGGGCCACCGCCAAGGATCGCCCCGCGCTGCAAGACCTGATCGGTTGGGTGAGAGAGGGGGATAGCGTAGTGGTGTGGTCGATTGATCGCCTTGCCCGCAATCTGCAAGACCTTCTGGCGATTGTGCAGGAACTCAACGCGAAAGGCGTCTCGATCCGGTTCGTTAAAGATAACCTGACCTTCCCGCCAGAGGGCAGCGATGGGGCGTCTAAGCTGTATCTTTCGATCCTTGGGGCAGTTGCCGAGTTCGAGCGGTCCATTCTCAAGCAGCGGCAGGCAGAGGGGATCGCCAAGGCGAAGGCGAAAGGGGTGTATAAGGGGCGCAAGGCAACGATTGACAGGGATCGAATCAAGCAACTGAGCGAAGAGGGGTTGTCCACCTACAAGATCGCCGAGGTGATGGGGATCAGCCGCATGACCGTGCATCGGACGTTGAACGGGTAAGGGGGGCTTGGGACCCCCCAGATTTCTGACAAGGGAAATCGGCTTGGCGGGTTTTCGGGTCTGAGTCCGCAGGAAAGAATTACGTTTAAGCCTTGCAGGTGAACGCCGGAGCGAAATATTTGAAATTATTTATCTCACGGACTCCATTTGCAAGCGGCGGCCAAGTTGTCAATTCTATCCCTCAACCCAGAGACATCAAAGGAAAACTCTATATTCCTGCTGCTGTAAGAGTTGAACGATATGACCAATTTCGATTTTCCGAAAATCGACTTGATGAATGGAATTGATTTGCCGCCAGACCATAAGCCAAGCCCCTCGCCACCCGCAGCGGTCACCATTCCGATCTTTTGAACGCTTCCCTCGTCAAAGCGATAGGGGACCGATTGATTGTCCGAGATGTAGCTATTGAAACTCAAGATAACCGAGGTTGTGTTTCCCTGACATCTCAACCAAAGGGTCGCATGTTCCGGGGTGCCGATTTGATTGGAATGAGTGTTGATGCTTTCGTTGCTAAGCCAAACGTCTTTGCGCCCGTCAAGTTCGCTCCTTTTTTCCGAGTAATGCCACTGAGCACCCGGGCTAACCTCGGTTCGCAGATCGATGATTTCCTCTCCCTCAGTCCCTTGAGCTTGAGGTTCCGGCGTGGCCTCAGGCGCAGGAACGGGGAGGAGCGCTTTTCCGTTGCCTTTGAATATTGAGTCGTAGCAGGTCATGCGGAAACCT
The DNA here is from genome assembly GCF_005144475.1 of Rhodobacter capsulatus. GTDB lineage: Bacteria > Pseudomonadota > Alphaproteobacteria > Rhodobacterales > Rhodobacteraceae > Rhodobacter > Rhodobacter capsulatus_C. The sequence continues at coordinate 49,435 of NZ_SWJZ01000022.1, read as the reverse complement.
GCACCATCTAGCGCGCTGCATTTTTTTGCCTCAGAAATTAATTCTGCATCATCGGCGTAACTTGCGCTACAGGCAAAAGAGTAAGCGGTCAAAACGGAAAAAATTCTGGATGTGACCTTATATTTCATCTCAATCTCTCTCCGAATTCTTTACACGGTTTTCCATATGAAGCGGTCCGGCGCTAAAGGCACAAGTAGAAGGCTGTATATTTGAAATCCGATACCTTTCGTACCTCCTGCGCCTCGGGAATTTTCCCGACAGATTTGCACACTTTCTCCGCCTTGATCGTTGCTTCGGATGGAATGGACGCCAAGTTTATCGGAGAGGTGGACGCTATGGATAACTCCAAGGAATAGCCATTGAATTGCGTTGCTACTGGCTCCTGTGCAATTGCGGGGAATGCCAGAGTGCAAATGATAGTCACATATCGCTTCATTCTGCGACCCCTTTAAAGTTTCGATTAATCCGCATCAGCCATTCCCGCTTCTGGTCTATGCTGTAGCCGCTTCTCAGAGGCCCTACATGCACTTGAAGAGTGCAAGATTTGCCGCAGGAACATAGTAAATTCCGTTTTGCGGCTTTTCTTCCATCCGACGCGAGAGGAAACGGGCGGGGCCGCCGCATACACCCTCAGCCTGCGCCTTGGCTACATCAAGTTGCGCCTTCTGTTGTTCCTCGGTGCCAAAGGCGAAGGTGTCGCCATAGAGTTCAATTTCTACCGAATTTCCGTTGTAGGAGTGAACATTGGTCGCAGTTGATACGTCACACGACGCAACAACAAGAACGGCAATGGCGGCGACGGTTCTTTTCATGTGTCTTCCCCAATTCATATTCGAGCCAAAGAAATCCGAAGCAGCCATTCCCGCTTCTGCTCAAGACTGTAGCCGCTTCCATAGCGCCGCCCAGCGCCTTGCACGCTACTCCATCCTCCCAACGCGTCAAGAAGTTCCAACGGGCACTCCACCGCCCGCAACCGATCCCTGAAGGTATGCCTCAGGCAATGGGCCGTCTTGCCGCCAGACTGCCGCTTGAGCCATTTGTTCAGCGTGTTTCCCGCATGGGTAGCCAGTATCTCGCCCTCCCGCAGGTATTCGGGAAACAGAAACTCGCCCTCGCAGGTTGCCAGCAACAAGCGCATTGCCTCTCGGGCAGGTCCGACAAGGGGCAGGTCACGGGCAGAGCCGGAGGTTTTCAGCCGTCTCGCCGTATGGGGACAGATCGCCATGTGTGAGGCATCTTTCGCCACGTCAGCACGGCGCAACCCGATCACTTCCGCAATCCTGCATCCCGTCTCGCCAAGCACTGGAACCGCCCAGCGCAACCGCTTCTCAGAGACCATACAGGCGTCATAGAGGGCAGGAAGTTCACTTGGCAGGAAGGGGAGCCTGCGCACCTTGTCGGCCCCCTCACGGGCGATCAGAACGCGCGCAAAAGGGTTTCTGCCCGCCACCTCATATTCGGCATAGGCATAGTTGAAGATCGCCGAAAGGCAGTTGAGCCGCCGCCTGACCGAGGTTGACCGCATCCCCCGCTCAAGAAGCGTTTGGGTGAAGTTCCTTGCGTCCTGCCTGCTGTAATTCTGGATCGCGATATCTCCCGACAATTCCGCCAGCATCAGGGCCGAACTGATCGTGGGGTTTTCCTGTATCCCCCGGACCTCGACATATTCCGCCGCAATCGTGGTGAGCGTTGTCGGCTTGGGGGCTGTGGCCGCCAGAAGGGCTTGCAGGTCAATCGGCAGGGTGACGTGTTCCTCGGCCCAAAGGTCGTTGAGCCTGCGGGTCAGCCGTTCCGCTTCCGCCTGATCCTTGATTCTGATCCGAAGCTGAGGGCCGAAAGCGCGCTGGGCATGAGAGGGAACGCGGCGGTTGTAGTAGAGGTGGCCGCTGCGCAAAGTGGTGTGACGCGTGGGCAGATTTGTGGACATGCATAGACCTCAAAATAGCGTAAGCCATTGAGTTTCTTTGCAAATGTCGGATTTGTTGGAGCGGGTGAAGGGAATCGAACCCTCGTCATCAGCTTGGGAAGCTGCGGCTCTACCATTGAGCTACACCCGCGTTGAGCGTCAGATAAGCGATGCCACCCCCGCCGTCAAGCGCCGATCTGAGCACGGCGACGACGGCGGCCGCCACCATCGCCCGAGCCGCCCGCGTTGAAGTTGACCTCGGGCAGCGTGACCACCGTGGCCAGCTCCGGGAAGGGGTCGGTCGCGTGCGGGATCGCATTGGCCGCCACGAAATGTTCCTGAAAGCGCGGCTCGATCGCGGTCTCGATCTTCACGATCCGCCGCACCTGCGCCTCGATCCCCCGCCGCGCCGCCACCGAACACAGCGCCATCCGCGCGCCCGTCCCCGCGGCATTGCCCGCCGAAGTGACCGCCGCCAGCGGCACGTCGGGGATCATCCCCAGCACCATCGCATGTTTCGGGCTGATATGGGCGCCAAAGGCCCCGGCCAGAACGACGCGGTCGACCCGGTCCACCCCCATCTCGTCCATGAGCAGCCGCGCGCCCGCGTAAAGCGCGGATTTCGCAAGCTGAATCGCCCGGATGTCGCCCTGCGTCACGGTGATCCGCGGCCCGCCCGCGGCGCTGGCGTCATGGATCACGTATTCCTGCGTCCGCCCCATCGGCACACAGCGCGCCGTGCCCACCTGCTCGGCCGAGCCGATCAGCCCCGAGGCATCGAGGATCCCCGCGATCCGCATCTCCGCCACCGCCTCGATGATGCCCGAGCCGCAGATCCCGGTGATCCCCGGCGTGCCGAAGGCCGGATCGTCCGACCAGTGGTCATTGCCGATGATGCGGAACCGCGGCTCCTTCGTCAGCGGATCGATCTCGATGCGCTCGATCGCGCCCGGCGCCGCGCGCTGCCCGGACGAAATCTGCGCCCCTTCAAAGGCCGGACCGGTGGGCGAGGAACAGGCCAGAACCCGCGTGCTGTTGCCCAGAAGGATCTCGGCATTGGTGCCGACATCGACGATCAGCGACAGATCCTCGCGGGTTTCGGGCGCCTCCGACAGCGCCACGGCCGCGCAATCGGCGCCGACATGGCCCGCGATCAAGGGCAGGATATAGGCCCGGGCGCCCGCTGCGATGGGCGTCAGCCCGATCTCGGCGGCAGAAAGGGTCAGCCCCTGCCCCGTCGCCAGCGCGAAGGGTGCCTGACCCAGCTCGACCGGATCGAGGCCGAGCAAAAGATGGTGCATGACCGGATTGCAGACGATCACCGCCTCGACCACGGCGGCAGCGTCGATCCCGGCCTCCAGCGCCAACGCCTCGGCCAGCGTGGCGAGCGCGCCGCGCACCGCCGCCGTCATCTCGGCCGCGCCGCCCGGGTTCATCATCGCGTAGCTGACGCGGCTCATCAGATCCTCGCCAAAGCGGATCTGCGGGTTCATCAGCCCCGAGGAGGCCAGCACCCGGCCATCATCGAGCGCCACCAGATGCCCCGCGATCGTGGTCGAGCCAAGGTCGATCGCCAGGCCGTAAAGCGGCGCCTCGCGCAGGCCCGGGAACAGCGCCACCAGCCGCGGCGCGGAACCGTCGCCCGCCTCCTGCACCGCCGCCGTGACCTGCCAATTGCCCTTGCGCAAGACCGGCTGCAGCCCCGACAGAACTGCAAGATCGACCTGCAAGCCCCTGATCTGCCATTGGCTTTCCAAAGCCGCCGCAAGGCGTTCGAAATCGCTTGAGGGCTCGTGCATCGAGGGCTCGGCAACTTCGACGTAAAGCGGCCGGGTGGCCGGGTCCATCTCCATCACCCGCTCGGAGGCGGATTTGCGGATCACCTGCTTGTGCACCTGGCTCTCGGCGGGCACGTCGATCACCACATCGCCCATCACGCAGGCCTGACAGCCCAGCCGCCGCCCCTCCTTCAGGCCGCGGATGCGATCGTAGCGCTCCTCGACCGCGTTGAGCGGGCTGAGCGCCTCGGCGCCGACGCTGACGCCATGTTTGGGAAAGTCGCCATAGCCCGGAGAGATCTGGCATTTCGAACAGATGCCGCGGCCACCGCAGACGGAGTCAAGATCGACGCCCAGCGCGCGGGCCGCCGCCAGAACCGAGGTGCCCCGGGCGACCCGACCGCGTTTGCCCGAGGGCGTGAAAATCACCAATGCGTCGTCACTCATCGCGCTCTCCCTGTTTCAAATCCCGTTCTAGGGCAGCGCAGGCGCAAGGCAAAGCCCGACTGCGACAGCAAGTCGCGGCTTTGCGGCATGAAGACGGCGAAAGGCGGATCGCCACGCCGCGCGGCCGCGGGTCAGCGCTTGGCGGCGGCGCCGAATTCGGTGTTGGAAAACCGGCTCATCGCAGTGCCGATTTCCTCGGACAGGCGCAGGATGGTTTCCAGCCGGGTCTTGATTTCGGCGTGAAACAGATCGAGCTGATCGATCGTCGCGGCCAGCCCGCCGCCATTGGCGCGCAACCGGCCGCATTCCACCCGCCCCATCACCCGGATCGTGTCGAGACCCAGCATCAGGCGGCGGATTTCCGAACTGGACCGGGTCAGTTCCTCGGCATGCTCGACCGCGCTTTTCAGCGCGGCGCGGCTGTCCTCCCGCCCGGCGGCCCGCAGCCGGGCCAGCCCCGCCCCCTCGGCCACCCAGTCGATCCCCGCCACCGCCTCGGCGTGACGGAAGCTGCCGATCATCTCGGACAGGACGCGATCCGCCCCGAGCAGGAACAGCGCCCGCGCCGCCTGCCGCGAGACCCGGTCGCACAGGTTGTCGCGGCCGGTGACGAAGCTGCGCAGCCGTTCCGAGATCACCAGCGAGGAGGCGCGGTAGTTTTCGGAAATCGCCGAGACCGGCCCGCCCGAAGGTTCCAGCCGTGACGCCACAAGGCGCATGTTGTTCGGGATCGATTGCAGCGATTCGAAGCTGCGCAGCAATTTGCGCTGCTCCTGCGTGACCTGTTCGAGCGACACGTTCAGATCGATCAGCCGCTGCGTGCGCGGATCCACGGGGCGGCGCATGCGCAGGTCGCGCGAGGCCAGTTCCTGGCCCAGCGCACTGGCCATGAAGGTGGTGTAGCTGGTGAACCCCGCCTCGGTCACGGCTTGCCACAGCATCCGGGCGCTGGCCTCGGGGTCGAGCCCTTCGACCCGTTCGCGGGCGCAAAGATCGGCGTAAAGCGCCTGAACCTTGTCGAAAAGCGGCGTCGAGGGTTTGAGCCGCACCGACAGATAGCCGCCCTCCATCGGCAGGATCACCGCGAAGACCCAGTAGTGATCGCCGTTGCGGGCGCGGTTCTTGACATATCCGCCCATCGGATAGCCGTTGCCCAGCGCGTCCCAGAGGATGCGGAACAAAGCGCGCGGCGTGTCGGGATGGCGGATGATCTTGTGCGGCGCCCCCAGAAGATCCCCCCAGCCATGGCCCGAAATGCGCTGGAACACGTCATTGCCCGCCAGAATGACGCCGCGCTTGTCGGTGCGCGAAAAGAACACCTCGTCGAAGCCGAAATCGACCGCCCCTTCGGCATGGCGCGGCGGATCATTCTGCAGGGTCACGGGGCTTCTCCGGTTCAAGGACAGGACATTCTACCCGGGGCCGAGTTACCGGGAGCTTTATTTTCAGGCACAGGTGGCCGATATTCCGGAAAAACGCGGCTTTTGCACCGGCCGCGGCGGCGGGGCGTCAGGCCCGGTCCGGCCGTCCCGCGGCGCCGGGCCGGATCCAGGCCGAGACCGGCGCCGGGCGGCCGAAATGATAGCCTTGCAGGAAGTCGGCACCGATGCGGCGCAAGAGCACCGCCTCGGCTTCGCTTTCGACCCCCTCGGCGACGATCGACAGCTCCATCGCCCGCGCCAGACCGACGATCGAGCGCACCATCCGCATCCCCTGCTGGCCGTCCTCGATCGAGCGCACGAAGGAGCGGTCGATCTTCAGCACGTCGAAGGGCATCTGCGTCAGATAACCGATCGAGGCGAAGCCGGTGCCGAAATCATCAAGCGCCAGGGTGAAGCCGTTGTGGCTGAGCGCGATCAGCTCGTGTTCGATCGTGGCATCGTCGCGCACCACGATCTGCTCGGTCACCTCGACCTCGATCCGCCAGGGCGCGATGCCCTGCGCCAGCACGACGGCGGTGAATTTCTCGGCAAAGCCGCGGCTCATCAGCTGCGCGGGCGAGACGTTGATGCTGACCCGCGCCTGATCCATCCGGCGCATGTCGGCGCAGACCAGATCCAGCAGCCGCCAGCCCAGCGGCATGATCAGCCCGGTCGCCTCGGCCACCTTGATGAAGCGGTCGGGCGCCACCGCGCCCAGCTCGGGCGAGGTCCAGCGCGCCAGCGCCTCGTAGCGGATCGGCGCCGCGCCAAGGCTGGCCGGAACGATCGGCTGGTAATGGATCTCCAGCCCCTCGCCCTCGTTCAGCGCGCGGCGCAGTTCCTTTTCGATCCGCTTGTGATCGATGTCCTCGCTTTCCATGCGCTTGTCATAGCGCACGACCTCCAGCGTCTCGCGCAGCTTGGCGGAATACATCGCCCGGTCGGCGCGGCGCAAAAGCTCATCCTGAGCCATGCCGCGCCGATCCTCGAAGGCAAGCCCCTTGGAGGACAGAACTTCGAAGCTGACCCCGTTGCACAGGATGGGCCGTTCCGACAAAAGACTGATCTGACGGCATTTTTCCGCCACGATCCGGTCAAGGTCGGTGGCGGCGGAAAACACCACGAAGAATTCGTCGCCGCCGTAGCGGGCGAGAAAGGCGGTTTCGTCGGCGATGGTGCGCAGCCGCGCGGCGAATTCGACCAGAAAGGCGTCGCCGCCCAGATGCCCGACAGTGTCGTTGATCAGCTTGAAACGCACCAGATCGATGGCCAGAACGGCGCAATCGACCCCGCTTTGATCGCGCAGGCTGTCAAGATGCTCGCGCATCGCGAAACGGTTGGGCAGGCTGGTCAGCGCATCGATCCGGGCGCGGTCAAAGGAAATCGCCTCGCGCTCGATCAGCCCCGCCGCCTTCGAGCGCAACAAAAGCGCCGCGGAATAGGAGATCACCACGAACAGGAAGCTGATCCCCGCCATGATCGGAAACATCTTCCAGAACAACAGCGTGCCCGGTTGTGGCGGGGTCCAGCGCAGCCAGGCCACGGGCTTGCCGTCCACCCCCGGCAGCGCGACCGAGACGATCTGTGCGGCCTCGGGCGGGGTCATCGTCACCGCAAGCCCGACGATCGAGAATTCGCTTTCCATGTCGCGCAGCCGCTGCGGCGCCAGCACCTTGCCGATCGTGGCGATGGCGGCGCTGCGCGGCACCACCCGCGCCAGAAGCTCGGGGTTTTCGGGCAGCAGATAGGAGCTTGAAAACATCACCGGCTGGCTGTCGCGCATCTCGAAATAATCATGGGTCTCGCGGTGCGACGGGTCGAGCCCGGGCGCGATCCCGCGCAGGATCTGCCGCGTGTGTTCGGTCAGGAACCCCGGTTGCGGCGCCAGCCCCGCCCCCTCGCGCCAGGACAGCGGCCGCGCGAAAGGACCGTCGAACACTTCGGCAAACTGGAACACCTCGCCGCGATGCGCCGTGATCCCGTAATTCGAGGCCAGCCGGTCGATCGCCAGCTCTTGCGCATCGATGTAAAGGTCTGTCCAGTTGTGGTAGTCGCTTGCCAGAAGCGACACTTGTTCCAGCAGGTTCTGCACCCGCCCGGCGACGCGTTTGGTCGATTCCTCGGCCGCGCTGTCGTCCATCGTGCCGCGCACCGACACAAGCGACATCCACAACACGGCCAGCACCGCGAGCAGAACCGCGGTCACCAGGACCACGATCTGCCGCGGCAGGGTGTTGCCACTCATCAGGCCGCCGCCTCCAGCCGCGGCGGCAGGGCGTTTTCAAAGCCCAGAACGCAGACCTGCGCATAGTCGCAGGTCAGTTCGGTGCCCGCGGCCAGATCGCGGGCCGCGACCATCTCCTCGCCGCGGTCGATCAGGCTGGGGTCGTCGCTGTGGTTCATGAACATGTCCCCATCATTTCCAAGGCGGAAAATCCCGAGATGCGGAAGATATTCCGCGTGGTGCAGAACCGTCTGCGCCAGGTCCTCGGGAAATTGTGCCAGCGTGGCGGCGGGTATGTCCACATCAAACATCGGATCATGGCGCCAGACCGTGGCGCCGGCGCGGATCGGCACGCGGGTAAAGACGCCAAGGCCGTGGATTTTGCTGCGGGTGACATAGTGGCTTACAAGAAGCATGGGGTGTCTCGTCTATGCATTGAGGAAGGGTCGTTCAGGCTTCTGCCTGCATCAGCACGACGGAAAACAGCGCAGCGCCAATGCCTGCGATCTGCCGCGTCGAGAGGGTTTCTCCGAAAAAGACGACACCGACACCGGTGAGCAGCAGGATGGTGGCCGAACTGTACAGCACGGCGATCTGCGCCAGGCTCTGGCTTTGCATGAGCCACATCCAGCCCAGCGCGGTCAGCGCATAAAGCGCGGCCCCGGCGAAGAACCAGACCGAGGCATGCGGCACGGCACGCAGGCTGGCAGATTTGAGCGCGTAATCGCCGACAATCGTCAGAACGACGATTCCCGCCAAAATGAGATAGGATCGCATCGCGCGGCACTCCTGATATCGTTGCCTATCGAAGACTGGCCCACGTTAAGGTTAAGATGATTTTCGAAGTCTAAACGCGGGCGCTGGAAACCCGTAAAATTAACCAAATTCCGCACAGGTCTGCAAAACAACTCTGCCCGCAACGGTGGCGCGACCATTGTTCAGGCACAAAGGCCCGTTTTCCGGCGGTTCAGCGCCCGGCCGACCCCGAGGCGCGCCACATGCTTAACGCGACCACTTCTGACTCGAATCGCCTTTCGCGCGCATCCGGAGCCGGTTTCAGGCCAGATCCCGGCCCGTTCCCGGGGCCTGCCGCGCGCCGCGGATCACACGTCCAGCTCTTCCACGAACCGCGCGTTCTCGGTGATATACTGGAACCGCATCTCGGGTTTCTTGCCCATCAGCCGCTCCACCAGATCGGCGGTTTCCCCCGCGAATTCGTCGTCGATCGTCACCCGGATCAGCTTGCGCGTCGCCGGGTTCATCGTCGTGTCCTTCAGGTCCTTGGCGTCCATCTCGCCCAGACCCTTGAAGCGCTGCACGTCGATCTTGCCGCGCCCGCCCAGCCCCTTCGCCATCCAGACCTCCTTCTCGGCGTCATCGGCGACATAGATCCGCTTCGCCCCCTGGGTCAGCCGGTAAAGCGGCGGGCAGGCCAGGTAGAGATGCCCCTTGTCGATCAGCCCCCGCATCTGGGTGAAGAAAAAGGTCATCAGAAGCGAGGCGATATGCGCGCCGTCGACATCGGCGTCGGTCATGATGATGATCTTGTCATAGCGCAGGTCATCGACGCGGAACTTGGTGCCCAGCCCCACGCCCAAAGCCTGCGCCAGATCGTTGATCTCCTGGTTCTGGCCGAGCTTGGAACTGGCCGCGCCGAGCACGTTCAGGATCTTGCCGCGCAGGGGCAACAGCGCCTGCATCGTCCGGTCGCGCGCCATCTTGGCCGAGCCCCCGGCCGAGTCGCCTTCGACGATGAACAGCTCGGTGCCCTCGCGGTTCGTCGCCGAGCAATCGACCAGCTTGCCGGGCAGACGCAGCTTCTTCGTCGCCGACTTGCGCGAGGTCTCCTTTTCCGCCTTGCGCCGCAGCCGTTCCTCGGCCCGCAGCACCAGAAAATCCAGGATCGCACCCGCCGCCTTGGTATCGGTGGTCAGCCAGGTGTCGAAGTAATCCCGCACCGCGTTTTCGACCCAGCGCGCGGCCTCTTCGGTCGACAGCCGGTCCTTGGTCTGGCCGACAAAGGAGGGCTCGCGGATGAAGATCGAGATCAGCGCGCAGCCGCCCGTCAACATGTCCTCGCGGGTGATCTGCGCCGCCTTCTTGTTGTTGATCCGCTCGCCATAGGCGCGGATGCCCTTGAGGATCGCGGCCCAGAACCCGGCCTCATGCGTACCGCCCTCGGGCGTCGGCACGGTGTTGCAATAGCTGTGCAGGAAGCCGTCGCGCACCGGCGTCCAGTTGATCGCCCATTCGACCGAGCCGGGGATGTTGTATTTCTCCTCGAAACTGACCCGGCCCGCGAAGGGCTTGTCGGAATAGGTCGAGGCGCCGGTCAGGCTTTCGGCCAGAAAATCGGCGAGCCCGTTCGGGAAATGGAAGGTCGCTTCCGTCGGCGTGTCGCCATCGGCAAGCGCCGTCTTCCAGCGGATTTCCACGCCCGAGAACAGATAGGCCTTCGAGCGCGTCATCTTGAAGAGCCGCGCGGGCTTCAGGCTCAGCGAGCCGAAGATCTCCGGATCGGGGTGAAAGGTGACGGTGGTGCCACGCCGATTGGGCGCTGCACCGAGCTTCGCCACCGGCCCCTGCGGCACCCCGCGCGAAAAGCGTTGCTCGTAAAGTTCCTTGTTGCGCGCGACCTGCACCACCATCAGATCGGAAAGCGCGTTCACCACCGACGAGCCCACGCCGTTCAGACCGCCCGAAGTCGAATAGGCCTTGTTGGAGAACTTGCCCCCCGCGTGCAGCGTGCACAGGATCACTTCCAGCGCCGATTTGCCGGGAAATTTCGGATGCGGATCAACGGGGATGCCCCGGCCGTTGTCGCGCACGGTGACCGAGCCATCGCCATTCACCTCGACCTCGATCCGGGTCGCATGGCCCGCCACCGCCTCGTCCATGGCGTTGTCGAGAATCTCGGCCACCATGTGATGCAGCGCCCGTTCATCGGTGCCGCCGATATACATGCCCGGCCGCTTGCGCACCGGCTCCAGCCCTTCGAGCACCTCGATCGAGGACGCGTCATAGGTCTCGCTCGGGGTCGAGGACAAAAGATCGCCGGACATGGTGCTCGCTTTCATTGGTGTTCTTGAGATGCACAGATACCGCAGCTTGGGCCCCCGGGGCAAGGAGGGGGCGCTGCCCCCGTCCCGTGCCGGGACTCCCCCGGGATATTTGAGGCAAGATAAAGGGGCATGATTTTATCTTGCCCGAAATATCCCGGGGGGTGAATGGCGTAGCCAGAGGGGGGCAGCGCCCCCCTTCCCCGGGCGGGGCGCAGGCGCACCGCAACAGCTCGTGCCCCTTTGTCATTCTGTCGCACCCATGTCATAAGTTGGCCGCATCGATGTCCGAACCGTTCCGAAAGGCCGCCCCATGACCCGCATCCTCCAGTCGCTCGCCGAAATCTCCGCCCGTTACGACGTGCTTCTGTGCGATCTCTGGGGCTGCGTGCACAATGGCGTCGCGCCCTTCCCCGCCGCCGTCGCCGCGCTGGAAGGCTTCCGCGGTCAGGGCGGCCGGGTGATCCTGATCACCAACGCGCCGCGCCCGGCCCGGTTCGTCGCCGAGGGGCTCGACCGCATGGGCGTCCCGCGCGAGGCCTGGGATGCCATCGTCACCTCGGGCGATGCGGCGCAGGATGCGATGTTCGCGGGCGCGGTCGGGCGCAGGCTCTGGCATCTCGGGCCGCAAAAGGACGACGGCTTCTTCACCGAAATCCCGCCGGAATGGGAGGGCCGCACCCATGTTCAGCTGGTCCCCTTCGACCAGGCCGAGGGCATCGTCTGCACCGGCCCCTTCGACGAGCTGAACGAAGTGCCCGAAGACTACCGCCCCCGCTTCCTTGAGGCCAAGACCCGCGGCCTGCCGATGCTCTGCGCCAATCCCGATGTGGTCGTCGACATGGGCGCAACCCGGATCTATTGCGCCGGCGCGCTGGCCGCGCTTTACGAGGAAATGGGCGGGCGCACGATGTATTTCGGCAAGCCGCATCCGCCGATCTACGACATGGCGCGGCGCCGCATGGCGGACTTCGGTCTGGCCGATGACAGCCGGGTGCTGGCGGTGGGCGATGGCATCAACACCGATGTGGCGGGGGCGATCGGCGAAAACCTGGACGTGCTTTTCGTCTCGGGCGGGCTGGCCGCCGAGCAGTTCGGCGCCGATGTCGAAAATCCGAACCCGGATCTGCTCCGGGCCTGGCTCGATGCGCGCCAGCAGGATCCGCAATACACGATCGGTCGGCTGCGCTGAACGGCCTCGCAACTATCTTGCGCCCGCGGCGCCCCTTGGGTTCATAAGTTTCGCTGCGCTTGCATGGCGGCAGCCGCCATGCTATGGCGCGCCGCAACATGACCCAGCCGGAGCGCCCCCATGACCGACGACATTCCCCGCGGCACGATCTGCATCGATCAGCTTGAACTCGGCATGATGCGCAGCCTGACCAAGGAAGTCACCGACCGCGACATCGAACTGTTCGCCGAGGTCTCGACCGACCGCAACCCCGTGCATCTGGACGAGGATTTCGCCAAGGGCACGATGTTCAAGGGCAAGGTCGCGCATGGGATGCTGTCGGCCGGGCTGATCTCGGCGGTGATCGGCGAGCAGCTGCCGGGGCATGGCACGATCTATCTTGGCCAGTCGCTGAAATTCCGCGCCCCGGTGCGGCCGGGCGACGTGGTCACTGCCGAAGTCACGGTGGCGGCGATCGACCCGGTGAAGCGTCGCGTGACCCTTGAAACCCGCTGCCGCGTGGGCGATACGGTGGTGATCGAGGGCGAAGCGCAGGTTCTGGCGCCCGCCTGCAAGAACTGACACGACCGGCGGCCTCGCCGGAGGCGGGACAAGACCGGGCATGCAGACCTATACCCACTGGACGGGGCTTTCGCCCGAGGCGCGCGGCGCCTCGGTGGCGATGGGCAATTTCGACGGGGTGCATCTGGGGCATCAATCGGTGATCGACCTGGCCCGCGGCCGCGAGCCTTTGGGCATCATCACCTTCGAGCCCCATCCGCGCGAGGTCTTTGCCCCCGACGCCGCGCCGTTCCGGCTGATGAACGCCGAAGCGCGCGAACACCGGCTGGCGAAACTGGGCGTGACGCGGCTTTACGAGCTGCCCTTTGGCCCCGAGCTGGCGGGGATGGACCCCGAGACCTTCGCAGGCAAGGTGCTGGCCGAGGGGCTGGGCGTTGCCCATGTCACGGTGGGCGGCGATTTCCGCTTCGGCAAGGGCCGCGCGGCGGGCACGGCCGAGCTGATCGCGCTGGGCCGCCGCTTCGGCTTTGACGTCACGGTGGCGCCGCTTTTGCACATCGACGGGATCGAGGTCTCCTCGACCAATATCCGCAAGGCGCTGGCCGAGGGGCGGGTGCGCGACGCGGCAAAGATGCTTGGCCACCTGCACCGGATCGAGGGCGAGGTGATGCACGGCGACAAGCGCGGCCGCGGCCTTGGCTTTCCGACCGCGAACATGTCGGTGGCGCGGCTGCATCTGCCGAAGCTCGGCGTCTATGCGGTCAAGGTCGATGTGCTGACCGGGCCGCAGGCGGGCGCCTATCTGGGCGCGGCCAGCCTTGGGGTGCGGCCGATGTTTGGCGAAAACGCCCCCAATCTGGAGACTTTCCTGTTTGATTTCGAGGGCGATCTTTACGGCCAGCACCTTTCCGTCGCGCTGGTCGACTATCTGCGGCCGGAAATGAAATTCGACGGCCTGCCCGCCTTGATGCGCCAGATGGCGCAAGATTGCGACACCGCGCGCGAGATCCTGCGCACAGCCTGAAGTGACTTCCCAAATGCCCAAATCCGAGTCACCTTTCGCGCGATGAGTAGTGATCTGCGCCCCCTGTTCTGGACCCTGCCGCTGGCCAAGCTGACCCCCGCCGAATGGGAGGCGCTTTGCGATGGCTGCGGCAAATGCTGTCTGAACAAGCTCGAATATGAAGACACCGGCGAGCTGGAATTCACCCGCGTTGCCTGTCGGCTGCTTGATGGCGAAAGCTGCCGCTGCCGCAATTATGAAATCCGGCATCAATTCGTGCCCGAATGCGTGCGGCTGACGCCGAAATCGCTGAAGAAAAGCGCTTACTGGATGCCCGAGACCTGCGCCTATCGGCTGCGTTCCGAGGGCAGGCCGCTGGAACCCTGGCACTATCTGATTTCGGGCGATCCCGAGACGGTGCATGAAGCGGGCCAATCGGTGCGCGGCTGGACCGTCTCCGAAGCCGAGGTGCCCGAGGAAGACTGGCAAGACTACATCATCGAGGATCTTTGAATGCACTTTGCGTCGGACAATACCGCGGGCGTCGCGCCCGAGATCATGGCGGCGCTGGCGGCGGCGAATGCGGGCAATGTGGCCTCCTATGGCGCCGATCCGCTGACCGGCGCGGTGGTCGAGCATCTGCGCGAGATCTTCGAGGCGCCCCAGGCCGCGGTCTATCTGGTGGCGACGGGGACGGCGGCGAATGCGCTTGCCTGTGCCGTTCTCACCCAGCCCTGGGGGGCGATTTTCTGTCACAGGAACGCCCATATCGAGGAAGACGAATGCGGCGCGCCCGAATTCTACACCGGCGGCTCCAAGCTGGTGCTGGTCGACGGGCCCCATGCGAAGATGGACGCGGCGGGTCTGCGCGCGACGATCGCCCATACTGCGCGGGCGGGCGTGCACAACGTGCAACGCGGCATGGTCTCGCTGACCAATGCGACCGAAGCGGGCACGATCTACACCCCCGCCGAAGTCGCCGCGCTGACCGCCGTGGCGCGCGATTACAAGCTGCCCGTTCACATGGACGGGGCGCGGTTTGCCAATGCGCTGGTCAGCCTTGGCTGCACCCCCGCCGAGATCACCTGGAAGGCCGGGGTTGACGTGCTGAGCTTTGGCGGCACCAAGAACGGCTGCATGGGCGTCGAGGCGGTGGTGATCTTCGACCCCGCCCGCGCCTGGGAGTTCGAGCTGCGCCGCAAGCGCGGCGGGCATCTGTTTTCGAAGCACCGTTTCCTTGCGGCGCAGATGGCGGCTTACCTCGAGGGCGATCTGTGGTTGCGCCTTGCCCGGCAGGCGAATGCGATGGCGGCGCGGCTCTCGGGCGGCATTGCCGCGGTGCCGGGGGCTTCGCTCACCCATCCGACGCAAGCGAACGAGGTCTTCGCCGCCTTCCCCCGCGCCGCCCATCGCGCGGCGCATGCGGCCGGGGCATCCTATTATCTCTGGCCCTTCGATCAGTCGCTTGACGGCCCCGATGCGGAACCGCTGGCCGCGCGGATGGTGACCACCTGGGCCACGACCGAAGCCGAGATCGACGCCTTTCTGGCGCATCTGCGCTGAGGGGCGAGGGGCGGCCCAAGCCAGCCCCCTGCCCCATTCCGGCGCTTGACCGCCCCGCCCATCTTGCCTAGAGCTTTGCGCACTCTGGGGGCCTGTAGCTCAATGGTCAGAGCCGGGCGCTCATAACGCCTTGGTTGGGGGTTCGAGTCCCTCCGGGCCTACCAGATACCAAAAACGGCATTGCCAATGAAGCATAAACGTGCTCACTTTGGCACTTTTCGTGCTCACCCCTGTCAAGAGGATTTAGCCAAAGCCCTCTCCGTCTCTGAGGATTGATGCACAAGTTATTATAAAAGAATGACTTTTCGGGGCGGAGAACGAGGTTCCAGACGCCTGAGAGTACCGCCCCGATGCCGCGCACCGCGTTTTACGGTTTGCGCGTCCTCTCGCGGCGCAGCGCCGCCTCTGCCGCGTCGCGCAGGAACAGGCGCCCGAAATCTTGGCCCTCGGGCGCGAAAACCGCCACGCCTGCCCGCTTCAACTCTGCGCGCAGCTCCGGAATCGGCGCCCCGTTTGGGCCACGAGAGTCGGAATGGTGACGAAACGGCGATGAAACGCCGCGATATCAGCCTCGGTCATGTAGATATTTTCGATGCCGGTCTTGGGATGCCGCAACCGGGTGGCCGGGGTCTGGCCCGCTTCGATCAGCGCCCGGAACCGGCCCTTGTCCTTGATGCCGACGGAAATGCCGAAGGCCGTGGCGGGGATCAGCGGCTCTTGCGCGGCGGAGGCCGCAGGGACGAGAGCGTCAATCTCGGCCCGACGCAAACGCAGATCGTTGAACCCGGGGCCGAGCGTGCCGATCGGCAGCTCCCCCGCCCTGACCGCCGCAAGAAGCGCCGAGAGGCTCTGGCGCCTGCGATGGCTGGCCGAGAGGAGCGTTTCCCAAGCTGGATCTTCGGCCGGAACCGACGTGGCCCGGGACTGCAGGCCGGACAGGAGGTCTTTGGCTTGCGTCAGACTCCAGCGCAGCCGCACGGTCTCGCACCGGTAGCGCGGGGTCAGGCAGCCCTCGGCCACCAGCCGTTCCAATTCGGTCCGGCTGGCACCGATCTCGCGCCGTATCGTCCGCAGGCTGACCAGCATCGGGATTTCGGCAAGAAGCCCGGCATGATCGGCGGCGCTGAACACGCGGCGATTTGAGAACCGGGGATCGGCCGCCACGAGCGCACCGGCCTCGATCAGGAACGGCTCCAGTAGCTCCTCGGTCACGCCGATCTCGCGGGCGGCGCTGTAAAGCGAATGCAGGCGGCGTTCGGGGATCACCTCGCCCAGCCAGGATTGGTTTGTGTCCCGGCCGACACGGATATGCTGGAGCGGCTTTCTCGGTTGGGACATGACATTCGTTGGTCCGAAATTCGGCGCCATGGACAGGTCCGCCCCTTGCAATCCACAAGGTCCGGAGACGGCACCGTTCCTCGATCTGGTTTGCCGCGTGCCGCCGTGCAGGACGACGCCAAAGCACGCGGCGTTTCAGGAAAGGCTCAGCGGCCAAGCTTGCGGCTGACGGCGAACAGCTCGATCCCCGTTCGGGCCTTCAGCGCCCCCCAAAGGCCGCGCTTGTCGATCACCATCACGCCGATCGCCACCGCCCCCATCGCGATCAGATACCAGGCCCCCCAATCCGCCCCGATCTCGCGCAGCGCAAAGAACAGGATCGTGCCAAGGATCGGTCCCTCGATCGTGCCGATGCCGCCGATCACCACGATGAAGATGACGAAGGCGGTCCAGTCATTGACCGAAAACGCCGCCTCGGGGGTGATGCGCAGCTTTTGCAGCGCCAGAAAGGCCCCCGCAAATCCGGTCACCCCGGCGGTGAGGACATAGATGAAGAACTTGACCTGCCGGGTGGCGATGCCCACCGTCTCGGCGGCCAGTTCGCTGTCGCGGATCGCGGTCAGCGCCAGCCCCCAGCGCGAGCGCAAAAGGCCCCAGATCAGCGCCACCGAGCCAAGCCCGAGCGCCAGCGCGATCAGATACATCACCGTCTCGCGGCCCTCGCGGGTGGCACCAAGCGTCTTGACCAGCGCCGCAGGCAGCGAGATGCCCGAGCCGCCCCCAAGCGCGCCGACCTGTGCCGCCCCCAGCCGGAACACCTCGGCGATGACCCAGGTGCCGATGGCGAAATAGGCGCCGTTCAGGCGAAAGGCGATCCAGCCGGTGGGCAGGGCAATCAGCGCTGCGAGCACCGCCGCAAGACCAAGCGCCAGCGGCAGCGGCACCCCGGCAAACAGCGCAAGCCCGAAGAACAGATAGCCGCCAAGGCCGACAAAGGCCTGCTGACCGACCGAGACAAGCCCGGTATAGCCCGCCAGCAGGTTCCACATCTGCGCCAGCGCCAGATAGCTCAGCCCCTCCATCAAGAGCCGCAGACCGGACCGGCTGGCCCAGAGCGGCGCCGAGCCGAGGCCTGCCACAAGCGCGACAAGAGCAAGGGTGACAAGGACCGGACGCAACCGGGCGTTCGGATCGGAGGCAAGCGGCAGGGTCATCATGTGTGGCTCACTTTCGGCATCAGCCCGGTGGGGCGCAAGATCAGCACGGCAAGAAAGGCGAGGTGACCGGCAAGGATCTGGAACCCTGCGTCAACTTGCGCGCCGAAGGTCTGGGCGACGCCCAGCACGATCCCGCCCAGAAGCGTCCCCCACAGATTGCCAAGGCCGCCGATGATCACCGCCTCGAAGGCGAACAAAAGCCGCGCCGGGCCCGCTGCGGGGTCGAAATTCGTCTTCATCGCCAGCCAGATCCCGGCGACGCCGACGACCAGCGAAGCAAGCCCCGTGGCCAGTGCAAAGACATGGTTGCGGTTCGCCCCCATCAACGGCACCATCTCGGCGTCGTCCGAGGTGGCGCGCAGCATCCGCCCGAGCGCAGTGTGATAGAACAGCCATTGCAGCGCCCAGATCACGCCCACGGCGGTCAGAAACATCAAGAACGGCAGCAGCCCGACGGCAATCCCTTGCGGCAGCAACACCGAGGCCGTCTCCCAGCCGCCCGTCGCAAGCTTGCGGCTGTCGGCGGAAAAGATTTCGAGCAGACCGTTTTGCAAGATGATCGACATGCCGAAGGTGACAAGGATCGGCGGCAGGATGTCCTTGCCCAGAACCCGGTCCAGAAGCAGCCGCTGCGTCAGATAGCCCGAGACCCCGAGGATCAGCACCACCCCCGCTACGCCAACCGCGGGCGGCAGCCCCCAGGTGACGACGAAGGTCAGCATCAGATAGGCCGCGACGACGATGAAATCGCCATGCGCGATATTGACGAAGCGCATCACCCCGAACATCAGGCTCAGCCCCGCCGCGAAAAGGGCGTAAAGCCCACCCAGCAGAACCCCTTGAACAAGTGCATTCACCCAGACCATCAGGCCACCTCCAGTCCGAAATAGGCCTTGGCGATCTGCGCGCGATCAAGGCTGGCGGGGGGGCCGGTCAGGGTGACCCGCCCCTCCATGAAACAGCAGATCCGGTCGGCGACGGCCAGCGCCTGCCCCACGTCCTGCTCGACCACGATCAGCGTCGTGCCCATGGCGCGGATGCGCGGCACGGCGGCATAGATGTCGCGGATCACCTTGGGCGACAGGCCCAGACTGATCTCGTCGCACAACAGAAGCTTCGGGTTCGACATCAACGCCCGGCCGATTGCGACCATCTGCTGCTGCCCGCCCGAAAGCGCCGTGCCGGGGGTCTTGCGCTTGGCCACAAGGTCGGGAAACAGGTCATAGACGGCGCGCAGATCCCACGGCCCCTTGCGCCCGCCCTGCGCGCCGATGCGCAGGTTTTCCTCGACCGAGAGCGAGCGGAACAACCGCCGCCCCTCGGGCACCATCGCAAGGCCAAGCCGGTGGATGCGCTCTGCCGCCATGCCGCCGATGTCGGTGCCGTCGAAGCGGATTACCTGACCCGTCGTCGGACGCAGCCCGACAAGCGCGCGCAGAAAGGTGGATTTGCCCGCCCCGTTCGCGCCGATGATGGCCGCCGTCTCGCCCTCGGCTACGGCGAAATCCACCCCGAACAGCGCCTGAAAATCGCCATAGGAGGCCCGCAACCCCTCGGTTTCAAGCAGCATCGTCATCGACCGAAATCCCCATGTAAATTTCACGCACCAAGGGCTGCGCCATCACCGCGCGGGGGGCGCCATCGGCGACGATGCGCCCGAAATCGATCACGATCAGCCGCTCGACCACGGCCAGAAGCGCATGCACCACATGTTCGATCCAGATGATCGCCGTACCCGCCGCGTGGATCTCGCGGATCGTGGCGACCAGCGCGTGGCATTCCGCCTCGGTCAGCCCGCCCGCGATCTCGTCCAGCAACAGAAGCTTCGGCCCCGTCGCCAGCGCCCGCGCCATTTCAAGCCGCTTGCGTTCGAGCAGTGTCAGGCTGCCCGCAGGTCGATTGGCGCGGGGCAAAAGCCCGGTGCGATGCAGGATGTCGCGGCAGAAGGCCTCGGGGTCTTGCGCGCCCGAACCGCCGAATTGCGCGGCGACAAGCAGGTTTTCATAGACCGACATCGCCACGAAAGGATGCGGGATCTGGAAGCTGCGGCCGATGCCAAGCTGACAACGGGCCGCCGCGCCAAGGGCGGTCACCGCGCGTCCCGCGAAAGTCACCGTGCCCGCCGAGGGCGCGACGGCACCGCCGATAAGATTGAACAGCGTCGATTTCCCCGCCCCGTTCGGCCCGATGATGCCAAGCGCCTGCCCCTCGGGCAGATCGAAGCTGATGGCGTCCGCAACCTTGAGCGCGCCATAGGATTTATCGACGCCCTTCAGCGAAAGAAGGGGGGTCATGATCTTGTCCTTGAAAGGAAAAGGCGGGGCCGAGAGATTGGCCCCGCGTCACGCGCAGGTCACGCGATCGGCCGTGGCGCAGCGGTCAGGGCAATCTCGGGGCGACCCGGATTGGTGACGATGTCCAGCACGGGCTGCCCCGCCTCAAGCCGCCATTGCCCGCCCGCCAGCGGCGTTTTCGAGACATTGGGGACCGGCCCGTTGGACCAGTCCACCGGACCGAAGACGGTGCCAAGCTTCGTCGCCTTGATCGCGGCGGCGATGCTGTCGGCGTCATCCAGATCCTCGGCGCGTTTCAGTGCGTCGATCACCACCTCGAACAGCGCATGTTTCGCGCCCAGCGGCATCGTCCAGGGCTTGCCGGTGGCGGCACTGTAGGCATCGGCCAGCGCGGCACAGCTTTGCCCGGTCAGGCTGGAGGCATAGGGGAAATTGCGATGCCACCAGACCTCGACCGAAAGCGCTTCGGCACGGGGCCCAAGCGCCGCCATCGCCTGCGGAAATTCGCTCGCCTTGGCGACATTGACAACCTTGGGCGCAAAGCCCTGCTGCGCCGCCTGGGTCCAGAAGGTGGTGAAATCGGGCGGGATCATCACGCCCGAAACGATCTCGACGCCGGCCTGTTTGAAGGCCTGGATCTGCGCCGAGAAATCATCCGATCCGTTCTGGTAGCGGCCCGGATCGACAAGCGTGAAACCCGCCTTTTGCATCACCGGCGGAAAGCCGCGTTCGGGATGCGACCAGCCGTTGCCATCGGGGTCGTTGGGCCACATCGCGCCGACCACCTTGTTCGTCGCCACCCCCTCCCATTGCGACATGAAGACGGCGATGATGTCCTCGAGCCCCCAGAAGAAGTGATAGGTATAGTCGAAGCCCTTGGCCGGATCGCCGCCACGGCCAAAGAAATGCGGCTGCCAGGGCGTGTCGTTGGTGATGCAGGGCACACCGTTGATTTCCGCCTGATCGGCGACCGGGTTCGTGGTGTCGGGGGTCGCGGAGGCGCACAGGATGTCCACCTCATGCTCGAGGATCAGTTCCTGCGCCACCGACGAGGCCCGGTTCGAACTCGACTGACTGTCCTTGACGATGATCTCGACCGGGTAACGGGTGCCGCCGATGTCGAGCCCCTCGGCCAGCGCCGCGCGGACCTGATCGAGCACGAAGCCATCGGGTTCGGCAAAGATCGCCAGCGGCCCGGTCGTGGGCGTGACGAAGCCGATCTTGAGCGTGCGGCCCGCGGCAAAGGCGGGCAACGGCAGATGCGTGGCTACGGCGGCGAGACCGGTCATGGCCGCGCCTTTCAACAGACGACGTCTGGTGAGCATGGTGTCCTCCCTGATCGCATCCTTGGCTGCGCTGCGACGACCGCGGGCTTACCTCCCTGCCACGTCCGCCTCCGCCGGCCTCCCGGCTTGCGCCACCGGATGCCTTTGTGTATGTATCGCTAAACGATACACCATACCATTAACGATGCATTTCGGACTCATGTCAAGTCCAATCTGCGTCACCCTGTCGCGGCGGCGGTGGACAGGATGCGCCGGGATCGTTAGAGCCAGAGAAACGGAGGGCACATGGACGCGGAAAAAGGCGCCGAAAAGCTTCGGGCAAGCGACGGGCAGTCGATTTCGCGCGCCGTTGCGGTGCTGCGCGCCGTGGCCGAGCGGCCGGGCGCCAGTCTGGGCGAGATCGCCAAGGCCACCGGGCTGGCCCGCTCGACGGTGCAGCGTCTGGTCAATGCGCTGTCCTCCGAAGGCCTTCTGGCGCGGAGTTTTGGCCAGCAGGGGTGCCATCTTGGCATGGAACTGGCCCGGCTGGGCGCGCAGGTGAACCTGGATGCCCGCAGCCTGCTTGCCCCCTTCATGGCCGAGTTGCACGACCAGATCGGCGACAACATCGACCTGACCACCTATGACCACGGCCGGGTGATCGTCATCGAGCAGATCGCCTCCAACGAAGGGATTCGGGTGATTTCCTATGTGGGGCGGGCGCATCCGCTCCATGCGACCGCAAACGGCAAGGCGCATCTGGGCCAATTGCCGCGCAGCGAGGCGCTGGCGATTCTCGGTCAGGGGATGGAGCGTTTCACCGAACGCACGATCACCGATCCGAAGGAGCTGATGGCCCAGGTCGAGGCCTTCCGCGAACTTGGCCTTTACATCGACCGCGAAGAATTCGGCATCGACGCCTGCGCCATCGCCACCACCCTGCCCGAGATCGGCGGGCGCAAGCTGGCGATATCCATCGCCATGCCGTCATCGCGCTTCCTGCGCCGCGAAGAAGACATCAAGGCCGCGTTGCTGGCCTTTCGCCGCAAGTTGCAAGACGCGTTCGGCCGCGCGCTCTGACCCGTTTCCCCGCCTGACCCCTTGCGCCGCCGTCGCCGCCTTGCGACGGCGCGGCTCAAAGCTGGCATCAAGCCGCTTGACAGATTGTCGCATGCCGCCCATTAATTAATACACTGTATCGCAAAACGATACACGCGGGCGATTGGGAGACCGCCCGTTGCAGCCAAGGGAGGAACATATGCTGCTTGTTGCGAAAATTCTGCTTACCCTCGCCAGCCTCGGCTATTCGGCGATCCCGTTCCTGTTCGATTCGAACAAGACCCACTGGTTCAACGCGTCCTGGACCGGCCATGCGCGGTTTCACTGCGTCTGGCAGGTGATGTCCTACGTCTATATCGGGGCGCTTGCGCTTTACCTGATCTGGACCGCCGACACGACCGGCCCGCTCTGGATCGCGGCGATTATGGCGGGCTGTGCCTATGGCGGGTTCTGGACCTCGGTCGTGATGCGCCCGATCTATGACGGCTGGCTGGTCGATCACGTCAACCCCGTGCCGCCCTTTCACTGGAATCTCGCCGGGCTGAAGTTTGAGACCGATGCCAACGTCACCTTGTTCACCGCTGCGGTGGTGATCCTTGCCGCCGGGATGGCGGTGCTGAGCACGATCTGAGGACAGGATGCTGAGCGAAATCGAACGGCAGGCCGCTGCCGAGGCGCTGATGCGCGCCGAAGAGACCCGGCAGGTGATGCCGCAACTGACGAAGACCTGGCCCGCGATCACGCTTGAGGATGCTTATGACATCCAGCGCCGCTGGGCCGGGCTGAAGACGGCCAAGGGCGCCAAGGTGATCGGGCGCAAGATCGGCCTGACCTCGCGGGCGATGCAGATGGCCTCGAAGATGACCGAGCCGGATTACGGCGTGATGTTCGACGATGCGACCTTCCTGGATGGCGCCCGCATCCCGGCGGGGCGGTTCCTCAAGCCGCGGCTCGAAACCGAGCTGGCGTTCGTAATGGGCGAAGATCTGAAGGGCGCGGGCTGCCAGATGCATGACGTGCTGCGGGCGACCGAATATGTCACCCCCGCGCTTGAAATCATCGACTATCGCACCGAGGTGCCGCGACTGATTGCCGACACCATCGCCGACAACGCCGCCTTTGGCGCGATCGTTCTGGGCGGGCGGATCTTGCGACCCTTCGATCTGGATCTGCGCTGGATCCCGGCGACACTGTCGAAAAACGGCGTGATCGAGGAATCGGGGGTTTCGGCGGCGATCATGGGCCATCCGGCGGCGGGCGTGGCGTGGCTGGTGAACAAGCTTGCCGCGCAGGGCGACGGGCTGAAAAAGGGCGACATCGTTCTGGGCGGATCGTTCACCCGGCCGGTCGATGTCGGTTCGGGCGATGTGATCTTTGCCGATTACGGCGCGCTTGGCGCCATTGGCGTGTCCTTCGCATGAGCGCCGCGATGATCGAGAACCGCTTCAAGCGCGGCCTTGCCACGGGGCGCTGCCAATTCGGGCTTTGGACGACGCTGTCCACCGCCTTCGCCACCGAGGTGGTGGCGGGGGCGGGGTTTGACTGGCTCTGCCTTGACACCGAACACAGCCCCGCTGACCCGCTGACGATCCTGCCGCAATTGCAATGCCTTGCGGGCTACCCCACGGTTTCGGCCTGGGTCCGCCCGGCGGCGAATGATGCGGTGCTGATCAAGCGGATGCTGGATGCCGGGGCGCAGACATTGCTCATTCCGATGGTCAACACCGCCGAGGAGGCCCGGGCCGCCGTGGCCGCGACCCGCTATCCGCCCGAAGGCATTCGCGGCGTCTCGGGCCTGACGCGCGCCACCCGCTTCGGCCGGATCGAGGGCTATATGGCGGGCGCGGCCGAGGAGATCTGCGTCATCGCCCAGATCGAAACCGGGGCGGCGGTTGACGCGCTGGAAAGCATCGCCGCCGTGCCCGGGATCGACGCGCTTTTCGTCGGTCCGGCCGATTTGGCGGCCTCGCTGGGCTATGGGGCCGATCAGGCCCATCCCGATCTGCGCGCGACGGTGATCGACACGCTGGGCCGGATCCGTGCGGCGGGCAAACCAGCAGGGCTGCTGACGGGCGACAAGGTGCTGCAAGCGATGGCGCTTGAGGCCGGGGTGGATTTCCTTGGCCTTGGCGTCGATGTCGGCCTTCTGGCGCGGGCGGCCGAGGCCCTGCGGCGCGGGGCGGAGGGGCTTTGATCCCCCCCCCGCTTCAGAGCGATCAGGCGCTGATCGTCTTGATCCAGTCGATGAAGGCCTCGGCGTCCTCGTTCGCGCCGTGGCCCGCGTCCCAATAATAGCGCAGATCGACACCATCCCCCGCCCGCGCCGCAGCCGCGCCAAGGTTGGCAAGGATCGTCAGCGAAGTGTCGGTGTCTGACGTGCCGGTGCGCAACCACCAATGCCGCGACCGCCCCGGATGAGCCGACAGCAGAAACCCCATCGGGTTCATCAGCCGAAGCGTTTCGGCAATGTCGGCGGCAAGTGTCGTCCCGGCCCGGGCTGCGGCAAAGGCGGTGAAATGGCGGGCCTTTTCGGTGCCCAGACCAAAGAGGTTATTCTCGCCGGTTTGCAGATCGAAGCCGTCGAAGGCAGGCAGGGACTTCTTGCGCGTGCCGACATGGGCGATGAAGCCCGCCCAATCCAGAACCGCCTGACCGTCCCGCCAGCCGATATGCGGATGCGCGGCCAGATAGGCCTGCCGGTCGGTCTCGGAGAGCGCCGCCAGATGTGCCGTGGCTTGCGGCACAAGATGTGCGCGCAAGAGATAGTCGGGGAAAGCCGCCGCGGTGAGTGGCCCCGACCCATCCGGCGCGGCAAGCCCAAGACTGTTCTGATAGGGGGCAAAGGCTGCGGCAAGCGTGGCCGACAGCGCCCGATCCACAGCCCCGGCCCCGGTCACCGGGTTTGGCCCCCAGCACCATTCATAGGCCGCATCGGCGTGTTCGAGATCGGTGATCGGGCACCAGGCCCCCGCGGCAAAGATCGCATCGCTCGCATTGGCCGCGCCCAGCTCGGCCAGCATCGGCGCATAAAGCGGACTGTCGCCCGAGGCCCCCAGCAGCGCAGAGACGGCACCGCCCGCGCTGGTGCCCGAGGACACGATCCGCTCCACATTGCCCGGAAGGCGGCCCGCATTGGCGCGGATGAACCGCACCGCCGCCTTCAGATCGACGATCACGGCCGGGGCCGTGCCGATGTAATGCCCCGCGGCATCGGTGAGCGTGCGGCCCCGCGCCCCCGGCTCGACCACCACCAGCCCTGCCGCCAGCGCCAGTTTCGCGTTCGAGACCCGCTTGCCCGCCGCCAGCATCAGCGCCGACCCGCTGGGCGCGGCCATCCCCGAAGGCGGCCCTGCGGGCGGCGCCATGTCCGGCGGCGGCCCCATCATGCCGCCCTCGCCGACCCCCTTGGCCGCACTGACATCCGAGGGCATGTAGCCCCCCACCGCATTGGCCAAAAGGATCGGCGCGGCGCTCGCATCGACCGTCACCCCGTCGATCTCGATCGGCACCGAGACGTTGAGCACCTGATACTGCGGCGCCACCGGGCGGGCGACATAGGGAATGGCGCGCCAGAACCGATACCGCACCGCGACTGTCCCACGCGAGGTCTCGACCGTTGTCGACAGCGTCTCATACGCTTCGGGGTCGAAGGCCAGACCTTGCCCCTCGGCCCGCGCGGGACCCGCCCGCAACACCCCGCCCGCGGCACCAAGCGCCAGCGCCGCCACGCCTTGCAACATCATCCGCCGTCCGATCATCTTCCGTCTCCGTCTTTCGGGCCCGCGCCCCTTTGCCGGATCATACGCGTCCGGCGGACAGTTCCGGCGCTAACATCATTGCGAAGACGGTCGCTCACCGGTCAGGGCGAAGGCCGTCCAGAAAGACCGAGGTCGCGGCATGCGCGATCCCGGCGAGTTCCTCCCGATCCGGGGGGGTGCGCAGCCCCAGAACCAGATCGAAGTAGAGATTGCCCCGGATCAACCCGAAAAACTGATCCGTCAAAGCCGTCGGGTCCGCGTGGCGGATCTCGCCTTGCAGCTGCGCACGCGCAAGCACATCGGCCAGCCACAGCCGCGCCGGACCCGGTCCGAGGGCGTTGAACGATTGCGCAAGATCGGGAAATCGCTGCGCCTCGCTGACGGCGATGCGAAAGACCGCAACGGTCCGCGGGCGCATCAGAAGGTCAAGAAGCTGCTCGGCAAATCTGCGCAACACGGTTTCGAGCGGCGCGGTCTCGGTCATGCCCGGAGCAAGTCCGGCAAAGAGCCGCTGCGAATTTTCCCGCACGAGCGCTTCGAACAGACCCTTCTTGTTGCCGAAAAGGGCATAGATCGTCCGCTTCGAGCCCCCCGTCCGGGCAATGATCGCGTCGATGCTCGTTGCCGCATAGCCCTCGCGGAAAAAGAGTTCTGCCGCCGCCTCCAGGATGACCTGTCGGCGCGGATCTTCGAGGTCGGACGTCGCGCTGGACTCCATGGGCGGCCATCTCCTTTTTCCCTTGCGCCGGTAATGGCTATTACCATATCACCCGACCAACAAGCGGTAATGCTCGTTACCACTCGAATCGCCCCTGATCTCCCACCGACCGGACCGATTGCCGATGCAGGCGCCCGCCATGACCCCGCAGCAGCACCCCCGCTCCGGCCCACCTCCGGGCCCGCCCCCGGGACCCCCCGCGGCGCTGACGCCGCGCATTGCGGCGGCCCTGACCGGGGTTCTGATCTCGGCCATGATGTCGGGGCTGAACAGCCGTCTGGGCGGGTTGGCGCTGGCCGATGTGCGCGGCGGTCTGGGTCTGGGCATCGACGAGGCCTCGTGGCTCAACGTCTGCTATGCGGCAGGCGAGCTGATGGTGATGCCCTTTGCCACCTGGTTTTCAATCACGCTGACCGTGCGACGGTTCTACCTGATCGCGCTTTGGACGACGGCCGGGATCGGGTTGGTGACCCCCTTCGTGATCAACCTGCCGGTGCTTTTGGTGCTGCGCACCGTGCAGGGGGTTTCGGCGGGGGCCTTGATCCCGATCCTGATGATGATGGCGCTGCGCTTCCTGCCGATGGCGATCCGGCTGCACGGGCTCGCGCTTTACGCGCTGACGGCGACCTTTGCGCCCAACATCGCAATCTGGATCGCCGGGTTTTGGACCGATAGTGTCGCGCTGCCGAATGGCCTTTGGTGGCAGTTTCTGCCCGCTGCGGTGATCTGCACCGGGCTTGTCGGTTGGGGGTTGCCGAAGGAGCCCGTCCACTGGCCACGCTTTGCGACGCTGAACTGGCCCGCGCTGATCACGGGGGCGCCGGGACTGTTCATGATCGCCCTCGGGATCGGACAGGGCAATCGGCTGGACTGGTTCAACGCGCCGCTGGTGTCGTTCTGCCTGCTGGCGGGGGGGCTGTGCCTGCTGGCCTATGGGGCCTTCGAATGGTCCCATCCCGCCCCCTTCATCCGGTTGCAACTGCTGGCGCGGCGCAATCTCCAGATCGGCTTTTCGGCCTTCGTTGTCATCCTGACGATCTTCTATTCCGGCGCCGGTCTGCCCGCCGGACTGCTGGCGCAGACGCAGGGCTATCGGCCGCTGCAAAGCGCCCCGCTCGGGCTGATCATCGGCCTGCCGCAACTGCTGTTCGGCTCGCTTGTGGCGCTGCTGCTGTATCGCAAATGGATCGATGCGCGCAAAGTCTTCGCCTCGGGCCTTCTTTGCGTGGGCACGGCCTGTTTCCTTGCCGCCGGGCTTGATGCGACCTGGACCTGGCAGCAGTTCATCCCGATGCAGATCCTCCAGGCGATCGGTCAGCCGATGACGGTGGTCTCGATGCTGTTTTTGTCGACAAGCGTCGTGCAGCCGATGGAGGGGCCCTTTGTCGCCGGTCTGGTGAATACCCTGCGCGCCTTTGCGACGCTGCTTGGCGTCGCGCTGATCGGTCATTTCGAGGAGCTGCGCGCCGAGGGGCATTCGATGCATCTGGTCGAGCGCTGGGGGATGGTGCGCAACCTGCTGCCACACCCGCCCGGCGCAGCCGAAGCCGCCAGCCTGATCAACGAACAGGCGGCCGTGCTGGCTGTGGCGGATGCCTATCGGCTGCTTGGGGCGCTGGCCTTCCTGCTTGTTCCCTATGCCGCGCTGTTTCGTTTCATTCCCGCGCCAACACTTCCTTCCCCGCCCTCCGCCGAACCGGTAAAATCATGACAAAACAAAAGTATATCATTCTTGCGGCGCTGGGTGCGGCCCTTCTTGGGGCCGCATGGATGCTCAACCGGCCGCCGTCGGAGGCGCGCTATCAGCACACCGACGACGCCTATTTGCTGGCTGATTACACCAATGTCGCGCCACAGATCGGGGGCCTTGTGGCCGAGGTGGGGGTGACAGAGAACCAGCCGGTCGCAAAAGGCGATCTGCTGGCGGTGCTCGATGACCGCGATCTCAGGATCGGGGTTGAAACGGCTGAAGCCGCGACAGCGGCGGCACGCGCCGCACAGACGACGCTTCAGGCGCAGCAAGCCGTCCAGACGGCCGAGATCGCCCGGGCGACGGCGACGATCAAGGCCGCCGACGCGGCGCTTGATCTGGCGCGCACCGCGGAAAGACGCGCCCGCCATCTGGTGAAGCAAAGCTCGACGGCGCAAAAGACCCTGGACGAGGCGGTTTCGGCGCTGCTTGCGGCCGAGGCGAACAGCGCCGCCAGCCGCGCGGCGCTGGATGCGGCCGAGGCGCAGGCCCAGGTGATTGCCGCACAGATCGCTGGCGCCGATGCCGCGCTGACCCAGGCGGAGGCCGGTCTGGCCAATGCGAAGCTCCAGCTCTCGCATGCCCGCATCCTTGCGCCCGAAAGCGGCATCGTCGCCGGCGCCGCCCTGCGGGTCGGGGCCTATGCGGCGATCGGTCAGACGCTTCTGACGATTGTTCCGCTCGACCAGCTCTATATCGAAGCGAACTTCCGCGAAACGCAACTGGCCCATGTCGCCGCCGGTCAGCCGGTCACGGTGCGCGTCGACGCGCTTCCGGGGCAGAGCTTCACCGGTCGCGTCGCCAGCCTCGGCCCGGCCAGCGGAGCGGTGTTCAGCACGGTCGCGGCGCAGAATGCGACCGGCAACTTCACCAAGATCACCCAAAGGTTGCCGGTGCGGATCACCCTCGACCCCGATCAGCCCGGGCTTGAGGCGCTGCGCGTGGGCATGTCCGCAACGCCCGAAATCGACACCCGCCGCTGAACCCGGACAGGAGAACCCGATGCCGCTGCAAGCCCGCCCCCCGGTCGCCCCCCATGCCGCCGAACAGGTGACCTTCTTCACCCAGCAAAGCCGCCTGCACGGTGAAATTCCGCTGACGCAATGGTTGTTTGCCGAAATCGCCCGTCTTGGCCTGCGCGGCGCGACGATGGTGGCGGGGATGAAAGGACAGGGGCATGACGGGGTCATCCACGCGGTCACGCTTTTCGACGATGCCGAGGTGCCCGTGCAGATTACCGCCATCGCCTCGAGCGACCAGATCGACCGTCTGCTGGACGCATTGGCCGCGCAATCCGCCGGGGTCTTCTACACCCGGCTTCCGGTCACGGTCGGCGTGGTCTAGGCCCGGCGCGAACGGGGCAGCCCGGCCCGGGCCGCCCCCTGCGGTCACGCCTTGGCCGCGCGGGCGGCCGCAACGAGGCCGTTGAGCCAATCCTGATGGCCGTTGATCATCGGATTGGGCACGGCCTTGGCCAGTTCCCGCGCCGGGGCACCGTTTTGCGTCTCCTGCGTCAGGATCCGCACGCGGCCTTCGGACAGATCCTCGATCAGCCAGGCGTGATGCACGTCAAGCCGATCCGCCGCGCCAATCTCGCCCGCCCAGCCATGCCAGGCCAGCCGCGCCGGTTGCCCCTTGACCGGCGGCACGCATTCCACCACCCGCGACGGCACCGGAAAGCCGAAGGTGCGGAAGAAGAAACTGTCGCCCAGGCGCAGTTCGGGGCCCTTG
The DNA here is from genome assembly GCF_005144475.1 of Rhodobacter capsulatus. Taxonomy (GTDB): domain Bacteria; phylum Pseudomonadota; class Alphaproteobacteria; order Rhodobacterales; family Rhodobacteraceae; genus Rhodobacter; species Rhodobacter capsulatus_C. Next base: position 19,271 of record NZ_SWJZ01000022.1, on the reverse strand, counting down.
CCATCGTGGATCTCGACATCGGCGGCATTGGCGTAATAGTCGGGCCAGCGGCTCGGGATGGCGAGGAACGGCCAGACCTCGGCCGTGGTCAGCCCGGTGACGATGACCTCGTTCGAGCAGAAATTGTCGGTGAAACCGGGAACATAGCCTTGCGGCCAGAGAATGTCGGACATGGATCTCTCCTGTGATCTTCGATGCTGGAGATATCGCCGCCCCCGCTTTATAACTCCAATCGCATATTCCGCTATGAGGTATCGCCATGGCTGATATCAGAACCTTCGATCTGAACCTCTTGCGTGCGCTTGAGGCGCTGCTCGAGACCCGGTCAGTCTCGCGTGCGGCGCAGCGGCTTGGCCTGTCGCAACCCGCCGTCAGCGGCATGTTGACCCGGCTGCGCGAACGTCTGGACGACCCGCTTTTCGTGCGGACCCAACGCGGCATGCTGCCCACGCCCCGCGCCGAGGAACTTGCGCCGACACTCAAGGCCGTTCTGGCCGAGATCGAGGCGATCTTGCAGGGCGTCAGCTTCGATCCGCAGCGCGCGGACCTGACCTTGCGGGTTGCGGCCACGGATTACGCGCAGCGGGCGGTCCTGTTGCCGTTCCTCCAGCGGCTGCGGCAGGAGGCGCCCGGGGTGCGGCTGTCGGTGCGGCCCGTTGCGGCGGATTTTCCCCGGCAGATGGCGGAAGGCGCGCTCGACATGGCGCTGGTGACGCCGGAGATGGCGCCCGAGACCCTGCGGACGCGGCGGCTTTTCGAGGAGACCTATGTGGTGATCCTGCGCGCGGATCATCCGCAGCGGCAGGCGGTGGCGGATCTGGCGGCGTTCTGCGCGCTTGACCACGCAATCATGTCACATGACGGCACGGCCTTTTCCGGGGCGACGGATCGGGCGCTGGACGCGATCGGACAGCGCCGCCGCGTCGTGGCCAGCGTGCCGAGCTTCACCATCCTGATCGACCTGATCCGCCGCTCCGACATGCTCGCGCTTGTGCCGCGCCGGCTGATCGAGGGCGAAGCGGGGATCATCGCCGTCCCGCCGCCCGTGCCTGTGGAGGGCTTTCGCAAGATCCTCGTCTGGCACGAAAGGCTGCAACAAGACCCCGCGCAACGCTGGCTGCGCGACCGGTTGGCCGCCAGCGTGGGGGCATGAGCGCCCGGCAGAGGACCGCGTTCGCGCAGGTCGAACACGATCACGTCATTTCGAAACGGAATGGCGCGCGGCAGGCGTAAAGTTGTCGATCCAACACAGGAGACGACGATGATTGATCCTTCCCAAACCGTCCCTGCCGCGTATTCCCGGCTGCAAAAACGCCTGCATTGGGCGGTGCTGCTGCTCGTGGCGGCGCAATTCACCGTCTTTCACGAAATTGGCCGCGCCTTCGGCCATGCGATGCATGGCGGTCGTGGCACCGATGGCGGCACCGTCGCCTTGCACGCTTTGACCGGCCTGACGATCCTTGGCCTGATGCTGTGGCGCTTGGCGATTGCCCGCCGCGACGGCGTTCCGGCGCTGCCCGAAGCCGAACCCGACTGGGCGGCCCGGCTTGCACGCGTGACCCATGCGGCCTTCTATGCCGTGCTGATCGCCATGCCGGTTCTGGGTGGGCTGGCGCTTTTTGCCCATATCGGACCGGCGGCCGGGCTGCACAAGCTGTTGGCCGGGGGGCTTTTGGGCCTGATCGCGCTGCATGTGACGGCGGTGGCCGTGCATCAATTGGCGTGGAAGACGAACATCCTGGGCCGTATGGCCTGAACGGCGGGGCTGACATTGCCGTGATCGGGCGATGCAGCCCTTGCCGTCGCCTTCTCCACGAAAGAACATGGGTCCGATCCATCGTAAGCGTTAACGTGATTCAACGCACCGACACTGGCCCCCTTTGGGCCCGTGCTGCGGTGCGTTTGGATCACCGCATCCGAGGCCGGGCCGGACAGAAAGACCGACGATGACCGAGACACCCGCCCCGCAATTGCAGCGTTTCCGGCAAGAGCCGAAGCGGCGCACCCTGACCGTACTGCGCGTCACCCAGCTCACTCCGGCGATGATCCGCGTGGTGCTGGGCGGCGACGATCTGGCGGACTTCGAAAGCCTTGCGCCCGATGATCACGTCAAGCTGTTCCTTGGCGCCGAGAGCGAAGGCACGCGGCCACAGATGCGCGATTACACGCCCCGCCGCTTCGATGCCCTGCGCCGCGAACTCACGCTTGATTTCGTCGATCACCCCGGCGGACCGGCTGCCGACTGGGCCCGCGCGGCGCGCCCGGGCGACAGGGTCGGCATCGGCGGGCCGCGTGGCTCGGCGGTCATCACCGGCCCGATCGCGCATTGGCTCTTGATCGGCGACGAGACCGCTCTGCCCGCCATCGGGCGCCGGATCGAGGAAATGGCGGCGGGAACGCCTGTCACCAGCCTTGTCGCCGTGCCCTCGGAGGCGGACCGGCAAGGTTTCGAAACTGCCGCGAAGCACGAAGCGCGCTGGGTCATCCGCCCACTGAGCGAGGCCGCGGACGCGGCACCGCTGCTGACGGCGCTTGCCGCGCTTGAGCTGCCGCCCGGCACCTTCGCCTGGATCGCCGCCGAGGCGGGGGTCGCCAAGGCCCTGCGCGCGGCGCTGATCGAGCGCGGCATGGCGCCGAACTGGATCAAGGCATCCGGCTATTGGGTCCATGGTCAGGCAGACGCCTCGGTGAAATCGCTCGAGGATTAAGTCAGGGGGCCGTCTTGCGATCCGGCCGGGGCTGCCGCCGTCGGGAACAGGCCGCACAAATGATCCCAGACGGCCCGCACCCTGACACTGCTGCGCAGCGTGCGGTGCATGGCCAGCCAGATATCCTGATCCAATTCGGGGATGTGCGGCAGAACCGCGATCAGGTCGTCACGCCCCTCGGCGATGAAATTGGCCAAGACCCCAAGGCCGCAGTCGAAGCTGACACCGTCGAAGATGCCAAGCGCGTAGCTGCACCGCAATCCCGTTGCCGGCACCCCCGGCAGCGCGGCCAGCCACCGCTCGGCAGCCAGGCCGGATCGCGCCTCGTCAAAGCCCACGAAAGACAGCGCGGACCAATCCTGCGCGGCAATCGCGGGGCCATGGCGGTCGTGATAGCTGCGACTGCAATACAGGCCGAATGTCATCCGGCCCAGCCGGCGCGACACCAGATCGCCGTTTTCCGGTCGAAAGGCGCGCAAACCGATATCCGTCTCGCGCCGCCCCAGGCTGTAGGGGCGATGCGAGGTCACGATTTCGACAGCCACATTCGGATGCAACGCGCGGAACCGGGCCATCCGCATGGTCAGGAAATACGACATCCATTCGTCGGCATTGATCCGCACCAACCCCTGTGCGCCCTGCACATCGCGGCCGCGCTCGATCTCGGCGGCGATCTCTTCCATCTGCGTCACCGAGGCGATGACCCGCAGCCCGGCCGCCGTTGCGACACAGCCGGACCGCTGGCGGTCGATCAGCTTCTCGCCATAGGCCGCCTCCAGCGCATCCAGTCTGCGCGACAGCGTGGCCGGGCTCAGGCGCAGCCTTTCGGCAGCCTGCCGCAGCGTTTTGGCCCGCGAGACGGCGGCCAGAATCCACAGGTCCGTCCAATCCATCTGTTTCATTTTCGCAACGCGATCCTTCGCATTCGGTGCTTTACAGCCAGAACCATAACACCGATGTCTTGCCCGTTCCAAATCAGGAGGACCGATGGCCCGTTGCATCCCTGTCGGCGTTTGGCCGAAAACCCGGCGCCAATGGCCCGAGCCCCTGTGCCGCCGGGCCTGCCCCTGCGCAACCGGTGCGGCGTGCGGCAGCGTGGCCATCCTTGCCCGCAGCCCGCAGGAGCCGTCCCATGCCTAAGGTGATTTTCGACACCGATCCCGGCGTTGACGACGCGATGGCGCTGCTGTTCTTGCACCTGCATCCCGAGGTCGAGCTTTTGGGCATCACCACGGTCTTTGGCAATGCCGCGATCGAGACAACGACCCGCAACGCCTTGTTTTTATGCGCCGCCTTCGGCATTGACGCGCCCGTTGCGCAAGGCGCGGGCGTGACGTTCGACCCCGCCCGCGCGCCGGGACAATGGCCCGAGGCCATTCACGGCCGCAACGGGCTGGGCGACATCGCCTTGCCCGAGCCGCTGACCCTGCCTGCGCTCGACCCCCGGGATGGGGCGCAATTCATCATCGACACGGTGCGGGCCCATCCCGGCGACGTGTCCATCGTTGCGGTGGGGCGGATGACCAATCTGGCGCTGGCCTTGCAGCGCGATCCGCAGTTGCCGGAGCTGGTCAAGGATGTCACGATCATGGGCGGCGCCTTCTGTGTGCAGGGCAATGTCACCCCGGCGGCGGAGGCGAATATCCACGGCGATCCCGAAGCGGCCGATCTGGTGCTGGGGGCCGCGTGGCCGGTGACGGTGATCGGGCTCGATGTCACGACGCAAACGCAGATGTCGCGGGCCGAGCTTGCGCAATTGGCACAGGGCGGCGGGTCGCTTGCGCTTTTGCACGACATCTCGCAGAAATACATCGATTTTTATGACCGCATCATCCCCGATGCCATGCTGGTCCATGATACCTGCGCCTGTGTTCATCTGCTGCGGCCCGATCTGTTCCGCACGGTGGAGGGGCAGATGCGGGTCGTCTGTGGCGGTATCGCCGAGGGGCAGACGATCCTGAAACCCGCAGGCCGCCCCTTTCCGCCCAGCCCCTGGGACGGGGTGCCAGTGCAAAGGGCGGCCATCGGCGTTGCGCCGGAGGCGGTGATGCATCTGATCGGGCAGGTGCTCTCGGGCCGGGGGTGATGCGCAGAACCGGGGCCAGCGCCAAAGCATGGCCGCCGTTTTCCGCAATGGGGGATGGCGCGAAACCATCCCCCAAAGGCACGGGCGCCGGGGGACGGGCCCGCCACCACGGCCGCGACATGGGCCGAGGCGGTCAGGCCAAAGAGATAGGCAAGCAACAGCGGCAGTTCCGCAGGCCGAGGCGTTTCGAGAACGGACCCGCCGCAGCCTTGCGCAAAGCGATGCCTTGCTGGCGCCGCTCGATCCGATGCGCCGGGTCATGGCCTTTCACGGGGGCGCCGAGATCGGGGCGGAGCATCCGATCGGGCAGAGCCTGTGCCGCGATGCGATCGAGGTGGCCCGGCTGAGCGACGATCTTCGCGTGCCGATGCGCGAGGCGCTGACCGCCTGGTCCGAACGGATCGCAGCCGCCTGTGAGGCGGCGCGGAGGCAGGGGCAATTGCCCCCCGGCACGGATACGCAGGCACTGGCGACGGCGCTGGTTCTGGTCGCGGCGGGAAGCGATCTGCTGGGTCAGATCGGGGCTGTCGCCGCGCCCCGGCAAAGCCTGACCGATGCGGTGCAGGCGCAGATCGCGCTGCATGTCGCGGCGGCCTTGTCCGGGGCCATATCGGCACCTGACAAGGCGTAAACGGCGGCCACGACGGGCGCGATGCGGCCCGTCCTGCGGCCGCATCGAAGCTGTGAAAGCTCAGACGACCCGCGCGGCGGATGTCTTGCCCCGGACAAGGCGCAAAAACCCCCCGGGGCGCCACTGCCGCTGCTGACGAAGCTGGTCCTTGCCGCCTTCGATGACCGAAAACAACGCGGGCACGAACCGCAGCGACAGCCCAGCGGACAGGATCAACCCGCCGATCACGGCCACGGCCATCGGCGCGCGAAACGCGCCGCCGGTGGCATGGGCAAGGGCAAGAATTGCATCGGCGCGGGTCGCCCCCCGGCGGATGGTTTCCTGCGCGAATTCCACCAGCATGATCGCGTTTTGGCCGCGATCCCCATCAGCATCAACAAGCCGATGACGACCGAAAGCCCGATCCCGGCGCCGTAAAGAGAGAGCGCAAAGATCGCTCCGCCGATCGCCAGAGGCAGCGACAGCATGATCGTCACACCGGGGCGCGCGGATCGGATGCGAACAGCCTTGACGAGCCCGGTCAGGAGAGGAAGTAAGATCGGTCAAGCCGTCCGGGCAAAGGCCATGGCGCCTGTTGCAACCTGATCGGGAGAGGCCCCATGTCCACCGATGATTTCGCCGAAAACCTGCGCGTCCTGGCGGGCTATGCCAAATCCGTCAGCGACATCTGCCGCTCCTGCGGGGTCAACCGCACGCAATTTCACCGCTATCTGGCCGGAGAGACCCTGCCCAGCCTGCGCAACCTGCGCCGCCTGTGCGATTACTTCGGGGTGGAAGAACACGAGATCTTGCTGGATCGCAAAAGCTTCCGCGACGTGATCCGGCTGCGGCCACCGCAACTGACGCAGGTGGCCGATCCGTTTCGCGATATCCAGACCCGCCTGTTCACCGGCGAGCCGCCCGGGCGGATCGCGATGGGCTATTACCATCTGATCTTCTGCCCGGAACCTGCTTCGCCGATTTTCTACCGCGCCGTCATGCGCCTGTCCGAAGCCAGCGGCGGCATCGTGATCAAGCTGATGGAACGCTACAAGCGCCCTGCCCTGACCCTGCCCGAAGTGCTGAAATACGAGGGCACCGGATTTTTGCGCGCGGGGCGGTTGTTCAGCCTGATGCAGGAGGTGCGGCACCGCCGCTCGACCTGGTTCACCGTGCTCAGCGTCGGCGACTTTGCCAACCCGCGGGTATTGCACGGCACCGCCGTCGGCTCCGACCCCGAGGGGAATGCAGGGATCCTCAGCTTTCCGGTGGTCTGGCTGTGGCTGGGCGAAAAGCCCGACCTGCGCAAGGCCATCGGCGACTGCGGGTATTACCTTGCCGCCGAAATCGCCCTGCCGCCCGAAATCGAGAATGCGCTGATCCGGCACTGAACCGGGACGCGGACTGGCCGCAAATCCGCCCCCCGGCCGGGATCACGCCATTCGGATGACCGATGCCGCCCCGTGCTTGCACGCCACGGCCGCATCGACATCGGCTGCGGTGCCCATGGCGATCGTCGCGATCTGGGCTTCGGTCGCGGGGTTTTCGACGGCCGGCCGGTCCGAGCCCCGTGGCTCGACCCATTCGCCATTGATGAAGAACTGACAAGTCTTGAGGGGGATCATGAACGTCCTCACAGTTTGTCGCGCAGGGAATACCACGTCATCGCCGCCACAAGGAGCGGCGTTCGCAGGCGGGGTCCGCCCGGAAAGGCAGGCGTTGGAAGGGCCGAGAGCACGTCGAAGCGTCCGGCCTGCCCCGCCACCGCTTCGGCCGCCATCTTGCCCGCGAGCGTCGCAAGCGCCACGCCCTGACCGGAAAAGCCGCCCACCGACAGGGTCGCAGGCCCGAACCGCTCGAAGAACGGCAGGCGTGACATCGTGATGCCCAGCGTGCCGCCCCAGGCATGGTCGATCCGCGTGCCGCGCAGCTGCGGAAACACCTGCAGCATCGGGCGCAGCACCTTGGCGCGCAGATCGGCCGGAAAGCGGTAGCCATAGCTTTCACCCCCGCCAAAGATCATCCGGTTATCCTGTGAAAGACGGAAGTAGTTGATCACGAAGCGGCTGTCGGCAACGGCATAACGGTTCGGAATCAGCTGATTGGCGCGTTCGGGGGAAAGTGGCTCCGTCACCGCGATAAAGTTGTTGATCGGCATCACATGCGCTCCCAATCCGGGCAGGATGTTGTTGTGATAGCCGTTCAGCGCCAGGATCAGATGATCCGCCTCGATCGTGGCGTGATCGGTGTGGACCCGTGGCCGTGCCCCGGTCTCGATCCGGATCGCGCGGGAACATTCGTGCAACTGCGCCCCCGCCTCCTGCGCCAGGCGCGCCAGACCAAAGACATAGCGCAGCGGGTGCAGATGCCCGCTGCCCATGTCGAGCGATCCGCAATGATAGTCCCGACTGCCGATTTCGGCCCGGATCTCGTCGCGGTCCAGAAACCGGATCTGCTCGTAGCCGTAGTGGCGATGCATGTGTTCGACATGCTGGCGCGTCTCGGCCTCGAACCGGGCGCGATGCATCGCGTGGATGACGCCATCCGTCCAGCCACAGTCAATATCGCCCGCGGCGATCAACGCGCGCACCAGCGCCACCGCCTCGGCCGCCCAATTCCAGAGCAGCTGCGCCCTGGGGACACCAAGCATCTGCTCGAGCGTCTCCTGATCAAGCCGCTGCCCCATGCCGACCTGACCGCCATTGCGCCCCGAAGCGCCCGAACCCAGTCGCGACGCCTCGAGCAGCACCACCGAAAAGCCCTGCCGCGCCAGATGCAGCGCCGCGGACAGGCCGGCATAGCCGCCGCCCACGATGCAGACATCCGCGCTCATCGCACCATGCGCCCGGGCAAACGCCGCGGGAGGCGTCGCCGTCGCAGCATACCAGCTGCCCGGATGAACGCCGGGCCTGTCATTGATCGTCAGAATGTCCATGCCGTCCCCGGTTCCGTCACACGTTCAGCAAGAGATGCTTGCGTTCCCACGGAGAAATCTCGCGTTGAAACTCGTTCAACTCGGCCAGCTTGATCGCCGAAAACAGCTTGCAGAACTCGCTGCCCAGCAGGTCGTGCATTTCCTGCGCCTCGTTGAAGGCGGCAAGCATGTCGAACGGCCCTTCGGGCAGCAGCGCGCCGTTGCGGAAGATTTCGCCGCGCGCGGCGGGGCTGGGCTCGATCCGTTCCACCATGCCGCGATAGCCCGCGACCAGGGTCGCTGCGAGCGCGAGATAAGGGTTGGCATCGATGCCGATGACGCGATTTTCGACCCGGAGGGCCTCGGGTTTCGAATTGGGGATGCGCAACCCGGTGGTGCGGTTGTCATAGCCCCATTCGAGATTGGTCGGCGCGCTCATCCCCCCGGTCAGGCGCCGGTGGCTGTTCACATAGGGCGCCATCAAGGGCATCAACTCGATGATATGCTGCTGTGAGCCGCCGATGAAATGGAAGAAGGCTTCCGAGGGCTTGCCGTCCTCGCCTGCAAAGATGTTGCGACCCGTGGCGATGTCCACGACGCTTTGATGCACATGCATCGCAGAGCCGGGCTGATCGCGCATCGGCTTGGCCATGAAGGTGGCGAAAACCCCGTGTTTCAGCGCCGCCTCGCGGATCGCCCGTTTGAAGTAGAACACCTGATCGGCAAGGTTCAGCGGGTCACCATGTTGCAGGTTGATCTCCAGCTGGCCCGCCCCGCCTTCCTGAATCAGCGTGTCGATCTGTAACCCCTGCGCTTCGGTGTAATCGTAGATCGTGTCGATCACCGCGCCATATTCATCGACCGCCACCATCGAAAACGCTTGCCGCCCCGCGCCGGGCCGCCCGGTGCGCCCCACCGGCGGCTCGATCGGCTCGTTCGGGTCAAGATTGGGACGGGTCAGGTAAAACTCGATTTCCGGCGCGACGATCGGTGCCCAGCCCTTGTCGGCGTAGAGTTTCAGCACCCGTTTGAGCACGTTGCGCGGGGCAATCGGGATCGGCGCCCCCTCGCGCGTTTCCAGATCGCAGATCACCTGCAGCGTCAGGTCATTCGCCCAGGGCGCAGCCGAGGCCGTGCTCATGTCGGGGCGCAACACCATGTCCATTTCGGTCCATTGGTCCGCCAGCCCCTCGACATCGACATATTCGCCGGTGACGGTTTCGTAAAACAGCGAATTGGGCAGATAGAACGACTGATCCGGGGTGAATTTGTAAAACGGCATCGCCTTGCCGCGCGACATGCCCACGAGGTCCGGAATGATGCATTCCACTTCCTCGATCTTGCGCGTGCCGCGATGCAGGCGGAACGCCTCGGGCAGAGCGTCCTGCCAATACGGGTGCAAGGGATCGCTCACGGCTTCCCCCCCGCCGATCGGCCTTGCGCCGCCCGGGGGCGGGTCAGTGTCGTTGCGCTGCGCGCTTGCGCAGGTCCATGGCTTTTCACGCGGTCTCCGGTCATGCGCCGTACGTCCCTCCCAAGGGATATTTTCTTGTGTTTTTGACTGTCGCGGTGGCGGGGTGTCGCATCGTTGCCGATCCGTGTTCCCCACCGGAGCCCCGGATCAGCCCGATCCCAGGCGGCCCTTTTGGCCCCGCAGCCTCAGGTTGCCATGCGATTTAGGGAATGTCTTGCGAAGAATCGCCCAACAACTGTCGCCAATTGTTCGGTCAAGCGGTCATACAGAGACCCTCGGTGGGCCGATCCTGTGTTGCCCGAGTCGCCAGCGGGTGCCAGTATCCCCTTATAAACGACACCAACAGGGTCATCCGAGCGACGTCACATTTCGGACCAACCGGGAGGGCATCGCAAACAAGGCGCCAGCCGGAACGGGCTGCGTTTTTCGAACCGACGCCAGAACCTGCCCCGATCCGGCCTGCCGGACCGGCCTTGGTCTTGCGTCCGGAGCCTCGGCGTGACCCGCCACGAGGACGACAATGAACAGCTTCGCCGATATCGTGATCCACAATGCACGGGTTATGACCCAGCAACCGGGGGCCCCCGAAGCCGACTGGATCGCCGTCTCGGGCCGGACCGTCAGCGCCCTTGGTCTTGGCTCGGCCGCAAGGCATATCGGACCGCAAACGCGTGTCGTCGATGCCGGCGGGGCGACGGTGCTGCCCGGCTTGAACGACGCGCATCTGCATCTCTTTGCGGGCGGGCTGTCGCTGTCGCAACTGTCGCTGGTCGGCGTGTCGGGGCAGACGGACTTCCGCGCCGCCGTCGCAGCCTATCGTGCCAGCCGCCCCGGCCTGAGCTTTCTCGCGGCAAGCGGCTGCGATTATCGCATCCTGGGCCAGACACCGCTCGACCGACACGCGCTTGACGCGATTTGCCCCGATATTCCGATGCTGGTGATGGCGGCTGATTACCACACCGCCTGGGCCAATACGGCGGCGCTGCAGCTGGCCGGCATCGCGCAGGGCGCAGATGTCGGCGAGGGCTCCGAGATCGTTCTGGACGCCGGCGGGCGCGCCAGCGGGGAATTGCGCGAATTTGCCGCCATCGACAGCGTGCGCGCCTGCAACCCGGCGGCGAAAACCCATTCCCGCGCCGCGCAGGCGCCGCTTGAGCTGCCCGAGGTGACCGAGGCCGAACGCGCCGCCGACAAGGAGGTGCTCTGGCAGGCGCTGCTCCATTGCGCCACGCAGGGGCTGACGGCGGTGCAGAACATGGATGGCAGCCTTTATCAACTGGACCTTCTGGCCGAACTCGACCGCGACCGCGGCCTGCCGGTGCGGGTCAGGATGCCGTTTCAGATCACCGAAGGCATGTCGCCCGAGGCGCTGGCACAGGCCGCGCGGTGGCGGCGCAGCTATGCGACGCCGATGCTGCGCTGTGATTTCGTCAAGATCTTTGCCGACGGGGTGATCGAGTCGGGCACAGCGAACCTCGTGGCGGATTACGCCCATCTGCCCGGTCACAGCGGCGCGCCGTTGCTGTGCGACGATCATCTGCGCGCCCTTGTCGTCGAGGCGGATCGGCTGGGGTTTCAGATCGCGGTGCATTGCGTCGGCGACGGCGCGGTGCGGCAGGTGCTGGATGCTTTCGAAGTGGCGCGTCGGCAGAATGGCTGGCGCGAGGCACGCCACCGGATCGAGCATATCGAACTGGTCGATGCCGGGGATCTGGGCCGGTTCGCCCGGTGGGGGGTCGTCGCCTCGACGCAGCCCACCCATGTTCCCGAGGCAGGCGAGGGCTATCTGGACCTGATCGGCACGCAGCGTTCAAGTGCCGCTTTCGCGGTTGCCGATCTGCGCGATGCCGGCGCCGAGATCGTCTTTTCGACCGATTGGCCGATCGCGCCGCTTTCTCCCTTTCTCACGCTGGAGGCGGCCTTGGCGCGTCCCGACTGGCCGGGGGCGCGCGATCACCGCGTCGGTCTGGCCGCGGCGCTTGGCGCGATCACCCGGGCCGCCGCCTGGATTGCCTTCGACGAAGCCGAGCGCGGAAGGTTGACGCCCGGGATGCTGGCCGATCTGACCTTGCTCGACCGCGATCTGTCCGTCTGTCCGCTGTCCGAGATCGCCACGACGACCGCCCGCCTGACGATCTGCGACGGACAGGTGACCCACGATACGATCTCCCCCCTTTCCCGCGCCTGAGTGATCTGCTCGCCCCGGCCGGGGCGGGCGGCACGCGATGGCTTCCTTCCCCAGCGAGCAGACCTGAAGCACCCATGGCCCCATCGACCTCCAGTTCCCCGACCTTCGCCCCTTGGGATGATCCTGCGGCATCCCCCCTGATCCGCTTCGAGAACGTGACGAAGAGGTTCGGCACCTATACCGCCATCGAAAACCTGAACCTGTCGATCTACCCGCGCGAGTTCTTCGCCCTGCTGGGCCCGTCGGGCTGCGGCAAGACGACGATGATGCGGATGCTGGCCGGGTTCGAGGCGCCAAGTGCCGGGACGATCTTTCTGGACGGCAACGACATCGGTCCGGTGCCGCCCTACGAACGCCCGGTCAACATGATGTTTCAGAGCTACGCGCTGTTTCCGCATCTCAATGTCTGGGACAACATCGCCTTCGGGCTGCGTCGCGCGGGGATGAAACGCGATCTGATCGCCGCACGGGTCGAGGAAATGCTGCGCCTGACGCGGCTGGAAAAATTCGCCCGCCGCAAGCCGGAACAGATTTCCGGCGGGCAACGTCAGCGCGTCGCCCTGGCGCGCGCGCTCGCCCGCGCGCCGAAACTGCTTTTGCTCGATGAGCCGCTGGCGGCACTCGACAAGAAGCTGCGGCAGGAAACCCAGTTCGAACTGATGGACATTCAGGAACGCACCGGCACGACCTTCGTCATCGTCACCCATGATCAGGAAGAGGCGATGACCGTCGCCAGCCGGATCGCGGTGATGGATCATGGCCAGCTGATTCAGGTGGCAACACCCGCGGGCATCTACGAGACGCCGAATTCGGTCTATGTCGCTGATTTCGTCGGCGAGGTGAACGTGATCGAGGGCACGCCCGACCGGGCCGGAACCGGCGCCTTCGCCATCACCTTCGCGCAAGGACAACCACCGATCCGCGCCGTGACGGACAAGACCCTGCGCAAGACCCAAAAGGTCTTTTACGCCCTGCGCCCGGAAAAGATCTATGTCTCGGCCGAGCCTTCGACCGAACGGGCGAACTGCTTTGGCGGCAAGATCATCGACATCGCCTATGTCGGCAATGTCTCGACCTATCATGTCGAGCTGGCGGGCGGGCAGCGCGTCAAGGCGCAGATGACCAATGCCCAGCGTCTTTCGCGCCGCGCCTTCACCTGGGGCGATACGGTCTGGCTGTCGTGGACCGACACCGCCGGCCTGATCCTGACACGGTGATGCGATGACCCTGCGCCGCACCGCCCTTATCGCGATCCCGTTCTTCTGGCTGTTGCTGCTGTTTGCAGTTCCCGTGCTGATCGCTGTCAAGATCTCGCTCTCGCAAGCCGCAACCGCAATCCCGCCCTATGCGCCGACCTTCGATCTGTCCGGCGACCTCGCGGCGCTGCGCGAGAGCCTGTCGCAGCTCAACTTCGACAATTATGTCTTCCTGACCGAAGACGATCTTTACTGGAAGGCCTATGTCTCCAGCGTCAAGACGGCGCTGATCGCCACCCTGTTCACCCTGATCGTGGCCTATCCGATCGCCTATGCGCTGGCGCGGCTGCCCGATCGCTGGCGCAGCGTGATGCTGCTGCTGGTCGTGCTGCCGTTCTGGACCTCGTTTCTGATCCGGATCTATTCTTGGATCGGCATCCTGTCGAACGAGGGGCTGGTGAACCAGGTCCTGCAAAGGATCGGCGCGATCACCGCGCCGCTGCATATCCTCAACACGCCCTTCGCGGTCTATGTGGGCATCGTTTACGCCTATCTGCCCTTCATGGTGCTGCCGCTCTTTGCGACGCTGGAAAAGCTCGATGAATCGCTGCTGGAAGCGGCGCAGGATCTGGGCTGTTCGCGGCTCAAGGCGTTCTGGCTGGTGACGGTTCCGCTGTCGCGACCGGGGGTGATTGCAGCCTGTTTCCTCGTCTTCATCCCGGCGATCGGCGAATTCGTCATCCCCACGCTCCTGGGCGGATCGAACACGCTGATGATCGGCAAGGTGCTTTACGAAGAGTTCTTTTCGAACCGCGACTGGCCCGTCGCTTCGGCTGTGGCGGTGGTGTTGCTGCTGATCCTCGTGGTGCCGATCATGCTGTTTCAGCGCGCCCAGGACCGTTTGCAAGCGGAGGAGGTCCGGAAATGAGACGCGCACCAAGCTGGTTCAATATCACCTCGTTGATGCTGGGGCTGGCCTTCCTCTATCTGCCGATGGTGGTTCTGGTCCTCTACAGCTTCAACGCCTCGCGGCTGGTCACGGTCTGGGGCGGGTTCTCGACCAGGTGGTATGCGGCGCTGTTTCACGATGACCAGTTCATCACCGCGGCGATGATTTCGCTGCGGGTGGCGCTGGCGGCGGCGACGCTGTCGGTCGTGCTGGGGACAATGGCCGCCTATGTGCTTGTGCGGGCCGGCAAGTTTCTGGGGCGCACGGTGTTTCAGGGGATGATCTTTGCGCCCCTCGTGATGCCCGAGGTGATCACCGCGCTGTCGATGCTGCTCTTGTTCATCGCGACCGGGGTGAACCGGGGGCAGGCGACGCTCGTGGTGGCGCAGACCACCTTGCTGATGTGCTTTGTCTGCGTCGTCGTTTCGGCCCGCCTTGCCAGCCACGACCGCGCGATGGAGGAAGCCGCCCTCGATCTGGGCTGCACGCCCTTTGCGGCCTTCCGGCTGGTGACGCTGCCGATCATCGCCCCGGCGGTGATCTCGGCCTGGCTGCTGGCGTTCTCGATGTCACTGGACGATCTGGTGATGGCTGCCTTCATCGCGGGGCCGGAGGCGACCACCTTGCCGGTGCGGTTGTTTTCGGCAGTGCGGACCGGCGTCTCGCCGCAGATCAACGCGCTTTCCACCCTGATCATCGGCATCGTGACGCTGGGGGTCATCGTTTCCTCGCTGATCACCCGTCATGCGGCGGTACGGGCCAGCCGACTGGCCCGGCAAGACGAAACCTGACCGCCCGACACCCCACCCGCTTTTCCCGGCAAGGAGGCCCGATACCCCGCAGTCCGATCCCCCACGGCACCAGAACAAGACGACACCATAAAAAACGACAGGGACCACATGAAACACCTCCAGACGTTTGCCTGTGCGGCAGCGACCGCCTTTCTATCTGCCGGTGCAGGCTTTGCACAGGATGCCGCCGAACCGTTTCCCGCCACCGGGATGACCTTTGTCGGCGTTTCGCTGAATTCGGATTACGTCCTTTATTCGGTCAGTCAGAACCATGAACAACCGGCCTTTCAGGCCTATGTCGAGCATAATTGGGCGAATGGGCTTTATGCGGGGCTGTGGACCTCGCAGATGGATTATTCCGAATTCGGTCTGGACGACAATTTCGAATTCGACGCCTATATCGGCTATCGTGGCGGCTTTCAGAAAGTCTCCTATGACCTCAGCTATTACCGGTATTATTACGATCACACCGGCTTCGATTATGACGAATTCATCGGCATTGTCGATTATCACCTTACCGACGCCTTCCTTGTCGGGGGCAAACTGCGGCTGGCCCAAGGCGGGACCTATGATGACGAGCAGGTCTACGGCGTCCATGCGAGCTACGACCTGACCCCGAAAACAACGCTGAGCTATGAGTGGATGACCAATTCCGCCGATGCCAACAATGATTGGAACTTCGGTGTGAAACAGCAGTTGACCGACAGCCTGTCGGTCAAGGCAACATATTACGATTCCAACTTTTCCAAGGATATCCTTGGTGTCTCCCTGTCCTGGGATACCGATTTCGCCAGCCTCTTCGGACCGAAGAGCTGAACCACCAAAGAAAGGATGATCCGATGCAAAAAGCTCTCCTCCTGGCTGGCGCTTTCGCCTGCCTGAGCTTGCCCGCGATGGCGCAGCAGGACAGGCTGCATATCTACGCCTGGCAGGATCTGTTCGCGCCGCAGATCCTTGACGATTTCACCGCTGCAACCGGCCTGAAGACGGTCTATGACAGCTATGATTCCGATGAAACGCTGGAAACCCGGCTGCTGTCGGGGGACACCGGCTATGATTTCATCGTGCCCTCGGCCTCGCCGTTCCTGATGCGCGAAATTCAGGCCGGCGCGCTGGAGAAACTCGACAAGAGCCTGATCCCGAATTACGACAAACAGATCCCCGCGCTTCTGGAGTTGCTGAAGAAAAGCGATCCGACGCTGGAATATGCCGCGATCGGCGGTTGGGGGACGACCGGGCTTGGCTACAATCTCGACAAGGTCAAGGCGCTGCTGCCCGATGCCCCGCTTGACAGTTATGACTTGATCTTCAAACCGGAAAATGCCGCGAAGCTGAAGGACTGCGGCATCGCGATGGTCGACAGCCCGACCGACATCGTGCCGATCACGCTGAATTATCTGGGGCTGAACCCCGAAACGACCGACCCCGACGAGATCAGGCAGGCGATGGAGGTGCTGGCGCAGATCCGCCCCTATGTCACGCTCGACAAGGGCCGGATGATGACCGACATGGCCAATGGCGACATCTGTCTGGCCATCGGCTTTTCGGGCGATCTGATCGGTGCAAGGATGCGCGCGACCGAGGCGGGCAATGGCCAGCACATCACCTATGTGATCCCGAAAGAGGGGACGCTGGCCTGGATTTCCGCCCTCGCCATCCCGAAGAACGCCCCCAATCCGGCGGCCGGAAACGCCTTCATCAACCATCTGCTTGATCCCAAGCAGGCCTCGGTGATGTCGCTGACGCTGGGCTATGCCAATGGCGTCGAGGGCTCGCGCGCCTTGCTGCCGCCCGAGATGGCGAATGATCCGGTGATGTTCCCCGATGACGCGACGATGCAGCGGCTGTTCACCGGCAGCGCCGAAAACCCCAAGGTGACGCGGCTTTTGAACCGCGAATGGACCCGGTTCCGCACCGCCAACTGAAGGCGGGTTCTGCCCCGGACGCCCAAGATCATCTGCCGGAGGGGCTTTCCCTCCGGCCTCATCCCCTCTGCGGAGCCCGACATGTCCTCCCCTTTCGTGCAGACCCGAAGCGGGCCGCTTTGCGGCACGCAGGCTGAAAACGGCTGCCTTGCTTTCCTTGGCATTCCCTATGCCGAACCGCCCGTCGGTGATCTGCGGTTTCGTCCGCCCCGTCCGGTCCGGCCCTGGACCGCGCCGCGCGAGGCCACGCGTTTCGGTGCGGCGGCGGTTCAGGTCTACATGCCCGAGATGGGCCCGCCCGTCGATTTTTACGACGTGCCGCCCGAGGGACCGGTGACTGTCGTCGGCGACGAGGATTGTCTGACGCTGAACGTCTGGACCCCCGCGCTCGATGGGGGCCTGCGCCCGGTCTATGTCTGGATTCATGGCGGCGCGAACCATCTGGAAAGCAGCCGCCTGCCGATCTATCACGGCGACGCGCTGTGCAGGCTGGGCGATATCGTCGTCGTGTCGCTGAATTACCGGCTGGGGGCCTTCGGTTTCATGGATGTGGAACCGATCCTTGGACCGGAGTATCGCGGCGCGTTCAACAACGGGCTGCGCGATCAGTTTCTGGCACTGCACTGGATCCGCGACAACATCGCCGCTTTCGGGGGCGATCCCGAGAACATCACGCTGGGCGGGGAATCCGCGGGCGGCATGGATGTCAGCTGGCATCTGGTGTCAGGACGGTTGCGCGGGATGATCCGCCGCGCCGTGGTGATGAGCGATGTCATCGGCCCTGCCGGGATCGGTGGCGACGGCCCGGCCTATCGCCATGATCCGCAAACGGTCCGGGCGATCAGCCTTGACGTGATGACCCGCGCCGGGATCGATACGGCTGCGGCTTTGACCGGTCTTTCCGGGCATGACCTGTGCGCCCGCATCGGCGCCATTCCCTGTGGCGAGGAGCTCTTCGGCCTCGACGGGCAGTTCTACCCCGGGCTTGACGGGGAGACCTGGGCACAAGAGCCGCTGGCGGCAGTCTCGGCGGGCGCGCTCGACGGGATCGACCTGATGATCGGCTATACCAATTACGAGGCCGGGCTGTGGCTGAGTTGGAACCCCGAATTGCTGGAGCGCAACCCGGCCTGGATTGCCGAACGCTTCGGCTTCCTGTCGGACAAGACGCAGGCCGCCGCGGTCGCGGCCTATGCGCAATTCTTCCCGACCGAGCCGCCCGGCGTGCAGGCGATGCATCTGATATCGGACTGCGGCTTCACCCTGCCGGTGACGTGGTTTGCCGAACGCGCCGCCGCACGTGGCGCAAAGGTCTGGATGTATCGCTTCGATCTGGAGGTGGACGAGACCCGCAAGGCGATGCATGCGGCCGACCTGCCGTTCTTCTTCGCCCGCCCGCATGAAGCTTGCAGCGAGGAGTTGATCGGCCCTGCGAGCGGCCCCGATGCCGTCGCCCTGCGCGACCGGCTTTGCGCCGAGATGGCCGGCGCGCTGCTCGCCTTTATCCGCGACGGCAGTCCCGCCGCGCCCTGCCTGCCGGACTGGCCGCGCTTTGATCCGGCCGACCGCGCGACGATGATCTTCGATCCGGTAGAAAGCCATGTCACCTGCAAGCCATTGGGCGCGCGACAGGATTTCTGGAACGAGACGCTTGGCACGACGTTCGTCGGCCGCAATGCCGCCCCCTGTGCCGGCGCCCAAAAGGAGAGCAACGCATGATGTTTCCCACCCTTGACGACGACAGCGCCCGCTTTGGGCTGCGCCTCGCGCTGCGACTGGCGGTGACGCTTGGCCCCGACGAAGAGATGGGCGCCTGCGCAGGCGGGCTGCGGCGGAACTATCCGATCACTGGCGGGTGCTTTGTCGGCCGCAACATCCGCGGCGCGGTGATCGGCTCTGGTGCCGATATCTCGGTGCTGCGCCCCGATGGCATTTGCGAAGTCGATGCGCTGTATCGCATCCGCGCCGAGGATGGCACGATCATCGTCGTGCATAACCACGGGCTTTACGATGCCCCGGAGTTCGGTCCCCGTGGCCGGGATTACCTGGTCACCCGCCCGGCCTTCATCGCCCCGACCGGCCAGCATGACTGGCTCAACCGGTCGCTGTTCATCGGCACCGTTGACGATATCGAGGGCGGCGTGCTGGTGTCCTGCTACGAGGTTCACAGATCGCAGGCGGCATGATGCGGCAGGACAGCCCTGCGCAGGCCAAGGATGGGAAAACAGCCATGAGGGCACCGAAGAACGGCGATGTTTCCTTCTGGTTCGCCGATATGGGCGGTGTTCCGCCCTGCCGCGCGCCCCTGCCCGGGGATATCGACGTTGACGTTTGCATCGTCGGTGCGGGCTTCACCGGGCTTTGGACCGCCTATTACCTGAAGCAGGCGCAGCCCGGGCTGTCGATTGCGGTGGTGGAAAAGGACTTTGC
>NZ_SWJZ01000167.1 GCF_005144475.1 Rhodobacter capsulatus | reverse complement strand
CTGGCTGCGATGCAGCTCAGGCCCGAGGCGTGGGGAAAAATCGCGGCCAGCAGAAATGTGCGCGCGATCAAGGCGCTCAAGAAAATCGAAGAATTGGGCAAGCTGGCTGCGCGCTTCGCAGATGGCGGCCTCTACAAGGCCAACAAACTCGCCACGGAGGCGCCCGCGCTGATCCCCGACCTTGTCGAGGAGCTGAACTTGTTCACCAAGGCGCAGGTTCCGGGCTTGCCGACCGGCTTTCCAATGGCCGCCAACATGGCCTCGGCTCCGGGTCCAAAAGTTGGGCGCAACGACCCATGCCCCTGCGGATCGGGTAAGAAATTCAAGAAGTGCTGCGGCGCGGGCGGGCCAGTGCTTTGAAGTGACAAGCGCGCCTGAAGCACACCATGCCTGCGGCTTCACCGGTAGGGTGCCGATCCATGCCGTCCAGATTTGTGCAAGGTTGACCCGCTCC
>NZ_SWJZ01000166.1 GCF_005144475.1 Rhodobacter capsulatus | reverse complement strand
CCAGCCGCTGCCCTTGAGCAGCCGCTCGGCCTCGATGGCCATTTCGCCCTTCTTGAGGTGGTCGAGAAGTTGAGCGGTCCCCTCCCCTTTCGCCTCGCGCACGGCCTCAAGGATGCGAGCCTTGGGCACGCGGTTGAGATAGCCATCGACCGTGGGTTCCCACCCAGCCTCGACCATGTCGAGATCCACCGCACGGGCCACGAGATCGGCATGCGCCATGCGGCGGGTCAAACCGCTGGCGGAGATGCCCGCGCCATAGGGGTTCACCTTCTCATGCAGCGCGTTGATCCCGAAGCTGAGGCAATGCGCGAGGAGCGCCAGACGGCTGCCCTGGTCGAGCACCGTCAGATAATCCCAGAGCGCGGCATCGTCGCCAAGGGGCAGGTCGGCCTCCCACGCAGCGTGGCGCTCATGGACCAGCTTCGCCACCACGCTGTCCTTCAGATCGGGAGCCTGTGCCGACATGAAAACGTGGCGCACCGAGGCCTCGAGACAACTGCCCGAGGCATTGGAGGTGCGGAACGTGTCCGTCACGAGCTTCAGCAGCAGGAGCGTCAGCGCAACGTCGGGCGAGCGCCCGATGGCCTCACGCAGGGCGAGCGTCCGGTGGGCGGTCATCTCCATGACCAACCGCTCGGGCAGCGGCTTCAGCGCACCCTCCTCCTCTTCGTCGGGAAGTTCCCCTCCGAGGGGCTGACCGCCCGAGGTGATGACGGTTGCGCTCCGCTGCCAGCCGCCGCCATCCGCGTCGCCCCCCTGCCCCATCGCCTCAGCACCTTCAGCATCCTGAGCCGCAGTCTCCTCGCTCGGCTCGTCCTCGGGCCGGACATAGCCGCGATAGACCGCGAGGCGGCCATCCCGATCGACGGTCACGAAGACCCCAGCGCGGCTGGCCTCGGCCGGATCGAAGATCAGCGGGCGATGCTCAAGGCGTTCCATCGCCCGTTCGATCTCCCCAAGGCGGGCGTCGATCTCCTCGGGGTAATCGTCCCGCCCGGAGTATTCGTCTTCCAGCGAACGATACTCGGAGAGCAGCGCGGCATGCGTGGCGCTTTCCTCCCCGCTCATCGGCGCCGGATCGCCCACCAGTCGCCGCAGCCCGTGGCTGTAGCCATAGGGCAGATCGGTCGCCACTTCGATCCACTTCCAGCCTTCGGCGGCAAGCGCTTCGGCCTCCGTCTGGAGTTTTGCGCTGACGAGCTGATCGAGAAGGGCAGGGGACTCGAGCCACCCTTCATGCGCTTCCTGAAAGAGATCGCGCATGAGGATGCCGCCGGCCGCTTCATAGGCCTCGACACCGACGAAAATCGCGCGGCGATCGTCAGCCCGCACCGCGGTTTCGGTCAGCATCCGCCGGATCATGTGCGGCTCGCGGTTCCAGGAGTTCCGCACCGCATCCCAGACCTGGATCTGGCGATCGTGATCTTCGTTCACGGTGAAAGCCATGAGCTGCTCGAGCGTCATGCCGTCTTCGGCATAGGCCTCGAGCAGGGCAGGGGCCACGGAGGCGAGCCGCAGACGTTGCTTGACGATCTGAGGCGTGACGAAGAAGGCGGCAGCGATTTCTTCCTCGCCCTGACCTTTCGCCCGCAATTCCGCGAAAGCGCGAAACTGGTCGAGCGGGTGCAGCGCCACACGCTGCATGTTCTCCGCGAGCGAGTCATCCTCGGCAAGGATATCGGACGTGGCGTCACGCAGGATGCAGGGGATCGGCGCGGTCTTCGCCAGCCGCTTTTGCTTGACCAGTAGCGAAAGCGCCTGGAACCGGCGCCCACCGGCCGGGATTTCAAACATGCCGGTTTCGACACCTTCGGCATCAAGCACGGGACGGACGTTCAAGCTCTGCAGGAGTCCACGGCGGGCAATATCCTCGGCCAGTTCCTCGACCGAAACACCCGCCTTGATGCGCCGGACATTGGACTGGCTCAACACGAGCTTGTCGAAGGGGATGTCTCGCGAGGGGGACAGGGTGATTTTCTGGGCAGCTTTCGCCATCAGATCTTCTCCG
>NZ_SWJZ01000165.1 GCF_005144475.1 Rhodobacter capsulatus | reverse complement strand
GCGCGGTGGTCGCGGGCGGGGTGGTGAGCGGCGGCAGGCTCGGCAGTGCGGGCAGCGGCAACGGCGCCCCGGCCTCCGGCACGGGCGTTTCGACGGCAGGCGTTTCGGCGGCAGGCGCGTCCGGGGCGGCGGTTTCCGGCGCCGGGTCCGCGACAGGCGCCGGGGCCGCAGCGGTGGGCGGCGCCGGTTCCGGTGTCTCGTCCTGCGGCGGCATCGCGGGCGTTGCCGGGGCAGGGGGCGCGGTCGGTGCGGGCGTCGCCGGGGCGGCGGCGATCGCATCGCTCGGCACGGCGGTCGGCGCCGGGGCCTCCGGCTCGATCAGGAAGCTCGACCAGAGCGCGGCAATGGCCAGGAAGGCGATCAGCCCGCCCAGCAGGGCCACGCCCATGTATTTCGGCTTGCCGCCGATCCGGGGCGTCTTGCGCGTGCCGAAAACGGTCCGCGCCTCTGCGGGGTCAGCCTCGGGCAGGTCCCCGGCGGGGTTGGGCTCGGCCGTGCCAGGGCTCGGGCGCAGGTCGCGGGCCTTGGCCAGCGCCTTGCTGGCGGTCGTTTCCAGCGCGGCAGCCCCAAGCGCCGCCAGACGGCGCCCGTCCTCGGCGATCTTGCGCAGGGGGTCGGTCGGGACGGGGGGCTCGGTCGGAACGGAGGCCTCGGGCTGGTCCGGCGTCGGTTGCTTGGCCGTCACGGTCGGGGCCGAGGGCGCAGGAGCGGCCGCGGGACGGTCGGTTTCGGCCACGAGCGGCTTGCGCGGGGCGGATTTCGGGCCGTCCTGACCCTCACCGGCAGCCCCGGGACGGGCGGCGCCCGGCAGCGGCTTGCGGGCCGCAGCCCCGGCGGCCTCGCC
>NZ_SWJZ01000164.1 GCF_005144475.1 Rhodobacter capsulatus | reverse complement strand
GGCCGCGTCGGATATTCGATCGCGGCTCTCGCGCCGATCATCATGCCCCAGTTGCTCGTGCCCGCAATGGCCGCCCCGGTTTGAAAAGTACCGATTGTCGTGGTTGCGGCCGAAGCCGACAGAGACGTCCCTGCATAGCTCCACATGAAGAGATTCGGCGGGGGGCTGAAAGGGGCATAGGCCACACGGCGCGCCGCATTGCTTTGCCCGGCGACGAAAATCACGAACGGCCTGCCCGCCATGGCCGCGTCGAGATCGTCGAGCCGGTCAGCGAGCGCCCCGGAGGCGGCCAATTGCGCGGCCAGATCTGCGACCGAC
>NZ_SWJZ01000021.1 GCF_005144475.1 Rhodobacter capsulatus | reverse complement strand
GACCGGCGCTTCGGGCGGTATCGGCGGCGAGGTGGCGAAGGCGCTGCATGCGGCCGGGGCCAAGGTGGCGCTGTCGGGCACGCGGGTCGAGCCGCTTGAGGCGCTGGCGGCCGAATTGGGCGAGCGGGCCTTTGTCTGCCCGGCGAACCTTTCCGATCCGGCTTCTGTCGAGGCGCTGCCGAAGGCGGCCCTCGAGGCGATGGGGGCTGTGGATATCCTTGTGAACAACGCCGGGATCACCCGGGATAACCTCTTCATGCGGATGTCGGACGAGGAATGGGCGAGCGTGATCGATGTCAACCTGACGGCCTCGTTCCGGCTGATGCGCGGCGTGTTGCGGGGCATGATGAAGGCGCGCTGGGGGCGGATCGTCAATATCACCAGTGTCGTGGGCCAGACCGGCAACCCGGGGCAGGGCAATTATGCCGCCGCCAAGGCCGGGCTGACCGGCATGTCGAAATCGCTGGCCTATGAAGTGGCAAGCCGCGGCATCACGGTGAACTGCGTCGCGCCGGGCTTCATTGCGACGGCGATGACCGACAAGCTGAATGACGAGCAGAAGGCGAAGATCCTGACGCAGATCCCCGCCGGGCGCATGGGCGCGGCGGAAGAGATCGCGGCGGCGGTGCTCTATCTGGCCTCGCCCGAGGCGGGCTATGTCACCGGCACGACGCTGAGCGTGAACGGCGGCATGGCGATGATCTGAGGCCGCCGGTGTGACGAGTTGCCCCTGCCGCAAGGGCAGGGGCGGCCGCGAAACGGCTTGCCTTGTGCCGGGACTGTGATATGAGCGGCGGGGACGAGCGGGGGGGTAGCCTCGGCTCGCGGCAGCCCGGTAAAACGGGCGTTGAAGCCGCTCGAACGAGCACTGACAGGATGGGTTTCGGCCCCCTTAACTGAGGAAGAAACATGAGCGACATCGCGGATCGTGTGAAGAAGATCGTCGTGGAGCATCTGGGCGTGGAAGAGGACAAGGTCACCGAGACCGCCTCGTTCATCGACGATCTCGGCGCCGACAGCCTTGACACCGTGGAACTGGTGATGGCTTTCGAAGAAGAATTCGGCATCGAGATCCCGGATGACGCGGCGGAAACCATCCAGACCTTTGGCGATGCGGTGAAATTCATCACCGAAGCCGCCTGAGGCTTGCAAGCTTTCCGGCTTGACGAACGGCGCCCTTTGGGGCGTCGTTTGCATTTGGAGGGGCGCGATGCGGGTGTTTGTCGGGATCCTGCTGCCCGAGGCGCTGTGGGGCGCGGTGGCGGCGCTGCAGGCGGAGCTGGGGTGCGGGCGCGCGGTGGCCGAAGAGGCGCTGCATCTGACGCTGGCCTATCTGGGCGAGGTTGATCTGCCGGATCTGGAGCGGCTGCACGAGGCGCTGTCGGCGCTGCATCTGGCGCCTTTCGAGGTGACGCTGGCGGGGCTGGACGTGATTGCCAGCGGGGATCGCGCGCGGGTGCTGGCGCTGAAGCTGCGGCCAAACCCGGCGCTGGAGGCGTTGCAGGCGAAGCTGGTGCAGGCGGCGCGGCGGGCGGGGCTGGAGCTGGAGCGGCGCCGGTTTCGGCCGCATGTGACGATGGCGCGGTTCAATGCGGGTCTGGGCGAGACCCAGGCGGCGCGGCTGGGGCATCTTCTGGAAAGCCGGGGCGATGTGGTCTTGCCCGCGTGGCGGGTGACGGGCTTTGCGCTGATCCGCTCGCATCTGACGCGGCAGGGCGCGGAATACGAGGTGCTGGCGGACTATCCCGAGTGCCGGGGTTGACTTTGGGGCAGGCGAAGTGACGCCTGCGGCCGCGCATGACGTTGCACGGCTTTTGCGGCCCGTGTAGAAGCGCTTAACGAAACGCGAAAGGGGTTTGCGATGCGTCGGGTTGTCGTCACGGGTCTGGGTCTGGTCACGCCGCTGGCTTGCGGGGTCGAGGAAACCTGGTCGCGGCTTCTGGCTGGTCAGTCGGGGGCGGGGCCGATCACGCGCTTTGACGCCACGAATGTCGTGACGAAATACGCCTGCGAGGTGCCGCGCGGCGATGGCACCGACGGCACCTTCAATCCCGATCAGTGGATGGAGCCGAAAGAGAGCCGCAAGGTTGACGAGTTCATCCTTTACGGCGTGGCCGCGGCGGTGCAGGCGGTGCAGGATTCGGGCTGGGAGCCCGCCGACGAGGAAGCCCGGTGCCGCACCGGCGTGATGATCGGCTCGGGCATCGGCGGGCTGCAGACGATCGCGGAAACCGCGGTGCTGATCAAGGAGAAGGGGCCGAAGCGCGTCAGCCCGTTCTTCATCCCGGCGGCGCTGATCAACCTTGTCTCGGGGCAGGTCTCGATCCGCTTCGGCTTCAAGGGGCCGAACCATGCGGTGGTGACCGCCTGTGCGACCGGCGCCCATGCGATCGGCGATGCGGCGCGGCTGATCGCGCTTGGCGATGCCGATGTGATGGTGGCGGGCGGCGCCGAGAACCCGATTTCCGAGATCGGCATTGCCGGGTTCAACGCCTGCAAGGCGCTCTCGACGAAACGGGCCGAGGATCCTCAGGGCGCGAGCCGTCCCTGGGATGCCGACCGCGACGGGTTTGTCATGGGCGAGGGCGCGGGCTGTGTCGTGCTGGAAGAATACGAACACGCCAAGGCGCGCGGCGCGAAGATCTATGCCGAGGTGCTGGGCTATGGCATGTCGGGCGACGCCTATCACATCACCGCGCCGTCCGAGGATGGCGATGGCGGCTTCCGCGCGATGAAGGCGGCCGTGGCGCGGGCGGGGATCGATCCGAGCGAGATCGATTACATCAACGCGCATGGCACCTCGACCATGGCCGACACGATCGAGCTGGGCGCGGTCGAGCGGCTGCTGGGGGAGGCGGCGTCGAAAGCCACGATGTCGTCGACGAAATCGGCGATCGGGCATCTGCTGGGCGCGGCGGGGGCGGTCGAGGCGATCTTCTGCATCCTGGCGATCCGCGATCAGGTGGCGCCGCCGACGCTGAACCTGGACAATCCGGCCGTTGAGGCGAAGATCGATCTGGCGCCGAAAGTCGCGGTGAAGCGCAAGATCGACATCGCAATGTCGAACAGCTTCGGCTTTGGCGGCACCAATGCGGCGCTGATCCTGGGCAAGGTGCGCGGATGATGTGGCGCAACATCGTCTCCAACTTCCTCACTTTGTTGATTGTGCTGATGGTTGTGTCGGGGGGGATGGTGACCTGGGCGAAGCGTCAATATGACGGGCCCGGTCCGCTGGCTGCGGGGATGTGTCTGCGCGTCGAACCCGGCGCGAAGTTTCGCGACGTGTCGGAAACGTTGAAGGAAAAGGGTGCGATTTCCTCGGCTTATATCTTTCGCGCCGGGGCCGATTACGACCAGAAGGCGGGCAAGCTGAAGGTGGGGTCCTATCTGATCGCGCCCGGGGCCTCGATGGCGGGGATTGTCGAGCAGATCACCGCGGGCGGGCCGTCGAGCTGCGGCACCGAGTTGAATTACCGTATCGGGGTGAATGGCCGGCAGATGATCCTGCGCGAGCTGGACCCGGCGGTGGGCGATTACGTCGAGACGGTGAAGTTCGATCCGAAGCTTGAGGCGGCGCCTGCGGGCTTTGCCGAGGAGGCGACGCGGCCGGACGTGCGGCTGCGGGTGACGCTCGCCGAGGGCGTGACGAGCTGGCAGGTGGTCGAGGCGCTGAAATCGGCGGATTTCCTGACCGGTGAGGTGGCGAAGCTGCCGCCCGAAGGCAGCCTCTCGCCCGACAGCTACGAGATGAAGCGCGGCGCGAAGCGGGCGGATCTGATCGCCGAGATGACCGAGCGGCAAAAGGCGGTTCTGGCCGAGGCCTGGGCCACGCGGGCGCCGGGGCTGCCCTATGAAACGCCGGAGCAGGCGCTGGTAATGGCCTCGCTGGTCGAAAAGGAAACCGGCGTGGCCGAGGAGCGCGCCCGGGTGGCGAGCGTCTTCGTCAACCGGCTGGCGCAGGGGATGCGGTTGCAGACCGATCCGGCGGTGATCTATGGCGTGACCAAGGGGCAGGGCGTGCTGGGGCGCGGCCTGCGGCAATCGGAGCTGCGGCGCGAGACGCCCTATAACACCTATGTCATCGACGGGTTGCCGCCGGGGCCGATCTGCAACCCGGGGACGCAGGCGATCCGGGCGGCGCTGAACCCCGATTCGACGCGGTTCCTGTATTTCGTGGCGGACGGCACCGGCGGGCATGCCTTTGCCGAGACGATCACCGAGCATAACCGGAACGTCGCGCGCTGGCGGGAGATCGAAAAGACCCTGAAACCGGGCGCAAGTGACGGAAACTGAAGGAAAACCCCGGCAATGTCCGGGGTTTTTGCTTTCCTTGCGATGCAACTCTGAATTTAGCGCTTGACTTTGCGGACGCTCTAAGGTAGAGATAAGGCATGCTAGGAGAGGTGGGCAAGCGCAACGGGAAACCGTTTGCGCTTTTTTCATTTCGCTCGTGCGGAACAGGCATGAGAGGCGGGTAGCCAGAACATGGACATGGGGTTCAAGGGTGGGGACGCTCCTCCGGTGGATTTGCTGGAGGAGACGGAGGAACTGTATCGGGACATTGCCGGGGAACTGGCTTTGGCGATGAAAGGGGTTCGCCAGGGCGAGGTGAAGGATGCCAAGGCCGCCGCGCAGGCGGTCAAGGACCTTCGCGCGGCATTCCAGATGGTGATGGAAGAAAGGGTGCGTGTTGAAAAACTTCGCAGACAAGTTGCCGGTGTCGGACCCGGAAGCGAGCTTGACCTCGACGCAGCCCGGGCTGAGATCGGGCGCCGCCTGGCTTGCCTCCGCGACGCCGCAGGAGGTTGACGCCTTTCTGGGGGGGCTGGGGGACAATGCGCTGCTGGCGCTGCCCTGGATCTTCGAATTCTGGGCGCTGGCGCATCAGCTGCCCCCGGTGGGGGCGTGGAAAAGTTGGGTGATCATGGGCGGGCGCGGCGCGGGCAAGACCCGGGCCGGGGCGGAATGGGTGCGTGCACAGGTCGAGGGGGCGGGTCCGGCCGATGCCGGGCCCGCGCATCGGGTGGCGCTGGTGGGCGAGACCTTCGATCAGGTGCGCGACGTGATGATCTTTGGCGAGAGCGGGATTCTGGCCTGCTCTCCGCCGGACCGGCGTCCGGACTGGGAGGCGACGAAGCGGCGGCTGGTCTGGGCGAATGGCGCGACGGCGCAGGCGTTTTCGGCGCAGGAGCCCGAGGCGCTGCGGGGGCCGCAGTTCGACGCTGCCTGGGTCGACGAGCTGGCGAAGTGGAAGAAGGCCGAGGAGACCTGGGACATGCTGCAATTCGCGCTGCGGCTGGGGCGGCATCCGCAGCAGGTGATCACCACGACGCCGCGCAATGTCGGCGTGCTGAAGGCGATCCTGAACAACCCCTCGACGGTGGTGACGCATGCGCCGACCGAGGCGAACCGGGCCTATCTGGCGGAGAGCTTCCTGGCCGAGGTGCAGGCGCGCTATGCGGGCACGCGGCTCGGTCGGCAGGAGCTGGAGGGCGTGCTGCTGGAGGATGTCGAGGGGGCGCTTTGGACGACGGCGCAGCTGGAGGGGCTGCGTCTGGCGGCGCCGCCCGAGATGGACCGGGTGGTGGTGGCGCTGGACCCGGCGGTGACCGGGGGCGCGGGGGCGGATGAATGCGGGATCGTCGTGGCAGGCGCGGTGACGCGCGGCCCGGTGCAGGAGTGGCGGGCCTTTGTGCTCGAAGATGCCTCGGTCCGGGGGCGGCCGACTGACTGGGCGCGGGCGGCGATTGCGGCGATGGAACGCTGGGGCGCCGAGAAGCTGGTGGCCGAGGTCAATCAGGGCGGCGAGATGGTCGAAAGCGTGCTGCGCCAGATCGATCCTTTGGTGCCGTTCCGGGCACTGCGGGCCGCGCGCGGGAAATCGGCGCGGGCGGAGCCGGTGGCGGCTTTGTATGAGCAGGGCCGGGTGAAGCATTGCCGCGACGGGCGGCTGGGCGCTTTGGAGGATCAGATGTGCCGCATGACGGTGCAGGGCTATGCGGGCAAGGGCTCGCCCGACCGGGTCGATGCGCTGGTCTGGGCCTTGACCGAGTTGATCCTCGAGCCCGCGGCGCATTGGCGCCGGCCGCAGGTGCGCGGGCTTTGAGGGCGCAAGGGCGTATTTGGACCAAGAAGAAGCTCGGTGTTTCTTCTTGGTGAAAATACGCCACGGGGGTGCGGGGGTGTGAAACCCCCGCCTCTGCCGCGGAAATCGGGTCGAAAGGGTCGGGGTGTTTCCCGGCCCTTTTTCTTTGGCCGGGGCCTTGGGCCGGGCCGCGACGAGGAGAACGGGATGGGACTGAATTTCTTTCGCAGGGCGGCCCCGGAGGCGCAGACGGCGACCGCTGTCGCGCGCAAGGCCTCGGTGACGGGGCGGATCGTGGCGATGGCCTCGGGCGCCGGGCGGCCGGTCTGGGGGCCGCGCGACACCGTCAGCCTGATGCGCGCGGGGTTTTCGGGCAATCCGGTCGGGTTCCGCTCGGTCAAGCTGATTGCCGAGGCGGCGGCGGCGGTGCCGCTGATCTGTCAGGATGCCGAGCGGCGGTATGAAATTCACCCCGTGCTGGATCTGCTGCGGCGCCCGAATGCGGGGCAGGGCCGGGCGGAATTGTTCGAGGCGCTGATCGGGCAGATCCTGCTCTCGGGCAATGGTTATCTGGAAGCGGTCTGTCCCGAGCCCGGGGTGCCGAGGGAGCTGCATGTGCTTCGATCGGACCGGATGGCGGTGGTGCCCGGGGCGGATGGTTGGCCGGTCGCTTATGATTACACCGTGGCCGGGCGCAAGCATCGTTTCGACATGACCGGCCATCCCGACCCGATCTGTCATGTCAAGAGCTTCCATCCGACCGACGATCATTATGGCCTTTCGCCCATGCAGGCGGCGGCGGTGGCCTTTGACGTGCATAACGCCGCAAGTGCCTGGTCGAAGGCGCTTTTGGACAATGCGGCGCGGCCCAGTGGCGCGATCATCTACAAGGGCGCCGACGGGCAGGGCGTGCTGGCGCCCGAGCAATACGAGCGGCTGATCTTCGAGATGGAGACGCATCATCAGGGCGCGCGCAATGCCGGGCGGCCGATGCTGCTGGAGGGGGGCCTCGACTGGAAACCGATGGGGTTTTCCCCCTCGGACATGGAGTTTCACGAGACGAAGGCGGCGGCGGCGCGCGAGATCGCCTTGGCCTTCGGGGTGCCGCCGATGCTGATCGGCATTCCGGGCGATGCCACTTATGCCAATTACGCCGAGGCGAACCGGGCGTTTTACCGGCTGACGGTGCTGCCGCTTTTGACCCGGGTTTCGGCGGCGCTGGCCTGGTGGCTTTCGGGCTATCTGGGCGCGCAGATCGAGCTGAAGCCCGATCTGGATCAGGTGCCGGCGCTTTCGGCCGAGCGCGATCAGCTCTGGGCGCGGATCGGCGCCGCCGCCTTTCTGAGCGATGCCGAAAAACGGGTGCTGCTGGGGCTGCCGCCTGTCGCGGAGGGGTGAGGCATGGTGGTGGGGGGGTCACGTTTCCTCAAGGAGCCCTTCGAGGTGCATGAGCAGCGCTTTGAAGCGACCGAGCGGATCATGGAGCTGCAGTTCACCCAGGTGGAGCGGCGGCTTGAACGCATCGAGGTGATGATCGAGCGGCTGGAAAAGCGTTTGTTCATGACGGTTTACGGCGTGATCGCCGTGATCCTGACGCAGGCGGTGCAGGGCATTCTGGACTATGCCCCGAAGTGAGGAGCGGATGATGGAAAAAGGCGAGAGCGGGCTGGAACGCAAGTTCTGCGGCGCGCAACCGGTGCAGGTGCAGGACGGCACGCGGATCGAAGGCTATGCGAGCCTGTTCGGGCGGCCCGATCAGGGCGGTGATGTGGTGGCGAAGGGCGCCTACGCGAAAAGCCTTGCGGCGATCAGGGCGCGGGGCGGCTCGGTCAAGATGCTGTGGCAGCATGATCCGGCGCAGCCGATCGGGGTTTGGGACGAGATCCGGGAAGACGAGCGCGGGCTTTATGTCAAGGGCAGGCTTTTGCCCGAGGTGGCGCGGGCGCGCGAGGCGGTGGCGCTGATCGAGGCGGGGGCGATCGACGGGCTGTCGATCGGGTATCGCACCATCGCCGCCGAAAAGGACGCAAAAGGCCAGCGGCTGCTTGCGGAACTGGAGCTTTGGGAAGTGTCGCTGGTGACCTTTCCGATGCTTCGCGAGGCGCGGGTGGCGGCGAAGGGGGAGACCCTTGACGCCGCGATCTTGCGTGATCTGGCCCGGGCGCTGAGCGCTGCCACGGCCGAACTGGCGGCGCGCTGAGCCCCGCCGCTGCTGCAGGAGTGTGGAAAGGATGAAGACCGAGACCAAGGCTCGGGCCGGAACGGGCATGCCCGATGGCCCCGATCCGGCGGCCGAAGTGAAAACCGCGCTGGCCGGTTTCCTGAAGGAAGTCAAAGGCTTTCAGGACGATGTGAAGACGAGATTGCAACAACAGGAAGAGCGTGTGACCATGCTGCAAACGAAGAACTTCGCCGGGCGTCATGCCCTTGCCGCCGCTGCCACCGAGGAGGCGCCGCATCAGAAGGCCTTTGCCGCCTATCTGCGCACCGGCGATGATGACGGGCTGCGCGGGCTGTGCCTTGAGGGCAAGGCGCTGAATTCGGCGGTGGCGGCCGAGGGCGGCTATCTGGTCGATCCGCAGACCTCGGAGACGATCCGGGGGGTTTTGCGCTCGACCGCCTCGCTGCGCCAGATCGCCAGTGTCGTCAATGTCGAGGCGACCTCGTTCGACGTGCTGGTGGACAAGACCGACATGGGCTCTGGCTGGGCGAGCGAGACGGCGGCGCTGAGCGAGACCGCGACGCCGCAGATCGACCGCATCAGCATTCCGCTGCACGAGCTGGCGGCGATGCCGAAGGCGAGCCAACGGCTGCTGGATGACAGCGCCTTTGACATCGAGACCTGGCTGGCGAACCGGATCGCCGACAAGTTCGCCCGGGCGGAGGCGGCGGCTTTCATCTCGGGCGACGGGGTGGACAAGCCGACCGGGTTCCTGACGAAGACCAAGGTGGCGAATGGCGCCTGGGCCTGGGGCAGCCTTGGCTATGTGGCGACCGGCGCGGCGGGGGATTTCGCGGCGGTGAATGCCTCGGATGCCGTGGTCGATCTGGTCTATGCGCTGGGGGCGGAATACCGCGCGAATGCGAGCTTCGTGATGAATTCGAAGACCGCGGGGGCGGTGCGCAAGATGAAGGATGCGGACGGCCGGTTCCTGTGGGCCGACAGTCTGGCGGCGGGGGAACCGGCGCGGCTGATGGGCTATCCGGTGCTGATCGCCGAGGACATGCCCGATATCGCGGCGAATGCCTATGCGATCGCGTTCGGTGATTTCGGCAACGGCTACACGATCGCCGAGCGGCCGGATCTGCGGGTGCTGCGCGATCCCTTCTCGGCCAAGCCGCATGTGCTGTTCTATGCCTCGAAACGCGTCGGCGGCGATGTCAGCGATTTCGCCGCGATCAAGCTTTTGAAGTTTGCCGCCTCGTAACGGGCGGTGAAGGGGCCGGGGAGCGATCCCCGGCTGCCGCCGGTTCGCCGGTCGGGCGGGCGCGGGCTTCCGGCCGCTACCTAGCTGCTCCCTCCGTCCGAGTGGCGGTGCGGGGTTCGCGCCCGAACGCCTGAGTGCAGGACCGCGGGGTGCGGTCGGCTTTTCGGAGAGTTTCCATGATGCTGAACGAAGTGACGGCGGTGCTCGGCTCGGCGCTGCCGGTGGCCGAATTCCGCGACCATCTGCGGCTGGGCACCGGCTTTGCCGATCTGGGCGCCGAGGATGCGGCGCTGCTGTCCTATCTGCGCGCGGCCATCGCGGCGATCGAGGGGCGCACGGCCAAGGCGCTTTTGGCGCGCGAGTTTCGGCTGGCGCTGACGGTCTGGCGCTGGGGCGACATGCAGACGCTGCCGATCGCGCCGGTCAGTACGGTGACGGCGCTGCGGCTGGTCGATGCGGCGGGCGTCGAGACGCCGGTGGCGGCGGGCTGGCGGCTGGTGCCCGACATGGCGCGGCCGCGGATCGAGGCGCTGGGGGCGATGCTGCCCGCGATCCCGACAGGCGGGCGGGTCGAGATCGACTTCACCGCCGGGTTCGGCGCGGGCTGGAGCGCGCTGCCCGTCGATCTGGCGCAGGCGGTGTTTCTGCTTGCCGCGCAATATTACGAGCTGCGCCATGACGGCGCGGCCGAAGGCGGCGCGATGCCCTTTGGCGTGATGGCGCTGATCGAGCGCTGGCGCACGGTGCGGGTGTTGGGGGGGCGGCCATGAGCATGCCGCGGCTGAACCGCAAGCTGGTGCTGGAGGAGGCCGTGCGCGTGGCCGATGGCGCGGGCGGGCACCGGCTGGACTGGGTGGCGCGGGGCGAGGTCTGGGCCGAGGTCACGGCGGGCAGCGGCACGGAGCGGGCGGGGGAGTTCGTCACGCTGGCCTCGGTGCCCTGGACCATTGTCGTGCGGGCGGCGCCGGTGGGGGCGGCAAGCCGACCAAAGCCCGAGCAGCGCTTTCGCGAGGGGGCGCGGATCTTTCGCATCCTTGCTGTCGCCGAGCGCGACCGCGAGGGGCATTACCTGAGCTGTTTTGCCCGCGAGGAGGTGGTGGCATGAGCTATGCGGTGGCGGGGGCGCTGCAGGCGGCGGTCTATCAGCAGCTGCGCGCGGATGCGGCCCTGGCGGCGCTGGTCGGCGCGGCGGTCTACGATGCGGTGCCGCCGGGGACGCAGGTCGGCACCTATGTGAGCCTTGGGCCCGAGGATGTGGCCGATGCCTCGGACAAGACGGGCGAGGGGGCGGTGCATGATTTCGTCATCTCGGTGATCACCGACGCGGCGGGATTTGCGACGGCGAAGGCCGCGGCGGCGGCGGTGTCCGATGCGCTGGTGGGGGCCGATCTGGCGCTGGCGCGCGGGCGGCTGGTGGGGCTGTGGTTCCTGCGCGCGCAGGCGCGGCGGGTGGAAAAGGCCGACACGCGGCGGATCGATCTGACGTTCCGGGCACGGGTCGAGGGCTGAGGCCCATCGGCGACTTGCGCCCCGGCGGGGCGGTGATTTTCAACATCTGGAGACAAGACATGGCGGCGCAGAACGGCAAGGACCTTCTGATCAAGCTCGACCTGACCGGGTCGGGGCAATTCGAGACCATCGCGGGGCTGCGCGCGACGCGGATCAGCTTCAATGCGGAAACCGTCGATGTGACCTCGCTGGAAAGTCAGGGCGGCTGGCGGGAATTGCTGGGGGGCGCGGGGGTGCGCTCGGCCAGCATTTCCGGCTCGGGGGTGTTCAGGGATGCCGATACCGACGAACGGGCGCGGCAGATCTTTTTCGACGGGGAAGTGCCCGAGTTTCAGGTGATCATTCCCGATTTCGGCATCGTGCAGGGGCCGTTCATGATCACCTCGATCGACTATGCGGGCAGCCACAATGGCGAGGCGACTTACGAACTGGCGCTGGCCTCGGCGGGTGCGCTGGGCTTCACGGCGATCTGAGGCCGATGATGGCGAACCCTTGGGCGGGCGAGGTCGAGGTCTGGCTGGGCCCCGAGCGGCGGGTGGCGAAGCTGACGCTGGGGGCTTTGGCGGAGCTGGAGGCGGGGCTGGGCGATGTCTCGCTGATGGATCTGGTGCGGCGGTTCGAAAGCGGTGCGTTTTCCAGCCGCGACGTGCTGGCGCTGATCGTCGCCGGGCTGCGCGGCGGCGGCTGGGAGGGGCGGGCAGAGGATCTGCGCACGGTCGAGATCGGCGGCGGGCCGGTGGCGGCGGCGCGGATCGCGGCGGAGTTGCTGGCCCGCGCCTTCACCGTGCCGGGGCAGGGCGGATCGTGAGGGGCGGTCTGGATTGGCCGGGGCTTTTGCGGGTCGGGCTGAAGGGACTGGGGCTGACGCCCCGCGAGTTCTGGCGGCTGACACCTGCGGAGCTGGCGGTGATGCTGGGCGAGGCGGCGGGGGCGCCGCCCCTCACGCGCACGCGGTTGGCGGAACTGGCGGCGCGGTTTCCCGATACGCCCCGCGCGGGCGATCTGAAAGGAGGAGGCGATGGTCGAAGTTGACGGGCTGGATGCGCTGAGCCGGCAGGCGGCGGAGCTGGAGCAGGCGCTGGGCGGCGCCGAGGGGGTGGCGGCAAGTTTCAACGACGAGCTGGGGCGGATGCGGGAGAGCCTGACCTACACGGGCCGCGAGGTGGGGAGCCTGTCGCAAAGCTTCGGGCGCTCGGTCCGGCGGGCCTTCGATGGCGTGATCTTTGACGGCATGAAGCTGTCGGACGCGCTGAGTTCGGTGGCCGAGGGGATGACGCAGGCGGCCTATTCGGTGGCGATGCGACCGGTGCAGGATGCGATCGGCGGGGCGATTGCAAGCTCGATCAGCGGGATGCTGGGCGGGGTCTTCGGCTTCGCGCAGGGCGGCGCGTTTTCGCAAGGCCGGGTGATGCCCTTTGCCAAGGGGGGCGTCGTGTCTTCGCCCACGACCTTCCCGATGCGGGGGGCGACGGGGCTGATGGGCGAGGCCGGGCCCGAGGCGATCTTGCCCTTGGCGCGGGGCGCGGACGGGCGGCTGGGCGTGCAGGCCGGGGGCGGGCGGGTGATCAATGTGGTGATGAACGTGACGACGCCCGATGCGGCGGGCTTTGCCCGCAGTCAGAGCCAGATCGCGGCGCAGGTGAACCGGGCGCTGGCGCGCGGATCGCGCAACGCCTGAGGAGGAAAGCATGGCATTTCATGAAGTTCGGTTTCCGGCCAATCTGAGTTTCGGCTCGGTCGGCGGGCCGGAGCGGCGCACCGAGATCGTCACGCTGTCGAGCGGGCACGAGGAGCGCAACAGCCCCTGGGCGCATTCGCGGCGGCATTACGATGCCGGGGTGGGGCTGCGCAGTCTGGACGATGTCGAGCGGCTGATCGCGTTTTTCGAGGCGCGCGGCGGGCAGTTGCACGGGTTTCGCTGGAAGGATTGGGCGGATTACAAGAGCTGCCCGGCCTCGAAGACGGTGGCGCATGAGGATCAGCTGATCGGCATCGGCGATGGCGTCACGCAGGCGTTTCAGCTGCTCAAGACCTATGCTTCGGGCGGGCAAAGCTATGTGCGGCCGATCACCAAGCCGGTCGAGGGCACGGTCAGGGTCGGGATCGCAGGGGATCATCGCGCCGAGGCGGTGAATTTCGACGTCGATCCGACGACCGGGATCGTCACCTTTCATGAGCCGCCGCCGCAGGGGGCGCGGATCACGGCGGGGTTCGAGTTCGACGTGCCGGTGCGGTTCGACACCGACCGGATCGCGGTGTCGGTGCAATCGTTTCAGGCGGGGGATCTGCCGCAGGTCCCGGTGCTGGAGGTGCGGGTCTGATGGCGTATCCGGAGGGTTTGAAGGCGCATCTGCGGGGGGCCGTGACGACGCTGGCGCGGGCCTGGGCCTTGGCGCGCGCGGACGGGCGGGTGCTTGGGTTCACCGATCACGACGCGGCATTGGCGTTCGAGGGCATCGCCTTCGAGCCGGGCAGCGGCATGACGGCGCAGGCGCTGATGCAGGGCACCGGGCTGTCGGTCGACAATACCGAAAGCTATGGCGCGCTGAGGT
The DNA here is from genome assembly GCF_005144475.1 of Rhodobacter capsulatus. Lineage (GTDB taxonomy): Bacteria > Pseudomonadota > Alphaproteobacteria > Rhodobacterales > Rhodobacteraceae > Rhodobacter > Rhodobacter capsulatus_C. The sequence goes on along the minus strand of NZ_SWJZ01000021.1, from coordinate 109,887 downwards.
CCGAGGCGATCACCGAGGCCGATATTCTGGCCGGGCGGTATGACGGGGCCGAGGTCACGGTCTGGCTGGTGAACTGGGCCGAGCCGGGGATGCGGGCGGTGATCTTTCGCGGCAATCTGGGCGAGCTGTCGCGCGGCGCGGGGGGCTTTCGGGCCGAGCTGCGCGGCCTGACCGAGGCTTTGGGGCTGGAGCAGGGGCGGATCTATCACCCGCGCTGCGCCGCCGTTCTGGGCGATGGCAGGTGCCGGTTCGATCTGACGAAGGACGGCTATGCGCTGGAGGCGGCGCTGGGCGCGGTCGAGGAGGCGGTGGTGCTGCGCCTGGCCGAGGGCGCGGGGTTCGAGGATCGCTGGTTCGAGAAGGGGCGGCTGGTGGTGCTGGCGGGCGCGGCGGCGGGGCTGGTGGGGGTGGTGAAGAACGACCGGCTGCAGGCGGATGGATCGCGGCTGATCGAGCTGTGGCAGCGGTTGGGCGCCGATCCGGTCGCGGGCGATCTTGTGCGGATCGAGCCCGGTTGTGACAAGCGCGCCGGGACCTGTCGGCTCAAGTTCGACAACTTCCTGAACTTTCGGGGCTTTCCGCATATTCCGGGGGAAGACTGGATGGTGTCCTATCCGGTGCAGAGCAGCACCAATGACGGCGGGAGCCTGTTCAAATGAGCGCGGTCGGGTTGCGGGCGGTGGCGATCGCGCGGGACTGGATCGGCACGCCCTATCGGCATCAGGTCTCGGTGCAGGGGGCGGGGACGGATTGTCTGGGCCTGCTGCGCGGGGTCTGGCGGGCGCTTTATGGCGCCGAGCCGGAGCTGGTGCCGCCCTATACCGCCGATTGGTCCGAACCCGCGCGCGAGGAAGTGCTGTGGCGGGCGGCGGCGCGGCATCTGGTGGCGCTGCCCACCGCGCCGGGGCCCGAGCGCCCGGGCGAGGTGCTCTTGTTTCGGATGCGTCAGGGCGCGGTGGCCAAGCATCTGGGCATCGCCGCCGAGATCGGCGCCGGGGCGAGTTTCGTGCATGCCTACACGGGGCATGGCGTGGTCGAGAGCCCGCTCTCGGAGCCCTGGGCGCGGCGGATCGTGGCGCGGTTTCAATTTCCTGAGGGGGGCCGGTGAATGGCGACGATACTGCTTTCGGCGGCGGGGGCCGCGATTGGTGGCGGCTTTGGCGGCACGATTCTGGGCCTGTCGGGGGCGGTGATCGGCCGGGCCGTGGGGGCGACCCTGGGCCGGGTGATCGATCAGCGGCTTCTGGGATCGGGGTCGCAAAGTGTCGAGACCGGGCGCGTCGACCGGCTGCGGTTGTCGAGCGCCTCGGAGGGCGAGGCGGTCGGGCGGCTTTGGGGGCGGATGCGGGTCGCCGGACAAGTGATCTGGGCGACGCGGTTTTTTGAAACCGCGCAGGCGGAAAAAAGCGGCAAGGGCGCGCCGCGGGCGACGGTGACGCGCTACAGCTATTCGTTGAGCCTGGCGCTGGCCTTGTGCGAGGGGGAGATCCTGCGTGTCGGCCGGGTCTGGGCGGATGGCAGCGAGATCGAGGTCTCGGGTCTGAACATGCGGGTTTATCGGGGGGGCGAGGATCAGCTGCCCGACCCGAAGATTGCCGCGGTGGAGGGGGCGGAGGAGGCGCCGGCCTATCGCGGCATCGCCTATGTGGTGCTGGAGGATCTGCAGCTGAGCCCCTATGGCAACCGGGTGCCGCAGTTCACCTTTGAGGTGGTGCGCGCGGCGCAAGGGGCGCTGGCGGAGGCCGAGCCCGATCTGACGCGGGGCGTGCGGGCGGTGGCGCTGATCCCCGGCACGGGGGAATATGCGCTGGCGACGACGCCGGTCTATGTCGGCACCGGCAGCGGGGTCACCGCGACGCAAGGGGTGGCGAACCAGAATGCGCCGGGGGGGCAGACCGATCTGGTCGCGGCGCTGGAGCGGCTGGACGAGGAGCTGCCGAATTGCGGGGCGGTGTCGCTGGTGGTGAGCTGGTTCGGAGATGATCTGCGCTGCGGGGCTTGCGATGTGAAGCCCAAGGTCGCCTCGGTCGAGGAGGAGGGCGCGAACATGCCCTGGCGGGTGGCGGGGCTGGAGCGGGCGACGGCGGAGGAGGTGCCGCGGCTCTCGGGCAGTTCGGTCTATGGCGGCACGCCTGCCGATGCGGCGGTGATCGAGGCGATCGGCGCGCTGCGGGCGGCGGGCAAGGCGGTTACCTTTTATCCCTTCATCCTGATGGAGCAACTGGCGGGCAACGGCCTGCCCGATCCCTGGAGCGATGCGACCGGGCAGCCCGCATTGCCCTGGCGGGGGCGGATCACGCTTTCGGTCGCGCCGGGGCGGGCGGGCAGCCCGGACGGGACGGCGGCGGCGGTGGCGCAGGTGGCGGGCTTTTTCGGGACCGCGCAGCCGGGTGATTTCGCGATTGCGGACGGGCAGGTGATCTATTCCGGGCCCGAGGAATGGTCGATGCGCCGCTTCATCCTGCATTACGCGCATCTGTGCCGGCTGGCGGGCGGCGTGGACGCGTTCTGCATCGGCACCGAGATGGTGGCGCTGACCCAGATCCGCGGCCCGGGCAACAGCTTTCCGGCGGTGGCGGCGTTCCGGCAATTGGCGGGTGAGGTCAAGGCGATCCTGGGGCCCGGTTGCAAGATCGGTTATGCCGCCGACTGGTCGGAATACTGGGGGTACGCGCCGGGCAATGGCGATCGGTTCTTTCATCTGGACCCGCTTTGGGCGGATGAAAACATCGACTTCATCGGCATCGACAATTACCTGCCGCTGTCGGATTGGCGCGATGGCGAGGATCACGCCGATGCGGACTGGGGCTCGATCTATGCGCTGGATTACCTGCGCGCCAATATCGAGGGCGGCGAGTATTATGACTGGTATTACGCCGCGCCCGAGCATCGCGATGCGCAGATCCGCACGCCGATCACCGATGGCGATCAGGGCGAGCCCTGGATCTGGCGGGCAAAGGACATTCGCAACTGGTGGTTGAGCGATCATCATGAGCGTATCGGGGGGGCGCGCTCGGAGGTGGCGACGGCCTGGGTGCCGCAATCGAAGCCGGTCTGGTTCACCGAGATGGGCTGTGCGGCGATCGACAAGGGCACGAACCAGCCCAACAAGTTCCTTGACCCGAAAAGCTCGGAATCGAGCCTGCCGCAGTATTCCGACGGGCGGCGCGACGAGCTGATCCAGATGCAATATCTGCGCGCGATGACGGGCTATTGGGCGGAGGCGGCGCGGAACCCGGTGTCCGCAGTCTATGGCGGGCCGATGCTCGACATGAGCCGGGCGCATGTCTGGGCCTGGGATGCGCGGCCCTGGCCGCAGTTTCCGCTCAATACGACGCTGTGGTCGGATGGCGACAATTACGCGCGCGGGCACTGGATTTCGGGCCGTGCGGTGGCGCAGCCGCTGGCGAGCGTGGTGGCCGAGATCTGCGGCGCGGCCGGAATTGCCGATATCGACGTGAGCGGGCTTTATGGGGTGGTGCGCGGATATACGATGACCGGCGATCAGACCGGGCGTGCGGGTCTGCAGCCGCTGATGCTGGCCTACGGGTTCGAGGCGCTGGAACGCGACGGCAAGCTGGTGTTCCGGATGCGCGACGGGCGGGTCGATGCCGATCTGGCCGCGGCGGATCTGGCGTTGGGCGAGGGCGAGGCGGGGATCGAGACGGTCCGCGCGGCCGAGGCCGAGATCGCGGGACGCGTTCGACTGGCCTATGTCGAGGCGGAGGGCGATTTCGAGGTGAAGGCGGTCGAGGCGGTCTTTCCGGATGCGGCGGCGGGGGCGGCGGCGGGATCGGCGCTGTCTCTGGCGCTGACGCGGGCGCAGGCGCAGGGGATCGTCGGACGCTGGCTGGCCGAGGCGCGGGTGGCGCGGGACACGGCGCGGTTTGCGCTGCCGCCGTCTCTGGGGCATCTGGGGACGGGCGATGTTGTGCGGCTTGATCTGCCTGAGGGCCGACGGCGCTACCGGATCGACCGGGTCGAGCAGGCGGGACTTTCGCAGGTCGAGGCGGTGCGGGTCGAGCCCGGGATCTATGCGCCCGCCGACGAGGTCGAGGATCCGGCCAGCCTGCGTCCCTTTGCGGCGCCGGTGCCGGTGACGCCGGTCTTTCTGGATCTGCCGTTGCTGACGGGCACCGAGGATCCGATCGCGCCGCATCTGGCGGTGACGGCGACGCCCTGGCCGGGGACGGTGGCGGTCTGGTCCTCGGACGAGGAGGCGGGCTATGCGCTGAATGCGAGCTTGGGCACGCGGGCGGTGATCGGGCAGACGCTGACGCCGATGTTTCGGGCGGGGCCCGGGGTTTGGGATCGGGGCGCGGCCCTGCGGGTGATGCTGGCGAGCGGCGCGCTGGAAGCTGCGACGGCGGCTCGGGTGCTGAACGGGGCGAATGCGATGGCGATCGGCGATGGCAGCGCGGACCGTTGGGAGGTGTTCCAGTTCGTCGAGGCGGCGCTGGTCAGCGGCAAGGTCTGGGATATTTCGCTGCGGCTGCGCGGGCAGCTGGGCACCGATGCGCTGATGCCCGAGGTCTGGCCCGAGGGCAGCGTGGTGGTGGCGCTGAATGGCGCGCCCGAGCAGATCTTGCTGCCAAGCGCCGCGCGCGGGCTGGCGCGGCATTACCGGATCGGCTCGGCGGCGCGGTCTTATGACGATCCCTCCTTCGTGCATCGGATCGAGGCGTTTTCGGGGGCCGGGCTGCGGCCGTTCAGCCCGTGTCACCTGCGCGCCGAACCGGGGGCGACCGGCTGGGACTTTCGCTGGGTTCGCCGGACGCGGATCGATGGCGACAGCTGGCAGGGCTACGAGGTGCCTTTGGGCGAGACGACCGAGCTGTATCTGGTCCGGGTGCTGGAGGGGACGGCGGTGAAGCGCGAAGTGACGGTTGGCGCGGCAAGCTGGAGCTATCCGGCGGCGCTGCAGGCGGCGGATGGCATTGCCGGGGCCTTCACGCTGGAGGTGGCGCAGATGTCGGACGTTTATGGTCCGGGGCTTGCGGCGCGGATTGTCGTGGGGGCGTGAGGTGTGCGGCCGATCCTGATCGACGATCTGCTGATCGCGGCGCGGGCTTTGACGGTGGTGGCCGCGCCCGAGCGACCGGCGCGGCTGGCACAATGGTTGCGCGAGGCGCATTGGGCCGATCTTTATCGCAAGCGGTTGGCGCGGGCGCATCCGCGCTGGGGCAACGGCTCGCTGATGGCGCGGGCCTTGCGCGAACCGGCGCGGCGCGGCCTGCGCCCGGACCGGGCCGAGATCGACGATCTTGCGGAGGTGATCGCGGCGGTGCGGCTCTGGCGCGCGCGGGGGCTTTCCAGCGCGGGTCAACGGCTCTATCTGAGGGAGGAAGCCTGTGTTAGGCTGACCCTAAGTCAAGGAGCATGCCATGTCCAAGATCCGTGCGAAGGTCGCTGCCATCGATCCGGTGTGGATGCGGATCTGCGAGGAGGCGCATGACGCCGTCAGTCAGGAACCGCTTCTGGGCGCCTTGATTCACGCGGGGCTGTTGCATCATGCGACGATGGAAAAGGCGCTGGCCTATCGGTTTTCGCTCAAGCTCGCCTCGGGGGAGATGAGCGAGCAATTGCTGCGCGAGATCGCGGATGACGCCTATGGGTCGGACCCCGATCTGGGGCAGGCGGCGCGGGCGGATCTGGTGGCGGTGCATGACCGCGACCCGGCCTGCCATCGGTTTTTGCAGCCGATCCTGTTCTTCAAGGGCTATCAGGCGCTGCAAAGCTATCGCGTCGCGCATTGGCTGTGGCGGCAGGGGCGCAAGGACATGGCCTATTTCGTGCAGATGCGGACCTCGGAGGCCTTTGGCGTCGATATCCACCCGGCCGCGCGGATCGGGCGCGGCGTGATGATCGATCACGCCCATTCGATCGTGATCGGCGAGACCGCGGTGGTGGGCGACAATGTCTCGATGCTGCATTCGGTGACGCTGGGCGGCACCGGCAAGGAAGAGCAGGACCGCCATCCGAAGATCGGCAATGGCGTCTTGATCGGCGCGGGGGCGAAGGTGCTGGGCAATATCCATGTCGGCGACAATTCGCGGATTGCGGCGGGGTCCGTGGTGCTGGCCGATGTGCCGCGCTGCAAGACCGTGGCCGGGGTGCCCGCGAAGATCGTCGGCGAGGCGGGCTGTGCGCAGCCCTCGGTCAACATGGATCAGCAATTGCGCGGCTGCGACTGCCAGGGCTGAACCGGGCATGGCGGGGCTGACGCGGATCAAGGCGCTACCCTACCGGATCGTCACCAAGCTGGCGGGTGACGCGATCTCGCTCGTCGCCCGCCTCCTGACCGCGCCGCGCGCGATCTGGGCGGGGTCGGAGCCGCGGACCGGGCCGCGGGTCTATTATTCCAACCACAGCTCGAATGCGGATTTCGTGCTGATCTGGACCGTGCTGCCGCCGGTTTTGCGCAGCCGCACCCGGCCGGTGGCGGCGCTGGATTACTGGCTGGCCTCGCCGCTGCGCGCCTTTGCCGGGCGCGACGTGTTTCGCGCCGTGCTGATCGACCGCCGCCCCGAGGCGCGGACGGAAGATCCCGTGACGCAGATGACCACGGCGCTGGATGCGGGATCGGCGCTGATCCTGTTTCCCGAGGGGCGGCGGAATACTTCGGACGTGCCGCTTTTGCCGTTCAAATCCGGGCTTTTTCATCTGGCGCGGCAGCGTCCCGGGGTTGATCTGATCCCGGTCTGGATCTCGAACCTGAACCACGTCATGCCGCGGGGCCGGGTGATTCCGGTGCCGCTGATCTGCACCGTCACCTTTGGCGCGCCGCTTCGCATCGCACCTGACGAGGCGAAGGAGCGCTTTCTGGCCCGGGCGGCGGCGGCCTTGGCCGAGCTGGGGGCGGCGCGATGACCGGCCTTGCGCCTGCGCTGGTCGGCCTTGGCGCCATCCTGCTGCTGGCGGCGATCGTCGGTCAGCTGCTGCGCGAGGCGATCGCGCCCGACGGATCGCATCCGGTGATCGAGACGATGAACGCCCGGATCGCGGCCTGGTGGGCCTTTGCCGTGCTGATGGCCTTGGCGCTTCTGGCGGGCAAGGCGGGGGTGATCGGGCTGTTTCTGCTGGTATCGTTTTCGGCGCTTCGGGAATTTCTGACATTGACGACAAAGAGCATCGCCGACCATTGGACTTTGGCGGCAAGCTTCTTCCTTGTCCTGCCGCTGCAGTATCTGTGCGTCGCTGCCGAGTGGCAAAGCCTGATGGCGCTGTTCGTTCCGGTGCATGTCTTCCTGCTCTTGCCGGTGATTTCCGCGCTGCAGGGGCGGCCCGAGCAGTTCCTGGCCCGGGTGGCCGAAACGCAATGGGCGGTGATGATCTGCATCTATTGCGTCAGCCATGTTCCGGCGCTGCTCTGGCTGCCGATCCCGGGGTTCGAGGGGCGCAATCTGCTTTTGATCGCCTTCCTGATCCTGGTGGTGCAGACCTCGGACATCGCGCAGTTTGCCATCAGCCGCGGGATCGGACGGCGGCTCATTGCCCCGGCTCTGTCGGCTTCGAAGACCTGGGAGGGGACGGCGGGCGGCATTCTGATGGCGGTTCTGGTCGGGGGGGCACTGTCCTGGCTGACCCCCTTTTCCCCGCTGCAGGCGATGGGGATGAGCCTTGCCCTCGCGCTGATGGGGTTCTTTGGTGATCTGGTGATGACGGCGATCAAGCGCGACAAGGGCGTGCGCGACTGGGGCCATCTGATCGCACCGCATGGCGGGTTTCTGGACCGGCTCGACAGCGTGATCTTTGCCGCGCCGATCTTTTATCACCTGACCCGGGTCTTCTGGGCCAACCCCTGAAACGGAAAAGCGGCAGGGTTGCCCCCGCCGCCATGTCGCAGATTTCGGAAACTTCAGGCCAGCATCGCCATCGGGTTTTCCAGATTGGAGACGATCGCCGCCAGCAGGTCCGCCCCCAGCGCGCCATCGATCACCCGGTGATCGACCGAAAGCGTCAGCGACATCATCGTCGCCACCTCGATCGCGCCGGAAGCGCCGACCACGGGTTTCTTCACCCCCGCGCCCACGGCCAGAATCGCGCCATGCGGCGGGTTGATCACCGCGTCGAAGCTTTCGATCCCCATCATCCCCAGGTTCGAGATCGCGAAGGATCCGCCCTGATATTCTTGCGGCGCCAGTTTCCGGTCCCGCGCGCGTTTCGCCAGATCCTTCATCTGCGCCGACAGCTGGCTCAGCGATTTCGTGTCGGCATCCTGCAGCACGGGGGTAAACAGCCCGCCCTCGATCGCCACGGCCACGGCGACATCCGAGGCTTGCATCTGCAGCACCCGATCCCCCGCCCAGACCGCATTCGTCGCCGGAACCGCCTGCAGCGCCAGAGCGCAGGCCTTGATGATGAAATCATTGACCGAAAGCTTGACCCCACGAGCGGACAGCTGACGGTTCAGCTCCTCGCGGAAGCTCAGCAGCGCATCAAGGCGCACCTCGCGGCGCAGGTAGAAATGCGGGATCGTCTGCTTCGCCTCGGTCAGCCGCGCCGCAATCACCCGGCGCATGCCATCAAGCGGCACTTCGGTATAGGCGCGGCCCTCGTAAAGCTTCGCGACCGTTGCGGCCGAGACCGGCGCGGGGGCAGGGGGCGCAGCTGCGACCGGGGCCGCAATCGGCGCCGCGGGCCTCGCCTCTGCGCCTTCGACATCGGCCTTGACGATCCGCCCATGCGGGCCCGAGCCCGCAACCGCCGCCAGATCCAGCCCCTTCTCCGCCGCGATCCGCCGCGCGAGCGGCGAGGCGAAGATCCGCACGCCCGCCGCTTTCGGCGCGACCAGCGCCGCAGGCGCGGCCACCACGGGCGCTGCAACCGGGGCAGGGACCGCGGCTTTCGCCACCGGCACAACCTCGGCGCTGCCGCCCTCTTCGATCAGCACGGCGATGGCGGCATTCACCTTCACCCCCGAAGTGCCTTCGGCGACCAGAAGCTTGCCGATCACGCCTTCATCGACCGCCTCGAATTCCATCGTCGCCTTGTCGGTCTCGATCTCGGCGATGATCTGGCCCGATTTGACCGCATCGCCTTCCTTGACCAGCCATTTCGCCAGCGTGCCCTCCTCCATCGTGGGGGACAAAGCGGGCATCAGGATTTCCACAGCCATCTTTCCCTCACCGATAGCAGACGCGTTTGACCGCCGCGACGACCTCGTCCGAGGTCACCAGCGCCAGTTTCTCAAGGTTCGCCGCATAGGGCATCGGCACATCCTTGCCCGTGCAGTTGATCACCGGCGCATCGAGATAATCGAAGGCGCGCTCCATGATCGTGGCCGACAGATGGTTGCCGATCGAGCCCACCGGCCAGCCTTCCTCGACCGTGACGCAGCGGTTCGTCTTCATCACCGAGGCCAGAACCGTGTCGTAATCGAGCGGGCGCAGCGTGCGCAGGTCGATCACCTCGGCACTGATGCCCTCGGCCGCAAGCTTGTCGGCGGCCTCAAGCGCATGCGCCATCCCGATCCCGAAACTGACGAGCGTCACATCCGTGCCCTCGCGCCAGATCCGGGCCTTGCCGAAGGGCACGGTGAAATCATCGAGCACCGGCACCTCGAAGGAGCGCCCGTAAAGGATCTCGTTTTCGAGGAAAATCACCGGGTTCGGGTCGCGGATCGCGGATTTCAAAAGGCCTTTCGCATCGGCCGCCGAATAGGGCATCACCACTTTCAACCCCGGGATCTGCGCATACCAGGCGGCGTAATCCTGGCTATGCTGCGCCGCAACGCGCGCAGCCGCCCCGTTCGCGCCGCGGAAAACGATCGGACAGCCGAGCTGACCGCCCGACATGTACAAGGTCTTCGCCGCCGAGTTGATGATCTGGTCGATCGCCTGCATGGCGAAGTTGAAGGTCATGAATTCGACGATCGGTTTCAGCCCGCCAAAGGCGGCGCCGACCGCGATGCCGGTGAAGCCATGTTCGGTGATCGGCGTGTCGATCACGCGCTGCGCGCCGAATTCATCCAGCAGCCCTTGGGAAACCTTGTAGGCGCCCTGATATTCGCCGACTTCCTCGCCCATCAGGAAGACGCTCTGATCGGCGCGCATCTCTTCGGCCATCGCCTCGCGCAAAGCCTCGCGCACCGACATCGTCTTCATCACCGTGCCTTCCGGCCAATCGGCCGAGGCTTTCGAAACGACCGGCGCCGCCGCAATGGGGGCCGCCACGACCGGGGCAGGGGTCGGCGCAACCGGCGCGGGCTTCGGCGCAGGCGCCGTCTCGACACCCTCGCCCGCCAGCCGCAGGATCGGCGCGTTCACCTTCACCCCCGAAGTGCCCTCGGCCACCAGCAGCTCAACCACCGTGCCCTCATCGACCGCCTCGAATTCCATCGTCGCCTTGTCGGTCTCGATCTCGGCGAGGATCTGGCCCGATTTGACCACATCCCCCGCCTGCACCAGCCATTTCGCCAGCCGACCCTCTTCCATCGTCGGAGACAGCGCGGGCATCAACACGTCAATTGCCATCGTTCTCTCTCCTCAGGCGTAAATGTCGGTCCAAAGCTCGGTCAACGCGGGCTCCGGGCTTTCCTTGGCAAACTCCGCCGCCTCGTTCACGATCGCCTTGATCTCGCGGTCGATGGCCTTCAGGTCATCATCCGTCGCCTGACCCGAGGAAATCAGCAATTCCCGCACGTTTTCAATCGCATCGCGTTCGTCGCGCATCTTCTGCACTTCCTCGCGGGTGCGGTATTTCGCCGGATCCGACATCGAGTGACCACGATAGCGATAGGTCTTCACTTCCAGAATGAACGGCCCCGCGCCAGACCGGCAATGCGCGACGGCCTTTTCCGAGGCCGCCTTCACCGCCAGCACATCCATGCCATCGACGATCTCGCCCGGAATGCCGAAAGCCTCGCCGCGCATGTAGATGTCAGGCGTCGAGGTCGAGCGTTTCTGCGCCGTCCCCATCGCATATTGGTTGTTTTCGATCACGAAAATCACCGGCAGCTTCCACAAAGCCGCCATGTTGAAGGTCTCGTAGACCTGGCCCTGGTTCGCCGCGCCATCGCCGAAATAGGCGAAGGTCACATTGTCATTGCCCAGATATTTGTCGGCGAAGGCCAGCCCCGCCCCCAGCGGCACCTGCGCGCCGACGATGCCATGCCCGCCGTAGAAGTGCTTTTCCTTGGAAAACATGTGCATCGAGCCGCCCTTGCCCTTCGACAAGCCGCCCTCGCGCCCGGTCAGTTCCGCCATCACGCCTTTCGGGTCCATGCCGCAAGCCAGCATGTGGCCGTGATCGCGATACGAGGTGATGCGCTTGTCGCCCGGCTTCGTCGCGGCTTCCAGCCCCACGACGACCGCTTCCTGCCCGATATACAGATGGCAGAAACCGCCGATCAGGCCCATGCCGTAAAGCTGGCCCGCCTTTTCCTCGAACCGGCGGATCATCAGCATGTCACGGTAATATGTGAGCAATTCTTCCTTCGAGACATTGGATCGCGCTTGCGCCGCGGTCTCGGGGGTCTTGCGTGTCGCCATCGGACAGCCTCCCAGGTCGTGATAGTTCAACGTTAAACCATTCTCTACAGCATGCGACGAAAAGATGCAATCGCGCGAACGCAAAACGCCCGCACGAAGCCGTGCGGGCGCGAAAACAGGCTTTGCGAAAGCTTAACGGATCACGATTTCATCGCCGCGCAGCGTGCCCAGCACCTCGCGCGCGCGTTCATCCAGCAGATCGAGGTCCAGATAATCATCCGAGAGCCGCCGCGTCAGATTGGCCATCCGCGCCTTTTCGGCCTCCAGCGTGTCGCGCTCGATCGTCAGTTTCTCGATTTCGGCATCGACCTGCACGCGGTGAAAGATGCCGTTCGGCCCCTGCATCGCGGCAAAGGCGAAGTTCAGCCCCAGCACGGTGGCGGCGGAATAGAAAACGAAGGGAACGACCCGCGGGCCTTTCGGAAAATTCATGCTCTGCCTTTCCTGCCGCCTCTGCCGGACGTTTCGGCAACCATGCCACAAAGGCCGCGGCCTGAAAAGGGGCGCAAACAAACGGGCCCCCGATGGGGGCCCGCAAGATCCTGTCAGGAAAGATCAGCCCGCGCCCAATCAGCCCGCGATCGAGGCGCGGTAGATGCTGTCGATCGCTTCGCCCAGCGCCGCGTCGAATTCGGCGTCGGTCATCTGCGCGGTCAGCCCCTCGGTCAGCGCGCGGCTGAACGACGCGATCATGCCCTTGTTGCGGGCGAGGATCGCATTCGCGTCAGCGCGGGCATAGCCGCCCGACAGCGCCACGACCTTGATCACATTCGGATGCTCGACCAGCGGCAGGTAGAAATTGTCCACCGTCGGCAGGCTCAGCTTCAGCATCACCGGCGAGGACACGGTTTCCAGCCCGGCCAGCAGCGCATCGCGCAGCATCGCCTCGGCCTCGATCTTGTCGGCGATCGAGATCGTCACCTCGGGTTCCAGAATCGGCACCATGCCCGCGCCCAGAACCTGCTCGCCCACTTCGAACTGCTGCGCCACGACCGCGGCAATCCCCATCGGATCGGCGGCCGAAATCACCGAACGTTCCTTGGTGCCGAAAATCCCGGCCTCGGCGGCGCGTTCAAGCAGCGCATCCAGCGTCGGCATGGCTTTCAGCAGCTGGCAGCCGTTCTTTTCCTCTTCCAGACCCTTGTCGATCTTCAGGAAGGGCACGACACCGCGTTTTTCCCACAGATAGGTGGCGGTCGGAATGCCGTCGATGTCGCGGTCCATCGTCTGTTCGAACAGGATCGCGCCCACCACCTTGTCGCCGGTGAAGGCGCTCGACTTGATGATCCGCGCCCGCATCGCATGGATCAGGTCGTACATCTCGGTTTCGTTCGAATAGGCGTCCTCGGTGATGCCATAGAGCCGCAGCGCCTTCGGCGTCGAGCCGCCCGACTGGTCAAGCGCGGCAATGAAGCCCTCGCCCTTGCGCATGTGTTCCATCATCGTCTTCGCCATCTTCGACCCCCGATCCTGGGCCCGGACCATTCCGGGCAGCGACTTCTGCAATTGCAGCCCCCGGTTAAACCCTTGTGACACGCGATGCAATTCCGGTTTCGCTAACAGCCGTGGCAGACATGAAAAAACGGGGCGCTTCGCAGCGCCCCGCCGGTTCGGCCCGGGGGCCGGATTACTTCGTCAGCGCCGCGACGCCGGGCAGTTCCTTGCCTTCCATCCATTCCAGGAAAGCGCCGCCCGCGGTCGAGATGTAGCTGAAATCCTCCGCCGCGCCCGCCTTGTTCAGCGCCGCCACGGTGTCGCCACCGCCCGCGACGGACACAAGCTTGCCCGCCTTGGTCAGATCGGCCGCCTTTTGCGCCGCCGCATTCGTCGCCGCGTCAAAGGGCGCGATTTCAAAGGCGCCCAGCGGCCCGTTCCAGATCAGCGTCTTCGATGCCTCGAACACCTTGGCGATCTCCTCGACCGATTTCGGCCCGGCATCGAGGATCATCGCATCGGCCGGGCAATCGGCATTGCCGACGACCTCGTTCTCGGCACCGGCCTTGAACTCGCGCGCCACCACCACATCGGCGGGCAGGTGGATGGCACAGCCCGCGGCCTTGGCCTTTTCCAGGATCTCGCGCGCGGTCTCGGCCATCTCGCGTTCCGCCAGCGACTTGCCGACATCGATGCCCTGCGCGACCAGGAAGGTGTTCGCCATGCCGCCGCCGATCACCAGATGATCGACCTTGGTGACAAGGTTGCCCAAAAGGTCAAGCTTGGTCGAGACCTTGGCCCCGCCCACCACCGCCGTCACCGGCCGCACCGGATTGCCCAGCGCCGCTTCCAGCGCCTTCAGCTCCGCCGCCATCAGCCGCCCGGCGGCCGCAGGAAGGATATGCGCCACACCCTCGGTCGAGGAATGCGCCCGGTGCGCCGCCGAGAAGGCGTCGTTCACATAGACCTCGCCCAGCGCGGCCATCGCGGCGCTCAGTTCCGGGTCGTTCTTTTCCTCACCGGCATGGAAGCGGGTGTTTTCAAGCAGCAGCACCTCGCCCGCGGCCAGCGCCGCGACGGCGGTCTTCGCCGGGGCGCCGATGCAATCCTCGGCGAATTTCACCGGCACGCCCAGCACCTTGGCCAGTTCCGGCACGAGCGGACGCAGGCTCATTTCCGGCACGGGCTTGCCTTTCGGGCGGCCGAAATGCGCCAGCAGCACCGGCTTGCCCCCCTTGGCAAGGATGTCCTTGACCGTGGGCGCGATCTTCTCGATCCGCGTCGCGTCGGTCACCACCCCGTTTTCCACCGGCACGTTGATATCGACGCGCACGAGCACCACCTTGCCCGCAAGATCCATCTCGTCGAGCGTTTTCCAAGCCATATCCGTTCTCCAGTTGTGGGTCGCAAGGCGGGGGCCGTCCACCTGCGGCTCGCGCAAAATTGCCCGGATGTGACGGGGTCGTCAACGCCTTGCGGTCCCGCAGGGGGCCAAAACCCGCCCGGCTGCGACGAAATTCCCGCGTCGCTTTGCCCTTTTCACCGCCGCCCGCAGCCCCTAAGTTGCGCCCAGACCAAATTCAGGAGAGCCCCATGGCCGAGATCAAGGATCCCGAAAACACCATCATCATCACGCTCAAGGACGGGCCGGTGGTGATCGAGCTGCTCACCGATGTGGCGCCGCTGCACTGCGAACGGATGAAACAGCTGGCCCGCGACGGCGCCTATGACAACGTCGCCTTCCACCGCGTCATCGACGGCTTCATGGCGCAGACGGGCGATGTCGAAAACGCCAATATGGAAAAGGATTACAACCCCCGTCGCGCCGGCACGGGCGGGTCGCAATATCCTGATCTGAAAGCGGAATTTTCCAAGGTGCCGCATGCCCGCGGTTCGCTTGGCGCGGCGCGGTCGCAAAATCCGAACTCGGCCAACAGCCAGTTCTTCATCAACTTCGCCGACAACAGCTTCCTCAATGGCCAATACACCGTGTACGGCCAGGTGATCTCGGGGATGGAATTCGTCGACAAGATCGCCCGTGGCGAGCCGCCGGCTTCCCCGGATCGGATGATCACCGTGCGGGTGGCGGCCGATGCGTAAGCTGCTCCTCGCCACGGCACTGGCCTTTGCGGCCACCGGCGCGCTGGCGCAGGATGGCACCACCGCGCCCGATGGCCCGGGCCCGAACCTCGTGCTCGAAATCGGCGGCTCGGTCTCGGGCAAGGTGGTGATCGACCTGACGCCCGATGTCGCCCCCGGCCATGTCGAGCGCATCACCCAGCTTGCCAATGAACATGCCTATGATGACGTGGTGTTTCACCGCGTGATCGAGGGCTTCATGGCGCAGACGGGCGACGTGCAATTCGGCAAGCGCGGCGGCGATCTGTCGATGGCGGGGATGGGCGGGTCGAAATACGGCGACCTTCCGGCGGAGTTTTCGAACCGCTCCTTCAGCCGCGGCATGGTCGGCATGGCGCGTTCGGCCAGCCCCGACTCGGCCAACAGCCAGTTCTTCATCATGTTCGACGCCGCGCCGCATCTGGATGGCCAATACACCATCGTCGGCCATGTGGTCGAAGGCATGGATCTGATCGACACGCTGAAAAAGGGCGCGCCCGAGATGAACGGGCTTGTCGAAACCCCGGATTACATCGTCAAGGCCACGATCGAGTGACACGGGCGCAGGGGGGCGGCTCGCCCCCCTGACCCCCCGGGATATTTGAAGCAAGATAAAAGGGCGCCCGTGCAGGAGCGCCCTTTTGCATTTATCTTGCCCGAAATATCCCGGGGTCCGGGGCGGAGCCCCGGCCTTCCTCAGCCCAGGCAAACCAGCGCATGGCGCTTCTTGCCCGCGCTCAGCTTCACCGGCGCGGCCAGATCGGCGGCCGAAAACATCCGCCCGGCGTCAAGGCAGATCTCGTCATCGACCTTCAGGCCGCCCTCGGAAATCAGCCGCTTGCCGTCCTTGCCGGTCTTCGCCAGCCCCGAACGCACGACGAGCTGCGCCAGGCTGATGCCCTCGGCCAGTTCCTCGGCGCTCAGGCTCAGGCGCGGCAGATCCTCGCCGACGCCGCCCCGCTCGAAAACCTCGCGCGCGGTGGCCTCGGCCGCCGCCGCCGCTTCGGCGCCGTGCAGCAGCGTCGTCACCGCATTCGCCAGAATGATCTTCGCGCCGTTGATCTCGGACCCTTCCAGCTTGCCCAGCCGGTCGCATTCATCGACCGGCAGATCGGTGTAAAGCTTCAGGAACCGGCCCACATCGGCATCGGTCGTATTGCGCCAGAACTGCCAGAATTCGTAAGGGCTCAGCATCTCGCCGTTCAGCCAGACCGCGCCGCCCTGCGACTTGCCCATCTTGCGCCCGTCCGAGGTGGTCAGAAGCGGCGTCGTCAACCCGAAAATCTCGCGATCGAGCACCCGGCGCGTCAGATCGATGCCGTTGACGATATTGCCCCATTGATCCGAGCCGCCCATCTGCAGCAGACAGCCATAGCGGCGGTTCAGCTCCAGGAAATCATAGGCCTGCAGGATCATGTAGTTGAATTCAAGGAAGCTCAGCGACTGTTCGCGGTCCAACCGCGATTTCACCGATTCGAAGCTCAGCATCCGGTTGACCGAGAAATGCCGCCCGATGTCGCGCAGGAACTCAAGGTAATTCAGATCGTCAAGCCACTCGGCATTGTTGCGCATCAGCGCGCCATTGCCGTCGTCCTTGTAATCGAGATAGCGCGCAAAGACCCGCTGCATCCCGGCGATATTCTCGTCGATCCTCTCGGGCGTCAGCAGCGGACGCTCCTCGGAGCGGAAGCTGGGATCGCCCACCTTCGTCGTGCCCCCGCCCATCAGCGTGATCGGCTTGTGCCCGGTCTTCTGGAACCAGCGCAGAAGCATGATGTTCAGCAGATGCCCGACATGCAGCGAGGCCGCCGTGGCATCATAGCCGATATAGCAGGTCACCATCCCCCCCGCCAAAGCGGCGTCAAGTTCTTGAAGATCGGTGCAATCGGCCAGAAATCCGCGCTCGATGATGACGCGCAGGAATTCCGATTTCGGATGATAAGTCATCGTGCTTGTCCCTTGGCTGGCCCCATGCGTATATCGGCGCAAGCGCAAAAGGGGAAGAGATGTTGAAAACGGGCGCAAAAACGGGGCCGGTCTGGGCCGTCGGCACGATGTCGGGAACCTCGCTTGACGGTGTCGACGCGGCGGCGCTGCTGACCGACGGCCATGCGATCCTCGATTTCGGCCCCACGGCCTATCGCCCCTACACCCCCGCCGAGCGCGGCGCGATCCATCGTGCGCTTGGCCGCTGGCCGGGCCAGGACGGCGTGGCCGAGGCCGCCGAGGTGGTCGAGACCGCCCATGCCGAGGTGCTCTCGGCGCTGCTCGCCGATCTGCCCGAGGAGGCGGGCGAGGTGCTGATCGGCTTTCACGGCCAGACGCTGGCGCATGATCCGAACGGGCAGCACGGGGCGCGGCGCACGCATCAGGCGGGCGATGGCGCGGTGCTGGCCGAGGTGCTGGGCCATCCGGTGGTCTGGGATTTCCGCTCCATGGATGTGGAAATGGGCGGGCAGGGGGCGCCTCTGGTGCCGTTCTTCCATTTCGCCTGCGCGCGATGGGCGGGGCTTTCGGCGCCTTGCGCCTTTCTCAATCTGGGCGGGGTGGGCAATGTCACCTGGCTTGATCCGCGCCTGCCCGCCCCCGAAGCCGAGGGCGCCGTGCTGGCCTTCGACACCGGCCCGGCGAATGCGCCGATCGACGATCTGATGCGCCGCCGCCTGGGCGCCACGGCCGATATCGGCGGCGCGCTTGCGCTTTCGGGTCGGGTGGAGGAGGCCGCGGTGACCGCCTTCCTCGGCCATCGGCATTTCTTCCGCATGCCGCCGAAGTCGCTGGATCGCAACGAATTTTCGGCCGCTCTGGCGTTCATAGACCAACTCGACGATGCCGATGCGGTGGCGACGCTCACCGCCTGTGCCGCCGCCGCCGTCGCGCGCGGCTTCGAGCATTTCCCCAGCCCGCCCGAGCTGATCCTCGTTTCGGGGGGCGGTCGGCTCAATGCCGCGATGATGGCGGAGCTGGCCGCGCGGCTGCCCTGTGCGGTGGCGCCGATCGAAGAGATCGGCCTCGATGGCGACATGCTCGAGGCGCAGGCCTTCGCCTATCTGGCGGTCCGGGTCGCGCGCGGCCTGCCGACCTCGGGCCCGACCACGACCGGCGTCGCCGCGCTGGTCGGCGGCGGCAAGGTCAGCTGGCCGCAGTAACCGCGATGCAGTAACCGCAATCCGGTCAGCCCCCTTGACCCAAAGCGGCTTTGTTCCTATTTGAGGCTCAGCCGAAAAACGTAAGACCGGTCAGGTTATCCCGGTCACCGCCCCTTGGGGCGGGAGCTAGTCGATCTCGAACCCGCGGCGCATCCTATCGAGAGAGACCATGCAAACCCCCGATCCAAAACGCGAAAAGCTGACCATCCTTCTGGCGCAGGTGTTCATCTCCTGCCTGATGGCGCTGATGATGACCTTTCTGTTCTCGATCCTGCTGCAGGGCTTCCCCGAGGGCTGGGCGCTGATCTGGCTGCGCAACTGGCTCACCGCCTGGCCGGTGGCGTTCCTGCTGTCGCTCGGCGTCGGCCCCTTGTCGTTCAAGCTGGCCTTCCGCGTGATGCACCGCCCCGTGCGCGAGGGCTGATCAGCCGGGAATGTCAAAGCCCGGCGCGGCCATCTCGAAACCCTCGAAGCGGAACCCCGGGCTGACGGTGCAGCCGACCAGCGTCCAGTCGCCCAAGGTCCGTGCCGCCTGCCAATGGCCGGTCGGCACGATGCCCTGCACCACCTCGGCGCCGAGCACATCGGGGCCAAGGCGAAGCCGCGTCACCGGCCCGCTGTCCTGCGCGGCAACCCGCAATTCAAGCGGGCTTCCGGCGTGAAAATGCCAGATCTCGGCGGCGTCCACCCGGTGCCAATGGCTGGCCTCGCCCGCTTTCAGCAAAAACAGGATCGCCGTTCCCGCAGCGCGCCCCCCCGGCGCCGCCTCGGCCACCCAGGTCTGGCGATACCAGCCCCCCTCGGGATGCGGCTCCAGCCCCAGTTGCGCGATGATCCGATCTGCCTCGCCCATGATCCCTCCGGGTTTCTTCTTGGCGCAAATACGCCCGCCGGAGGCTTCAAAGTCAAAGAAAAACCGCCGGGGGCAGGGTGCCTCCGGCGGAATTTGCGTATTTGGACCAAGAAGAAGCCGAGGCTTATTTCAGGCCCGAATTACTTCAGAATGGCGCGGCCCATGTATTCGGCGGTCTCGCCCAGCATTTCCTCGATGCGGATCAGCTGGTTGTATTTCGCCAGCCGGTCCGAGCGCGCGAGCGAGCCGGTCTTGATCTGACCGCAGTTCGTCGCCACCGCCAGATCGGCGATCGTCGCGTCCTCGGTCTCGCCCGAACGGTGCGACATGACGTTGGTGTAGCGCGCGCGATGCGCCATCTCGACCGCCTTCAGCGTCTCCGAGAGCGAGCCGATCTGGTTCACCTTCACCAGCATCGCATTGGCGACGCCTTTCTTGATCCCCTCGGCCAGACGCGCCGGGTTGGTGACGAAAAGATCGTCGCCCACCAGCTGCACCTTGTCGCCCAAAGCATCGGTCAGCAGCTTCCAGCCTTCCCAGTCATCCTCGGCGCAGCCGTCCTCGATCGAGATGATCGGATATTCGGTGCAAAGCTTGGCCAGGTAATCGACATTCTCGGCCGAGGTCAGCGACAAGCCCTCGCCCTTCATCTCGTATTTGCCGCCCTTGAAATATTCGGTCGAGGCGCAGTCAAGCGCCAGATAGATGTCCTCGCCCGGCTTGTAGCCCGCCTTTTCGATCGCCTTCAGGATGAAGTCGAGCGCGTCGCGGGTCGAGGCGAGCATCGGCGCAAAGCCGCCCTCGTCGCCAAGGCCGGTCGACAGCCCCTTGGCCGACAGTTCCTTCTTCAGCGTGTGGAACACTTCCGAGCCCATGCGGACGGCGTCGCGGATATTGCCCGCGCTGACCGGCATGATCATGAATTCCTGAATGTCGATCGGGTTGTCGGCGTGCTCGCCACCGTTGATGATGTTCATCATCGGCACCGGCAGGACGCGGGCCGAGGTGCCGCCGACATAGCGGTAAAGCGGCTGCGCGGTGAAATCGGCGGCGGCTTTCGCGCAGGCGAGCGAGACGCCAAGGATCGCGTTCGCGCCCAGACGGCCCTTGTTGTGGGTGCCATCCAGCTCGATCATCAGCTTGTCGATGCCTTCCTGATCGGTGACGTCCTCGCCCACCAGATTCTCGGCGATCTCGCCATTCACCGCCATCACGGCTTCCAGCACGCCCTTGCCCATGTAGCGCGACTTGTCGCCGTCGCGGCGTTCCACCGCCTCATGCGCGCCGGTCGAGGCGCCCGAGGGCACGGCGGCGCGGCCCATCGTGCCGTCTTCGAGGGTGACGTCCACCTCGACGGTCGGATTGCCGCGGCTGTCGAGAATTTCGCGCGCGTGGATGTCGATGATCGTGCTCATGAGAGTGCTCCGATTGGAAAATCGCCTTCTGCATAGCCTAATGCAGCCGCAGCGAAAAGGCCTCCGATAGCGGTAACGGCGCTGTTAGCGTCCGACTTTTCGTGAATTTTTCGCGTCAGGCGGCGGGGGTCCCGGCCTTGGCCATACGGCCTTGGCGGGCCAGCGTGTAAAGCCCCGAGGCGACGATGATCGCGCCGCCGATCAGCGTCCAGCGGTCCGGCGTTTCGGCAAAGACCGCCCAGCCGATGATCAGCGCAAAGATCAGCCGCGTGTAACGAAACGGGGTGATGACCGAGACCTCGCCCAGCCGCATCGCCGCGATCAGCGCATAATAGCCCGCCGTGCCGAAGATCAGCGCCCCGGTGATCCCCGCCAGATCGAAGGCGGTGGGCGGGATCATCGGGCCCTGAAACGGCACCAGCAGCGCGCCTGCGGGAATCACCGAAGCGAATCCGTAGGTTGCAAGCTGCATCGAGGTGATGGATTTCGGCACGCGGCGCGTCACCACATCGCGCGCGGCCAGGCCCAGCACGCCGACGACGGCGAAAAGCGACAGCACCGAAAAGCCCTCGGTGCCGGGGCGGATCACGATCAGCACGCCCAGAAAACCGACGCCGATCGCCGACCAGCGCCGCCAGCCGACCTGCTCGCCAAGGAACAGCGCGGCGCCAAGGGTCACCGCAAGCGGCGTCGCCTGCAAGATCGCCGAGGCTTCGGCCAAGGGCGTGAAGGCCACGGCGCAGACGAAGGCCAGCGTGCCGATCAGCTCGCCGAAATTGCGCCCGATCACCGCCGGGGCCAGCAGATCGCGCGAGAACAGCCGGTCGCCGTTGCGCAGGGCCAGCGTCGCAAAGATCGCCGTGCCGCCGATGCCCAGAAGCATCAGGATCTCGCCCACCGGCAGATGCCCGGCCAGGAATTTGACGCACATGTCCTCGATGGCGAAGCCCGCCATCGCAAGCACCATCAACAGACTTCCGCGGAGATTTTCAGCACCATGTCCCATGGCGGTCCCCTGCCAGCGCGCCGCTGAAAGGTCCAGAGCGCGATTGTATCCGCCACAAGTCAGGTGCCGCAGAAGGTGCGGGCGACGCGTTCCTCTGCCGTCGGGGCGGCCTCATAGGCGGTAAATTCGGGTGCGGGATCAAAGGGATGGGCCAAAGCCGCCTGGAGCTGCCGGAACGGCGCGAAATCGCCCGCGACGGCGGCGGTGATCGCCTCTTCAAGGCGGTGGTTGCGCGGGATCCGCACCGGATTGGCGGCAGAAAGGACGGCCTGCGGCACCACCTCGCGCGTCAGCCGCGCCTGCCAGCCGGGCGCCCAGCTGTCGAAGGCGGCGGGATCGGTGAATTCGTCGCGCGCCCGCCCGGTGGCCAGACCGCGGAAGGTGCGGGTGAAATCGGCGCCCTCGGTGGCCATGCGCGCAAGCAGGCTTTCGATCAGCCCGCGGTCCTCGGGCGTGGCACGGGCGATGCCGATCTTGCGTCCCATCCGGAAGAGCCATTCCGCCTGATACGCGGGGGCAAAACCGTCGAGCACCGCCTGCGCCTGTTCCACCGCCTCGGCCTCGGGGCCGATCAGCGGCAGCAGACAGGAGGCCAGCTGCGTCAGGTTCCACAGCGCGATCTGCGGCTGGTTCGCATAGGCGTAACGCCCCTGACGGTCGATCGCGGAAAACACCTTTTGCGGGTGATAGGCATCCAGAAAGGCGCAGGGGCCGTAATCGATCGTCTCGCCCGAGAGCGCGCAATTGTCGGTGTTCATCACGCCATGGATGAAGCCGAAAGACAGCCACTGCGCCACCAGTTTCGCCTGGGCGGCCACCGCGGCGGCCAGCAGGCCAAGCGGGCCTTCCGCCTCGGGGTAGTGGCGGGAAAGCGTGTAATCGCAAAGTGTTGCAAGCGCTTCTTCATCCTGCCGCGCGGCGAAATATTCAAAGGTGCCAACCCGGATATGGCTGGCGGCGATGCGCGCGATCACCGCACCCGGCCGGTGAAACCCGTCGCGATAGACGCCTTGCCCGGTCAGCACCGCGCCAAGTGCCCGCGTCGTCGGCACGCCAAAGGCCGCCATGGTTTCCGACACCAGATATTCGCGCAACACCGGCCCGATCCAGGCCCGCCCGTCGCCACCGCGCGACCAGGGCGTGCGGCCCGCGCCTTTCAGCACCCAGTCAAAGCGCGCGCCATCGGGGGCGATGACCTCGCCCAGCAGGATCGCCCGCCCATCGCCCAGCTGCGGCACGAAACCGCCGAACTGATGGCCCGCATAGGCCTGCGCGATCGGCGCGGCGCCCTCGGGAACCAGATTTCCGGCCAGAACCGCCGTGCCCTCGGCGCTTTCCAGCCAATCCGCGTCGATCCCCAGCCGCGCCGCCAGCGCCCGGTTCACCACAACCGGAGCGGGTGCCGCCCCCGGGGTCGGATCCTGCCGGGCAAAGAACCGCTCGGGCAGGCGGGCATAGGACGGGTCAAAATCCGGGGTCATGCCTTAACATCTGGCTCAGACGCATATTTGGTCAAGTGAAACTGCGTCTTTGCCCCAGGAAAAGCCGCTGATTTTTCCTGGTTCAAATACGCTTCTGTCTCAGAGCCGGGACAGGCGCTCGGTCAGCAGGCTGTAGAAGCCCTCGGCGTCGATCTCGCGCAGGAAAAGCGCATTCGGGTCGCGCGGGGTGACGCGCCACCAATCGGCGACGGTCATGCCCATGGTCAACTCCGAATGGGTCTCGATCTCGACATTGATGAAACGGCCCTCGAAGAGATCGGGGCGCAACAGCCAGGCGATGACGCAGGGGTCATGCAGCGGCGCCCCTTCCGAGCCATATTTCGTCCTGTCGAAGCGTTCGAAGAAATCGGTCCAGCTTGCCACCGCGGCGCCGACCGGGGTGTTCAGCGCCCGGAACGCCTCGATCCGCGGCCGTGTGGTCAGCGCCTTGTGCGTCGCGTCAAGTGGCATGACGACCAGCGGGACCCCGGATTTGAACACGATTTCCGCGGCTTGCGGGTCGACGTAAATGTTGAACTCGGCCGCCGGGGTGGTGTTGCCGACCTCGAAATAGGCGCCGCCCATCAAGACGATCTGTTCGACCTTCGAGACGATCTCGGGGGCGCGGCGAAAGGCCGTGGCGATATTCGTCAGCGGCCCGAGCGGGCAAAGCGTCACCGTTCCCGGGGCCTCGCGGCGCAGCGTCTCGATGAGGAAATCGACCGCATGCTGGTCTTGCAGCGGCATCGTGGGGTCAGGCAGCGGGATGCCGTCGAGCCCGGTTTTCCCGTGCACATATTCCGCCGTCACCAGCGGGCGCAGCAGCGGCCGGTCACAGCCCGCGAAGATTTTCACGTCGCGCCGCCCGGCCAGTTCGCAGACGATCCGCGCGTTCTTCGTGGTCAGCGCCAAGGGCACGTTGCCCGCAACGCAGGTGATGCCCAGCACGTCAAGTTCCGGGCTGCCAAGCGCCAGAAGGATCGCCACGGCGTCATCCTGTCCCGGGTCGGTGTCGATGATGATCTTGCGCGTCATGCTTGTTCCCGTGCCGTTGCCGGGCAGGCCTCAGCCCGCCATCGCGGTTTCCAGCGCTTCCAGCGCCGCCATCCAGAGTTCCTCGGCCCGGCCCATCGCCGCGCGGGCTTCGGCGTGTTTGAGCATCCATTTCTCGCGCTCGGCGGCGCGGGCGGCTTCGTAAAGGGTAGGATCGGCGAGTTTCTCGTCAAGCTTGCCAAGCATCTCCGCCAGTTTTTCGACCCGTTCCTCGCATTTGCGCGCCTCGGCGCGCAGCGCCAGAATCCGCTCGCGCGAGGGCGGCGGGGCCTTCTTTTCCACCGCTTTCGGCGCGGGCTTGTCGTCGGGATCGCCCGCGAGCAATTCGGCCCGGTAGGCTTCCAGATCGGCGGGGTAGGGCGCCACCGCGCCGCCTTTCACCAGCCAGAGCCGGTCGGCGACGAGCGACAAAAGGTGCATGTCGTGGCTGACCAGGATCACCGCGCCGGAATAGGCGGTCAGCGCCTCGACCAGCGCCTCGCGGCTTTCGATATCAAGGTGGTTTGTCGGCTCATCGAGGATCAGCAGATGCGGCGCGTCCAAAGTGGCCAGAAGCAGCGACAGCCGCGCCTTCTGCCCGCCCGAAAGCTTGCCCACAGCGGTTTCCGCCTGATCCGCCAGAAGCCCGAAGCCCGCAAGGCGTGCGCGCAGCTTCGCCTGATGCTCCTCGGGGCGCAGGCGTTGCAGATGCAAGAGCGGGCTTGCGCCAAGGTCCAGCTCATCCACCTGATGCTGGGCGAAATAGCCGATCCGCAGCTTTGACGACCGGGCAATCCGCCCCTCGCAAGTGTCAAGCTTGGCCGCCAAAAGCTTCGACAGCGTCGATTTCCCCTCGCCGTTGCGGCCCAGAAGCGCGATCCGGTCATCCTGATCGATGCGCAAATTCAGTCGCCGCAGAATCGGCTTGTCGCCATAGCCCACCGCCGCGCCATCCAGCGTGATGATCGGCGGCGAAAGCTGTTCCGGCACGGGGAAGCTGAAGACCTGTTTCGCCGCCTCCTCGGGGGCGGTGATCGGCTCCATCTTTTCCAGCATCTTGACGCGCGCCTGCGCCTGCGCGGCCTTCGTCGCCTTGGCCTTGAAGCGATCGACGAAGCTTTGCAGATGCGCGCGCCGCGCCTCCTGTTTCTTCGCCGCCGCCGCCAGGTTCGCGCGTGCCGCAGCCCGTTGGCGGGCGAACTGGTCGTAAGGCCCGTTCCACAAGGTCAGCTTGCGGTTTTCCAGATGCAGGATCGAGCCCACGGCGCGGTTCAGCAAATCGCGGTCGTGGCTGATGATGATGACCGTATGCGGGTAGCGGGCCAGATATTGTTCGAGCCAAAGCGCCCCTTCGAGGTCGAGATAGTTCGTCGGCTCGTCCAGCAGCAACAGATCGGGCTGGGCGAAGAGCACGCCGGCCAGTGCCACGCGCATCCGCCAGCCGCCCGAGAAATCCGAACAGGGGCGGCGCTGCGCCTCGGCGTCAAAGCCGAGCCCGCGCAGGATCGCGCTGGCGCGGCCCTCGGCCGACCAGGCGTCGATATCGGCAAGGCGGGTCTGGATCTCGGCAATCCGGCCGGGGTCGGTCGCGGTCTGCGATTCCGCCAACAGATCCGCGCGTTCGGTATCGGCGGCCAGAACCGTATCCAGAAGGCTCGTTTCAGAGGAGGGCACCTCCTGCGCGACGCCGCCGATACGGGCGCGCACGGGCAGGCAGATCTCGCCCGATTCGAGCGCAAGCTCGCCCCGGATCAGTCGGAACAGCGTGGTTTTCCCCGCGCCATTGGCGCCGACAAGGCCGACCTTGTGGCCGGTGGGGATCCGGGCCGAGGCTGCGTCAAACAGCGGGCGGCCCTCGATGGCATAGGTGATGGCGTCAAGCGTGAGCATGTCTTGGCTCTGCCTCAGCCGGGGCCGCGCGTCAATGGCGCGGGTGCCGACCGGCGCAATCCTTCCGGGCCCGGCTTTGCGCATTTGTCGCATTTCCTGCCCAAAACGGCAGTTGCCCGGGGGTTTTCAACATCCCTGCCGCATGATAGCAGGCGCCAGACGCTTTTCTGACCGGCTGCCCGGTCCCCAACCAAAGAGGCTTCCCCTCATGGCCATCGAACGCACGCTTTCGATCATCAAACCCGACGCGACGCGCCGCAACCTCACCGGCAAGATCAATGCCAAATTCGAGGAAGCGGGCCTGCGCATCGTCGCGCAAAAACGCCTCAAGCTGAGCCTGGAACAGGCCGGCAAATTCTACGAAGTGCACAAGGAACGCCCCTTCTACGGCGAGCTGTGCGAGTTCATGGCGTCCGAGCCGGTCGTCGTGCAAGTGCTGGAAGGCGAAGGCGCGATCGCCAAGAACCGTGAAGTGATGGGCGCCACCAACCCGGCCAATGCCGCCGACGGCACCATCCGCAAGGAATTCGCCCTCTCGGTCGGCGAAAACTCGGTCCACGGGTCGGACGCGCCGGAAACCGCCGCGGCGGAAATCGCCTTCTTCTTCTCGGGTCTCGAACTGGTCGGCTGAGTGCCCGACCTTCGGGTCTGCGGCTAGCGCCGCAGGCCGACACCAATCGCATCAAGGGCCGCCTCGATCCCGGGGTGGCCCTTTTGCTTGCCCCGGGTCCGGGCCTTCATCGCATCGAAGCTGACGCGCAGCGCCTCCTTTTCGGCGCCGCGGCAATCGTTCCACGGGCGGCCCTGCAGCGCCATCACCAGGGCATAAAAGCCGATGAAATGCGGTGGATTGCCCGCCCGAAGCCAGGCTTCATAGGCGGCCTCGGCGCCCATGGCGCGCAGCGCTTCGGCACTGTCGATGCCCGCGCGGACAAAGCCTTCGGCAGTGGCGGGGCCGATGCCGGGAATGTCGGTCAGAGGGGAGAGAGGGGGGGATTGCATGGGACGCTCCGGATCAGAAGAACTCTCTCCGATCAGGAGCCGTCCCGCAAGTCTCGCACGCCCGCGGGCGGCGCGGCGGGGCCGGTCAACGGCCCCGGTCCGAGGGCCTCAGATCGAGGCCCAGTCGGTGATCGTCTTGCCGGCCTGAACGGGTTTTTCCGCATGGCCCTGCTGTTGCACCGAAGCTTTCGCCTCGGCCTGTTGACGGTGCACGCCGTCCTGCTGATCGGAAGACACCATTCCCATTTGTTGCGTCTGTTGCATGTCGGGCCTCGCTTTGTCACCTTGCTCCGGCATGGAGCGTCTGAATTGCGGCGACACTATGACGCAGCTAAACGGAGCCGCCCGAAACTTCAACTCACGATGAAAGGAGCGTTAGCGTTACCCGAACAGGCCGGGCGGAAAATGGCCGACCCCGCGGGCCGAAACCACACGGGGGCGACAGAACGTCGTTGATTTTGAAACATTTCCGTGAGGGGCGGTCAGACTTCCAGATCCGCCGTCAGCGTCGTGCGGGCCCGCGGACCTGCGCCGCAGATGCCGATCCGCGGCGCCCCGGGCAGGCGCAGCAGATGCTCCAATGCGGCGTTGTCGCGCACCAGATCGCCGACGGAATGGCTGTCCATCGCGGTGTAGAAGGCCTCGAGCGCCGCCTCGATCGCCTCGCGGAAGCGGCAGGCATCGCAGAGCGGGCAGGTGTTGTTCTCGCCGTCCAGACATTCGACGAAGGGCAGCACCGCCTCGAAGGTGCGCAACACCTCGCCGACGCCGATCTGATCCATCGGACGCGCCAGCCGCAACCCCCCCGACCGGCCGCGCTGCGTCTCGATGAAGCCGCGCTGCGCCAGCGTGTTCACCACCTGCGCCAGGTGGTTTTCCGAGGCGTTGCAGGCCTCGGCGATTTCGTGCTTGCGCACGATCCTGTCGCCGTTCACGGCACAGAACATCAGGGTGCGCATTGCCAGGTTGGTCCGAGTCGTCAGTCGCATGCTGGCTCCAGGGGTTGCCGAAAACGGGATAAGGCATGTCACAGATATTGTTTTGACATATGTCAGGATTTCGCGGCGATTGACAGTGCAACGGTGTCCTTGCGGCAATATGTCTGCAAGGTATTCCTTTTGCAGCAAGTTCTTGCGCGGTCCGCGTCGGCGCGGCGCCAAAAGAACAGGCGCGAGGAAGATCCCCGCGCCCTTTGTGCCGCAAATTTGCGCAAGACCTCAGTTCATGTGTTCGGGCCGGGGCGTCTGGGCACTGCGCACGGGCAGGATCGGATGCACCACTTCGGGCTGCTCGCCGGTCAGCGCGCCAAGGAAGGCGGTGATCTGATCGATCTGGGCATCGTCGAGCGTCGCGCCGAGCTGCGAATTCGCCATCACCGCCACCGCCTCGCGCAGATCCCAGACTTTGCCGGAATGGAAATAGGGCGCCGTCAGCGCGATGTTGCGCAGGGGCCCGGCGCGGAAGACATATTCGTCATCCGCCGTCGCAGTGACCGCAAAGCGGCCCTTGTCGCCCGCGGGCAGCACCTCGGCGCCGGGTTTTTCCACCACGCCGAAGGGGTAATAGCCGTTGTCGCCGATGTTGATGCCATTGTGGCAAGCGGCGCAGCCGGTGTCGATGAACAGCTTCAGCCCGGCCTTTTCCTCGGCGCTCATCGCGCCGTCAGCCCCCATCAGCCATTGGTCGAATTTCGAATTCGGCGTGATCAGCGTGGCCTCGAAAGCCTCGATCGCCAGCGCGAAATTGTCGAAGCTGATCGGGGCCTTCTGCCCCGGGAAGGCCTTGGCGAAGGCCTCGACATAGCCCGGCATCGATTGCACCGTCGCCACCAGATTTTCGGGGGTGTTGTTCATCTCGACGCCCGCCTGCACCGGGCCCTTGGCCTGCGCCGCCAGATCGGGGGCGCGGCCGTCCCAGAATTGCGCCACGTTGAAGACGGCGTTCAGCGCGGTGGGCGCATTGCGCGGGCCTTTCTGCCAGCCATGCCCGATCGAGGTTTCCAGCCCGTCCACCCCGCCCAGGCCCACATTGTGGCAGGACTGACACGAGAACACGCCCGATTTCGACATCCGCGGATCAAAGAACAGCATCGCGCCCAGATCGATCTTGTCGCGGGTGACGGTGTTGTTGTCGGCCAGTTGCGGCGCCTGCATCGGGATCACTTCAAAGAGGCCCCTGGCCTCTTCGCGCAGTGCCGCATCCTCGGCAAGGGCGGGGGCGGCAAGCAGCGTGGCCACGGCCAACAGGCTGATCTGAGTGCGTTTCATCGGGTCCCTCCGGGTCTTTTTGAATATGGAATACTTCTAAACAGGCGGGCGGGCGGGGGTCTTGATCTGCGTCAAGTTGGAATAAGTCCAGATGTGGCGGGGTGACGCAGGTTTTGGTTGACACCCCAAGTCTATCAAGGCGCTATGGGATGAAAAGGGGGCATGTCCATGGCACTGGAAGACGCGAAAAATCAGATAGATATGGCCTTCACGCGGGAAGATCCGCGCGGTCTGGCCTTCGAGAATGCCTTTGCGGGCGCGACCTCGTTCCTGCGGCGGCGCTACACCAAGGATCTGACCGGCATCGATCTGGCGGTGACGGGGGTGCCCTTCGATCAGGCGGTCACACATCGGCCGGGCACCCGTTTCGGGCCGCGGGCTTTGCGCGAGGCCTCGACGCTGCAGGCCTTCGACGCGCCCTATGGCTGGGGCTTCGATCCGTTCAGCGAGCTGGCGATCGCCGATTACGGCGATCTGGCCTTCGATTATGCCCATACGGCCAGCTTCCCCGACCGGGTGACCGATCACATCGCAGGCATTCTGGCGCAGGGCGCGGGGGTGATCACGCTGGGGGGGGATCACTTCATCACCCTGCCGATCCTGCGCGCCTTTGCCGCCCATCACGGCCCCGTCGCGCTGCTGCATTTCGACGCCCATTCCGACAGCTGGGCCGATGACGACATGAGCCGGATCGACCATGGCACCTTCCTTTACAAGGCGCTGAAACTGAGCTTCGTCGCCCCCGAAACCACCGTTTCCGTCGGCATCCGCACCGACAACCCCGACACCTGCGGCGTGACTATTCTGGACGCGCCCTTCGTGCATCAGGCGGGCGTCGCCGAAACCGTGGCGCGGATCCGCGCGGTGCTGGGCGACCGGCCGACCTATATCAGCTTCGACATCGATTGCCTCGATCCGGCCTTTGCGCCGGGCACCGGCACGCCGGTCTGGGGCGGTCTGGCAAGCTGGCAGGCGGCGGCGATCCTGCGCGGGCTGGCCGGGATCAACCTGATCGGCGGCGATGTCGTCGAGGTCTCGCCGCCTTATGACCCCACCGGCGCCACCGCGATTGCGGGCGCGCATGTCGCCACAGAGTTGATCGCGCTTTACGGTTCCACCCGTCGCAGGGCCCTCAACGCATCGTGACGCAGCCCGAGGGGCTTGCACAGTCTCGTCCCTCTGCCTACATCGCGCTCACCACCTCGCGCCCCACGGCCGCAACACGGAGACATCATGCGCAGCACCTTGCAATATTTCAGCTGGGCATTCGGGTTCACCGCGGTCGGCCTTGCCCTGGCGATGTGGCTTGGCTTCACCTATGAACACACGACCCACGGGGCGCTGTCGTTCTTCTTCGTCGCCTGCGTGCTGGCGGTGCTGGAAATCTCGCTGTCCTTCGACAATGCGATCATCAACGCCAACAAGCTCGGGCAGATGACGCCGGAATGGCAGCGCCGCTTCCTGACCTGGGGGATCCTGATCGCCGTCTTCGGCATGCGGATCCTGTTTCCGCTGCTGATCGTCGTCATCGCCGCGGGCATCGGCCCGATCGAGGCTTTGCGCATCGCCGCGACGCAACCGGCGGAATATTCGCGCATCATCGGCGAGGCGCATCTGTCGATCGCGGCCTTTGGCGGCGCCTTTCTGATGATGGTGGCGCTGAGCTATTTCGTCGATGAAAGCAAGGAAGTGCACTGGTTCGTCGCGCTGGAACGGCGGCTCAGCTCCTGGGCCTCGATCCGCGGCATCGAGGTCGGTTTCCTGCTGGCGATCGTGCTGGCCTTCGCCTGGTGGCTGCCGACGAAGACCGAGGGCACCTTTCTGGTCGCCGCCTGCACCGGGCTTCTGACCTTCCTTGCCGTCGAGGGGCTGGGGCAGGTGCTCGACAAGGCCTCGCTCTCGGGCGATGTCGCCAAGGGCGGGCTGGGCGCTTTCCTTTATCTCGAAGTGCTCGATGCGTCCTTCAGCTTCGACGGTGTGATCGGCGCCTTCGCGCTGACGCAAAACCTGTTCCTGATCGCCATCGGCCTTGGGATCGGCGCCTTTTACGTGCGCTCGATGACGGTGATGCTGGTCGAACGTCAGGCGCTGAGCGAGTTCCGCTATCTGGAACACGGGGCCTTCTGGTCGATCCTCGTGCTGTCGATGGCGATGTTCGCGCAGACGCTGATGCATGTGCCGGAATGGGCGACCGGGCTTCTGGGCGTCGTCTTCATCGGGCTGAGCCTGATGTCCTCGCTGCGCTGGCGCCGGTCGAACCCGGCCTGACGCCCGGGCCTGCGGCACAGATCCGACAAAAGGGCCGGTGCAGACCGGCCCTTTCGCATTGCTCAGGAGGCGCGGCGGAAGCCCGCGGACCGGGCGCCCTCGCCGCCGGTGCGGAACACCGCGCCCTGCGTCGACAGATGCCCAGCCTGATCGCGCAGCACCGCCACCGCGGCCGAGCTTTCCTCGAACATCGCGGCGTTTTGCTGCGTCACCTGATCAAGCTGGTTCACCGCCGAGGAAATCTCGCCCAGACCCATCGACTGTTCCGCCGCCGAATTGGCGATCGCCTGCACCAGCGTGTCCACCTCGGCGACAAGATGATCGATCTCGCCCAGCGCCTGACCCGAGGAATTCACCAGATCGACGCCCTGCCGCACCTGCCGGCCCGAGGTTTCGATCAGCTCCGCGATCTCGCGCGCGGCTTCCGAAGACCGCTGCGCCAGCGCCCGCACCTCCGAGGCGACAACGGCAAAGCCGCGCCCGGTTTCCCCCGCCCGCGCCGCTTCCACGCCCGCATTCAGCGCCAGAAGGTTGGTCTGGAAGGCGATGTCGTCGATGACGCTGGTGATGCGCGAAATCTGTTCCGAACTGCGGGCGATGTCGTTCATCGCGGAAATCGTCTCCTGCACGACGCGCCGCCCCTCGGTCGAGCGCTGCCGCGCCTTGCCGACCGCGCCCGCCGCATTGCGCGCGCCCGAGGACGAGCTTTCCACCGAGGAGGCGAGCTGGTTGATCGCCGCCGCGGTCTCCTCGAGCGAGGCGGCCTGGGTTTCGGTGCGCCGCCCCAGTTCCGCCGAGGCCCCGGACAGGCTCTCGGTCTCGCTCTGGATCGATTGCGCGCTGTCGAGGATCGAGCCGACAAGCTCGGCCATCCGGCCGATCGCCTCATTGTAATGCTGCCGCAGCGCCTCGAATTCCGCCGTCATCGGCCGGTCGAGGCGGTGGTCGAGTTCGCCCGCGCTCAGCGCCGCGATGGCGCTCTGGAAGTCCAGGATCGCCGCCTTGCGCGCGGTGACGTCGGTGGCGAATTTCACCACCTTGTAGGGTTTGCCCTCGGCGTCGAGAATCGGGTTGTAACTGGCCTGGATCCAGACATCGGTGCCGGTCTTGGAAATGCGGCGGAACTCGCCCACCTGCGACTGGCCGGCGCGCAGATCGGCCCAGAAGCTGCGATAGGCGGGGCTGTCGCGGTCTTCGGCGGTGAGGAAGCTGGAATGGTGCTTGCCGACCACTTCCGGCAGGGTGTAGCCCAGAGCCCGCAGGAAAATATCGTTCGCGGTCAGGGTGTTGCCGTTCATGTCGAATTCGATCGTCGCCTGCGAGCGGTTCAGCGCCGCGATCTGCCCGGCCTGATCCAGCGCCGCGGTCTTTGCCTCGGTGACGTCATAGGCGAATTTCACGATCCCGGTCAGCTTGCCTTCAAGCCCGAACAGCGGGTTGTAGGTGGCGCGCAACCAGATGTCCTTGCCGCCCTTGGCCTTGCGCAGGAATTCGCCCGCGACCAGCTCGCCCGCGCGCAGCCGGGTCCAGAACTGCGCGTAATCCGGCTGATCGGCCTTGCCCGCGGGCATGAAAAGGCTGTGATGCTGGTCGATCACCTCGGCGCGCGTGTAGCCGGTGACGTCGAGGAAATTGTCGTTCACCTCGGTCACGCGGCCGTCAAGATCGAACTCGATCACCGCGGCAGAGCGGCAGATGGCTTGCATCATCGCTTCCAGCCGCTTCGTTTTCTTTGTCTTTTCCGTGACATCTGCGGCGAAGTTCACGACATGGGCGGCCTTGCCCGCAGCGTCCTGGACCGGCACATAGGTCGCCTCGATCCAGATCGTCTCGCCGGTCTTGCGTTTGCGCGCGGCGGTGATGCGCTGCACCTTGCCCGCCCGCAGCCCGTCCCAGAACGGGCCTTTCCCGACCCGTCCCGCCTCTTCGGGCGGCATCAGCACCGCGACCGGCTTGCCCACAAGTTCGTTTGACGCATAGCCGAGCAGGTCCGAATAGACCTTGTTCACATGCCGGATCGTGCCGTCGATGTCGATGATGATGACGGCAAGCGCCGTTTCGACGGCACTCCGTTCGGCTTTTTCGAGAATCGACTCGGTGGCGGGCTTCTGGCGGAAGAACATGGCGACTCCGGTGGCACATTGCGGCGCACCCACCTTAGGCTCCGGGTCTTGCCGTCACGTTAATCCGCGCCGCAATTTCACGCCTTGTCCGCGCCTTTCGCCCAGCTTTGCATCACCTTGATGTAATTCGCCCGCTCGTAGCCTTCGGGATCCTCGATCGCGCCATGCGCCAGCATGCCCCGCACCGCGCCCAGATGGTTCACCCCCCGCGCCGCCAGCCAGTCCTCAAGCCCGCGCACCAGCACCTCCATATGCCCCGGCCCGTGCCGCAACAGCGCCGAGGTGCTCATCACCACATCCGCCCCGGCCAGCAGATAGCGCACCACATCCTCGGCGCTCTCGACCCCGGTCGAGGCCGCCAGCGACCCGCCCAGCCGCCCCGAAAGCACGCCGATCCACAAAAGCGGCAGCCGCATCTCGTAGCGGCTCGACAGCTGCAGCGCCGGGGTGACGCTCAGCCCGACCGGGTCGATCTCGGGCTGATAGAAGCGGTTGAACAGCACCACCCCCTTCGCCCCCGCCGCAACGATGCGCTTGGACATGTGCGCGGGCGCGGAAAAATACGGGCCGATCTTCACCGCCACCGGGATCTTCACCGTGTCGCAGACCGCCCGCACCACATCGAGCGTGCGCCGCTCCACATCCGAGCCCGAGACATTCGGATCGGTGGGCAGGAAATAGACGTTCAGCTCGATCGCGGCTGCACCCGCTTCCTCCATGTCATGCGCGGTGTCGGTCCAGCCGGTGTCGGTGGTGCCGTTGATCGAGGCGATGACCGGCACGCTCAGCGCGGTCGCCGCCCGTTCCACCAGCCCGATGGTGTTCGAGCTTTCGAAGGCAAAGGCCGCCTGGGTCGGAAAATAGCTCAGCGCCTCGCCATAGCTTTCGGTGCCATGTTCGACCAGTTGATCCAGGATGCGCTGCTCGTGCCAGATCTGTTCTTCGAAGACCGAGGGCAGCACCACCGCCCCGGCCCCGCAATCGGCCAGCTGCTTGAGCACATCGAGCCGGGCGTTCATCGGGCTGGCCGAGGCGACGACGGGGCTTTGCAGCTCCAGACCCAGATAGCGGGTTTTCAAGTCCATTCCGGGATCCTCACATCTTTCCGGCCGCGCCAAGGGCCCGGGCCGGGTCCGGTCCTGCATCCATACGTGCAAAGTCCTCGTAACTGCGATATTTTTCAAGCACCGCCTGCTGCGCGTCGTTAAGCAAGGCCGCCGCCTCCTCGGGCCGGGTGGCGGCCAGCGCCGAATAGCGCAGCTCGTTGTAGGCATAGTCCTTGAAGGGCAGCGTCGGGCGCGGACTGTCGAGCCGGAACGGCGCCTCTCCGGTGCCGCGCAGCTGCGGGTCATAGCGCAGAAGCGGCCAGTAGCCCGAGGCGACGGCGCGGTCCTGCTGGTCAAGCCCGCGGCGCAGGTCGAAGCCATGCGCGATGCAATGGCTGTAAGCCAGGATGAGGGACGGGCCGTCATAGGCCTCGGCCTCGCGGAAGGCCTGCAGCGTCTGTTGCGGATTGGCCCCCATCGCCACCTGCGCCACATAGACATTGCCGTAAGCCACGGCCTGCAACGCCAGATCCTTCCTGGCCGTGCGCTTGCCCGCGGCGGCGAATTTCGCAATCGCGCCAAGGGGGGTGGCCTTGCTGGCCTGACCGCCGGTGTTCGAATAGACCTCGGTGTCCATGACCAGCACGTTCACGTTGCGCCCCGAGGCCAGAACGTGATCGAGCCCGCCATAGCCGATGTCATAGGCCCAGCCATCGCCGCCGACGATCCAGATCGAACGCCGCACCAGATGGTCGATCACGCTCATCAGATGTTGCGCGCGGCTGTCGTCGCGATGCGCCAGAAGCCGGGTCTTCAGCGTCGCCACCCGCTCGCGCTGCGCCCGGATCTCGCTTTCGCGGATCTGTGGCGCGCTCAGGATCGCCGCCACCAGATCCTCGCCGACCTCGGGCGCCATGTCCTGTGCCAGACTGCGCGCAAGGTCCAGATGCTTGTCGGCGGCGAGCCGGAAGCCCAGACCGAATTCGGCGTTATCCTCGAAGAGCGAATTCGCCCAGGCGGGCCCGCGGCCCTCGGCGTTCTTCGTCCAGGGGGTGACCGGCAGGTTGCCCGAATAGATCGAGGAACAGCCGGTGGCATTCGCGATCATCAGCCGGTCGCCGAAAAGCTGCGACAAGAGCTTGACGTAGGGCGTTTCCCCGCAGCCCGCACAGGCACCCGAAAACTCGAACAGGGGCTCCAGGAATTGCACGCCGCGGACATTGGCGAAATCGACGCGGGCGCGGTCATTCACCGGCAGATGCGCGAAGAAGCTCATCGCCTGGCGGGCCTCCTCCAGCAGCGGCGCCTTGTCGGTCAGGTTGATCGCCCTGACGCCCGGCTCGACCGGGCTTTGCGCCGGGCAGGCCTCGATGCACAGCCCGCAGCCGGTGCAATCCTCGACATGGAATTGCAGGCTGAACCGTGCGCCCGGATAGCCGCGGGCATTGACCGGCGCGGATTTGAACCCCTCGGGCGCGCCTTCAAGCAGGTCTTCGTCGAAATATTTCGCGCGGATCACCGAATGCGGGCACACGAAGCTGCATTGGCCGCATTGAATGCACAGGTCGCTGCGCCAGGCCGGAACCTCGTCGGCGACGTTGCGTTTCTCCCAGGCGGCGGTGCCGGTCGGGAAGGTGCCGTCCGCAGGCAAAAGGCTGACCGGGATCTCGTCGCCGCGGTCCTCCATCATCAAGGCGGTGACGCGGCGGACGAACTCGGGCGCGGTCGGCGGCACGGCGGGCGGGCGCTCGAAGCCTGAGGTGACGGCGGCGGGGATCTTCACCGCATGCAGCCGTTCCAGCGCGCCATCGACGGCGGCGCAGTTCTGTTCGATCACCCGTTTGCCCTTGCGGCCATAGGTTTTCTTGATCGCGGCCTTGATCCGGGCGATCGCGTCCTCGCGCGGCAAGACCCCCGAAAGCGCAAAGAAACAGGTCTGCAGGATGGTGTTGGTGCGCCGCCCCAGCCCCACCTCGCGCGCGGCCGTGTTGGCATCGATGACGTAAAGCTTCAGCCCCTTCGTCAGGATCGTCTGCTGCGCCGACCTTGGCAGGTGGTCCCAGATCTTCTCGGGCCCGAAGGGCGCGTTCAAAAGAACCGTCGCCCCCGGCGCCGCGACGCGCAGCACGTCGATTTTCGACAGGAAGGGGAATTGATGGCAGGCGACGAAATTCGCCTGATGGATCAGATAGGGCGCCTTGATCGGCCGCGGGCCAAAGCGCAGATGCGACACCGTCTGCGCCCCCGACTTGTGGCTGTCATAGACGAAATAGCCCTGCGCGAACAGCCCGGCCTCCTCGGCCAGGATCTTGACCGAGTTCTTGTTGGCGCCCACCGTGCCATCGGCGCCAAGTCCGAAAAAGACCGCGCGAACAACATCTTCCGGCTCGGTGTTGAAATCCGGATCGACGGGCAGGCTGGTGAAGCTGACATCATCGGTGATGCCGACGGTGAAGCCCTGTTTCGGCGCGTCCTTCGCCAGATCGTCGTAAACCGCCTTCACCTGCGCCGGGTCGAAATCCTTGGACGACAGCCCGTAGCGCCCCCCCGTCACCCGCGGCATCAAAGCCCGCTGGCCGGTCGCCACCGCCTCGCACAGCGTCGCCACGACATCGAGGAAAAGCGGCTCTCCGGGGGCGCCGGGTTCCTTGCAGCGATCGAGCACCGCAAGCTTCGTGCAACTGGCGGGCAGGGCGGCCAGAAACGCCGCGGCCGGGAAGGGGCGGTAAAGCCGCACCACCAGCGCGCCAAGCTTCTCGCCCGTGGCGTTCAGCGCGGTCAAAGCCTCCTCGACCACCTCGGCGCCCGAGCCCATGATCACGATCACCCGTTCCGCCGCGGGATCGCCCAGATACTCGACAAGGGAATAGCGCCGCCCGGTCAGGCCGCCCAGCCGCGCCATTTCCGCGGCGACGATCCCCGGAACGGCGGCTTGAAACGGATTGCCCGCCTCGCGGCCCTGAAAGAACACATCGGGGTTTTGCGCCGTGCCGCGCACGACGGGCGTGTCGGGCGAGAGCGCCCGGGCCCGATGGGCGCGCACCAGATCATCATCGATCATCGCGCGGATGGTATCATCGGGGATCAGCCGCAGCGTGTTGACCTCGTGGCTGGTGCGGAAGCCGTCGAAGAAATGCACAAACGGCACGCGGGCGCGCAACGTGGCCGCCTGCGCGATCAGCGCCATGTCATGCGCCTCCTGCACCGAGTTCGACGCCAGCATCGCAAAGCCCGTCGAGCGCACCGCCATCACGTCGGAATGATCGCCAAAGATCGAGAGCGCATGCGTGGCCAGCGCGCGCGCCGCGACATGAAAGACCGTCGGCGTCAGTTCGCCCGCGATCTTGAACATGTTCGGGATCATCAGCATCAGCCCCTGCGAGGCGGTGAAGGTCGTTGTCATCGCCCCGGCCTGCAACGCGCCATGCACGGCCCCCGCCGCCCCGGCCTCGGACTGCATTTCCTGAACCACGGGGACATTGCCCCAGATGTTCTTCAGATCGCGCGCCGCCCATTCGTCGGCCAGCTCCGCCATGGTGGACGAGGGCGTGATCGGATAGATGCCGCAGACCTCGTTCACCCGATAGGCGATATGGGCTGCGGCGGTATTGCCGTCCATCACCGCCTGCAGGCCCGGATCGGCCGGGGTCTTGTGGTCTTGCGCCAGGCTGTCACGCATCGGAGGTCTCCTCGGGGATCATGTCCAGCGCGCCGCAGGGGCATTGTTCGGCGCAGCTGGCGCAGCCGGTGCATTTCGTCAGATCGATGCGGTAGCCGCGGCCGGGGCCGTGCTTGACGATCGCCTGTTCCGGGCAGGCGGCAAAGCAGTTGTCGCATTCGTAGCACTGGCCGCAGGAATAGCAGCGTTGCGCCTCGTAGCGGGCTGCCTTGGTGGTCAGCCCCTTGAGGATTTCCTGAAATCCGCCCATCCGCGCGGTGTCGGCCAGCCGCCGCTGCGCGCTTTGCAGCGCGTCGGCATAAACCGGCAGGTTCAGGCAGGAAAACCCGGCCAAGGGGGCAGGGGTCTTCGGCACATGCAAGCCGCCTGCCAGCCAGGCGTCGATATGGCGCGCGGCCAGTTTGCCATGCCCGGTCGAGATCGTCACCGATTGTTGCGCGGGCACCATGTCGCCGCCCGCGAAAATCCCTGCCGCGCCGGTCTGCATGTCGGGGCCGACGACGACCGCGCCATCGGGGGTGAAGGCAAGCCCCGGCACCGCCTGCAGAAATCCGCTGTCCGATTGCTGACCAAGCGCCAGCACCAGCGCATCGGCGGAAAGCGTTTCAATCTCGCCGGTCGGCTGCGGACGGCCCTCGGCATCCAGTTCCATCCGCTCGATCTGCAGATCGGAACCCGAGATTTCCTTGATCGTCGTCAGCCAGCGGATCTTCACGCCTTCTTCCAGCGCCTCGTCGGCCTCGAACCCATGCGCGGGCATGTGATCGCGGTCGCGCCGGTAGACGATGATGGTTTCGGTGGCGCCCAGCCGTTTGGCCGTACGTGCCGCATCCATCGCGGTGTTGCCACCGCCATAAACGACGACACGACGGCCAAGCAGCGGCGGCGCGGCCGAGGAGGTGTCATGCAGCAGCGTCACCGCATCGAGCACCCGCGCCGCATCGCGCGCCGGGATCTCGACGCGCTTGCCCATTCCGGCGCCGATGGCCAGAAAGACCGCGTCAAAGCCCCCCGCCGCCTTTTCCGCCATCAGATCGGTGACCTTGTGGTTGAGGGTGATCCTGACGCCGAGCGCTTCGATCCGCGCCACATCGGCGGCCAGTTCCGCGCGCGGCATCCGGTAGGCGGGAATGCCGAAATGCATCATCCCCCCCGCCACCGGCCCGGCGTCACGGATCTCGACATCATGCCCCAGACGCGCCAGATGATAGGCGGCAGACAACCCCGCGGGGCCCGCGCCGACGATCAGGACGCGCTTGCCCGTCGCGTCGCGCAGGCGGTGGAACGCCCAGCCCTCGCGCGTTGCCATGTCGCCCAGAAACCGCTCGACCGCATGGATGGAAACGGCGCTGTCCACCTCGGCCCGGTTGCAGCCGCTCTCGCAGGGGTGATAGCAGACGCGCCCATGCACGGCGGGCATCGGGTTGTCTTCGGTCAGCTTTTCCCAGGCCTGGCGGTAGCGCCCCTCCTGTGCCAGCGACAGCCACGCCCGGATGTTTTCCCCCGCCGGGCAGGCGGCCTGACAGGGCGGGGTCAGCGTGACATAGACCGGATGCTGGCTGCGCACCGGCCCCGTGCTGCCCCGCGATCCGCTTGGAACGATCGAGGGCGTCAAATCCCGCAGCCGCGTGCTCATGGTCTTCTCCGGTGGTGGTGTCCCGACCGGGAAAGCCTAGCCCGCCTGTGCAAAGCTGTGCATGATTTGGATCATTTCGAAAAAGATGTGCGCGTCTGAGGGGGGGAAGAAAACGGTCGGTTCGGGCGGATCAGGAAAAGCACCGCTTTTCCCCGCCCGTCGCGACCACGGTCCCGCAAAACCGTTTCCCCAAGCGCGCAAGAGGCCAGCGCCCAGCCCCGGCGGCGCGAAAGCGCCCGCCAGTGGCGCGGGGCGCGGGCGCTGGCCGGGGACTTTGGTCCCCGGCCGTCAGGAGGAGATGTTGCGCATGGCCGCGTCAGCGCCGCGGCCAAGACAAGCCCGCAAGATCAGGCCGAAATCGGGTGCTGCCAGTCCGAGCCCGACGGCCCGTCGAAGAAGCCATCGGCAAAGCGGCCGCCGGGCGCCTCGGGCAGAAGTTTCGCCACCAGATCGGCGGGCGCGATCTTGCCCGCCAGCCGGTCGGCATAGCCCTGACACAGCCCGTTGAAATCGCCCGTCTGCGGCGAGAGCCGCAGCGCCGAAACGCCCGCCTCGGCCAGGGCCTCGGTGTAATAGGCGGCGCAGCCCGTCGCGGCGGACAGCGTCTGCACCCCGTTCACCGACAGGAAGGCCTGACCGTCCAGCGTGTCGACCTCGCGCCCGTCCAGATCGGCGCCGCAGATGAACTGGCAATTGTCCTTGGCCCGGTCATGCAGCCGCGCATGATAGCAGCGCGCCGACATGGCAAGCGGCAGCCGCCCGTGGCCCCAGACCTCGACCGCCACGCCCGCCTCGTTGCCCGCCTTGCACAGGGCGGCGATCGACTTCAGCGGCAGCTCGGGCGGCAGACAGATCCGCGTCGCACCGCGCCGCGCCAGATAGGCCAGCGTGCCCTCGTTATAGACGTTGACCAGCGGGCCCACCCAAAAGGGCGTCCCCTCGGGGATGTGCTTCAAGGCGGTGATGTCGTTGATTTCGACCGGCAAACCCATGTCGAACAGGTCTTTCGTCTTCGACCGTTCGCGGTTGAGCGTGATCAGCCCGAGCGTGGAGAGCGCCACCTCCTTGCCCGCGTCCTTCAGCGTCGCGACGATCAGCGGGATGTCATGTTCCCAAAACGGCAGCCGTTTCGAGCAGACCACCTCGCCCACCACGACCCGGGTCACCGGGGCCGCGCGCAGACGTTCATAGAATCCCCGCGTCGCATCGGTGGTCCAGAAAAACAGGTTGGCGCCTACGGTGAGGTCCATCGTCATCTTCAAATCCTCAACGCCAGGTCTTCGCATAGGCCCCGGCCGTGGCCTGCTGGCCCTCGGTCAGGCGGGCAAGTTCGGCCAGCGGCAGATCGCGGCCCTCGGCCAGCGCATCGGTCGCGGCGCGGAAGGCGCGCACCACCTCGGCCACATAGGCGCGCGAGCGTTGCCGTCCCTCGATCTTCAGCGCGGTCACCCCCGCCTTGGCCAGCGCCGGGATCAGGTGGCGGGCGTCAAGGCTCACCGGATCTTCGAACACATGGCCGGTCTGTTCGCCCGAGGTGAAGCAGCCCTTGCACAGCGTCGGATAGGGCGCGGGCTCGTTCTTGGGCGTGCGGTGGATGGTGAAGCCGCCCAGCTTCGCCGCCAGATCCGGGCCTTCCTCGGCATAGACGACGTGAGAGGCGGGCGAGCAGACGCCGTTCATGTTCGGCGACAGGCCGGTGGCATAGGAGGAGAGCGCGCAGCGCCCCTCGGCCATCACGCAAAGCCCGCCGAAAACAAAGGCTTCCGTCTCGACGTTGATTTCCTTGCTGATCGCGGCGATTTCCTGCACCGTCAGCACGCGCGGCAGGACAACCCGTTTCACGTCAAAGGTTTCGGCGTAGAAGTTGATCGCATCGGGGTTCGAGGCCGCCGCCTGCACCGACAGATGCCGGCGCAGCTTCGGATGATGCGTCGCGGCGTAATCCAGCAGCCCGATATCGGCGAGGATCACCGCATCGACGCCCGCGGATTCGGCATCGGCCAGCCGTTGATGCCACAGCTTCTCGGCCCCCGCGCGCGGAAAGGTGTTCAGCGCCACCAGAACCTTGGCACCGCGCTTGTGCGCCCCCGACACCGCCGACGTCAGCTCCTCGGTCGAGAAGTTCAGCCCCGGAAAGTTGCGCGCGTTCGTCTCGTCCGAGAACCCGCAATAGACGGCATGCGCCCCCGCCTCGACCGCCGCGCGCAGCGCAGCAGGCGTTCCCGCGGGGCAAACAAGTTCCATCATGTCCAGTCTCCTGCCAGCGTATCGACGCGGTGCAGCACCACGCCCGAGCCCTTTTCGGCGAGGCTCACCGCCTGTTGAACGAAGGGTTTCAGCGGACCCGCCATCTCGGCCAGTTCGGCGGCAAGGTCAAGTTCCGCATCGTCGATCGCATTGCGCAGCGCGACCACGGCCGAGGTGTCGCCCTCGACCACCAGATCGCGCGAGAAAAAGAGCGCGTCGCCGTCATAGGCGCCGTGCATCATGCCAAGGAACGCCGCGATCGGCCCGGCAATCCGCGCCTCGGCCATCGGCGGCTTGCGATGCGCGCTGACCTTCACGCCGCCCGCGCGCAGGTCAAGCAGCAGCAGGAACGGCAGATCGGTGGGGTCGAGCAGGAAGCGGCTTTCGCGATATTGGCCAAGCCGGGCAAACAGCCCGGGGTGGCGTGTGGCAATCCGTCGCGCCAGCATCGACAGCGTCACCGAGAGCGGTGCAAGCGGCAGGGGCCGCATCGCCC
The DNA here is from genome assembly GCF_005144475.1 of Rhodobacter capsulatus. GTDB lineage: Bacteria > Pseudomonadota > Alphaproteobacteria > Rhodobacterales > Rhodobacteraceae > Rhodobacter > Rhodobacter capsulatus_C. The sequence continues at coordinate 67,253 of NZ_SWJZ01000021.1, read as the reverse complement.
GGCCCATCAGGCTTGGCAGGCGGGGAATCGTCTGGTCATGATCGGACATGGCGCTCCTTTCGTCGGGCGGATGGCCCCCCCGCTAGATGGGCTGCTTTAACGCGGCTCACAATGCGGCAACTTGATCAATATCAAACCTCTCTTTAACCGGGGATGCTAGCGGACCCAAGACCTTCCGGAGGACCCCATGCGCAGCCTGCCCGTTTTCACCGATCTGCGGTCCTTCCTTGACTGGACGAAGTCGAAGGGCGACCTGCGGGCGATTCCCGACCCCGTGGCGACCGATCTGCAGATGTCGGCCGTGCATCGCGCGGTGTTGGAACAGGGCGGGCCGGTGCTGCGCTTCGATGCGCCGGTGCTGCCCTCGGGGGCGCGGTCTGCGATTCCCGTGGTGACGAACCTTTTCGGCACCACCGACCGGGTGGCGGCGGGGCTGGGGCTGCGGCTCGATCAGGTGCCCGAGCTTGGGCAGTTTCTGGCGGACCTCAAATCCCCGGCGCCGGTCGAGGGCATGCGCGATGCGTTTTCCCGTCTGCCGATGCTCAAGGCGGCGCTTTCGACGCGGGTGAATGTCTCGAAGAAGGGCCCGGTGCAGGATGTGGTGCTGGAGCCGGGCCGGGGTCTGAACCTTGAGGATCTGCCGGTGCAGAAGCTTTGGCCCGGCGATGGCGGGCGGCTCTTCACCTGGCTCGTGGTGATCACGCGGCCGCATGGCACGGCGGCCGATGCGGTGATGAGCTACAATCTGGGCATCTACCGCGCGCAGCTGCATGGGCCCGAAAGCATCATCATGCGCTGGCTCGCGCATCGCGGCGGGGCGGCGCATCACCGCAGCTGGCTGGCCGCGGGGCAGCCGATGCCGGTGGCGATGGTGCTTGGTGCCGATCCGGCGACGCTTTTGTCGGCGGCGCTGCCCTTGCCCGAACAGGTTTCCGAACTCACCTTCTCGGGCGTGCTGCGCGGCGCGCGCAGCCATCTGGTGCCTGCGAAAACCGTGCCGCTGATGGTCCCGGCTGACGCCGAAATGGTGATCGAGGGCTGGATTCACCCGAATGACACCGCGCCCGAGGGCCCCTTTGGCGATCACACCGGCTATTATAACTCGGTCGAGCCTTTCCCGGTGCTGCGCGTCTCGGCGCTGACCCATCGGAAGGACCCGATTTACCTGTCCACCTACACCGGCCGCCCGCCGGACGAGCCCGCGATCATCGGCGAGGTGTTCAACCATCTGGCGATGCCGGTCTTCCGCCAGCAGATCCCGGAGATCCGCGATCTCTTCCTGCCGCCTGCCGCCTGTTCCTATCGCATTGCCGTGGTGCAGATCGCCAAGCGCTACCCCGGTCAGGCGAAGCGGGTGATGATGGCGCTCTGGGGGATGTTGGCGCAGTTCAGCTACACGAAGATGATCATCGTGGTGGACGAAGACATCGACCCGCGCAACTGGGATGACATCGCCTGGGCGATGGCGACGCGGATGGACCCGGCGCGCGATACCGTCGTGCTTGACCGCACGCCGATGGATTACCTTGATTTCGCCTCGCCGATCGAGGGCTTGGCGGGCAAGATCGGCATTGATGCGACGAACAAGATCGGCACGGAAACCACGCGCGAATGGGGCACGGTGATGAAGATGCGCCCCGAGGATACGGCTTTCGCCGAGACGCTTCTGAAGCGCCACTTCCCCGGCGGTGTGAAATGAGTGCCCGCGTGGTTCTGGGCGTTTCCGGCGCCTCGGGGGCGCTTCTGGCGCTCGCCGTGGCCGAGGCGCTGGCCAAGGTCGGGGCGGAAATCGATCTGGTGGTCTCCTCGGCTGCGAAGCTGACCTTTGCGACCGAGATCGACCTTGGCGCGCTCGAGCGGCTGCAGGGCATGGCGGCGCAGGTGCATGCGATCGGCAATGTCGGTGCGGCGATTGCCTCGGGCTCGTGCCCCGTCGCGGGGATGATCGTGGCGCCCTGTTCGATGCGCTCGCTCGCCGCCGTCGCGCAGGGGCTTGATGACAACCTGCTGACGCGGGCGGCGTCCGTGCAGCTGAAAGAGCGTCGTCCGCTGATCCTTCTGGCGCGGGAAGCACCGCTGACCTTGGCGCATCTGCGCAACATGACGGCGGTGACGGAAATGGGCGGCATCATCCTGCCGCCCGTGCCCGCGTTTTATCTGAAACCCCAGACCGCCGAGGAGATCGCGGCGCAGATCGGCGCAAGGGCCGTCGATCTGCTGCGGCTGGGTCCGGCGCAGGCTCAGGCCTGGTCGCCCTGAGACGTTCCCTGAACCGGGATCTTCGGGCCGTGGCCCAAGGGCCGCGCCCCCGGCGTGCCGGGTTGCAGTTTCTCGCCGGTCAGCGACGGCCAAAGCCCGACCAGCATCGCCCCATAGGCGGCGACGAACAGAGCCGCCGAGGCGATCAGCGCCATCTGCTCCGAGGTTGACGCGCGCAGCAGCGTGGCCGCGATCAAAAGCCCGCCCGCGGCCTTGAGCGGCCCGGTCGCCACCGACCGGCGGCCCGATTGCCCAAGGCTCATCTTGATCATCACCGCACTGGACAGCCCCGCGACGGCGCCGATGGCCAGCAGGTGCACGGCCCCCGGATAGATTTCCATCGACATCACCCCGGCCATGCCCATCGCATAAAGCCCGGTGCCAAGGCACAAAAAGCCGATGTGGAAGCCCGAGAGCAGCGCATCATGCTTGAAGGCCCAGCCATTGCGAAAGCCCATCGCGCGGAAAAGGTTCGTCGCCCCCGCCAGCACCAGCACCGCGCCAAAGGCGCGCGGCGGCAAAAACGCCGCGGGCACGCAAAAGGCGGTGAAGATCGGCCCCCAGGTGTCCAGCCCGCTCGGCCGCGGCAGCGCGGTCTCGCCCTTGTGCACCATCGCATTGCGGGTCAGCCCCGCGGTCAGCTTGCCGCCAAAGGCCGCGTTCATCGTCGCACAGGCCATCAGCCCCGCCATCGCGCCCTTGGGGGCGAGCCCCGGCGCAACCCCCATCCAGTCGAGATGCATGATCAGGTCGGACACCCAATGCAGCAGGAAGATGCCCAGATAGGAGAGCGTTTCGAGCTTCTTCAGCCGCGCGACGGGCCAGGCCATCTTCGCCATCACCAGAACGCCAAAGCCCAGATCGATCAGCGCGACGACGGGGGCGGGGATAAAGGCCGAGAAGGCGATCGCCAGCCGTCCGGCCAGCCACAGCCCGGCCAGCGCCGGAAAGTAGATCCCCTGCAGCGCTTTCGGCGCCGAGGCGAGGAAAATCCCCGCCAGCACCGCGCCGCCATAGCCGAAGATCATCTCGTGGGCGTGCCAGTCGATCGGCATCGCGCGGGTGGGCAGCAGATCCCCGGTCAGCCCGGCGGCGATCCAATGCCCCCAAAGCGCCATCGCCACGACGGCAAAGAGGATCGCGGCAAGGTAGAAGGTGCGGTGACCCTCGCGGAAGATGCGGGACATGGGGGGCTCCTTGGTCTTTGGCCTTTCCTGCCTGCACCGTGGCGGTTTCGCAAGCCCCCGGGCAGGCGGCACGTTGGCTCACCCGGGTCTTGAGGGCGGGTCTTGAGGGCGGGCCTTGATCCGCGGCCACGGCGGCGCTAGGGCAGGGGGATCACAGCTTCGAGAGCCGCATGACCGTTTCCGCCCCGCAACCGCAACGCCTGATCGGGCTTGATCTGCTGAAACTGTTTCTGGCGCTGCTTGTCGTGACGATCCATGCGAACCCGTTTCGCGGTGTCAGCGACGAGGCGATGTGGGCGCTTGGCAATGGCCTGGCGCGGATCGCGGTTCCGGCGTTTTTCGTCGTCGCGGGCTACACCTTCCGCCCCGAGGTGCCGGGGCGCTCGATCCGGCTGGTGGGGCGCTATCTGAAGCTGCATTTCCTCTGGCTGGCGCTTTATCTGCCCGCCTGGTGGCAGACGGTCTGGGACCACGGGCTGATCGAATATGCGAAATTCTGGGTCTTCGGCTATTGGCATCTGTGGTTTCTGGTCGGCCTTGCGATCGCGGTGGGGCTGTCGCAGCTGGTCTGGCGGCTCTCTGACCGGGCGATCTGGACGATTGCGATTGCGGTCTTGCTTGCAGGGTTCGCGCTGCAATGGGCGATCGGGTTCTACATCCTGCCGCGCGGCTTCTGGCCCGATGCGAAGAACGGCGTGCTGATGGGCTTTCCGTTCTATCTGATCGGCTACATGAGCAAGCGCAGCGGGTTGGTGGAACGCATCCCCTTGCGGGTCGCGGTCTGGGGCTCGTTGATCGGGCTTGTGTCGGTCGTGGGCGAATCCGAGCTGATGAAGGCCTTGGGCGGCGACCATCCGCTGGCGCCCGAGACGCTTTTGACCGCCGCCGTCACCGGGCCCTTGCTTGTCGCGCTTGGCGTCAAGGCGCGGGGCTTTCCCGACTGGCTCACGCGGTGGCCCGTGGGCACGCTCTCGGCCGGGATCTATTTCCTGCATGTCGGCATCGTGATCTGGCTCAACCATTTCACCCTGCCGCGGGTCGAGGTGTATCTCATCGCCGTCACCGGGGCGACGCTGATCACGCTGGGTCTGATCCGGACCGGGCTGGACAAGAAGCTGTTCTGAAGGGGGGCTCGGGCGGATCAGGAAAGGCACCGCCTTTCCCCGCCCGTTTCGATCCCTTTGGTGCAGTGACCGCATCCCCAAGCGCAACAGAGGGCGGCGCCTGACCCGGCGGGCGAGAAGCGCCCGCCATGGGCGGGGCGGGCGCTGCCCGAGTGCTTTGGGCCCTCGGGGGTCATGGGGCTGATGTGCCGCGAGACCTCGGCGATGGCCTCGGTCAGATTTGGCCTCAGGCCTCCCGCGCCCGATCCCGCAGCGCCGTGCCAACCTCCGCGATCACCGCCGCGACTTCGGCCAGCTGCGCGGCCAGGGGCGAGGAGCGGCGCCACACCATCCCCACCCGCCGCGACGGCGCAGGCGCGCCCAGCCGCGCCACCGACACCGGGGCCGAGCGGGTCTCGACCGGCAGCGCGATCTCCGGCAACAGCGTCACCCCGATCCCCGCACCGACCATCTGCGTCAGCGTCGCCAGCGACGACCCCTCCATCACCGTGCGCGGGGTCACGCCGCCGACCTTGCAAAACGCCAGCGCCTGATCGCGGAAGCAGTGCCCCTCTTCCAGCAGCAACAGCCGCATCTTCGGCAGCGCCTCGGCCGAGGGGACGGGCCTGCCCGCCTCGGCCGCGGGCCGCACCAGCACGAAATCCTCGGTGAAGAGGGGCGCCTCGGCCAGCGCGGGCTCCGACACCGGCAGGGCCAGGATCGCCGCATCCAGCTGCGCCTCGGTCAGCGCCGAGATCAGCTTGCCCGTCACCGCCTCGCGCGGGGCGACCTCAAGCCCCGGATGGCTCTGCGCCAGCCCGCCGACCAGCGCGGGCAGAAGATAGGGCGCAATCGTCGGAATGACGCCCAGCCGCAGCCGCCCCGAGAGTCGCCCCTGCGCCGCGCGCGAGAGATCGCCGAGCTCGTCCACCGCGCGCAGGATCGACCGCACCCGCGGCACCATCGCCGCGCCCAGCGCCGTCAGATGCACCTGACGCGGCCCGCGCTCGAACAGCGCCGCCCCCATCGTCTCCTCCATCTCGCGGATCTGCACCGACAGCGCAGGTTGCGAGATCGCGCATTCCTCGGCCGCACGGCCGAAATGGGCACTGCGCGCGACCGCGTCAAAATAGCGAAGCTGTTTCATCGAAAGATTTTTCATAGGATTTGATTATCGCTCAGTTCAGATAATGCAATTGGAATTTATCGAATTCGCCTTATAGTTTTGTCCCAAGACGACAGAAACAATGACGCGGAGGAAGCGATGGACGGCAAGGATCAAAGGACCGGCAAATGTCCGGTGATGCATGGCGCGGTGACGGCGGCGGGGGTGTCGAACACCAGCTGGTGGCCGAATGCGCTCAACCTCGATATCCTGCATCAGCATGACACCAAGGGCAACCCGTTGAACGGGTTCGATTATCGCGCCGCGGTCAAGGGGCTCGACGTGGCGGCGCTGCGCGCCGATCTGGCGCGGCTGATGACCGACAGCCAGCCCTGGTGGCCGGCCGACTGGGGCCATTACGGCGGGCTGATGATCCGCATGGCCTGGCATGCGGCGGGCAGCTATCGCGCCGCGGACGGGCGCGGCGGCGGCAACACCGGCAACCAGCGCTTCGCGCCGCTGAATTCCTGGCCCGACAACGTCAGCCTGGACAAGGCGCGGCGCCTGCTGTGGCCGATCAAGAAGAAATACGGCAATGCCGTCAGCTGGGCCGATCTGATCCTGTTCGCGGGCACGGTGGCCTATGAATCGATGGGGCTGAAAACCTTCGGCTTCGGCTTTGGCCGCGAGGATATCTGGGCGCCGGAAAAGGACGTCTACTGGGGCGCGGAAAAGGACTGGCTGGCGCCGTCCGAGGGCCGCTATGGCGATCTGACGAAGCCCGAGACGATGGAAAACCCCTTGGCCGCGGTGCAGATGGGGCTGATCTACGTGAATCCCGAGGGGGTGAACGGCCAGCCCGATCCCGCCCGCACCGCGCTTCATGTCCGCGAGACCTTCGCGCGGATGGGGATGGATGACGAGGAAACCGTGGCGCTGACCGCGGGCGGGCATACCGTCGGCAAGGCGCATGGCAATGGCGATGCCAAGGCGCTGGGGCCGGACCCGGAGACGGCCGATGTCACCGATCAGGGCCTCGGCTGGTCGAACCCGCATCAGGGCGGGCGCGCGGCGCAGGCCGTCACCTCGGGGATCGAGGGCGCCTGGACGACGCATCCGACCCGCTGGGACATGGGCTATTTCGAGATGCTCTTCGGCCATGACTGGGAGCTGACGAAATCCCCCGCGGGCGCCTGGCAGTGGAAGCCGGTGACGATCGCGGAAGGGGACAAGCCGCTTGATGCGACCGACCTGACCACCCGCCACGATCCCTTGATGACCGATGCCGACATGGCGATGAAGGTCGATCCGGTCTATAACGCGATCTGTCAGAAATTCATCAGTGATCCCAAGGCCTTCGACGACGCTTTTGCGCGGGCCTGGTTCAAGCTTCTGCACCGCGACATGGGGCCGAAGGCGCGTTACATCGGCCCCGATGTTCCGGCCGAGGATCTGATCTGGCAAGATCCGGTGCCGCAGGGCCCGACCGGCTGGGACGTCGCCGCGGTGAAGGCGCAGATTGCCGCCGCGGGTCTGTCCATCGCCGATCTGGTGGCGACGGCCTGGGATTCGGCGCGCACCTTCCGGCAGTCGGATTATCGCGGCGGCGCGAATGGCGCCCGGATCCGGCTGGCGCCGCAAAAGGACTGGGCGGGCAACGAGCCCGAGCGTCTGGCGCGGGTGCTTGCGGTGCTGGAACCGATCGCGGCGGCGGCGGGGGCTTCGGTGGCCGATGTGATCGTGCTGGCCGGCAATCTTGGCGTCGAACAGGCTGCTGCTGCGGCGGGTTTCGCGCTGGAAGTCCCCTTCACCCCGGGCCGCGGCGACGCGACCGAGGCGATGACCGATGCGCCAAGCTTCGACGTGCTGGAGCCGGTGCATGACGGCTTCCGCAACTGGCTGAAGGCGGATTACGCCGTCTCGCCCGAGGAGCTGCTTCTGGACCGGGCGCAGCTGATGGGGCTGACCGCGCCCGAGATGACCGCGCTTGTGGGCGGTCTGCGGGTGATCGGCGCCAATCATGGGGGCAATCCGCAGGGGGTCTTCACCGACCGTGTGGGCGTGCTGTCGACCGATTTCTTCGTGACGCTGACCGACATGGGGCTGAGCTGGCACAACGGCGAGGGCGGCTATGAGCTTCGCGACCGGGCGACCGGGGCGGTGAAGCACCAGGCAAGCCGCGTCGATCTGGTCTTCGGTTCGAATGCGATCCTGCGCGCCTATGCCGAGCTTTACGCGCAAGACGACAACGCCGGTCTTTTCGTGACCGATTTCGTCGCCGCCTGGGTCAAGGTGATGCAGGCCGACCGCTTCGATCTGGCGGCCTGACCCCCCGAAGGTCGGCCCCAGGTCCGAAAGGCCCCGCCGCGTGCGGGGCCTTTTGCCCATCCGGGGGCGGCATCGCGTGCCATTGACTTTGGCCCTTGCTTGGCAAAGGGTCTGCGCGCAGGGTGCAAAGGGTGCCTTGCGCAAGCCTCATACCGACCCGAGGGAGGGACCATCCTTGGCCATTATCGATCATCCCATGCTGCGCCCGCTGCCGATGCGGCTTTTGCCCGTGATCTTCCTTGTCGGCTGGGCCGTGTTCGAGGCGGTGTTCCTGGGCGGCATCCTCTGGCCGATCCTGTTCCTCGGCGCGGCGGCCTATTGCTATTATGTGCTGATCCACACCTACACGCCGCCGGGCGAGAAACCGTCGAAGGACGCCTGACGCCCGCTTGCCGGGCGCTTCGGACGCCGCACCCGGTTCCGCCGCCGCGGGACCGGGTTTTCTTTTGGAAAACAGCGGGAAAGACGATCCGCCTTGCCGCGGTCGGCAAGCGGATGCGGCGCAGATCATCTGCGCCCTGTCACGTTGTGATGTTCAGGAAAACGACGGAACCACTTGCGAAAGTGGCGGAGAGGGATGGATGCGACGCCTGGCGGATGCAACCCATTGAAGGCATTGATAATGCTTGTTATTTAGGCGCCGCATGTGTGGAAATCCTGTGTGGAAATGCCGAAATACCTGCAACAGCGATACCGCGTCTGGTACGCGGTCCTAGACATCCCCAAGGACGTCCGCCCGAAGCTCGGTGGCAAGCCCCGTTTCGTTCAGAGCCTGAAGACCGAGAGCCTGTCAGAGGCAGAGATCCTTGTTCTCCCCCTCATTGCCGAGTGGAAGGCGCTGATCCAAGAGGCGAGGGGCCAGACAACCCCGTCCAGTGCCGACCTGGTTGCCAAGGCGCTGCACTGGCGTGACGAGTTGCGGAGGGCCCAAGATGATCAACATGAGCACTCCGTCCTGGCGTCGATTGTTGACGGCGAACTCTGGAAGCTCAACGAGACCGACCCCAAGGCCGCAAAGATTGCCGCCAAGATCAGCGACGGGCAATCCTATCCTCTTGATCGCGACATCGACGCTTGGCTGGCTCCACAAGCGGTCGAGCAGAAGACCAAGGACATGAAGCGAGCGGACGCACGACGTTTCGTGGCCCGGTTCAAGCTCTCGCATGAGGTGACTCGGCAGGCGCTGCAGAACTGGGTGCATCACTTGCAAGTCTCGGATGAGCTCAGCACGGCCACAGTGTCTCGGATCATCTCGGCTTGCCGGGGCTATTGGGAATACTTGCACGTCATGGGCCACATCGAAGGGCAGGAAACCTTGTTTGATCGGGTCACTCCCAAGAAGGCCACCAAGACGAAAGCGGCGATGCACAGCACTCGACTGCCCTTTGCCCCCTCGGACCTGCCGAAGCTGTTGCTGGGCGCCTTGGATAACGACGATCTGCCTTTGGCGCAGCTGATCTGGATGGGTATGTGGACCGGCTGCCGGATCGAGGAACTGTGCAGCCTCAAGGTTGAGCACGTCGCGAAGGATCACTTCACCGTGGTCGATTCCAAGACCTCAGCTGGGCTGCGGAAAGTGCCGATCCATCCACGGCTGGCTCCGGTCATGCGTCACCTGTGCACGGCCAGCACGGATGGCTATGTGCTCTCATGCTTGACCTTCAACAAATACGCCGACCGATCCAATGCCATCGGGAAGCGCTTTGGGAGGCTCAAGGCGAAGCTGGGCTTCAGTGAGCGACACGTGTTCCACAGCTTGCGGCGTAGCCTTGCCACCGAGCTCGAAAACATGGGTGTTCCAGAGAATGTCAGTGCCGATATCGTCGGGCATGACAAGCCTACGATGACCTATGGCCTGTACTCCGGGGGCAATAGGCTCGAAGTTCTTCGGGAAGCGCTGAGCAGGGTCAACTACAAAATCCCGCTTGAAATCGAGCGTCGCTTGGTCGGCTAAACCGAAGATTTTGCTGTTTCGCGTCGTGACATATCGTCTGGCGCGAGCAGCCTTTTGCCATCCATATTGGTCGGTAATAATTACCTTTCTGCACCCGTTGCTGCAAACGGACGACATAGAAGGACGGCATCCGTCTCTCTTCCCGGTCGGTCTCACGCAGCATGATGGGCCATATCTACTATGGATTGATCCATAGAAGACTGTGCGCTCTCCAAGAGGGGAGCCAATGGGTCATCACGACTTTTGAAACGGTCAAATATTCCGGCATCGAAAGCGTTTGCCGTCAGCGTTGCTGCAAACGGACGACATAGAAGGAGAGGCACCGCCCCCCCTTCCAGCGTAACCGCTGAGTTTTAATCTGAAGAAGGAGGAGCCTATGCTAGATATCTCCAATCAAACCGCGCTCGAAGCCATTGAGGCTGCGATCAAAATAAAATCTTATAAGAGGGACAAAGGACCCGAAATCGAGAATGTCCTCAAAATTGGGAAACTGATGAGCGACCTTGCAAAAGTGACGCCATCGAAAAAGGTGTTAGGGCTCGGGCTCAAGAAAAAATATCCTGAGATCGCGGAAATATCTTCCTGCTCTCGAAGCAATTGTCGGTGGCTCTATGAATCCCTTTCAGGCGAGCGAGATACTGACATCTTGGACGTCCTGGGGGTCTCTCAGATCGAAGATTTTAAGTCGCGAAACGCTACGGTGATCCGGAGAGAATATAACAAGCGTCGCAAGGAAGTCTAAAAATCGAAGCTACTGGTGTTCCGACCATCGAAAGGTGGTCGGGCCCGCCACCGAAAAAAGACCTATGATGAAACACGAAACTATAGACAGCCTCTGGGTTTGCGAGGACTGCCGAACCCTTTTTACGCCCAGCCGTAAGGATCAACGATATTGCAGCGACCGTTGCCGCAAGAACAAGTCTCAGAAAGCAAGGCGCAAGGAGTTCCCAGTTAACTCGACATCCTCGCCATCCAAGCGGCAGGACAATCGAAGGCTTTTCGACTCTGCCGCCCGACATGCGGAGATTCTATATACGATGCCTCCAGAGCGACGACTGGGGTTCATGAAGGAACTGATTGATGCAGCCAGAGAGGGAGACTCTCACCTAAGGCAAATGCTGACGAACCAATATATTCTGAGGGCTAGCAGGGAACACAGATCGCTGTTTTATCCGAGACCTCAAGGATATTATACGATCTCCCAAGCAGCGGATCGCTACTGCCGGGTGTATTGGAAGGCTTCCATCGCTGATGTTGTTTACGGACGCGTGCCGGAGCCGCTGACTGGCGAAGTGGTAAAGCGTCGTCACCATAATAATATAGGCGCTGCATTCAGGGCACAGCTCGGGAATGCTACGGTTGCGCTAAGAAGGCTCGTCTGTGGCTCTAAGCTTCTGCCCGTATTGGAGGCAGCGACGGTGTGATATTGACGTCACTCTCTCTGAAGATCCGTGGCACTGGTGGGATGCTTAGATAATCTAAAGTAGGCATCTATAGCCATACCCCCTATCATCAGATACTTGGTATACCTTGGAGGCTATGGTTCTCTCAGGACGACCAGCGCATTACTTGGAAACGTAAGAATGCCCCCAAGGTTTCCCTTTCGTTCTGAGGTAAGGGCTCAGCGTCAAGAATAACAATAAGAGTAATAATATAACCCCTCTTTTTGAAGTCGCTTCCAACCCCCCCCTCTGACGGGTTGAAAAGCGCTACGGCCCAGCACCTCGCCAGAGTCCCTGGGAGGGCCGTGGAGTCGCCTCTTGCCGTCCCGAGTCTCACCCACGGGAAAGCCCAGGAAGGCCATTCTGCGGCCCTCTCCGAGTCTCCCAGGGCCAGACCTCAGCACATCCCCTCTGCCATTGAAGCTTGCCCCAGAGGCAGGGTCATCTGTGGCGGAATAGCCCCGTCATGGAAGTGGGTTCTGAGTTTTGGCAGACGCCTCTCCCCCACCTCTTTGACCCTATTGGCAGTAAAGGAGGATCACATGCTGATCGGTTATGCCCGCACCTCGACCCTGGACCAGATCGCGGGCTTTGTGGCCCAGAGGAAAGCCCTGCAGGCCCTCGGCTGCGAGAAGCTGTTTGAGGAGCAGGTCAGCTCGGTGGGGCAGCGAGACGCCCTCTCTGCGGCGCTGGAGTTCGTTCGGGAGGGGGACACTCTGGTGGTGACGAAGCTCGACCGTCTGGCTCGCTCGGTGCGTCACCTGGGCGAGATCGTGGAGGCCCTGGAGCGCAAGAAGGTGGGGCTGAGGGTGCTCGACCTGGGGCTGGATACGGCCAATGCAACGGGCAAGCTGATGCTGAATGTGCTCGGGGCCGTGGCGCAATTCGAGCGGGAGATGATGCTGGAACGGCAACGGGAAGGCATCGCCAAGGCCAAGGCGGATGGGAAGTACAAGGGCCGCAAGCCCACGGCGCAGTTCAAGCAGGCTGAGGCGCTGGCCCTGCTGGCGGCAGGGACACCGAAGCGGGAGATCGCCCGCAAGCTCGGCATCTCTGAGCGCTCGGTCTACCGCGTCCTCTCGGCTGCGGCCTGAGCATCCCCCCAGACATCACGACACAGGAGAGCATCATGCTTCGCAAACTGATCACCCTTTACCGCATCGTCTTCTTCGCCTGGTGCGGCTTGTTCCTGGCCCTGGCCCTGATCGTGGGGCTTGGCTTCTTCATCGCAGGGGACACGCCCAAGGCCCGAGAGACGGGGCTGATGATGGCCCTTGGAGGGCTGTTCTGCAGCATCGTCTTTACCGGGAACATGGCCCTGGCCCTGGAGAACCATGAGCTTCTGAAGCGCATCGCTGAGGGCCAGAGCAACTGATCAAAACATATCTAAGTGCCGCCGATACAATGAGGGAATCAGTTTAAAATAAGCTGGTTATCTTGCTGATGTAATCACCTAATTGCAATCAAATTCGCGTTGCAAAAGGTGTTGCACTTTCTTCTTGCCGTGCGCTAGCTTGGACGCGGCAGGGGGGAAGTGCGGTTGTTATTTTGGGTGGAGGTGTGCATGAGTTCGAGTTCTTGAGAAATCGATGCGCCTATAAATGTTGATAATGGAGGTAATATGGAAAATAATTCAGTTGATCTTGTTGATGTCAACTTCGTCGGAATTAGTGCTTCTGCTGCCATTCCTGGTGGAACATTGAAGATTTGGACAAGGGTCGCAGTTACTTCGGATGATTCTCTTTTTTATTCAATAATTGGTGGCATAACTGGAGCAATTGAGGGGTGGTTGCGGAAAAGTGATAAATTCATTGATTTGGCGACGGCAAATTCTGTTGTTTTGGTTGTTAAGCAGGACAATACGGCAAAACTCTGGGTGGACAACTTAAAGATTGCCGCCAATACGAGAATTAGGCGGGCTCGTCCATTTGATGTTGGTGATATAATATATGAAGATGATGTTGTTGATATTTTATCAATTTCATTTCCTGAAATTGAGCTGCACCCCGAAGACCGTATTTTATGTATCCTTCGGGATCGATGGCACTTTGTGCTCTTCTTTGATCTTGATCGCACTGCAGATCTTGATGTTGCGTCGGTTCAACGTACTCTTGGCGCGTTGTATCGAAAAATCCGTTATGCCGATCTTTATGCGGCGCTATCTCAGGAGCGCCTCTTTGCAGGGATAGTTTCTGCTGGCTGGTTCCCTTTCTTGGAGTTGATGCAGGGAGAATTTAGGTTACTTGTCTCAATGCTTGAGGCTGAGCTTCCTCTTGAGTATGCAGAAGAAGATTTGCTTGCAAAGTTTGACGACGCAAGAGTGGACAGAATTTTTGATCGATGGATGCAGAGATCTCATTTTATTGAAAGGAAAGATATTCTTAGGTCTGCTATAGATAGATTTAAGGCCCGTGATCCAGTTCCTGTTATAAAGATAATACTATCAGAAATTGAGGGAATCATGGCGGATGCGTTCTATCGAGCAACTGGTGAACATACGGCGCGGATAGACCGCCTGTTGAGCCACGTTGTTGAGGCTGCAGAACAGCAAGCAGGTCAAGCAGACACGCTTTTATTCCCGTCAGCCTTCGCGAGATACTTGAGAGACTACACTTATGCTGGTTTCACACCCGGTTTGCGGAGTGAGGCAGTTTCACGCAACGCTGTTGGGCATGGGGTAGCGTCTAGCGATCAATACACGATGGTGAGAGCGCTCCAAGCGCTGTTAACTTTGGACCAGCTTGCGTTTTATTCATTGTTCAAGCTGCCAGACTGATAAATTGTTCTCACAACCTGTAGCGCTTCAGCGCCATTTACGCTGCACGCCGAGCTTTTGCGTGCGCGCCCGCCATACCGATTGGCGTCATTTGATTGCTTCGGAAACGCAGCAATTAGGGTGCGAAGCGCTTGTGGTAGATATGTGTGGTAAGCATGTGTGGAATGCGTGGCGCGCTATCTTTTAAGCGCCTGATTTTAATGGGAAATTTTCTCATTCACATAAGTGGCGGAGAGGGAGGGATTCGAACCCTCGGACCCCTTGCAGGGTCAACGGTTTTCGAGACCGCCGCAATCGACCACTCTGCCACCTCTCCGCATCAGGGGTCGTCGTGAGGCGGGGGTTTAACGTGAGCCTCTGGGGGGCGCAACCGGTTTTTTCATCCCCGGACAAACTTTTTCACCGCGCGCATACTGATGCGCCTTCGCAGGGCGGCAAGGCCCTTGCTCGGCAGGGGGCAAGGGGCGAAATCGGATGTCATCCGGTGGCATGGCCGTTCGGCCCGGCGCCGACGTATAGTGTCCGGCGACTGGAAAATCTCCGTTGAATGCGGAAAAATTTCGGACATGATCCGGCAAATGACGCATCAGAGCGGACAGATCGGCATCATGGACGAGATCGACAGAAAGATTTGCGCGCTTTTGAGCGAGGATGCGCGGCAGTCGATGGCGCAGCTTGGGGTGCGGGTGGGGCTGTCGCCCTCGGCGGTCAATGACCGACTGCGCCGATTGATCGAACGCGGCGTGCTGCGCCGCACGCGCGCCGATGTCGATCCCGAGGCGGTGGGCCTGCCGGTCGCCGCCTTCGTCTGGATCGCGCTGGCCGAGGGCATCGACGAGACCGCCTTTCGTGCCGCCATCGCGGACAACACCGCCGTCACCGCCTGTCATCATGTCACCGGCGGCTGGTCCTATCTGGTGCAGATCCGCGTCGCCTCGCTTGTCGCGGTCGAGGACTTTCTGGTCGCGCTGAAACGGGCGGGCTGGATCGCGCGGACCGAAACCATGCTGGCGCTTTCGACCGTGGTCGAGCCGCCGTTTCGTTACAGGAGATAGAATGGACGCGCTTGTGCTGTTCGGAAAGGGGCTGTTCATCGGGCTGGCGATCGCCGCGCCGATCGGGCCGATGGGGGCGCTGTGCATCCAGCGCACGCTGGCGCGCGGGTTTTGGGCGGGCGTCGCGGGGGGGCTGGGCACGGCCTTGGCCGATCTGACCTTTGCCACCGGCGCCGCCGTCGGCTTCGCCGTCTTCCAGGATCTGGTCGAGCGCATCGCGGTGCCGCTGGGTCTGATCGGCGGGGCGTTCCTGATGGGGCTTGCCTGGAACGGCTGGCCGCGCGGGCAGGCGGGCGAGCCCGCGGCGGCGCAGGTGCCCGAGGCGCGCAGCCTGTGGCGCACCACCCTTGTCACCTATGGGCTGACGATCACCAACCCGCCGACGATCCTTTTGTTCGCCGCGATCTTCGCCGGGCTGGGTCTGGCGCAGACCGGATCGGGGCTGGCCATCGCCGCCCTTGTCGCGGGGGTGTTTCTGGGCTCGATCTGCTGGTGGGCGTTCCTGTCCGGCCTGGTCGCGGCCCTGCATCACCGCCTGCCGCCCGCCTTCGCGCTCTGGACGGCGCGGGTCTCCAGCCTGACGATGGCGGGCTTCGGCCTTTGGGCCTTTGCCTCGATCTTTTAGCGGCGGGCTTCTGGCGGCGGGCGTCTAGCCGTCGGGGGCGATCAGGCCGAGCCCGCGCAGATAGACGCCGATGCCGCTTTCCAGCAGATCCTCGGGCGAAAAGGGCGATTGCGTGCCCGGCGCGGCGCGGGCGTAAAGCTCGACCACCCCATGCGAGAGCGCGCGGACATGCGCCGCCACCATCGAGGGCGGCGGGCGGCGTCCCTCGGGGATATGGGCCGAGAGCGCCTGCGTCGCCTTCAGCGCCACCGCCTCGGCCCGCGCCATCCCCGCCGCCAGTTCGGGCGAGCGGTTGGGCGACAGGCCGCTTTCGAACATCGCCATGTAATGGCCGGGAAATTTCCGCGCGAAGGCGAGATAGGCCCGCCCCGTCGCGCCAAAGGCCGAGAGCGCCGTAGGTTTGCCGCCGTTCCAGGCATGTTCCATCAGATCGGCGAAGATCGCATAGCCCTGCCGCGCGCATTCGGCGATCAGATCCTCGCGCCCGGCAAAGTGGCGATAGACCGCGGCGGGGGTGACGCCCGCCTCCTTGGCGGCTTCCGACAGCGTGAAGCCCTGCGCGCCGCGCGCGGCAATCAGCGCCAGGGCCGCCTCGACCAGAGCCTGGCGGAGGTTGCCGTGATGGTATCCTGCCTTAGCCATCGACGTGATCGATGCCCCCGCAGATCAGCGGATCGGGCGTGCCGATCGCCGCCCGGTCCTTGCCCGGGTAATCGAGCGCCGCCAGCACGGTCTGGATCGCGGCGATGCGGGCGCGATACTTGTCATCGGCGCGGATCACCGTCCAGGGCGCGGCCGCGGTGTCCGAACGGCGCAGCGTTTCCGCGATGGCAACCGTATAGGCATCCCATTTCCGCAGCCCCTCGACGTCGATCCAGCTCAGCTTCCATTGCTTGAGCGGATCCTGTTCGCGGTCGAGGAAACGCTTGAGCTGCTCGGCGCGGGCCACCGACAGCCAGAGCTTCACCAGAACGATGCCCTCGTCGATCAGCATCTGCTCGAAGCCGGGCAGCTGGGCAAAGAAACGCGTGCGCTGCTCGGCGGTGCAAAAGCCGAAAACCTGCTCGACCACGCCGCGGTTGTACCACGACCGGTCGAACAGCGCGATTTCCCCCGCCGCGGGCAGCCGTTCCACGTAACGCTGAAAATACCACTGACCCTGTTCGCGCTCGGTCGGTGTCGGCAGCGCGACGACATTGGCCTGGCGCGGGTTCAGATTCTCGCGCATGCGCTCGATCGTGCCGCCCTTGCCCGCGGCGTCGCGGCCCTCGAACAGCACCACGAGCCGCCGCCCGTCCCGCTTGAGCCCCCAGCTCATCTTCACCAGCTCGACCTGCAGCGGCCGCATCTGCGCCTCATAGGTCTTTTTCGCCAGCTCTTCGCGATAGGGAAAAGAGGCCGAGAGGATCTCGTCGGGTTTCGCCGTCTCGATCGCCCGGCGCAGGCTTTCGGGGGCGTCATGGCGCAGGAATTTGGTGATTTCCCCGACGAAGGGCAGTCTGGGAAGCCCCTCGGGCGTCAGGTCCTTCGTGTCCCCGGCTCTGTCCCTGTCGGAGGGTCCGTGATCCTTGCCCATGCGCCGCCCTTTGAATGTGAAGCGCCTTCACTATAGCGGCCCGCAAGCCGGAGGCAAAGACGAAGCCGCCGCCTTGCCGCGCGGCGGGCGGATCGTCGGGGCGGCGCGTCGGCAGGGAATCGCCGGTTCCGCTAACCAAAATGTGATTCGTCACATCCGCGGTGCATTGGCGAACAAAGTGGCGGTTTCGCCCGCTTTGGTCGCAATGGCGGAACAATGACGCGGCCGCCATTGTTCCGGCGCGGGCCGAAGAATGATGCCGGATCGGAAACGCTCGGGGCGCCGCATTGTTGCAATTCCGGAAACGCCCGATCGAAACCGCCCGCCCGAAGCCCCCGATCCCGCCCGTCGGGGCAGGGTTAATGCTTGGTAAACAGGACAAATTTTAGGTTTTTTGTCGCATTTCGGCGCCGTCCTCCGGGGATTGCGGAAACAATCGTGGCGGGATCGGCGCGAAATCGCGGCGGCGCTTGGGCAATCGGGGAGGGATCGGGGAAAAATCGGGGCAAGATTGCGGCAGATTCCCGTTCCCCGAAGCTCGGCCTCTTGGTATCACGTAAGAGCCCGTGTTGGGCATCGGCCGTGGGGGCGGTCGAGGACGTTCGACATCTTCGGATGCTCGGAACGGTTGAAGTGGTGCTGCCGTGACCGGGATGATCTGCCATCCCGCAACGACCGCGAAGCGATCGAGACCGAGACCGCCGTTTTGGCGGTCCGCTTCGTGCATCCTGCTCCAGCCCGACCGCGTGAAAATGTCGCGTCCTTTCAGGTGGGATTTTTTTCCGCCGGTGACGAGTGACGGGCGCTGCGCGGGGCAGGGCCGAACGTTCAAGGCTTGCGGGGCATTGTCTTCGCCAATCGGGGTAAGGAGAGGCTGCCATGACCTATACTTTCAGCGATCGCACGATTTTCGCGTGGGATTTGTCGAACATCAGCTCTTCGAAAGCGGGTCTTTTCGCCGACAGCGCCTCCGGGCTGAGCAATGCCGCGGGCGCCACCTTCACCATCGGCACGGGCGCGACGGTCAACCAGATCACCGTGCGCGACAATGACAGCTACTTCAACGACGGCGACGGCGATCAGACGCTGAACTCGAGCGAGACCCTCGAAGGCTCGAGCTACGGCTCCGCCTCGGGCCGCATCACCCCCGAATACGCCTATACCGTCTGCCCCGCCGGTTGCACCGATCCTTCGGGCTACATCACCGTCTATGCGTTTGAAATGTCAGACAATGACATGGTCGGCATCGTGTCTTCGGCGCCGCTGCAGACGGGGGTCAGCTACAAGATCGTGTCCTGCACCGACAACTGCCCCTCGGTTCCCTATTCCGCGCTGGCGACCTATCCGACGCTCGACGGCATCGTCGAGGGCACCGCGGGCGCCGATCTGATCGACACGAGCTACACCGGCGATCCGGAAGGCGACAGGATCGACGCCAACGACTACCGCGGCGGCCATGCCGACAGCGTCGTCGCGGGGGCGGGCAATGACACGATCCGGTCGGGCGCGGCGGCCGATACCGTCCATGGCGAGGACGGCAACGACCTGATCGACGGCGGCGCCGACAATGACCTGCTGTTTGGCGGCAACGGCGACGACACCTTTGTCGGCGGTGCGGGCAACGACACGTTCAACGGCGGTGCCGGGCTTGACATCATCGACTATTCGAATTCCGGCGCGGGGGTGAATGTCAACCTTGGCACCGGGGCGCTGTCGGGCGGCGATGCGGCGGGCGATTCCATCGCCTCGGGCGTCGACGGGGTGATCGGTTCGGATCACAACGACAGCCTTGTCGGCTTCGACCATCAGGGCACCTCGGCCTCGGACACCTATACCAACGTCTTCCACGGCATGGACGGCAACGACACGATTGTCGGCCAGGGCTCGGATGACAGCCTTTACGGCGGCGCCGATGACGACAGCATCGAGGGCGGCGCGGGCAACGACTATATCGAGGGCGACGGCGATCTGGACGCCGGCACCCCCGCGCGCGATCTGACGATGGACTGGCAGGGCTTCAGCCAGAATTGCGGCGAGATCGTCAACGGCGCGTCTTATGACATGGGCGGCGTGCGGGTGACCTTCGGCTTCACCGACCAGACCTGCGGCGGCACCGCGACCTCGACCAATGCGGCGCAATATGTCGAGGCTGGCGACGGGCTGAACGGCGCGGGCGGGCTGCAGCTTTACGGCAACGGCGGCACGGGCGACACTTCGACCACCGCGCTGAACTTCACCTCGACCAATGCCGATTACGCCTCGGCGGTGACCGATGTCAGCTTCCGCATCAACGACATCGACATCGGCCCGAACGGCGATTTCCATCAGGACATCGTCACCGTCCGCGCCTATGACGCGCAGGGCAACCTGCTGAACGTCACCTATACGCTGGAAGGCGGGCAGACGCTGTCGAACGGCACCGTCACCGGCCATGATCTGGACAATGGCGGCTCGCTCTCGCCCGCCTCGGCCACCGGCTCGGTGCTGGTGCATATCGACGGCATCGTCGCGCGGATCGAGATCGACTACAACAACGGCGGCGCCTCGGATCAGGCGATCACCGTGACCGACCTGACCTGCAGCACCGTTCCGGCGGTTGATGCGGACGAGGCGGGCGATGACACGCTTTCGGGCGGCGAGGGCGATGACACGATCCTTGGTCAGGGTGGCAATGACGTCATCAGCGGCGGCGCGGGCAATGACCGGATCTCGGCGGGCGATGACCGCGACGTGATCCATGGCGCGGCGGGCGACACCGTCGATGGCGGCGCGGGTGGCGACGATCACGACACGCTCGACATCCGCGGCCAGGGCGACTGGCGCGTGGTGAACCAGACCGCCGACAGCAACGGCAACGGCTACAACGGCACCGTCGAATTCCTCGATGCCGATGGCAACGTGACCGGCTCGCTCGACTTCACCGAGATCGAGAGCATCACCGGCGATGACGTCAACCACCGTCCCGATGCGGTGAACGACAGCGCCAGCCTGGCCGAGGACGGCACGAAGACGATCACCGTTCTGGCCAATGACAGCGATCCCGATGGCGACACGCTGACGGTGACCGGGGCCACCGCGCTGCATGGCACGGTGACGGTCAATGCCGATGGCACGCTGACCTATGTGCCGAACGCCAATTACAACGGCCCCGACACCATCACCTATACGGTGCGCGATCCGGCCGGGCTGACCGACACCGCGACGGTGAATGTCACCGTGACCCCGGTGAACGACAGCCCCGATGCGGTGAACGACAGCGCCGCGACGACGTTCCAGACCGCGGTCACCGTGCCGGTTCTGGCCAATGACACCGACATCGACGGCGACACCCTGACGGTGACCGGCGCTTCCAGCCCGAACGGCACCGTCACGGTGAATGCCGACGGCACCATCACCTTCACCCCGGCCACCGGCTTTTCCGGCGCGGCCACGATCACCTATACCGTCTCGGACGGTCAGGGCGGCACCGATACCGCGATCATCACCGTCACCGTCGGCGCCGATCCGCGCGACGGTTACGTCGATGGCACGGCGGGCGGCGATCTGATCGACACCGGCTACACCGGTGATCCGCAGGGCGACCGGGTTGACGGCAATGACGCGATCCTGCCGGGCGACGGCCCGAACGACGACCGCATCCGCGCGGGCGCGGGCAATGACACCGTGCTGGCGGGGCTTGGCGACGACACCGTGACCGCGGGCAGCGGCAATGACTCGGTCGAGGGCGGCGACGGCGACGACAGCCTTTCGGGCGAGGGCGGCGCCGACACGTTGCGCGGCGGCGACGGCAATGACACGGTCGATGGCGGCGACGACAATGATCTGCTGATCGGCGGCACCGGCGACGATCTGCTGATCGGCGGGCTTGGCAATGACACGCTTGAGGGCGTGGCGGGCAATGACACCGCGCTGGGGGGCGCCGGCGATGACAGCATCACCACCGGCCGCGGCTCGGACCGGGCCGAGGGCGGCGACGGCAACGACTATATCAACACCCGCAATGACGCGGCCGCGCCCGATCTGGGCTATCCGGGGCTTTTCCCGGCCGATACCGACCCGAACGATGACCGCGACACCGTTCTGGGCGGCGCGGGCAATGACACGATCCTGACCGGCGACGATGCCGACAGCATCGAGGGCGGCAGCGGCAACGACGTGATCGATGCGGGCGTCGATGCCGACACCGTGCTGGGCGGCGAGGGCGATGACACGATCACCTCGGGCGAGGGCTCGGATGTGGTCGATGGCGGCGCGGGCAATGACATCATCTACGGCGGCCTTGGCCCGACCGTGCCCGATGCGATGAACATCCCCGACGCCACCGATCTGGTGCAAAACAACGGCATGGACACGATCCATGGCGGCGACGGCAACGATGTCATCTATGGCGAGGATGACGACGACCTGCTGCACGGCGATGCGGGCAATGACACGATCGACGGCGGCATCGACGAGGACACGATCTTCGGCGGCACCGGCAATGACAGCCTTATCGGCGGCGCCGGGGCCGACCAGATCTCGGGCGGCGACGACCGCGACACCTTCGCCGTGGCCACCGCGGCGGCGGGCGCGGGCGACGTGATCGACGGCAACGAGGGCGGCGACGATTACGACACGCTGGATCTGACCGGGGCGGGCCGGACGAACATCCTTTATGACCCGAACAATCCCGAAAACGGCACGGTGCAGTTCCTTGATGACCACGGCAATGTGGTCGGCACGCTGACCTTCAGCAATATCGAGAACATCATCGTCGACCGCGACGGCATCGTGACCGGCACCGATGGCGCCGATCTGATCGACTATGATTACACCGGCGATCCCGAGGGCGACAAGATCGACCACAATGACGCGCTGATCCCGGGCGACGGCCCGCAGGATGACCGCGTCGTGGCCGGGGCGGGCAATGACACGATCCGTTCGGGTCTGGGCAATGACACCGTGGATGCGGGCACCGGGGATGACTCTGTCGAGGCGGGCTCGGGCGATGACTCGGTGCTGGGCGGGGACGGCAACGACACCATCCTGGGCGAAGCGGGCGATGACACGCTGGACGGCGGCGCGGGCAATGACAGCATCACCGGCGGGCTTGATGACGACAGCATCCTTGGCGGCGCGGGCGACGACATCCTTGACGGGCGCGGCGGGCTGGACACGATCGACGGCGGCGAAGGCAATGACAGCATCGACGGCGGCGACGGCAATGACAGCGTTTCGGGCGGCACCGGCAATGACACGCTTTTCGGCGAACTCGGCAACGACACGCTGACCGGCGGCGAAGGCCGCGATCTGGTCGATGGCGGCGATGGCGACGATCTGATCGACACCTCGGGCACGGGCAGCCCCGACATCGCCTATCCGGGGCTTTACGGCGCCGACAGCGATCCGAATGACGACCGCGACACGGTGATTGCCGGGACTGGCAATGACACGATCCGCACCGGCGACGATGCCGACAGCATCGATGCGGGGCAGGGCAATGATGTGATCGACGCGGGCGACGATGCCGACACCGTCGCGGCGGGGATCGGCGACGATCTGGTGATCGGCGGCGAGGGCTCGGACAGCATCTCGGGCGGCGACGGCAATGACACGATCCATGCCGACAACGGCCCGGGCACGACCAGCCCGACCGAGGTCACCGACGACACCGACCCGGTGCCGCAAAACGGCCGCGACACGGTGCGCGGCGGCGAGGGCAACGACGTCATCTATGGCGGCGACGACGACGATCTGCTCAGCGGCGACAACGGCAACGACTGGATCGACGGCGGCATCGACGAGGACACGATCACCGGCGGCGAAGGCAATGACACGCTGCTGGGCGGCGCGGGCGATGACAGTCTGGACGGCGGCAATTCGTCCGACAGCCTTGATGGCGGCGCGGGCAATGACACGCTTCTGGGCGGCGAGGGCAATGACACGCTGCTGGGCGGCGACGGCAATGACAGCCTGGACGGCGGCTCGGCCTCGGACACGCTGGATGGCGGGGCAGGCGATGACACGCTGACGGGCGGCGAGGGCGACGATTCGATCCTCGGCGGCGAGGGCAACGATCTGGCCGCGGGCGGGACCGGTCAGGACACGATCCGCGGCGGCGCGGGCGATGACACGATCACCGGCGACGATGGCGATGACCGGCTTTACGGCGATGCGGGCAATGACAGCCTCTCGGGCGGTCAGGGCCAGGATCTGCTGGAAGGCGGGGCGGGCAACGACACGCTTCTGGGCGGCGACGGCGTCGACACGCTCTCGGGCGGCGATGACCGCGACGTCTTCATCGTGGTCAACCGCGATGGCGGCAACCATGATGTCATCGACGGCAACGAGGGCGGCGACGACTTCGACACGCTCGATCTGACGACGGCGGGGCCGCTGCGGATCGCCTATGATCCGACGAACCCGGAAAACGGCACCGTCACCTTCCTCGACGATCATGGCAATGTCACCGGCTCGCTGACCTTCCGCAACATCGAGAAGGTGATCCCGCCCTGCTTCACCCCCGGCACACTGATCGCGACGCCGAAGGGCGAGCGGCTGGTCGAAGAGCTGCGCGAAGGCGACAAGATCCTGACCCGCGACAACGGCATTCAGGAAATCCGCTGGATCGGCCGCACCGATCTGACCCGGGCGCAGCTGCTGGCGGCGCCGCATCTGAAGCCGGTGCTGATCCGGGCGGGCAGCCTTGGCAACGGTCTGCCGGAACGCGACATGCTGGTGTCGCCGAACCACCGGATGCTGGTGGCGAACGAACGCACCGCGCTTTATTTCGAGGAACACGAGGTTCTGGTCGCGGCCAAGCATCTGATCGACAACCGCGGCGTGAAGCCGGTGGAGACGCTGGGCACCAGCTACATCCACTTCATGTTCGACCGGCACGAGGTGGTTCTGGGCAACGGCGCCTGGACGGAAAGCTTCCAGCCCGGGGATCAGTCGCTGGAGGGTCTGGGCAATGCGCAACGCGCCGAGATCCTGGAACTGTTCCCGGAGCTGCGCTGCCGCGAAGGCCTTGAGGGCTATGGCGCGGCGCGCAAGATCCTGAAGAAACACGAGGCGGCGCTGCTCCGGCACCGCTGAGACCCGGCTTCGGCCAAACCGATTGCGGCGCCCGGGGGAAGTCCCGGGCGTTTTGCTGTTGGGCGGAAATCCGGGCGGAAAAGGGGCACATTGCGCCGGTTTCGGGGCGGGAAACGGAAAGTTCCGACAAATTGTGACAATTTCTGGATCGTTAACCTATTGGAAAGGCGGGTTCCGGAGTATGCTGGACTGCGGGGGCCGTCCGGTGCCCCCGATGGTTCCGATCAGGACGCGCAGGATGATAGCGACGGGCAATTTCACGCCGGGGACGGCGTTCCTTGGCAGCCCTCCCGGGCCGTGGGGGGATGACTATTCCATGGTCGAAATCCGCCTGCAATTCGACGGCTATGACGGCATGGGCGGCCGCGCCGAGGGCCGCGATGCCGCGGGGGCGCGGATCTTCGCGCTTGATCTCGCGCAGATCGCCGCGGCGGTGCCCTGTTTCACCGCCACAAGCCTGATCGCCACCGGGCAGGGGCCGATGCCGGTTTCGGCGCTGCGGCCGGGGATGCGGCTGATCACCCGTGACAGCGGCATGCAGGACCTGCTCTGGGTCGGGCGTCGCCGCTTCGGCTGGCAGGCGCTGGGGCTCAACCCGCTGCTGCGCCCGGTGCGAATCGCCGCCGGGGCGCTGGGGCAGGGCCTGCCCGAACGCGACATGCTGGTGTCGCCGAACCACCGCTTCCTGACCTGTCTGCCGGGCGGGGGCGAAAGCGGCGAATGCCTGACGATGGCGCGCGATCTGGTCGGGCTTGACGGCATCACCCTTCATGCCGCCGCCGAGGTCGAGTATTGGCAGCTGCTGTTTGCGCATCATGAGCTGGTTCTGGCCGATGGCGCGTGGTCGGAAAGCTTCCTGCCGACCGAGATCAGCCTGGCGGCGCTGGAAAGCGACAGCCGCGATGCCGTGACCCGGGCCCTGCCGGAGCTTGCCGCCGGGTCGGGCCCCGCCGCGGCGCGTCCCTTTGCCGAGGTCGGCTCGGCGGCCTGAGGCCCGGCCATCTTCCCGCCACGAGAGCGCACCGACTTTGCCGCTTTTGCGGCCCCGATCTGCCATTGTGCTGACCCATTGTTTCTGAAAAGCCCGAACCGGGCAGGCAGGAACGAAGATGGCGATCAACGGCACGGACCAGAATGACACCCTGACCGGGACGGCTGCGGCCGATACGATCATGGCGGGGGCGGGGGATGATTCGCTTTCTGGCGGGGCGGGCAACGATCTGCTTTATGGCGAGGCGGGCGATGACACGCTGGCGGGCGGCAGCGGGCGCAACACCGTCTATGGCGGGGCGGGCGACGATGTCTGGCAGGCCGGGTCGAGCCTGGCGGGCGGCTATGGCACCGATCTGGTCTATCTCGAGGATGGCAATGATCTGGCCTATGCGGGCTGGTTTCCCGCGGGCGCGGCCGACACGCTCAACTTTGGCGCGGGCGATGACACGCTGTCGCTCGAGGCGCTGGATCCGGCCGGCAATCAGGGCATCACGCTGAACGACACCGGCACGGCGACGACCTCGGGCTTCACCTCGGTCATTCTGAATGTCGAGAACGTGATCGGCAATGCCGGGGCGAATGCGCTGACCGGCAACAGCCTGGCCAATCTTCTGGCCGGGGGGGCGGGCAATGACACGCTGTCGGGCGGCGGCGGGAACGATTCGCTGGACGGCGGCGCCGGGGCCGACACGCTTTCGGGCGGCACCGGCGATGACACGCTGCGGGGGGGCGCGGGCAATGACCTGCTCTCGGGCGGGTCGGGGATGGATTACGCCGATTATACCGAGGCCACGACCGGGGTCTCGGTCAATCTGGGCACGGGCACGGCGACCGGGGCGGGCACGGACACGCTGAACGGCATCGACGGGATCTTCGGGTCGGGCTTTGCCGATACGCTGACCGGATTTGACGGCCAGGGCACCAGCAGCGGCGATGCCTTTACCAACGTGTTTTACGGCCATGGCGGCGATGACCTGCTGAGCGGGCTTGGCGGCGATGACAGCCTGTTTGGCGGCGACGACGACGACACGGTTCTGGGCGGGGCGGGCAATGACCTTGTCACGGGCGATGCGGGCAACGACAGCCTGGAGGGCGGCAGCGGCAATGACACGCTGAGCGGCGGCGCAGGCAGCGACATCGTCCTTGGCGGCGCGGGGGCCGACCGGATCGACACCGGCGCGGGCGATGACACGGTCGATGGCGGCGCCGGGTCCGACACGATTTCGGTCGTCTCGGGCGGCAATACCACGATCATCGGCTCGGAGGATGCCGACAACAGCGACGTGGACACGCTTTACGTCTTTCGCCACAACATCGACTGGTCGCGGACGGTGATCAGCGGCGAATCCGGCACGATCGTCTGGCTGAACGGCGCGACGACGACCTTTTCCAACATCGAAAACGTTGAATTCGTGCGCAATGTGCCCTGTTTCACCCCCGGCACGCTGATCGAGACGAAGCGCGGTCAAGTGGCGGTGGAAAAGCTGCGGCCGGGCGACCGGGTGCTGACGCGCGACAATGGCTATCAGCCGATCCGCTGGATCGGGCGGCGGCGGCTGAAGGCGGCGGATCTGGCGGCGGCGCCGCAGCTGCAGCCGGTGCGGATCGCCGCGGGGGCCCTGGGCGAAGGCCTGCCCGAAACCGACATGCTGGTGAGCCCGCAGCACCGGATGCTGATCTCGGGGGCGCGGGCGGAACTGCTGTTCGGCGAGGCCGAAGTGCTGGCGGCGGCGCTGCACATGCTCGGTCAGCCCGGCATCACCCGGCTGAAGCGCGACGAGATCACCTATCTGCATCTGATGTTCGACGCGCATGAAATCATCCGCGGCAACGGCGCCTGGACCGAAAGCTTTCAGCCCGGCGACCAGACCCTGTCGCATCTGGATGCGCCGCAACGTGCGGAACTGGCAGCGATTTTCCCCGATCTGGACAGGATCGCCCGGCGCGGGCGCTGGACCGCGGCCCGCCGCGCGCTCAAGGCGCATGAGGTGCGGGTGCTGATGGGCCGGAACGCCGCCTGAAACGGAAAAAAGGGCCGGATGCTATGCACCCGGCCTCAGGAAGAGGCCGACAGGGGACTGCGGCGCTCGGGATCAGAAGGCCGAATACTGCGACGGCAGCGATTTCGCCGCGCCGCTGGGCGCAAGGCCGATGTCACGCAAAAGGTGATCGTCGAGGCGGGCCAGCGCCAGTCGGGCGCGGCGGTCATCGCGCCAACGGGCAACCGCGCCCAGCACGACCGCAAGCGACGACGGCGCGGAACGACGCGACAGCGACGAGACGGGGTGGGACAGGCTGATCATGGGGCACCTTTTCTGTATTGATACAATTCTATATTTGCTGGTAGGAAGAGATTACAATTCCCACACAAGCGGCGCGAGGGAAACATTGTGACTGATACAAGTTGGAAACCCGACCTGCCGGTGCAATCCGGTCCGAAATATCTGGCGCTGGTGCGGGCGCTGCGCGAAGGCGTGCGGCGCGGCGATCTTTCGCCCGGATCGCGGCTGCCGACCGTGCGCGATCTGGCTTGGAAACTGGGGGTTACCCCCGGAACCGTGGCCCGCGCCTATCAGATTGCCACGCAGGAGGGGCTGCTGGAGGCGGCGGTGGGGCGCGGCACGTTTGTATCGACACAATCGCGCCGACTGGGGCCGACGGAATCGCTGTATCAGCAGCCGCTCTCGGATCCGGCGGCGGATGGGGTGATCGACCTGCGCTCGCCGCAATTGCCCGATGTGGGACAATCGGTGGCGCTGTCGCAGGCGATGGCCGATGCCGCGACCGAGCTGGGCGAGCATTATCTGGAATATCCCGGCCTGCGCCGCGACCGCTATTGCCGCGAGGCGGCGCTCGACTGGTTTTCGCATTGCTCGCTGCATGGGCTGATCGGCGCCGATGATCTGGTGCTGACGCATGGCGGGCAGAACGGCATCAGCATCGTGCTGCAATGCTGCCTGCGCGGTGACCGGCCGGTGGTTCTGTGCGAGGAACTCGCCTATCCCGGTTTCCGCCATGCCGCGCGGCTGAGCCGGGCCGAGGTGGTGCCGGTCAAGCTCGATGACGAGGGGATGATCCCCGAGGCGCTGGATGCCGCCTGTCGCCGTCATGGCGGGCAGGTGGTCTGCGTCACCCCCGATGCGCAGAACCCGACTACGGCGCGGATGTCGAACCGGCGTCGGCAGGCGATTGCCGAAGTCGCGCGCAAGCATGATCTGCAGATCATCGAGGATGATTGCTACACCGCGCCGGTCTCGGGGCTGGAGGCGATCCGGGTGATCGCGCCGGAACGGACCTGGCATGTGACCTCGCTGTCGAAGACGATTTCGGCGGGGATGCGCTTTGGCATCGTCATCGCCCCCGAGGGCATGGGCGAGGCCGGGCGGCTGACGGCGCAGCACAGCTTTTTCGGCCTGCCGCGGCCGGTCACCGACATCATCACCCGGCTCTTCACCAGCGGAGAGGCGATGCGGCTGCGCCATGCCGCGCAGGAGGTGATGAGCCGCCGTCTGCAGATGGTGGTGCAGGCGATGGAAGATCACGACATCGCCTGGCAACCGGGGCTGAGCTTCATCTGGCTGCGGCTGCCGACGGGCTGGCGGGCCTCGACCTTTGCCCGCGTCGCCGAGGCCGAGGGGGTGCTGGTGCGCTCGGCCGATGAATATGTGCTGGCCGATGGCCATGCGCCGAATGCGGTGCGTTTCGCGCTGGCGGGCGGCGTGCCCGAGGACCGGCTGATGCGGGCGATCGCGAAATTGCGGGCGCTGCTGGAGAATCCGCCCCGCGATCTGCCGGTCTGAAACTGCACGTTCCGGTTGCAAAGTGGCAGCAATCCTGCCGCTTTGCTGGGCACTCGCGGGAATTTTCCCGAGGCAGGGGGCAAGCCGGGGCATCGTCCCCCTTTCCTCTGCCGAAACCTTGTGCAAATTTGGCCCAACCGCGCCTGAGACGCGCTGAGGGAGAATAGAGTATGTCGGCATCTCCAACCCGGCGGTGGGCGCGCTCGGAGGCGGCCAACGGCTGGTTCATGGTCAGCCCAACGCTGATCTATGCAGTCCTGTTGCTGGCGGCGCCGCTGGTGACCATCGTCGCCTATTCCTTTTTCAAGGATGGCTATCTGGTCGTGGTGCATGAATTCACCACGCAGAACTATATCGACGCCTGGTCGGATCCGATCTTCCGCACCATCCTGTTGCGGTCGGTTCTGGTGTCGGCGCTGGTGACGCTGGTCACCGTGGTCCTGGCCTTTCCGATCGCCTATTTCATTTCGTTCAGCGTGCCCGCGGCGCACAAGTCGCGCTGGCTGTTCCTGATCACCATCCCGTTCTGGACCTCGTATCTGATCCGGGTGTTCCAGTGGAAGGTGATCCTGAACTTCAACGGCGTGGTGAACTCGACGCTGATGGGGCTCGGCATCATCGACAGCCCGCTGCAGATGCTGAACTCGGTCGGCGCCATCGCGATCACGCTGGCGCATGCCTATGCGCCCTTCGCGATCCTGCCGATCTTTGTCAGTCTGGAAAAGATCGACCGCTCGCTGCTGGAAGCCGGGCAGGATCTGGGCGAAAGCAAGCTGATGACGTTCTGGCGGGTGACGCTGCCCCTGGCGATGCCCGGGGTGATCGGGGCGGTGATGATCGTCTTCATCCCGACGATCGGCGACTATGTCACGCCCGAGCTGATCGGTGGCGGCAAGCTGCCGATGGTGGCGAACCTGATCCAGAAGGACATGCTGAAGATCGACAACAAGCCTTTGGGCGCGGCGGTGGCGGTTTCGGCCATGCTGGTCGTCTCGGCGGTGGCGCTGATCTTCCTGTTCCTCAACCGTCGCTTCCTGAGGGGGGGCAAATGAAGTTCTCCGGTCTGAGGGCCTATGCCTTTCTGTATCTTGCCTTCCTCTATGCGCCGATCGCGCTTCTGCCGGTCTTCGCCTTCAACGACGGCACGGTGATCGCCTTTCCGCTCAAGGGCTTCACGCTGAAATGGTTCGGGCAGCTGTTCGAAAACCAGTCGCTGGCGACGGCGCTGGCGAATTCGCTGATCGTGGCGGTGTCGACCTCGATCCTGGCGACGACGCTCGGCATCTTTGCCGCGCGCTCGGCCACGCGTTACAATTACCGCGGCAAGGCGGGG
The DNA here is from genome assembly GCF_005144475.1 of Rhodobacter capsulatus. Lineage (GTDB taxonomy): Bacteria > Pseudomonadota > Alphaproteobacteria > Rhodobacterales > Rhodobacteraceae > Rhodobacter > Rhodobacter capsulatus_C. Next base: position 36,640 of record NZ_SWJZ01000021.1, on the reverse strand, counting down.
GCGATGGGGCTGATCATGCTGCCGCTCGTGCTGCCCGAGATCATCGTCGCGGTGTCGCTTCTGGTGGTGCTGCTGGCGATTGGCGTGCCGATGTCGATCTTCACCGTGATCCTCGGCCATGTGCTGGTGGCGACGCCCTATGCGATTGCGGTGCTGAATGCGGCGTTTTCCTCGCTGGACCGGTCGCTGGAAGAAGCGGCCTATGATCTGGGCGAGACGAAATGGTCGACCTTCCGGCTGATCATCCTGCCGCTGGTGACGCCCGGGATCATTTCGGCGGCGCTGATGGCGTTCACCATCTCGCTCGATGAATTCATCATGGCCTTCTTCCTGGCGGGCGAGCAGACGACGCTGCCCACCTATATCTATTCGCAGCTGCGCTTTCCGAAACAGATCCCGATGATCATGGCGCTTGGCACCGTGCTTGTGGTCTGCTCGGTGCTGCTGCTGACGCTTGCCGAATATTTCCGCCGCCGCGGCATCGCGAAGACCGGCGCCAAAGACACTGGGGGGTTCCTGTGAGCCAGAACGTCATCACCGCGAAAGTGCCGCTCGAACAGCGCAAGAAGATGATCGAATTCGATCGCGTGCACAAATATTACGGCGATTACCACGCGCTGCGCGGCATCACCGCGACGATCCGCGAGGGCGAGTTCTTTTCGCTGCTGGGCCCCTCGGGCTGCGGCAAGACCACGCTTTTGCGCACCATCGCCGGGTTCGAGGATATTTCCTCGGGCGCAGTGCTGATCGATGGCAAGCACATGGAAGACGTGCCGCCGAACAAGCGCCCGACGAACATGGTGTTTCAAAGCTATGCGATCTTCCCGCATCTGAGCGTGGCGGAAAACGTCGGCTTCGGGCTGCGCCGCGATCCGCGGTCCGAGGCCGAAAAGGCCCGGGCGGTGGAAGAGGCGCTGGAGATGGTCGGCCTCAAGGGCTATGGCGCGCGGGCGGCGCATGCGCTTTCGGGCGGGCAGCGGCAGCGGGTGGCGCTGGCCCGGGCGCTGATCCTCAAGCCCAAGGTGCTGCTGCTCGATGAGCCGCTCTCGGCGCTCGACAAGAAGATCCGCGAGCAGATGCAGATCGAGCTGATCAAGCTGCAGCGCGAGGTGGGGATCACCTTCGTTCTGGTGACGCATGATCAGGAAGAGGCGCTGGTGATGTCGGACCGCATCGCCGTGATGTTCGAGGGCGAGATCGCGCAGCTGGCCGATCCGGAAACGCTTTACCGCCGTCCGGCCTCGCGCCGGGTGGCGGATTTCATCGGCGTGATGAACTTCCTGCCCGCCAATGTTCTGAGCGAGGGCGGCGGCCATGTGCAGCTGGACGTCGCGGGGCTTGGTCCGGTCGAGGTGACCGACGAACAGGCCTCGGCCAAGCCCACGGGCGGCGCGGCGGCGGTGGGCTTCCGCCCCGAGACGCTGACGATCCTGTACGAGGGCCAGAAAGCGCAGGATCGCGAATCCCCCGGCGTGATCGACGAGGTCGTCTATTACGGCGACATGACCTATTACGACGTGAAGCTGGAGGGGGTGGAGACGCCGGTCCGCATTTCGATGCGCAACGTCTTCGGCCGCCCGGTGCTGGATGTGGGCACACAGACACGGGTCGCCTGGTCGCCCGGTGCGCTGGTGCTGTTTCGCTGATGGAAAAGGGGGGCGCTGCCCCCCTCTTTCATTCGTGCCGAATGAAATTCACCCCCGGGATATTTGCGCCAAGGTGAAACCAAAACCGGAAAGGCCCGGTTTCACCTTGGTCCAAATATCCCGCGGGGGGTGAATTTGCGCAGCAAAGAGGGGGGCGCGAAGCCCCCCCTTTTTCGTCTTATTCCGAGCGCGAGGCGCGTTTGCGCTCATGCGGGTCCAGAAGCCGCTTGCGCAGGCGGACGATCTTCGGGGTGACTTCCACCAGCTCGTCGTCGTCGATATAGGCGATCGCCTCTTCCAGGCTCATCCGCACCGGCGGCGTCAGGCGCACGGCTTCGTCCGTGCCCGAGGCGCGGACGTTGGTCAGCTTCTTGCCCTTGAGCGGGTTCACCTCGAGGTCATTGTCGCGCGAATGCTCGCCGATGATCATGCCCTCGTAGATCTGTTCCTGCGCGCCGATGAAGAGCTTGCCGCGTTCTTCGAGGTTCCACAACGCATAGGCGACCGAGACGCCGTTCTCCATCGAGATCAGCACGCCCTGGCGACGGCCCTGGATCGGGCCCTTGTAGGGTGCCCAGCCGTGGAAGATGCGGTTCAGCACGCCGTTGCCGCGGGTGTCGGTCATGAATTCGCCCTGATAACCGATCAGGCCGCGCGACGGCACATGGGCGACGATCCGGGTCTTGCCGTGACCGGCGGGGCGCATTTCGACCAGATCGCCCTTGCGCGGCCCGGTCAGTTTCTCGATCACCGCGCCCGAATACTCGTCGTCGACATCGACGATGACCTCTTCGATCGGCTCGAGCCGTTCGTTGTTTTCCTCGCGGAAGATCACGCGCGGGCGCGAGATCGACAGCTCGAAGCCTTCGCGGCGCATGTTCTCGATCAAGACGCCCATCTGAAGTTCGCCGCGCCCCGAGACGACGAAAGCATCGCCGCCGGGCGTGTCTTCGACGCGGATCGCGACGTTGGTTTCGGCTTCCTTCATCAGCCGTTCGCGGATGACGCGCGATTGCACCTTGGTGCCGTCACGCCCCGCAAGCGGGCTGTCGTTGATCCCGAAGGTGACCGAAATCGTCGGCGGATCAATCGGTTGCGAGGGGATCGCGGTTTCGATTTCCAGCGCGCAAAGGGTGTCGGCCACGGTCGCCTTGGTCATGCCCGCGATGGTGACGATATCGCCCGCCTCGGCCAGATCGATCGGCTGTTGCGTCAGGCCGCGGAAGGCGAGGATCTTGGTGCAGCGGAACTGCTCGATCCGCTCGCCGGTGCGCGAGAGCGCCTTGAGCGTGTCGCCGACCTTGAGCCGCCCGGCCTCGACGCGGCCGGTGAGGATGCGGCCGATGAACGGGTCGGCCGAGAGCGTGGTGGCGAGCATCTGGAACGGCTCGTCGGCGCGGAATTCCTGTTTCGGCGGCTCGACATGTTCCAGGATCAGGTCGAAGAGCGCCGACAGATCCTGACGCGGCCCGTCAAGCTCGCGGTCGGCCCAGCCGCCGATGCCCGAGGCGTAGACATGCGGGAAATCGAGCTGCTCGTCACTGGCGCCAAGGTTGGCAAACAGGTCGAAGACCTCGTTCAGCGCGCGGTCGGGCTCGGCCGCGGGTTTGTCGACCTTGTTCAGCACGACGATCGGCTTGAGCCCAAGGGCGAGGGCCTTCGAGGTCACGAATTTCGTTTGCGGCATCGGACCTTCGGCGGCATCGACCAAGAGGCAGACGCCATCGACCATGCTCAGGATCCGTTCCACCTCGCCGCCGAAATCGGCGTGGCCGGGGGTGTCGACGATGTTGATCCGCGTGCCCTTCCATTCGACCGAGGTGCATTTGGCCAGAATGGTGATGCCGCGTTCGCGTTCGATGTCGTTTGAGTCCATCGCCCGTTCGGCGACGGCCTGATTTTCCCGGAATGACCCGGATTGACCCAGCAGCTTGTCGACGAGGGTCGTCTTGCCGTGGTCAACGTGTGCGATGATCGCAATATTGCGAATGTCCATGAAGTCCGCCTGTTCGAGATTTGTGCTGCCCTTACGGGAAAAGCAGCCGTTTGGCCAGCAAGAACCGCGTCAGGGATGCCCTGCGGATGAAAACAGGTTGATGACGGCGATGCCCGCGATGATGAGCCCGATGCCGAAAAGCGCGGGCGCGTCGAGTTTTTGCTGAAAGATCAGCCAGCCCGAGGCGGTGATCAGCACGATGCCGATCCCCGACCAGAGCGCATAGGTGATGCCAAGCGGCAAGGTTTTCAGCACGAGGGTAAAGAACCAGAAGGCCACGCCGAAGCCAAAGATCACGCCCAGCGTCGGCCAGAGCCGGGTGAACTGGTTCGAGGCCTGCAGGCAGGTGGAGCCGAAGGTCTCGAACAGCACCGCGATGAGGAGGTAGAGATAGGGTTTCATCACGACACGATATACCAGTCGCGGCGGTGGTTGAAGGCGATCACGAAGTTCAGAACGACGGCGCCGAGAAGCGACCAGCCGATGCGGTCCAGCGGCAGGATCAGCGTGGCGATGGCGAACAGGATCAGGTCATGCGCCAGTTGCACATGGCCCGCGCGCCAGCCGTAGCGGTCCTGCACGATCAGCGCGACGATCGAGACGCCGCCCAAGGTGCCGGAATGGCGGAACAGGCCCAGAAGCCCGACGCCCGCCGAAACGCCGAACAAAAGCGCCGCGGCGGCCGGGTGGATCGTGTCGAGGACGAGAACGGGTTTGAGCGCCTCGGCCAGGACCGAGACGAAGCTGACGGTGACCAGCGATTTCACGCAAAAGACGGGCCCGCGCGCCCACCAGGCCAGCGCGAAGAAGGGGATGTTGAGCCCGAAGAACAGCGCCGAGAAATTCAGCCCGGTGGCGTAGGACAGGATCAGCGCCGTGCCCGCGGTGCCGCCCGTCACCAGCCCCGCCGCGCGCAGAAGGTGGATGCCCAGCGCCGCCTGTGCCGAGGCGAGGACGAGCCCCTGGGCGTCCTCGAACACGGTGTAGCGGCGGGGGGATGGGTCAGCACTCATGACTTGAATATGCGTCAGAAGGGCTGTCCTGTCAACGGATCAGGTGGCGATATAGCGGTCGCGGCGGTGGTTCATTGCAATGACGATGTTGATGACGAGCGCGCCCAAGGCCGAGATCGCGACGGTCTTCCAGTCGCGCAAGGTCAGGGCGAGGCCGAAGACGCAGGCGTCAAAGATCAGCTGCGTCCAGCCGGCGCGAAAGCCGGTGCGGTCCTGCAGGTAAAGCGCCATGATGCCGACGCCGCCGAGGCTGGCGCCGTGGCGGAAAAGCGCGAGCAGGGCGGAGCCGGAGAGAAAGCCGAAGATCACCGCGCCGACGAGCGGGTTGACATTGGCGAAGCTGACATAGCCGGGCAGGAAGGCGGCCAGCGCCGAAAGTGCAGCGACCGAGAGGAAGGTCTTGATCACGAAGCCAAGCCCCATGCGCCGGTAGCCGAACCAGTAAAAGGGAATGTTGATCGCGAAGAAGACCGGGCCAAAGCCCCAGCCGGTGGCGTAGCTGATCAGCACGGCAAGCCCCGCGGTCTGGCCGGTGACAAGACCCAGATGGGTGAGCAGCACGATGCCGAAAGCGGCCATCGTGGTGCCATAGGCGATCCCCTGGGCATCATCCAGAAGCGTGTGTTCGACGGGGTTTTCGGCGATGATTTCGGTCATGCGGGCTTTTCTCATGCTCCGCGGTCTCGGGCAAGGGGCTGTGGCCGCGCGGACACGGGCCGCGCGTGTTCCACCCGGCGCGTGGCTTTTTTCTTGGCGCGACTCAGGGGCGCGTGCATCTTCGCCGCATCCGGCAATTCAGACAGGGAGGGCGGGTCATGACCATTTATGCATCCAACCTCCGAACCGGTGGGCTCACTCGCGCTGCGGCAACCGCAGCCGCAGTCAATCGCTACCGCATTTTCGCGTAAGCCATCCGCCCCGGTGTCTCGGCACCACGTCTGACCTTCGACCGGATCCCCCCAAGCCTGCGTCTGGCCCCTGGCCCGTTCCGGTCTTTTTCCATCCAAACCAGAGGCCGGTTGCCGCGTGCACCGGAAAGGACATGACCAGAACCGACGACTTCGAGCTGTCGCTGAAACTTGATCTTGAAACGCTGATGGCGGCCCATGGGCCGCGCCGGGTGCTGTTGGGCACGCTGGCGGCGCTTTTGACCCATCACCGCAACCGGGGCCTTGCCGCCCGCTTCGCCGAGATGGACGACCACTTGCGGCGCGATATCGGCCTGCCGCCGCGCGGGCCCACGCCGCCGATGCCGCATTGGACGCATTTCGGCTGGTAACATGCAAAGCGCATTGCAACGCATTGAAAAAGGGCCGGGAAATCCCGGCCCTTGCAGTTTCGAAAAGATGCCCGGGATCAGCCCGCCAGCGCCTTGTTCAGATATTCGTCGACCTTCTCCAGATAGCCCATGGTGGTCAGCCATTTCTGATCGGGGCCGACCAGCAGCGACAGGTCCTTGGTCATGAAGCCGTCTTCGACCGTCTGCACGCAGACCTTTTCCAGCGTCGTCGCGAAAGTCATCAGCGCCGCGTTGTCATCGAGCTTCGCGCGATGTTTCAGACCGCCGGTCCAGGCGAAGATCGAGGCGATCGAGTTCGTCGAGGTCTCCTTGCCGGCCTGATGCTGGCGGTAGTGACGGGTGACGGTGCCATGCGCGGCCTCGGCCTCGACGATCTTGCCATCGGGCGTCATCAGAACCGAGGTCATGAGACCGAGCGAGCCGAAGCCCTGCGCCACGGTGTCCGATTGCACGTCGCCATCGTAGTTCTTGCAGGCCCAGACATAGCCGCCCGACCATTTCAGCGCCGAGGCCACCATGTCGTCGATCAGACGGTGTTCGTAATGGATGCCCGCCGCCTTGAACTTGTCGGCGAATTCTTCCTCGTAAACCTTCTGGAACAGATCCTTGAAGCGGCCGTCATAGGCCTTGAGGATGGTGTTCTTGGTCGAGAGATAGACCGGCCAGCCCTTGAGCAAGCCATAGTTCATCGACGACCGCGCGAAGTCGATGATCGAGGCGTCGAGGTTGTACATCCCCATCGCCACCCCGGCACCGGGGGCGTCGAAGACGGTCTTTTCGATCACCGTGCCGTCCTCGCCGACGAATTTCATCGTCAGCTGGCCCTTGCCGGGGAAGTGGAAATCGGTGGCGCGGTATTGATCGCCAAAGGCATGGCGGCCGATCACGATCGGCTGGGTCCAGCCCGGCACCAGACGCGGCACGTTGCGGCAGATGATCGGCTCGCGGAAGATCACGCCGCCGAGGATGTTGCGGATCGTGCCGTTCGGCGATTTCCACATCTGCTTGAGGTTGAATTCGGCCACCCGGGCCTCGTCGGGGGTGATCGTGGCGCATTTCACCGCCACGCCGACCTCTTTCGTCTTCAGCGCGGAATCGATGGTGATCTGGTCGTTGGTGCGGTCACGTTCCTCGATGCCGAGATCGTAGTACAGCAGATCGATGTCGAGATAGGGCAGGATCAGCTTCTTCTTGATGAAATCCCAGATGATCCGGGTCATCTCGTCGCCGTCCATCTCGACGATGGGATTCGCTACCTTGATCTTCGACATTGGGCCCTCATGCCTTGGTGACTCGTTGCCGCTTTTTAGCGGGTTTTCGCGGGTTTGGCTAGCCTTGTATGCGATTGCATACCGATTTCCGGATCAGAGTCCGCGCGCGTTGAACCAGGGGCGGATCTTCGCTTGCACCCAGTCCCAGACGGCGGGCAGGCCGCGGGCGACCTTGGTGCCGACGCGGGTCTGCAGCTGATCCCAGGTGACGTCATATTCGAGCCACGACCCGCCGCCGGAAAGCTGGTTCAACAGCACCGGCTGCACCCGGTCGAGCGATTTCGCATAGATCGCGGTGGCCGTTTCGGCGGCTTCGAATTCTTCCCAAAGCGCATGAAGATCGTCGCTCAAATCCTTGGGCAGAAGGCCGAAAATGCGCTTTGCCGCAGCAGCTTCGGCGTTCTGGATTTCGGCCGAGCCATGGGCGGCGCCGCCCGCGGAATGGATCGGCACATCGCCCACGTCGATTTCCACAAGATCGTGGATCAGAAGCATCTTCACCGCGCGCAGGGGATCGACGCCGGGCGCCGCTTCCTCAGCCAGAACCAGCGCATAAAGCGCCAGCGTCCAGCTGTGCTCGGCCGAGTTTTCGCGCCGCGACCCGTCATGGATCGGCGTCGCGCGGCTGACCGATTTCAGCTTTTCGGCCTCAAGCAGGAAGGCGAAAAGCTGATCGCGCCGCCCCGCTTTCGTCTGGTCGCTCATTCGGCCCGCAGCGCCTTCAGCCGCGTCTCGAAGAAATCGCGGCCGCGATCGGCGGCCATATAGGCGCGGCAGGCGGTCATGAAGGCTTCCTGCATCGAGGGCGAGGAGGTGCCGATGTAATTGCCCACCTCCATGAACAGCCGGTCGGCCTTGTCGCCCAGGTCGCGCTGCGCCGCGATCACGTCGCGGGCCAGCGCCTCGGCGAGATCCTCGGTCAACGCCATCTTACCGCGAGCCCTCGGTCAGGCGGCGGCGGACATAGGTCTGCACCGTCTCGATCATCGGTTTCATATGGGCTTCGTCATCCTTGAAGAAGTGGTCGGCGCCCTCGACTTCCGAATGGGTGATGGTGATGCCCTTCTGCTCGCGCAGCTTGCCCACCAGCGTCGCCGTGTCCTTCGGCGGCGCGACGCGATCGGCGGTGCCGTTGATGATCAGACCCGAGGACGGGCAGGGCGCCAGGAAGGAGAAGTCATAAATGTTGGCCGGCGGCGCCACCGAGACGAAGCCGGTGATTTCCGGCCGCCGCATCAGAAGCTGCATGCCGATCCAGGCGCCAAAGGAAAAGCCCGCGACCCAGCAATGCTTCGAATTCGGGTTCATCGCCTGCAGATAATCCAGCGCCGAGGCGGCGTCGGAGAGTTCCCCGATGCCCTGATCATATTCGCCCTGGCTGCGCCCCACACCGCGGAAGTTGAAGCGCAGCACGGTGAAGCCGAGCTTGTGGAAGGCATAATGCAGATTATAGACAACGCGGTTGTTCATCGTGCCGCCATATTGCGGATCGGGATGCAGGATGATCGCGATCGGCGCGTCGGGGGCGGGCTGCGGATGGTAACGTCCTTCGAGACGGCCCTCGGGGCCGGGGAAGATCACTTCGGGCATGTTCTCTCGCCTGTCTGCAGCGTTCTCGGGGGATCTGCGGCGGTGCGCAATCTTGACGCTTTTACCACAAGACCCTAGGACGAAAACGTCCCGGCACGATGCCGGGATTTCGGATGCAATCGAGTTAAGCGGCCCAAGGCGCGTCGTCAATGCTTCGCCGCAGTTTCGGCGGGGTTTCCGGTGCACCGCTTGGCTTTGGCGGGGGGGGAACCATGAAACTTTCGACGAAGGGGCGCTATGCGATGGTCGCGCTGGTCGATCTGGCCACCGTCGGGCCGGGGCAGATGACCTCGCTGGCCGAAATTTCCAAACGGCAGGATATTTCGCTGCCCTATCTGGAGCAGCTTTTCGTGCGGCTGCGCCGGGCCGGGCTTGTGGCCTCGGTGCGGGGCCCGGGGGGCGGCTACAAGCTGGCGAAGACGCCCGCCGAAATCCGGATTTCCGAAGTGTTCGAGGCGGTCGACGAGACGGTCTCGGCGCTGCATGTGGGGGCGGGGGCCTCGGGCGGGATTTCCGGCTCGCGCGCGCAATCGCTGGCGAACCGGCTTTGGGAAAGCCTTTCGGCGCAGGTCTTCGTCTTCCTGCACCAGACCACGCTTGAAGACGTGGTGAAGAATGGTCTGAAGCCTTGCCCTGCGGTGCCAAGCCTGTTTTCAGTGGTGGATGACTGACCGTCGTCCCGGATGCGGGCGCGGGAAGGGCGTATTTGAGCCAAGAAGAAACGGGATCGGCGTCTTCTTGGTCAAAATACGCCCCTTTCTTTGGAAGACGGGCGCAACGACGGGGATTGGATGACACGGCTTTATCTCGACTGGAACGCGACGACGCCGCTGCGCCCCGAGGCGAAGGCGGCGATGATTGCGGCGATGGAGGTCGGGGGCAATCCGTCTTCAGTCCATGCCGAGGGCCGCGCGGCCAAGGCCTTGATGGAAAAGGCGCGCGCGCAGGTGGCGGCGGCGCTGGGGGCGGAGGGGGCGGATATCGTCTTCACCTCGGGCGCGACCGAGGCGGCGGCTTTGGCGCTTTCGGGGCGGGGCTGTGCGGCGGCGGCGATCGAGCATGATGCGGTGGCTGCCTGGTGTGCCGATGCGCTGCCGGTCGATGGCTTCGGGCGGGTGGCGGTGGCCGATCCGGGCCGCGCGACGCTGCAGCTGGCCAATTCCGAAACCGGGGTGATTCAGGATCTGCCCGCGGGGCTCTGGGCGGCGGACCTGACCCAGGCTTTCGGCAAGTTGCCCATGGCTTTCAACTGGTTGGGGGTCACCTGCGGTTTCATTTCCGCCCATAAACTGGGCGGGCCGAAGGGCATCGGCGCCTTGGTGCTGCGCCGTGGCACGGAGCTTGCGTCGTTGCTGAAAGGCGGCGGGCAGGAGATGGGACGGCGCGCGGGCACGGAAAACCTTATCGGCATTGCCGGTTTCGGCGCCGCGGCCGAGGCGGCGGCGGCGGACTTGGCACGGGGCGTGTGGGCGGAAGTTGCTGAAGTTAGAGATATTCTAAAAGAGGCACTGGAATTCCCGACGAAAGAAGTCTATTTTCCGGGATGGGAGACGCCGGAAGGGGAAACGGCTGGGCGGCCACAGGTCCTGCCCAACACGCTTTCGGTGATCGCTCCGGGCTGGAAAGGCGAGACTCAGGTGATGCGCATGGACCTTGCGGGCCATGCGGTGTCGGCGGGCTCGGCCTGTTCCTCGGGCAAGGTCCGTGCGAGCAAGGTTCTGCGCGCGATGGGCTGGTCCGACGAGCAGGCGGGGTCCGCGATCCGGGTGTCGCTGGGTCCGGGGATCGGACGGGACGAGATCTTGCGCTTTGCCGACACATGGCGGGCGGCATATGAAAAGCACCGCGCAAGGCGCTGACGCGGAAGGGGAAAAGACGATGACGCAGGACCAGGATATCCGCGAAGGCGTGGACCGCGAGACGGTCGAGACGGTGCAGAACATGGGCTCCTACAAATACGGGTGGGAGACCGAGATCGAGATGGAATATGCGCCGAAGGGCATTTCCGAAGACATCGTGCGGCTGATTTCGGCGAAGAACGACGAGCCGGACTGGATGCTGGACTGGCGGCTGGAGGCCTATCGGCGCTGGGTCGAAATGGAGATGCCGGACTGGGCGCTGTTGAAGCTGCCCGAGATCGATTATCAGGATCTTTATTATTACGCCCGGCCGAAAAGCATGGTGGAAAAGCCGAAATCGCTCGACGAGGTCGATCCGAAGCTTTTGGCCACCTATGAGAAACTCGGCATTCCGCTGAAGGAGCAGCTGATCCTTGCGGGGGTCGAGGGGGCCGAAAACATCGATCTGTCGAACCGGCAAGTGGCGGTGGATGCGGTGTTCGATTCGGTGTCCGTCGGCACCACCTTCAAGGAGAAACTGGCCGAGGCCGGGGTGATCTTCTGTTCGATCTCGGAGGCGATCAAGGAGCACCCCGAGCTGGTGAAGCAGTATCTGGGCACCGTCGTGCCGCAGACCGACAACTTCTTTGCCACGCTGAATTGCGCGGTCTTCTCGGACGGGTCTTTCGTCTATGTGCCGCCGGGGACGCGCTGCCCGATGGAGCTGTCGACCTATTTCCGGATCAACGCGGAAAACACCGGGCAGTTCGAACGCACGCTGATCATCTGCGACAAGGGCGCCTATGTGAGCTACCTTGAGGGCTGCACGGCGCCGAAACGCGACACCGCGCAACTCCATGCGGCCGTTGTGGAAATCGTCATCCTGGAAGATGCAGAGGTGAAATATTCCACGGTGCAGAACTGGTTCCCGGGCGACGAGGAGGGCAAGGGCGGCATCTACAACTTCGTCACCAAACGCGCCGATTGCCGCGGTGCGCGGGCGAAGGTGATGTGGACGCAGGTCGAAACCGGCTCGGCGATCACCTGGAAATACCCGTCCTGCATCCTGCGCGGCGACGAGAGCCAGGGCGAGTTCTATTCGATCGCCATCGCCAACAACTACCAGCAGGCCGATACCGGCACGAAGATGGTGCATCTGGGCAAGAACACCCGAAGCCGCATCGTCTCGAAGGGGATTTCGGCGGGGCAGGCGCAGAACACCTATCGCGGGCTGGTCAGCATGCATCCGCGGGCGAAGAATTCGCGCAATTACACGCAATGCGACAGCCTGCTGATCGGCGACAAATGCGGCGCCCATACCGTGCCCTATATCGAGGTGAAGAACAACTCGTCCCGGGTCGAGCACGAGGCGACGACCTCCAAGGTCGATGACGATCAGCTGTTTTATTGCCGCGCCCGCGGCGTCGGCGAGGAAGAGGCGGTGGCGCTGGTCGTGAACGGCTTCTGCCGCGAGGTGTTGCGGGCGCTGCCGATGGAATTCGCGATGGAGGCGCAAAGCCTGGTCGCGATCAGCCTAGAAGGCTCGGTGGGCTGAGGTGGCGGCGATGCGCCCCCGGATCGAACGGCCGAAACTGACCCTGCCCGAGGCCGAGGCCGAGGCTTTGGGGGCGGCCTATGCCGCGGCCGGGGTGATCCTGGAATATGGCTCGGGCGGATCGACGGCGCTGGCGGCCGAGATGCCCGGCAAGGTGGTGTTTTCGGTCGAAAGCGACGCCGACTGGCTGGCGATGATGCGCAGCTGGTTTGACGCCAACCCGCCGAAAGCGCGGCTGGTGCTGCATCACGGCGATGTCGGGCCGACCAAGGAATGGGGCGCGCCGAAGGATACGGCCGCCTTCCGGCAATGGCCTTCCTATCCGATCGGGGTCTGGGACCGGCCCGATTTTGTGCACCCGGATCTGGTGCTGATCGACGGCCGTTTCCGCGCCGCCTGTTTCCTGACCACGCTGTTCCGGATCACCCGGCCCGTGACGGTGCTGTGGGACGATTATACGCTGCGTCCCGGCTATCACCTGATGGAAAGCTTCTGCCCGCCGGTCCGCAGGATCGGGCGCATGGCCGAGTTCCATCTGACCCCCACCGCCATTCCGGCCGAGAAACTTGGCCTGATCCTTTCCACATACTTGCGCCCGAACTGACCCGGCGCCGCTGATCGCAAGGACGAAAAAATGCTTGAAATCAACAATCTGCACGTCAAACTTGAAGAAGGCGAAAAGGTCATTCTGAAGGGGATGAACCTGACGGTCGAGACGGGCAAGGTGCATGCGATCATGGGGCCGAACGGCTCCGGAAAATCGACCATGAGCTATGTGCTGGCGGGCCGTCCGGGCTATACCGTCACCGAGGGCTCTGCGAAGCTGCAGGGGCAGGAGCTTCTGGACATGGAGCCCGAGGCGCGGGCGGCGGCGGGTCTGTTCCTGGCCTTCCAATACCCGGTCGAGATCCCGGGGGTGGGCAACATGACCTTCCTGCGCACGGCGCTGAATGCGCAGCGCAAGGCGCGGGGCGATGACGAACTCTCGGCGGGCGAGTTCCTCAAACTGGTGCGCGACAAGGCGAAATCGCTGAAGATCGACGCCGAGATGCTGAAGCGTCCGGTCAATGTCGGTTTCTCGGGCGGGGAAAAGAAGCGCAACGAGATCCTGCAGATGGCGATGCTGGAGCCGAAGATGTGCATCCTGGACGAGACCGACTCGGGTCTTGATGTCGATGCGATGCGGCTGGTCTCCGAAGGCGTGAACGCGCTGCGGTCGGAAGGGCGCAGCTTCCTTGTGATCACACACTATCAGCGGCTTCTGGATCACATCCAGCCCGATGTCGTGCATATCATGGCCGATGGCCGCATCCTGCACACCGGCGGCCCCGATCTGGCGCTGGAAGTCGAGAAGAATGGCTATGCCGAGATCCTCGCGGCGCATGGGCTGACGGAGGCGAAGTGATGGCGACGAAAGAGGACATCGTTGCGGCGCGGCTGGCGGGACTGACCGCCGGGCCGGGCCTTTCCGGTCCGCGGGCGGCGGCGCGGGCGCGTCTTGAGGCGATGGGCCTGCCCGGTCGGCGCGACGAATACTGGCGCTGGACCGATCCGGCGGCGCTGAATGGGGTCACCCCTGCAGCGGCGACAGCGGCCGAGGAGGACGAGGCCCCGCTTTTCGACGGGCTGGACCGGCTGAAGATCGTCTTCGTCGATGGCGTTTTCGATGCGGCCGCCTCGGACGATCTGGCGCTGTCCGGGGTCGAGATCGCCCGGCTTGCCGACAAGATCCCGGACTGGGCCGAAGCGCTTTACGGCACGCTGGAGGCTGCGGGGCAGGATCCGGTGAAACGGCCCTTTGCGGCGCTGAACACGGCGCAGGCGACGGATGGCGTGCTGATCCGGGTGACGGCCGCGGCCGCAAAGCCGATCAGCCTGATTTATGTCCATAAATCAGAGGTTTCCGATCCGATCCTGCATCATCTTGTGCAGCTGGATCCGGGGGCGGAGCTGACGCTTCTGGAAACCGGCCCGGCCGGGGCGCGGTTCAACAAGGTGATGGAGGTCGATGTCGGTGCGGGGGCGCGCTTCCATCACATCCGCGCGCAGGGCCCCGACAGCGAACGCCGCGCCGTCACCCACATCTTTGCCCGGGTCGCCGAAAAGGCGCTGTTCAAAAGCTTTACAGTGACGGTGAACGGCGCGCTGACCCGTAACGAAGCGGTAATCGATATTATCGGCAATGATGCGGTGGCTCATGTCGCCGGGGCCGCGCTTGGCGACGGGGCGACGGGCGCCTTCCTGCATGACGACACCGTCTTCGTCACCCATGCGGGGCTGCGCTGCGAAAGCCGTCAGGTGTTCAAGAAAGTGCTGAAACACGGCGCGATCGGTACGTTTCAGGGCAAGATCCTGGTCAAGCCCGGCGCGCAGAAGACCGATGGCTATCAGATCAGCCAGTCGCTTCTGCTCGATGACGACAGCCAGTTCCTTGCCAAGCCCGAACTCGAGATCTATGCCGATGACGTGAAATGCTCGCATGGCTCGACCACCGGGGCGATCGACGAGACCGCGCTCTTTTATCTGCGCTCGCGCGGTGTCCCCGAGGACGAGGCCAAGGGCTTGCTGGTCCTGTCCTTCCTTGCCGATGCCATCGACGAGATCGAGGATGCGGGGCTGAAGGACGAAATCATCGCGCGGCTGGAAACCTGGCTGGCGCGACACAGGGACTGAGGGAAGAGACATGGCCGCCGTCGAAGACATCCTGCGCAGCTACCGGCGCCCGCGCGTCGTGATCCGGGACCATCTGGCGCGGATGCGGTCGGAACCGCGGCTGTTCAGCTTTCTGTTCTCGGCGCTGTTGCTGATGTTCGTGGCGCAGTGGCCCGCTTTGGCGCGGCAGCATTTCCAGACCCCGGATGTGCCGATGCCGGGCCTGTTTCTGGGCACGGCGCTGGCGCTGGCGGCGACGACGCCGTTCTTTTATGCGCTGGCCTTTCTGGTCACCCAGGCCACCCGGCTGTTTCGCGGTCGCGGCGATGGCTACGGCGGCCGGCTCGCGCTCTTTTGGGCGCTCTTCGCGGTCTCGCCGCTGATGCTGCTGCAGGGCCTGACCCAGGGCATGATCGGGCCTGGGCCGCAGGCGAATGCGGTCGCGGCCGTCGTCTTCGCGGTTTTCGCGGTGATCTGGGCCGCCGGTCTGCGGGTGACACAATTCGAGGGCCGGACATGAGCCTTGCGCTGTATCTGCACCTGGTGCGTCTGAGCTTCACCGATCCGATCGCGGCGTCGGTCCGGGTGACGCGTCTTCTGGATCGTCCGGCGGCGCGCTGGCTGGCCTTTGGCGCGGTGATCGCGGTTGGCGCCGCGCTTGGACTGCTCAGCGAGATCCTGTTTTCGCTCGTCACCGGCATGGATCTGGGACCGGCGGTGTCGCCCTTTCTGATGGCGGCGATTCAGGGCGGCCTGCTGCTGTATTCCGCTTTTGCCATGGCCTTCTTCGGGCGCCAGTTCGGCGGTCAGGGCCGGTTTGGCGATGCTTTCGCGCTGATGGTCTGGATTCAGGCGATCATGGTGGGCGCGCAGCTGGTGCAGGCGGCGGTGATGCTGCTTTTCCCGATCATCGGCGTGCTGATGACGCTGGCGCTTTTCGGGGTGCTTTTGTGGCTGATCACGCTCTTCACCGCGGCGCTGCACGGGTTCGAAAACCTGATGCTGACCGGGGCGGGGGTGCTTGTGGTTTTCTTCGGCTCGGCGATGCTGATCGGCTCGGGCCTTCTGGCGACGGGGCTCAGCCCCGCTCTTTTGACGGAAAGCTGAGAGGGACAGAATGTACGATGTCGCACGGATCCGCGCCGATTTCCCGATCCTGTCGCGGCAGGTGAACGGCAGGCCGCTTGTCTATCTCGACAATGGTGCCTCGGCACAGAAGCCCGCCTGCGTGATCGAGGCGATGACGCAGATGTACACGCAGGATTATGCCAACGTTCACAGGGGCTTGCACACCCTTTCGAATATTTCGACCGAACGTTACGAAGCCGTGCGCGGCATTGTCGCCCGCTTTCTGGGCGCGCCGTCCGAGGAAGAGATCGTCTTCACCACCGGCTCGACCGAGGGGATCAACCTTGTCTCCTACGCCTGGGCCGCGCCGCGGCTCCAGCCGGGCGACGAGATCGTGCTGTCGATCATGGAGCATCACGCCAATATCGTGCCCTGGCATTTCCTGCGCGAGCGGCAGGGTGTGGTGCTGAAATGGGTCGAGATCGAGCCCGACGGCAGCCTGCCCGCGGAAAAGGTGCTGGAAGCGATCGGGCCGCGCACGAAGCTGGTGGCGATCACCCAGATGTCGAACGTGCTGGGCACGGCAGTCGACGTGAAGACGATCTGCGCGGGGGCGCGCGAAAGGGGCGTGCCGGTGCTGGTCGACGGCTCGCAGGGCGCGGTGCATGCGCCGGTCGATGTCGCCGATCTGGGCTGCGATTTCTACGCCATCACCGGGCACAAGCTCTATGGGCCGAGCGGCTCGGGGGCGATCTACATCAGGCGCGAGCGGATGGCGGAGATGCGGCCGTTTCTGGGCGGCGGCGACATGATCGCCACCGTCACCCGCGATGCCGTCACCTACAACACGCCGCCGATGAAATTCGAGGCGGGCACGCCCGGGATCGTGCAACAGGTCGGCCTTGGGGTGGCGCTCGACTATCTGATGAGTCTCGGCATGCAGAATGTCGCCGCGCATGAGGCGCATCTGCGCGCCTATGCGGAAGCGAAGTTCAAGGGCCTGAACTGGCTGCATATTCAGGGCAACGCGCCGCACAAGGGGGCGATCTTTTCGATGACCCTTGATGGTCCGGCGCATGCCCATGACATCTCGACGATTCTCGACAAGCGCGGCGTGGCGGTGCGGGCCGGGACGCATTGCGCGATGCCCTTGATGGCGCATCTGGGGCTGAGTGCCACGGCGCGGGCCTCGTTTGGGCTTTACAACACGACCGAGGACGTCGATGCGCTGGTCTCGGCGCTGGAACTTTGCCACGAGCTTCTGGCCTGAGCAAATCGGCGCAAGAAATTCCGGTCAAAGCGGTTGCAGCCCGGAAGGCTTTCGAGTATGAACCCGTCACGCGGCACCCGTAGCTCAGCTGGATAGAGTACTGCCCTCCGAAGGCAGGGGTCACAGGTTCGAATCCTGTCGGGTGCGCCAAATCTCTCCCCCAAACTCTCCTCAAAACAGACATGCGGAATGCGTTTTTACGCAGAGTTGTCCCCCGCCGTGAAAGCCGCTCAACAGATTGGCGCACAACAAAAAAGCGCCGCTGGGCGACGCTTTCTCCGGAAAGTTTTCCTCAGGCTGGAAAGGCGGGCTCAGCCCTGCCAGCTGCGGACATCGCCGCAATCCATGTGCACGAAATCGGAGCGCGCATATTTGCCAACGCCCCCCGCCCGACAGGACAGGGCGGCGGAATAGACCTGACCGACCGAGCGCGATTTCAGCCGCAGATCCGCCGCCATCCCGCGCATGTGCAGCGAATTGCGCGCCACCCCGCCCGAGCGCGAGCGCAGCATCGCATTGGTCGCGGGCGAGCGGTAGCCCGACAGCAGCATGAAGGGTTCCGACGTCTCGAGCAGACGATGCGAGGCGGCGGCAATATCGACGGTGCGCGGATCGATCGTCTTCACGTCATTGGTGCGCCAGTCGCGCATGAACCGGGTGATTTCCTTCAGCGCCTCGGGGATATACTCGCCCTCGATCCAGTAGATCGTGTCAAGACTTTCGCCGGTGCGGCCGGAATACATGTGGATCCGACGGATATCGCCCGCGCCACGCAGAAAGCTGAAGGCGTTGGAGGCTTTCGGGGCGGCTACCACAAGCGTGGCTGCAAAGGCCGCAAGAAGCCCGCGACGAGAAGTCGTGATCGTGCTCATATCGGTTCGCCTGTCCCTCGGTCTGTGCCGTCTGAAGTTTGCGGCTTGATCCGTGCTTACCCGGATTCCGTGGCAATGTTATGGCACGAAGCGAATCGTGTTTCAAATTGTCATTTTTTCACGGGTAGGGAAAACCGGACCTGTCGGCAATTTCTTGCCAGAGCCGACCGCTGTGGCCGGTTTGCATCTGTCGCGCCGCCGAGGCGGGGAAAGCCCGGGCGAAACCGCCTGCGGGGTGGACTTGGCCTCGGTTTTCCCACAGGTTGCAGGCTGCTTTTCTGTGGCGGGGACAGAATGACTGCATCTTGTCTTGGGGTTGGATCTTGTCTTGGGGTTGGTCGGGCCGCCCTTGTTGCGATGATGATGGCCGGGGCGGCCATGGCGCCCTTTGTGGCGGCGGATCCGGCCCGGGCGCAGGTGCTGTCGGGCTTTGCCCAGGCGGTGGCGGAAACCGCCGCGGCCGAGCCCGCGCTGGCCGCCTTTTACGCCGCGCGCGGTCATGCGCCGCTCTGGACCACCGCCGAGGCCGCGTCGCGTCGGGCCGCCTTTCTTGCCGCGCTCGATCAGGCCGATGCGAATGGCCTGCCGGTGGCGCGCTATGGCGCCGAGGATCTGCGCGCCCGGTTCGCCACGATCGAGACCGAACGCGAGCGTGGCCAGCTCGATGCGGCGATGTCGCTGGCCTATCTTGCCTGGGCGCGCGACATTGCCTCGGGCGCGCTCGAGCCGAAGAAGATCGATGCCGGGATCGTGCGCGAAATCCACCGCCCCGATCCGCAGGCGCTGCTGAACGGGCTGCTGTCCAGCCCCGCGCCGGCACGGTTCCTGCGCGATCTGGCGCCGAATTCGCCGCGCTATGCGGCGCTGGTCAAGGCGCGGCTCGATCTGCAGGCCGAGATCGCCACCGGCGGCTGGGGGCCCGAGGTCGCGGCGAAGCGGCTTGGCCCGGGCGACAGCGGCCAGGGCGTCATCGCGCTGCGCGACCGGCTGATCCGCATGGGCTATCTGCGCCGTTCGGTCAGCGCGACCTATGACAGCGATCTGCAAAAGGCGGTGCAGACCTATCAGCTGGATCAGGGGCTCAAGGCCGATGGCGTCGCGGGCGAGGGCACGCTGGCGCGGATCAACCGCGCCCCCGAAGAGCGGATGAAAGCGATCCTCGTCGCGCTGGAGCGGCTGCGCTGGATGAACGGGCTTGATCTGGGCAAGCGTCACATCTGGGTGAACCTGCCCGATTTCACCGCCCGCATCGTCGATGACGGCAAGATGAGCTTCGAGACGGTGACCGTGGTCGGCATGAACCAGGGCGACCGCCGCACGCCGGAGTTTTCCGACGTGATGGAGATGATGGTGATCAACCCGAGCTGGTCGGTGCCGCGCTCGATCACCGTCAAGGAATATCTGCCGATGATGCAGCGCAACCCGGGCGCGGCGGGGCATATCCAGCTCGTCGACAGCCGGGGCCGGGCGGTGTCGCGCGACTCGGTCGATTTTGCCGCCTACAATGCGCGCAACTTCCCCTTTGCGATGCGTCAGCCGCCCTCGGACGGCAATGCGCTCGGGCTGGTGAAGTTCCTCTTCCCCAATCCCTACAACATCTATCTGCATGACACGCCGTCGAAATCCCTGTTCCAAAAGGATGTCCGCGCCTTCAGCCATGGCTGCATCCGGGTCGGGCGGCCCTTTGATCTGGCCTATGCGCTGCTCGCCGCGCAGGAGACCGACCCCGAGGGCTATTTCAAATCGGTGCTGAAGACCGGCGCCGAGACGACGGTGAAGCTGCGCACGCCGGTGCCGGTGCATCTGGTCTATTTCACCGCCTTCCCGAATGCCCAGGGCCGGATCGAGTATCGCGACGATGTCTACGGGCGGGATGCCGCGCTCTTTGCCGCTCTGGACAAGGCGGGGGTGGCATTGGGGCCGCTGACGAATTAAATCGGGGACGAGGCGCGGGACGGCGCCGGTCAACGAGAGGCAAGATCCATGGCGCAAACGGTCGAAACCATTGCACGGGCCCTGGCGGCGCGGGCGGAAGGTGATCTGTCCCTGCCGATCGAGGGCGCCTCGGAGCCGCAATCGGCGGGGCCGCGTCAGATCGCGCTGGCGATGAGCGCGAAATACCTTTCGGGGCTTGCCGCCGGTCAGGCGCTGGCGGCGATCCTGCCCGAGGGCACGGATTGGCAGGCGCTGGGGCTGAAGGCGGCGATCTTTGTCGCCCGGCCGCGGCTCGCCATGGCGGGGCTCTCGAAAGCCTTCGATCCGGGCCCCGAGATCGCGCCCGGCATTCACCCGACGGCGGTGATCGATCCCACGGCCGAGATTGGCACAGGCGCGGCGATCGGCCCCTTCGTCGTCATCGGCCGCGGCGCGCGCATTGGCGCGGGGGCGCGGATCGCGGCGCATGCCTGCATTTCGGAAGATGTAAAGATCGGCGAGGAAGCCCTTGTTCTGCAAGGCGTAAAGATCGGCGCCCGGGTGGTGATCGGGGATCGCTTCATCGCCCAGCC
This sequence comes from Rhodobacter capsulatus, assembly GCF_005144475.1. Taxonomy (GTDB): domain Bacteria; phylum Pseudomonadota; class Alphaproteobacteria; order Rhodobacterales; family Rhodobacteraceae; genus Rhodobacter; species Rhodobacter capsulatus_C. The sequence goes on along the minus strand of NZ_SWJZ01000021.1, from coordinate 16,062 downwards.
CGGCGCGGTGATCGGCGCCGACGGGTTTTCCTTTGTCACCCCGGAAAAATCCGGCGTCGAGGAAATCCGCGAGACGCTTGGTCAGCGCGACACGATCACCGAACAAAGCTGGACCCGGATTCACAGCCTGGGCACCGTCGTCATCGGCGATGATGTCGAGCTGGGCGCCAATGTCTGCATCGACCGCGGCACGGTGCGGGCGACGATGATCGGCTCGGGCACCAAGCTCGACAATCTTGTCCACATCGGCCACAATGTGCAGATCGGTCGCGACTGTCTTCTGTGCGGTCAGGTCGGCATCGCGGGCTCCTCGCGCATTGGCGACCGGGTGGTGCTGGGCGGCCAATGCGGGGTGAACGACAATATTTTCGTCGGCGATGACGTGATCGCCGGCGGCGCCACCAAGATCTTCACCAATGCCCCCGCGGGGCGGGTGCTGCTCGGCTATCCGGCGGTGAAGATGGAAACCCATGTCGAAGCCTGGAAGAACATCCGCCGTCTGCCGCGACTCTTTGCGCAAATGGCCGAACTTCGGGAAACTGTTACAAATCTCACGCAGAAGAAGGGCACGGAGTAACAGCCAGATGAGGCCCGACGTGCAGGACAAGATTCTCTCGATCATCGCCCGCGAAGCTGCGATGGAACCGGCGGAAGTGCGCCCGGACATGACGCTTGACGAGTTGGGGCTCGACAGCCTCGGCCTTGTCGAGATGATCTTCGCGATCGAGGAAACCTTCGGGGTTTCCGTTCCCTTCAACGCCAACGAACCGACGCAAAGCGAGTTCGACATTTCCTCGGTCGGCGCGATCGTGCGCGCGGTCGAGCGGCTGATCTCGGGGCCGCAGGCGGCGCTGGCGTGACCCAAAGACGTGTCGTCATCACCGGGGCCGGAACGGTCAATGCGCTGGCCCCGGACGTGCAGGGCACCTTCGCCGCGATGGCGGAGGGGCGGTGCGGCATCGGTCCGCTCGACTTTCCCGATGTCGAGCGGCTGACGATCCGGATCGGCGCGCAGGTGCGCGACTTCACCCCCGAAAGCCATTTCGACAAGGGCAAGCTGTCGCTTTACGACCGCTTCACGCAATTCGCGCTGGTCGCGGCGCGGCAGGCGATGGCGCAGGCGGGGCTGCCGCAGGAAAGCTGTGATCACACCCGCTGGGGCGCGATCATCGGCACCGCGGGCGGCGGCAATGCGACGGTGAACGAGGCCTATCGCGCGGTTTATGCCGAGGGCAAGAACCGGGTGCATCCGTTCACCGTGCCGCGGCTGATGGGCAATGCGGCGGCGTCTCATATTTCGATGGAATTCGGGCTGATGGGGCCCAGTTTCGCGGTGGCGACGGCCTGTGCCAGTTCGAACCATGCGCTGGGTCTGGCGTTCCAGATGATCCGCGCGGGGCTGGCCGATGGCATGCTGGCGGGCGGGGCGGAATCGATGCTGAATTTCGGCGGGCTGAAGGCCTGGGAAGGGCTGCGGGTGATGTCGCCCGACGGCTGCCGCCCGTTCAGCGCCAGCCGCAACGGCATGGTGCAGGGCGAGGGCGCGGGCGTCTTCGTGCTGGAGACATTTGAAGGCGCCAAGGCGCGCGGCGCCGAGATTCTGGCCGAGATCAAGGGCTTCGCCATGACCTCGGACGCAAGCGACATCGTCATGCCCTCGCGCGGGGGGGCGGCGCGGGCGATGCGGCTGGCGCTTGCGGATGCCGGGTTGCCGCCCGAGGCGGTGGAATATGTCAACGCCCATGGCACCGGCACGGCGGCCAATGACAAGACCGAGGCGGCGGCGCTGTCGGATATCTTCGGCGCGCATCTGCCGCGGCTTCCGGTCAGTTCCACCAAGGCAATGCACGGCCATTGCATCGGCGCCACCGGGGCGATCGAGCTTCTGGCCTGTCTGATGGCGTTGAACGACGGGGTGATCGCGCCGACGCTGGGCTTTGACGCAGCCGATCCCGACTGCCCGCTCGATGTCGTGCCCGGCGCGGCGCGTCAGGCGCGGGTCGACACGGTGATGAGCAATGCCTTTGCCTTTGGCGGTCTGAACGCGGTGCTGATCCTTTCCAAAGCATGACGCCGCCCCGAAAGGCGGCGTCTTTCAACATCTTGCAGGGCGATCCTTAGTTTCGGATCACTTCGGCTGCATCGCATCCCAGGCAGCGCTGAAGCCCTTGAGCGAGATCGCCAGCTCCACTTTCTGATCGGGCGCGCGCATCGGCACGATCGTCATGGCGATCTTCTTGCCCTTCTTGAACAGCTCCAGCTCTTCCGCCTTCAGCACGACGTTCGAGAAGCAGCCCACTTGCGAGCAGAAGGAATAAGGCAGCGTGATCGGCTTTTGCGTGTCGATCTGCAGCGTGACCCCGGCGGTCAGCGCCGATTCGAGCGGCGTCGCAATGGTGGCGCCGGCCACGGCTTCCTTGCCCTTCGGCAGGCCCAGAACCGAGATCGAGGCGACCTTGTTGCCGTCCTTGTCGGTCAGCAGCTGGAACATCTCGCAGGGCTCGTCGCCGCTTTCGACGCGGATGCACTGCACTTTCCAGTCGCCTTCCGTGGTCTTGACATAGGGCTCGGCGGGGGCTTCGGCGGCGGGTGCGGCAGCAGGCGCGGGGGCTTCGGCGGCGGGCGCCGGTGCCGGGGCGGGCGCTGCGGCATCCTCGGCCAGCGCCATCGGCGCGGCAAGGCTGGCGGCCAGCAGAAGAGCAAGGGAAGCGGTGTTTTTGATCATGAAATGTCCTCCATGGGGATGGAGCCGCCTTAGCATGCCGCCCGAAGCCTGTCAGGGGCAAAAGCGCCCGCGCGGCCGTGGCGGCACAGGCAGGCGGTGAAACTTGCGTGAGGACGGAGGGCAGACGCGCTGCGGAATAAAGAAGGGCTCCGTTGACCGGAGCCCTGTATTCCCCCTGTCGGACTGGCCGACTATGTCATTGCCCGAAACGCTAATGCGGAAAAACCCGCAGGTCAACACGCAAAAATGATCGGCCCGGGGCGATTTCGGTCGCGATCCGGTGCGGAAAACCGAAAAAACCGCGCCCGAAGGCGCGGCCAGTCTGACAGGGAGGAAGTGTCCCGCGGCCAATGGGCCCGAAGCGGAACATCTGCAGACTGGCACAAAAGGGTTAAACAAGTATGCTCGCGGCAGATCAGGTTCCCGGACCCAGTCGGGCCGGGGCAGCAGCGGGGGAACGGATGAGCGCAGGTCTGACCGGGGCGGGGATCTTCGTCGGCGGCGGGGGCGAGGGATATGCTCAGCCGCAGGAGCTATTGCTGAAGGCGGGCAACCGGCACGGGCTGATCGCGGGGGCGACGGGCACCGGCAAGACGGTGACGCTGCAGGTTCTGGCCGAGGGCTTCTCGGCCGCGGGGGTTCCGGTGTTTCTGGCCGACGTCAAGGGCGATCTTTCGGGCCTTGGTGCGGCGGGGACCGAGACCGGCCCGCTGCACGAGGCTTTCCGCAAACGTGCCGCCACGATCGGCTATGATCTTGTCTATCGGGCCTGTCCGGTCACGTTCTGGGATCTGTTCGGGGAACAGGGCCATCCGATACGCACGACGGTGACCGAGATGGGGCCGCTGCTGCTGGCCCGGTTGCTGGATCTGAGCGAGGCGCAGGAAGGCGTGCTGAACATCGCCTTCCATCTGGCCGATGCCGAGGGGCTGGCGCTGCTCGATCTGGCCGATCTGCGGGCGATGCTCGTGCATGTGGGCGAACGCGCGGCCGAGCTGAAACTGCGCTACGGCACTGTCTCGGCCGAGTCGGTGGGGGCGATCCAGCGGCAGTTGCTGATCCTGGAAAATCAGGGCGCGGCGCAGTTTTTCGGGGAACCGGCGCTTGATCTGGCCGACATGATGACGCTGGCGCCGGATGGCCGCGGCCGGATCAACATTCTGGCCGCCGACCGGCTGATGGTCAGCCCGCGGCTTTACGCGACCTTCCTGCTCTGGCTTCTGTCGGAGCTTTTCGAGGATCTGCCCGAGGTCGGCGACCCCGACCGGCCCCGTTTCGTGTTTTTCTTCGACGAGGCGCATCTGCTGTTCGAAGATGCCCCCAAGGCGCTGGTGGACAAGGTGGAACAGGTGGCGCGGCTGATCCGCTCGAAAGGCGTCGGCCTCTATTTCATCACCCAAAACCCCGCCGACGTGCCCGAGGACATTCTGGGTCAGCTGGGCAACCGGGTGCAGCATGCGCTGCGCGCCTTTACCGCCCGCGATCAGAAGGATCTGCAACGCGCCGCCGAAACCTATCGCCCGAACCCGCGTTTCGACACCGAAACCGCGATCAGGGAAGTGGGCACGGGCGAGGCGGTGACCTCGTTTCTGAAGCCGAAGGGCGCGCCCGGCATGGTCGAGCGCACGCTGGTGCGGCCGCCGCAATCGCGGCTCGGCCCGCTCGAGGCCGCGGACCGCGCGGCGCTGCGGGCGGCCTCGCCCCTTGGCGCGAAATATGACCGCGCCCTGGATCGGCCGTCGGCATTCGAGATCCTGACGGCACGGGCGCAAAAGGTCACGGCCGAAGCCGCCGCCGCCGAGAGCCCCCCGGCGGGATCGACCGCGGCACGGCCGGAGTTCAACCGCGCCAGACGTTTCGAGGCGCCGCAGCCCGAGGCCAAGACCCCGCGCCGACCGGCCGGGTCGGCCTCGCGCAGCGACAGCATCGCCGAGGTCTTCGGCAAGTCGCTGGCGCGGCAGCTGGGCCGCCAGGCCGGTCAGCAGATCCTGCGCGGGGTTCTGGGCTCTCTGTTCAAGGCGCGTTGATCCGGGATCAGGCGACGCGGATCTGCGCGGGCTGGCGGGCTTGCGGCAGCATCCGCGCCTCGGCCATCATCGCGATCAGCACCTCGATGTGGCGCAGGAAACTGTAGGCGGCCTCTCCGGTCTGGCGGGCCTCTTCCAGCCCGGCTTCCTCGGCCATCAGCGCGCGCAGCGCCGCTTCGGGGCCGGGCAGCTCGCGGGCGGCCAGCAGCCGGCGCAGATCGCGGCTGCGGTCATAATCGCGCTGTCCGAAGCGGGCGGCCCGGATCAGCAGTTTCGGACGGCGCAGACGCGCCATCTGGTCGATCTGGTCGGTCATCGTGATCCCCTCACTCAGTCCGGGCCAGGGTGGCACAACCCAAGCAGGTGTTGCGCAAGGGAAAGTTCAACCGAACGCTGCATTTGGAAATCTTTAGAGTTTATAAAGAATTTTCGGTATCGCCCCATTTCTTAACCAAGGGGTAACCAAAGCAACCCACGGTTGCAGATGCAGTTTGCGCTATCTTACGTCAGCGTATCGAACTGGGAGACGGGGAATGAAGACCTTGCAAGCTCTGGAGCTGCTGCCTGCCTGGCTGCCCGACCATGCACGGCTCTATCTGCGTCACGTCGAAGACGGTGTGCCGATCCGGCAACTGGCGCGGGCCGAGGGCTGTCACGCCTCGACCATCCTGCGCCGGGTGCGCCGGATCGAGCAGCGCCGCGACGATCCGCTTGTCGATGAAGCCCTGACGCGGCTTGGCCGTTGTGCTTCCGCTGCATCTGCCGCCCCGCCCAGAGAGGATGACCCCGCGATGACCGCTCCGATCCGCCCGACTGCGCCGCAAGCCTGCCCCGAAGCTGCCGATCCCCATTACCCGGAACTTGACACGCTCTCGCGCGAGGGGCGGCGGGTGCTGCGCCGCCTGGCCGAACCGGGGGCGCTGTTGATCATCGCCCCCGACATGGAAAAGGCGGTGGTGCTGCGCGGCACGGTGCGGACGGCGGTGGTGGCGCGCGAAGTGGCGCAGGGCTTTGCGCTGAACGGCTGGATCGGGGTGCAGCACAGCGGCCGGGTGACAAGCTACGAGCTGTCCCCGGCGGGGCGGGCGGCGCTGAAGCGGTTGCTGGAGGCGGAGGCGGCGACCGAGGGGCGCGACCCCGAGGCGGACGGCAATCCGCAGGCCGACCGGCACCGGGACTGGGGCGAGCGCACGGTGCACGAGGGGCAGGGCCGGGTGACGCGGATGCGGATGAACCTGGCCGAAAGCCCGCTTGGCGTGCTGGCGCGGCGGCGCGATGCGGATGGGCGGCCGTTTCTGGCGCCCGATCTGGTGGCGGCGGGGGAACGGCTGCGCGAGGATTTCGAACTGGCGCAGATGGGGCCGCGGGTGGCGCAGAACTGGGAACGCTTCATGACCGGCGGCGCGCGGGGTCAGTATCGGCCGGATCTGGGCCATGGCGGCTCGGGCGGCTCCGAACGCGCCCGGGAACGGGTGGCGGCGGCGCTCTCTGATCTGGGGCCGGGTCTGGGCGACATGGTCCTTCGGTGCTGCTGTTTTCTCGAAGGGCTCGAAGCGGCGGAAAAGCGCATGGGCTGGTCGGCGCGTTCGGGCAAGATCGTGCTGCGCATCGCGCTGATGCGGCTCAAGCGGCATTATGACGAGACCTATGGCGGGGCCTCGCCCTTGATCGGCTAGGTGGGGCCGGGGCGGCACAGGCAATTTGCATCGGGCGGGTTTTCGGCCTATCTGGGGGCAATCCCGCTGCGAAAGGAAGCCCGATGCCCGACACTCAGGACCCGGCCCACAAGGCGCCCGTTCTGCGCCACCCGGAAAAGGCGCATCGCCCCGACAATGCCCAGCCGAAGAAACCGGGCTGGATCAAGGTCAAGGCGCCGACCTCGCAGGGCTACAAGGACACCCGCGATCTCTTGAAGACGAACAAGCTCGTCACCGTCTGCGAGGAGGCGGGCTGCCCGAATGTCGGCGAATGCTGGAGCCACGGCCACGCCACGATGATGATCATGGGCGAGACCTGCACCCGCGGCTGCAGTTTCTGCAATGTCGCCACCGGCAAGCCCGAGGCGCTTGACGCCTTTGAACCTGGACGGGTGGCGCATGCGGTGGCGACGCTCGGTCTGAAACATGTCGTCATCACCTCGGTCGATCGTGACGATCTTGACGATGGCGGGGCCGAGCATTTCGCCCAGACGATCCGGGCCGTGCGCCACCGCGCGCCGGACACGACGATCGAGGTCCTGACCCCCGACTTTCTCAAGTGTGCCCCGCAAGCGCTTGAAAAGGTTGTCGAAGCCCGGCCGGACGTGTTCAACCACAACCTTGAGACCGTGCCCGGCCTTTATCCGACCGTGCGGCCCGGGGCGCGCTATTTCCATTCCTTGCGGCTGCTGCAACGCGTCAAGGAACTCGACCCGGCGATGTTCACCAAATCCGGCATCATGGTCGGTCTGGGCGAGGACCGGCAGGGCGTGCTTCAGGTGATGGATGACATGCGCGCCGCCGACATCGATTTCCTGACCATCGGCCAGTATCTGCAGCCGACGCCGAAACACCATGCGGTGTCCCGCTTCGTCACCCCCGAGGAATTCGCCGATTATGAAAAGGCGGCCTATGGCAAGGGCTTCCTGATGGTCTCGGCGACGCCCCTGACGCGGTCAAGCTATCACGCGGGCGATGATTTCGCGAAACTGCGCGTGGCGCGGCTGGCGAAGCTGGGCCGCTGAGCCCTAGCGCGGCAGACCTTCGAGCGGGCGGATGCGCAGCTGGCTGATGCGGTTGTCCTTGCGCCCGGCCACCTCGAAGCGGAAGCCGTGGAAGGAGAACACCTGACCGACCTCGGGGATCGACTGGGCCTCGTGGATGACGAGGCCCGCCACCGTATGCGCCTCGTCATCGGGCAGCGCCCAGTCGGTTTCCCGGTTCAGATCGCGGATCGTCATCGCGCCTTCGACCAGATAATCGCCCGTCTCTGTCGGTTTCAGCTGCCGCGCCGCGCGGGGGTCGAATTCGTCGGTGATCTCGCCGACGATCTCTTCCAGAATGTCTTCCAGCGTCAAAAGCCCCTTCAGATCGCCATATTCATCGACGACCAGCGCGAAATGGGTGCGCCGCTTCAGGAATTCCCGCATCTGTTCATCGAGCGGCGTCGTTTCCGGGATGAAATAGGGCTTCATCGCCACTTTCATCAGGTCAAGATCGCTGACAGAATCCAGCTTGCCATCGCCGCTGCGCAAAAACCGCTCGACCGCGCGCAACAGATCCTTGGCATGCAGGATGCCGACGACGTTTTCCCGCTCGCCCTTGTAAAGCGGCAACCTTGTATGCGGCGAGGCCAGCACCTGCGCCAGCACCTCGTTCGGGTCGTCCTCGGCGTCGATCATCTCGACCTGGCTGCGGTGGCGCATGATCTCGGCCACGCTGCGGTTGCCCAGATCGAGCGCCCCCAAAAGCCGGTCGCGGTCGGCCTTGTCCACCGTCCCCTCCGAGGCCCCAATCGCCAGCGCCCCGGCGATTTCCTCGTGGATCGAGAACATGTTCTGGTTCGCATCGGTGCGCAGCCCGAACACCCACAGGATGGCGCGCACGATCATCCGCACCACCGTCACGATCGGGCTGAGCAGCCGGATCAGCACCCGCACGAGCCGCGCCACCCGCGCCGCCACCGTCTCGGGGGTGCTGATCGCCCAGGTCTTCGGCAGCACCTCGGAAAAGATCAGCACAAGCGCCGTCATCACCACCGTCGCCAAAGCCACCCCGGACTGGCCGAAGAGCCGCGTCAAGAGCGCCGTCGCCAGCGCCGCGGACAGGATGTTGACGACATTGTTGCCCAAAAGCAGCGCGCCGATCAGCCGCTCGTTGTCCTCGGTGATCTGCAGCGCGGCTTCGGCCCCCTTGTCGCCCCGGTCGGCCCGGGCCCGCAGCTTCGGCCGCGAGGCCGCCGTCAGCGCGGTTTCCGAGCCCGAAAAGAACGCCGAGAGCATCAGCAGAACGACGATCGCCCCGGCAGTGAGCCAAAACCCGGTGTCAAGCCGGGCGGCAAAGGCGGAAAGGGTCGCAAGAAGGGTGGTTTCGGTCATGATCGGGGATGATGGCGCGTTGCGGGGCCGGGATCAAGCGGGCGGATCAGCCCTTGCGGGCGAGCGGGTGGTGGCCCAGCACCAGATCCTTCAGCCGTTCCTCCAGCACATGGGTATAGATTTCGGTGGTGGACAGGTCGGCATGGCCCAGAAGCGTCTGGATCACCCGCAGATCGGCGCCGCCCTGCAACAGATGCGTGGCAAAGGCATGGCGCAGCACATGCGGCGTCACCCGCGCCGGGTCGAGCCCCGCCGCCAGCGCGATCTCTTTCAGCAGCGCATGAAATCCCTGCCGCGTCAGATGCCCTTCCTTGCCCGAGGACGGGAAAAGATGGCGCGAGGGCGGCAGACGGCGGGCGATCCGCGCCGCGTCCTCGGCCGCATCACGGGTGATCAGCCAGGCCGCCAGCGCCTCGCGCGCCGGGGCAGAGAGCGGCACCATCCGTTCCTTGTCGCCCTTGCCGCGCACCATCAGCATCGCCGGATTGCCGCGCGCCGCCGCCACCGGCAGGCCCACCAGCTCGCTCACCCGCATGCCGGTGGCGTAAAGCAGCTCCATCAGGCAGCGGTTGCGGATCTGCTCGGCCGGGCTGCGGCCCTGATCGCGTCCGGCCTCCAAAAGCGCCTCGACCTCTTCGATGCTCAGCGTTTTCGGCAGCCGCTGCGCCTTGCCCGGCCCCGAGATCTGCAAGGTCGGATTGTCGCTGCGCCAGCCCTCGTCATAGGCGAAGCGGTAGAACTGCTTCACCGCCGAAAGCCGCCGCGCCCGGGTCGCCTTTGCCAGCCCCTCGGCCTCAAGCCGGACCAGCCAATCCTCGACCGCGGCGCGGTCCAGCGTGAGCAGATCAAGGCCCTTGGCCGTGGTGAAGTCCAGAAAATCGCTCAGATCGCGGCCATAGGCGGCGATCGTGTTGCGCGCCGCCCCGGCCTCGGCCGCTTGCGCCTCAAGGAAGACGGCGATGCGTTCGCGCGGCAGCATCCGGATCATCCGCGCCGCTCCAGAATGATCAGCTGCAGCGCCGTGCGCCGCGCCAGGCTTTCGAACCCGGTCTTGCGCAGAAGCGTCAGCCCGGATTCAAGCCGCCGCGCGTCGCCCTTGGCGCCTTCGGAAATGTCATCGACCGCGGCCAGCAGCGCCTCGCCCAGCCGGTCGGGCACAAGGCCCGCATAGGCTTCGGGCACGGCGGCGGGCGGGGCGTCGAAGATGCGCTTCACCGTCAGGCCCAGCAGATCCTGCGCCTCCACCGGCGCGGTGTCGCCGCGGGCGAGCGCGATCAGCAGCGGTTCTTGTGCTGCGGCGTCTGCTTGGGTCCGCGCGACACTCTCGAAGGCGCCGGTGAGCAGCGCCAGCCGCAGCGCCAGCCGTTTGGCCTCTCCGCTCAGCGGCAGATCCAGCAGCCGGGGGGCGAACATCGCGGCGAATGCGGTTTCCAGCTCCTGCGCTTGCATCAGATCCCAGGCGGCGGGCAAAACCTTTGAGACGCGCGCGACATCACTTGCAGAAAGGGCTGCATCCAATTGGGAAACAAGGGAAACCCGGTCCCACACCCCGCCCGAGGCAGAAGCGCGGTCCTGCGTGTAAAGCCCAAGCAGCTGGTTCGGATCAAGCACGCCCATGCGCGAAAGCCGCTCGGCCGCCTCCAGTTGCGTCTTCCAGCCGGCATTGGCGCGCAGGTCGGAATGGGCAAAGGCGACGGGCAGGGTCGTCGTCGCCATCGGCTGGCCGATCGCCTCCATCAGCCGGAAGCTGAGTGGCGTGGGCCGCGCGGGCGGCGGCAGATCGGCGGCGCCATCGGCGCCCTCGTCATCGAGAAACCGTTCCAGAAGCAGCGCGGTTTCGCTGTCGATCTGCCCAAGCGCCCGCCCGGTGCCGAGCGTCAGCATCGCCGCATCCCATTTCGACCGCCGCGCCAGACAGAAGATCCGGGCCGGATAAGAGGGCGCGACCGCGGGGGTTTTCTCCATGATTTCACAGGCATGGTCTTCCTCGCCCAGAAGCAGGGCGACATCGAAGCGGCGCCGGAAAATCTCGGGGTCCGAGGGCTCGGCCTGTTCCAGCAGCGCCATCGCCTGATCGAGCGCGCCCAGATCCAGCAGCCGGTCGATGCGGGCCAGAAACAGCACGTTCTGCCCCTCGGGCGCGGGGGTGATCGGCGGGTCCAGCTCGGCCAGCATCAGTTCAAGCAGGAACCCCTGCACCGCGGGCAGGGTGTCGAGCCGCTCCTTGCGCAGCGCCGCGGCCAGATCGACCTCGGGCGTGGCGCCCCAAAGCCCGCGCGGCAGGCCCAGACGGCTGGCGGGCAAAAGCCCGAGACTGTCCGCATTGCGCGCAGACTCGAGCGAGGCGACGCCGATGCGTTCCACCGTGCCCCCGCCCGAAACCGGGGCCTCGCCCACGACGGGAGGCAGCACCGCCGCCGAGCCGCCGCCTGGGCGGACCGGCACGCCGCTGACCGAGGTCGACAGCCAGTCGATCGCCGACATCGGCGCCTCGGCCAGCGCCGCGGTGGCGGGCCAAAGCCCCAGCGTCAGGCCCAGCAGCAGGCGGCGATCAATCGTCAAGCCCCGCCCCCGCAGCTTCAGTCGCCGGGGCCGGTTGCGCGGCGGCCTGCGGCGCCGGGGAGGCGGGAGAAGCGGGCGACACGGCGGCGGCCGGAACCGCGGCGGCCGGCGCCAGATCGGGCAGGGCGACGGGGCTGCGGATCTCGACCGGATCGGCGGTCATGTCGCCGAAATAGGCATAGCCCAGCGTGCCCAGCACCGCCGCCAGAAGAAGAACGAGAATGACCTTGAACATGCGCCCCATGATTTTGCTTTCTTGTCTTTATGTTCGTCTGCGATCGTCTTCGATGGCGGCAGCCTGACCCCGTCCGGGGCGCCGCCGCTGCGGGGATGCCGCCGAAACGTCGCGCTGGCAAGATTATATATGGCATTTCGACAAAGTTCACGCCATTGAAGGGCGCAAAGATCACGAATGCGCAAGCGCCCCAAGGGCGTCGGGCCGGGGAGGGCTGCGTGACCGGGCAAGAGCAAGTTCACCCGCACCTGCAAAAGACGATCGTGCTGGTGGGCATGATGGGCGCGGGCAAGACCGCGGTGGGCACCGCGCTGGCGCGGGCGCTGCGGGTGCCGTTTCACGACAGCGACGAGGAGATCGTCAAGGCGGCGCAGCGCTCGGTGGCGGAGATTTTCGAACGCGATGGCGAGCCGTTCTTTCGCGCCCGCGAATCGGAGGTGATCGCGCGGCTGCTGTCGGGCGCGCCCGGGGTGGTCTCGACCGGCGGCGGCGCCTTTTTGTCCGAGACGAACCGGGCGATGATCGCGCGGCTGGGGGTCTCGGTCTGGCTGCAGGCGGATCTGGAGCTGCTCTGGACCCGGGTCAAGGGCAAGACGACGCGGCCGCTGTTGCGCACGCCCGACCCGAAGGGGACGCTCGCCGAGCTGATCGAGCGGCGCTATCCCGTTTATGCGCTGGCGCAGGTGGCGGTGGAGGCCGAGCCGGGTCTTTCGATCGAGCAGATGGCGCAAAAGGTGATCGAAGCGCTTCGGGGCCGCCCGGGGCTGTTCGCGGAGGAGTGAATGACCGAAGTGGTGAAGGTGGAGCTGGGCGCGCGCGCCTATGAGGTGCGGATCGGTGCCGGGCTGCTGGCGCGGGCGGGGGCGGAAATCGCGCCGCTTTTGCGCAAGCCCAAGGTGGCGGTGATCGCCGACGAGACCGTGGCCGGGCTGCATCTGGAGGCGCTGCGCGCGGGCCTGGGTGATGTCGAGATGGTGACGATGACGCTGCCCTCGGGCGAGGGAACGAAAAGCTGGCCGCATTTCGAGCGCGTCTGCGAATGGCTTCTGGCGCAAAAGGTCGAGCGCAAGGATATCGTTGTCGCCTTTGGCGGCGGCGTGATCGGCGATCTGGTCGGCTTTGCCGCGGCGGTGCTGCGGCGCGGCGTGCGCTTCGTGCAGATCCCGACGACGCTTCTGGCGCAGGTCGACAGTTCAGTCGGCGGCAAGACCGGGATCAATGTCGCGGCGGGCAAGAACCTGATCGGCGCCTTTCATCAGCCCTCGCTGGTTCTGGCCGATATCGGGCTTCTGGACACGCTGCCGCCGCGCGATTTTCTGGCCGGTTATGGCGAGGTGGTGAAATACGGCCTTCTGGGCGATGCCGCGTTTTTCGACTGGCTCGAGGCGAAGGGCCCGGCGATGGCGGCGGGCGACCGGGCCTTGCGGCAACATGCGGTGAAGCGCTCGGTCGAGATGAAGGCCGAGATCGTCGCGCGCGACGAGACCGAGGAAGGCGACCGGGCGCTGTTGAACCTGGGTCACACCTTCTGCCATGCGCTGGAAGCCGCGACGGGCTATTCGGACCGGCTGCTGCATGGCGAGGGCGTGGCGATCGGCTGTGCGCTGGCGTTTGAGCTGAGCCAACGGCTGGGGCTGTGCGCGCAAGAGGCGCCCTCGCGCGTGCGGGCGCATTTGCGCGACATGAAGATGAAGGTGGAACTGGCTGATATTCCAGGGGAATTGCCCGATGCCGAGGGGCTGATCGCGCTTATGGGCCAGGACAAGAAAGTGCTGGATGGCAAGCTGCGCTTCATTCTGGCGCGGGGGATCGGCGACGCCTTCGTGACCTCGGATGTGCCGCGCGCGGTGCTGAAGGATCTGCTGACCGAAGCCCTGGCGCGGCGGTAAGTGCGGACGGGGGCGCTGCCCGGATCAGTTGCGGACGGGGGGCTCTGCCCCCCCGGGCCCCCCGGGATATTTGCACCAAGGTGAAAGGGACGCGGGTCAGTCGTCCAGATCCGCGAAGGCGGCCGCGTGGCGGATCTCGCCTTTGGGCAGCGCCGTGCCGGTCAGGTTCAGCAACTGCAGATGCGGCCCGGCATGGGGGCTGATGAAACCGCGGGCGGCCTCGGCGGAGAAGCCGAAGCGGTGGTACCAGGCCGGATCGCCCAGCACGAAGATCGCCGCGATACCGCGGGCGCGGGCGATTTCAAGACCGGCCTGCACCAGTGTCGTCGCAATCCCCTGACGGCGCAGGCTGGCGCGGGTGGCCAGCGGGCCCAGCGCCCAGGCCGGAAACGGCGCGGCAAGCGCGGAAAAGGCACAATGGCCAAGACAGGCGCGGCCGAAGCGGGCGGTGAGCGAGAGCGCGAGATCGCCAGAGGCGCGCAGGGCATCGACCAGATCGGCCTCGGCGCGGCGGGCGAAGGCGGCCTCAAGCAGCTGATGCAGCGCGCGCGGATCGGCGGCGGTTTCGGGGCCGATCTCCGGCTTGGCCGGGCGGGGGGTGAGGTCGTGGCGGATACCGCGGCTGGCCCACTCCGAGGTCTCGGTGGCCTGCTGCCAGGCCGTGAAGGCATGGCGGTCGGCAAAGCCCGCATCGAGTTGCCAGACAAAGGGATCCTCGGTCTGGGTGATTTCGTAGAACAGACAGCCGGGGTGGCCCAGGCTCTGGCGCAGATGCGCCGCGAGCCCGGAAAGCACCACGCGCCGATCCTCGGGCGTGGTGCAGATCAGTTGGCCTTGCAGATGGATCAGCGACACTTCTCCCTCCTAGGGCGCCAGAAAGCGACCCTTGCGGGTCACTCCCATTCGATCGTGCCCGGGGGCTTGCTGGTGATGTCGTAGGTCACCCGGTTGATGCCCTTGACTTCATTGATGATCCGCGTCGCGGTTTCGCCCAGGAACTCATGGCTGAACGGGTAGTAATCCGCCGTCATGCCATCGACCGAGGTCACCGCACGCAGCGCGCAGGCGTAATCATAGGTGCGCCCGTCGCCCATCACGCCGACGGTCTTCACCGGCAGGATCGCGACGAAAGCCTGCCAGATCGCGTCGTAAAGCCCGTGCTTGCGGATCTGGTCGATGTAGACCGCATCGGCCTTGCGCAGGATATCGAGTTTTTCCCGGGTGATTTCGCCGGGGCAGCGGATCGCCAGACCCGGGCCGGGGAAGGGGTGGCGGCCGATGAATTTTTCCGGCAGGCCCAATTCGCGGCCAAGGGCGCGGACTTCATCCTTGAAGAGTTCGCGCAAGGGTTCGACCAGCTTCAGCCCCATCTTTTCCGGCAGGCCGCCGACATTGTGGTGCGACTTGATCGTGACCGAGGGGCCGCCACTGAACGAGACCGATTCGATCACGTCGGGGTAAAGCGTGCCCTGCGCCAGGAATTCGGCGCCTTCGATCTTGTTCGCCTCGCGCTGGAAGACGTCGATGAAGAGCTTGCCGATGGTCTTGCGCTTGACCTCGGGGTCCGAAACGCCTTCGAGCGCACCGATGAAGAGATCGGCCTCGTCGGCGTGGATCAGCGGGATGTTGTAGTTGTCGCGGAACATCGTCACGACTTCGTCGGCCTCGTTGAGCCGCATCAGACCGTGATCGACGAAAACGCAGGTCAGCTGATCGCCGATGGCTTCGTGGATCAGCACGGCCGCGACCGAGCTGTCGACGCCGCCCGACAGGCCGCAGATCACCCGCTTGTCACCCACCTGCGCGCGGATTTTCGCAATGGCGTCGTCCTTGTAGGACGCCATCGTCCAGTCGCCGGTGAAGCCCGCCAGACGCACGAAGTTTTCGTAAAGCTTCGCGCCTTTCGGGGTGTGGTGCACCTCGGGGTGGAATTGCACGGCGTAGAAGTGGCGCGAGACATCGGCGGTGATCGCGAAGGGCGCGCCGGGCGAGGTGCCGTAGACCTCGAAGCCCGGGGCGATGCGCGAGACGTGATCGCCGTGGCTCATCCAGACCTGCTCGGGACCGGCGTCGAACCAGCCGCGCAGCAGCGGCAGGACATTTTCGGACGGGGTCACGAAGGCACGGCCGAATTCGGCGGTGCCATGGCCGGTTTCAACGAGGCCGCCCAGCTCCTGCATCATCACCTGCTGGCCGTAGCAGATGCCAAGGATCGGCACGCCCAGGGTGAAGGCGGATTTCGGCGGGCGGGGGGAACCCTCCCGGGTGACCGAATCCGGGCCGCCCGAGAAGATGATGGCCTTGGGGGCGAAATCTGCCAGGAAGGCGTCGGTCACCTTCTGGTAGGGGTGGATTTCGCAGTAGATGGAAAGCTCGCGCAGGCGCCGGGCGATGAGCTGGGTCACCTGCGAGCCGAAGTCGATGATGAGAAGGCGCTGATGCTGGGTCATGGCTGCGGAATAGGTTGGGATGGGCCGGAAAGCAAGAGGGGGGGGGGGGGGGGGGGGGGGGGGGGGGGGGGGGGGGGGGGGGGGGCTAGAAATGAAAGA
>NZ_SWJZ01000163.1 GCF_005144475.1 Rhodobacter capsulatus | reverse complement strand
GGCTCTGCCTCAATCTGTGTGGCGGAGGGGCAGCATTCTTGCCCTCAACAGTTCTGGCCCGGCTCGGCCGTACATGGCGCGTTTGAGGGTCTTCAGACGATTAATCTGACCTTCTGCTTGGCCGTTGCTCCAGGGCATCTCGATAGCGTTTTTTACCGCATCGAAATCCCGGTTCAATGTGCGTGCGAAGTGCACGATGGGCGCCAGGTCGGTTTCGATCGCGTCGTCGATCCATGCAGGGAGCGGGTCTGCCTCGCGGCCACGCAGGATACCGTTGAACCGCATGACGAGGCAGCGCATCGTTGCGAAGGCGGGAGAGCCAGCCTTGAGCGCGTCGACTTTCCGCGCCTGATCCGGGGTGAGTTTTCCGCGGGGTTTGATACACAGCGCTGCCGCGATGACCGGGGAGATCGCGTGCCCCGTTTCCGGGTCCCGGACCGGTTCCAGGATCTGGTGCTCCAAGGCAGGGCCCTTCGCTTGCTTTTCGGCTCTGCGCCACCCCGCCAGCAGCCGCTGCAAATGCGTCGGGCTCCCCTCGTAGCCACGCTCTCGGATCAGACGGAACAGGGCGCTTCCAGTTCGAATTCCGCCCTTCCAGCTTTGGCTCAGGAACTCTTCAAAGTACCACGGCGAAGTCGGCTTCAAAGCTGCCCGCCTGCGGTCCGGCGGCGTCTCGAACTGCAGCCATTTCGCGATGCTGCGACGAGGGAACCCTGTTCGCCGCCCAATCTCGCTGCAGGTAAGCCCCTGATTTCGAAGCGCATGGATGGTGGTGAAAATCTCTTCCCGAGACGTCCTGTGCGCAAGGCGGGACTTCAGAAGGCTTCCCTCTGCGGTGATATTGTCGGCGTCGGACAGCAGCGCCCTGCCGGTCGCACGGCCGTGAAGGTTCATCTGCTCCTCGATAGCCTGCCGCAGGTTCTGCACGATATGAAACCGGTCGGCGACCTGTTCCGCTTGCGGCGCGCCTTGCCGGGCAGCCTGGGCGTAGAGACCGCAGCGATCTCTGCTGATCACTTCCACCTCGGGATGTCGTTTCAGCCAGTCGGTGCAGGTGACCACATCACGATCTTCGAGAACATCGATGACCGCGCGACGCTCCAGATCGACAATGATCGTGCCGTAGGTCTGCGACTTCCGCCAGCTCCAGTCGTCGATCCCGATGACGGTCGGCGGCTCGGCAGTGTCTTGAGCACGGTTCTTCAGCTGCCTAAGCACCGTGTCATCACTGACCCCAAGGCCCAAGCGGTGCAAGAGCCGCTCGGCAGGCCGCCCGCCGGTCGCGTGCCCAAGATGGCTGACAATTTCCCCGACACGCGAAGTGCGCCGCGCAAAAGGACGCGCAATCGAGCCGATCTGGTCCGAGAAAGTCCGGCGCGGGCAGGCGGGTGCCAAACATCGCCAACGGCAAACCCAGAGGGTTACCGTAACCCCGTCACCATGGGCGGGATAATCCTGCAGCCGCCTACGCCGCCAGCCGTGACGACGTCGCGATTGCAATCCACAGTCTGGGCAGATGCCGTTTGGTGTCAGACTGCCGGATACAGTCCACCCGCCGGAATCGCGCCGCTCAACGCTTTGAACGGAAACATCGCTCCCGGGCGACCAGTGCTTCCTTGAAATCA
>NZ_SWJZ01000162.1 GCF_005144475.1 Rhodobacter capsulatus | reverse complement strand
AAGGAGGACAGCACGTTGAAGATCTGCGGCACCTCCGCCACCGGATCGGGCGCCGCCGCAAAGGTCTTCGCGATCTCGTAAAGCGCATCCAGCGCCAGGCGGTCGGCGATCGACTGGGTCGAGCGACGGCGGGGCGACGCGGGGCGGGATTGTTGATCGGTCATGCAGTCACCCCCACAGCCAGGAATTTCCGCGGCGGAGCGCCCGGCGCAAGGGACTCGGGCGGCAGCCGCTGCAGTCGGGACTTCTGTACAGACCATAGGGCATGGGCGGGAAAAGGCACGTCTTCCGATATGTCCGGCAGGCAAGTTCGGTTCATTTTTGCGAAGGCACCGGGTCAATTGCGCAATTATGCGGCGAACCCGCGCCGGAGGCCGGAAAATGCGGCAGGCTGCAGGCGGTCAGGATTTGATCACTTTCAGGGTTTCAAGACCGACGAAGCGGGCCTTCCGTTTCGCGGCCTCGGTCTCGAAGACCTTGAAGACCTTTTCCTTGAGCGGCGTCGAGGCGACGAAATCGGCCTGCGCCCGCAACAGCGCATCGCGCGCGCGCTCAAAGATCCCGTCTTCGGTCAGGCCGGTCATGTCGGTGTCGCGCAGATAGGCGCCGAAGCGCTTCAGGATGTGCAGCCGTGACGAGTTGAGCACCTCGCGGATCGGCTCGACGCCGAGGAAGGCAAAGATCTCCTCGGCCGAGGACAGTTTCGCCAGCGCGGCCAGAGTGGGGCTTTCAGGGGTCATCTCTTTCTCCTTGGGTCAGGCGGTGGGCGGCAGGCGGTCGAGCCGCGCCACCATGCGGCGCAGGTCTTCGGGCTGGACGGGGCGTTTCACCCGCACGGCATGGGCGCGCAACAGCGGTTTCAGCCGGTCGAGCACGGCATCACTGGCGGGCAGGCCCGCGTCCAGCAGGGCGGCGCGCAGACCGGCGCTGCCCGAATGCTTGCCGATCACGATCTGCCGTTTGCGGCCAAAGCGGGCGGGGGCGCAGCGGGGGTCTTCGTAGGTGTCGGCGCGCTTCAGGATCGCATCGACATGGATGCCGGATTCATGTGCGAAGACCATCGCCCCGGTGATCGGCTTTTGCGGCGGCAACGCCCGGCCCGAGGCCTTGGCGACGACGGCGGAAAGCTCGGGCAGGGCGCAGAGATCAAGGCCGGTGTCGATGTTGCCCGCTTCCAGCGCGGCGCCGACTTCTTCCAGCGCGGCATTGCCCGCCCGTTCGCCCAGGCCGTTCACCGTGACCGACAGATGCGTCGCCCCGGCATGGGCGGCCATGATCGTGTTCGCCGTCGCCATGCCGAAATCATTGTGGGCATGCATCTCGATCGGCAGGGAGATCCGTGCCGAAAGCTCGGCCACAAGGCGAAAGGCGCCCAGCGGATCGAGCAGGCCAAGCGTGTCGGCGACGCGGAACCGGATGGCGCCCGCGGCGGCGGCGACCTCGGCCAGACGGATCAGGAACGCGGGATCGGTGCGGCTGGCATCCTCGGCGCCGACCGACACTTGCAGCCCGCGATCGGTGGCGCAAAAGATCAAAGCCGCGGTTTCGCGCAAGATCCAGTCGCGATCGACGCGCAGCTTGCCTTCCAGTTGCGCAAGCGAGGTCGGCACCGCGAAATGCACCCGCTTCACCCCGGTTTTCTGCGCCATGTCAAGGTCATGCATCCGCAGCCGACACCAGACGACGGGCGTCGCCGCGCGGATTTCGGCGACGACGGCGCGGATCTCGGCGATCTCGGCCCAGCCCATCGCGGCGATGCCGACCTCGATTTCCGCCACGCCCGCCCGATCCAGCGCCCGGGCGATGGCTTTCTTTTCGGTCAGCGAAAAGGCCACCCCGGCGGTCTGCTCGCCGTCGCGCAGGGTGGTGTCGCAAAGGGCAAGGGTCCGGTTGGGTGTCATGATCTTTTCCCTCAGGCGGTTACGGGAACGGGGCGCAGCTCGGCCAGGATCTCGGGCAGGACGGCCAGCACGCGGGAAAGCTCGGCCGCGGTGGTGTCGGAGGAGAGCGAGAACCGCACCACCCCATGCGCCGCGGTGAAGGGCACGGCCATGGCGCGGGTGACGTGGCTGGGTTCCATCGCGCCCGAGGCGCAGGCCGAACCGGTCGAGACCGCGATGCCCGCGCGGGCCAGTTTCGTCAGCACCGCCTCGCCGTCGATCCGGTCAAAGGCGAGGGTGCAGGTATTGGCGAGCCGGTTGGCCGGATCGCCCAGCACCATGCAGCCGCCCAGGGTCAGGATCCCGGCTTCCAGCCAGTCGCGCAGCGTCGCGATGCGGGACAGATCGGCGGCCATCCGCGCCGCGGTGATCTCGGCCGCGACGCCCATCCCGACCAGCGAGGGCACGTTTTCGGTGCCCGCCCGGCGGCCGCGTTCCTGCTTGCCGCCGCGCAGCAGCGGGCGGAAAGCGACGCCCTTGCGCAGGTAAAGCGCCCCCACCCCCTTTGGCCCGTGGAACTTGTGACCCGAAAGCGAGAGCATGTCGATTTCGCTGTCCACCAGCGAGATCGGCAGCTTGCCCACCGCCTGCACGGCGTCGGTGTGAAACAGCGCGCCGACCGCATGGGCCTCGGCGGCCAGTTCTGCCACCGGAAAGATCGTGCCGGTCTCGTTGTTCGCCCAGAGGATCGAGACGACGGCCACCCGGTCCGACAGCGCGGCGGCATAGGCCGCGCGATCGAGCCGCCCCAGATGATCGACCGGGATGCGATGCACGCGCACGCCCTCGGTCTTTTCCAGATCGGCGGCCAGCATCAGCACCGCCGGATGCTCGACGGCGGAAATGATGATCTCGCGCCGCCCCGCCTGCACCGCAAGGGCCGACCTTATGGCGGTGGTGTTCGCTTCGGTGCCGCCCGAGGTGAAGAGGATCTCCTGCTCGGAAGCGGCCCCGATCAGCGCCGCCACCGCGATCCGGGCCTTGCGCAGCCCCAGCCCCGCCTGTGCCCCGAAGCCATGGCCCGACGAGGCATTGCCGAAATGCTCGGTGAAATAGGGCAGCATCGCCGCCACCGCCTCGGGGAAGACCCGGGTGGTGGCGTTGTTGTCAAGGTAGATCGCGGGTTGGGTCATGGTCAGTGCCGGATGTCGGGGATGACGCGGAAGGGGCGGCCAAGGACGTCGGTGATGCGCTTTTGCACGCCGTAAAGGGTTTGCCCCGCCAGCATGCAGCCCGCGCAGGCGCCCGACAGATGCACGATGACCTTGGCGCCCTCGACCCGCACCAGTTCGATGTCGCCCCCGTCGCGGCGGAAGGTCGGGCGCATCTCGTCGATCAGGGCGCGGATGCGGGTCACCTCGGCGGCGGCGGCATCCCCCGCGGCTTCGGGGGTGTCCACCTGTGCGATCTTGGCGAAGCGCTCGCGCAGCGCCGTGGCGTCGGGGGCGGCGCCCCCTGCGGCGCGC
>NZ_SWJZ01000161.1 GCF_005144475.1 Rhodobacter capsulatus | reverse complement strand
TGCCCGCCATGGCCGCGTCGAGATCGTCGAGCCGGTCAGCGAGCGCCCCGGAGGCGGCCAATTGCGCGGCCAGATCTGCGACCGACGCCTTGACGGTGGAGCCATTGCGATTGCCGAGGACACTGTCGAGCAGGGCCGCGGTCACGAGGTTGGTGGTATTTACGCCAGTCATGCGTGTCCTCAGGTGATGATGATGGTGAAGGGGCCTGCAACCGGGCCGGGGACGCCTGCGGCGTTCTGCGGCTCGATCCAGATGTGATGGGGGCCCTGCTCCAGGCAGGCGTCTGTTTCGAGGTAGGCGCGGACG
>NZ_SWJZ01000160.1 GCF_005144475.1 Rhodobacter capsulatus | reverse complement strand
CGTTTGCTTTCAGTCGCTTGCGCTTCCGTCCGCGTCCCGCTGCAACCACCGTCGCTTCGGTGAGGGGTCTTCTACGGATACTCGCACACCTCCGCAACCCCCTTTTTCAAAATTCCACAAACTTTCTGCCCGGACCCCAAAAACACCCAGCATTCATTGGCCAAAATCGAAACCACCAAAAGAACCCCAAAACACCCCAGAAACTTTGTTGCGCAAAAATGCCAGCAAAAGATGGAAAATTTACGCGGGAAGGCCGTGACGGGGCCGTCGGCCGGGAATCGGGGGCCTCAGGGGGCCACATCCGACCCATTGGCACCACTCGAACCCTCAAAGCAAAAGGAGCGCCCGGGGGCGCTCCTTCCGATTTCGTTCAAAAAGACCGGCAGGTCTTACTTGATGATCTTCGACACACCTTGGTTGGCGCGTCTCGGGATCATCACTTGATGATCTTCGACACGACGCCGGCGCCGACGGTGCGGCCGCCTTCGCGGATCGCGAAGCGCAGTTTCTCTTCCATCGCGATCGGCGCGATCAGCTCGACTTCGAACTTCAGGTTGTCGCCCGGCATCACCATCTCGGTGCCTTCCGGCAGCTT
>NZ_SWJZ01000020.1 GCF_005144475.1 Rhodobacter capsulatus | reverse complement strand
GCCCGTTCCGCTTCCGAGACACGCAGGGGCACCCGGTTCAGGATCACGGAAAACCCCGGCAACTCCTCGGGGCGATCGACCCGGCCGCGCAGGTTCATGTACCAGCTTGCCGTTTCGCGGGTTTCGCTCAGATCGCCGCGCGACAGCATCATCGGCGAGACGATGCGATGCGCGGCAATCGCCAGCATGTCCTGCGCCTCCGCCCCGCCGCCGAACGTGTCGATCAACACCAGATGCTCTTGGTCGGGTTGTTCATAGATCTGGGCGATGGCCTCCGTGATCTCGAAAGCATCAAGCGAATGCACGACCTCAACGAGGGGCGACCAGTTTCCCGCTGTGCGTCCGGCGGCCATCCAATGCAGGCAGGAACGCGAGGTGTCGGTGTCGAAGATCGTCACCGTTTCCCCCCTTGCGGCTGCGGCCGAGGCCAGCGCGCGGCAGAGCGTGCTTTTGCCCGATCCACCTTTTCTGTTCATCACCAGAACGACACGTATCCCGTTACTCATGAAACTTCCCTCATCTTGCGGCGTGCCGAAGTCATTTATCTGATCGCGGAACACCGTTTTAATTATTCACTGCGTGAATATCGAAATTCATCCCGCGCAATGCGAATTGCGCAGGAAGTAAAGCGGAAAGCGAAAGCCGTTTGACTTATCGCGTTTCGCTTTTATCTGATATCATCTTGCGGTTGAAGTTTTGCGCGCTGCAGAGAGCACGTCGCTGATGCCTGACTACGCATCTCACTCGTCCTTTCTCGGGCCCCGGTCTAGGAGTGGCGGGACACAATTGCGCCATAACAACTTGTTATGGCGTTGATTTTTACAAATAGATTGCCCTCTCCCGGTGGGGGGAAGGACGTTTGCGCGAACAGCTTGTCGCGATGAGGGAGCCGCGAAAGGCGTTCGGTGATCGGCGGCTTACCTTGCGTCAACGACTTCCACAAGTGTCTTTGTTCGCCTCATGGTTGCGGTTGCAAAAGGGGGAAATATAAGAGTAAGGGTGGTGGCAGGAAATGCGTGATGTCTACAAAAAATAATGAGTACGTCTGTGAATAAAAAAGCCCTTCGAGATAATTCGCCTGAAGCTCCCTCCGGCCCGCGAATTGCGCCGGAGCGGACGGTGGCGGAGCCCGGTAGGGAAGGGGTCGCGCGCCCGGGTCGGGGACGGCCCCGGAAGGAGGGTTGTGGGCAGGTTGTCTCGTGCCGGTTGCCGGCGGAAGAGGTGGCGGCTTTCGATGCGCTCTGTGACCAGCTCGGTGTGAAGTCCCGATCGGACGGGATCCGGGCGATCATTCGTATGAGCGCGGGGTTTCTGGAGTTCGGCCCGGAAGATGCGGCGCGGCTCGATGGCATCCAGCGCGAGTTGCACAAGATCGGGGTCAATGTGAACCAGATCGCGCTGGCGGCGAACCGGGGCAGGGTGTCGATGGTCAAGGAGCAGTGGGCCGCGATCGACGAATTGCGCCAGAGGCTACCGGTGCTGCGCGCGACCCTGTCGCAGGTGATCAGCGAGCGGCGTCGGCGGGGTGTGACACTCTACCGGAAGTTCGTGGCAGAGCAGGAGGGACACCAAATTGGCTAGGCTTGCGACGCGGCCCGGCCGAGGTGTTGTTGACGCCCTGCTTGGCGATCTTGATGTGTTGCGACCGCAGCGGGGGCGTGCGCGGGGAACGAGCGGGGCAGGGTTTGTGCGCTTTTCGCCCCAGGCGGCGCAGCTTTGGCGCTTTGCGCTTGGATCGAACGTGGCGGTGATCAAGAAGATCAATCGGGGTGGGACGCATACAGCCAAGGATTTGCGGGCGCAGTTCGATTACCTGTTCTCGAAGTCCGAGGCGATCTTTGGCAATGCCGTATCCCATGATCCGAACGCGCGCGGACTTGCCGCCGAGGAACGCCGCGAGATCGCGGAGGCCTGGGGCGATGACTGGCGTGGGGCGCCGAAGAACGGGCACACGAGCCATCTTCTGCTCAGCTTGCCCTCGCATGTGGCCCCCGACAAGGCAAAGCTGATCGCCGAGGCCTGGGCCTTCGAGATGTTCCAGTCCGGGGCGCATCAGGCGGAGGAATGGGCTTATGTCGCGGCGCTGCACACCGACCGCGCGCATCCGCATGTGCATGTCGTGGTGAACAATCGCGGCCTGATCGACGGGCAGTGGTTCTACATGGCCCGCGAGCATGCGTTCAATCTCGACATGATGAAAACCCGGATGGTCGAGATCGCGGCGGAAGAAGGGGTGTTTCTCGACGCCACCTCGCGGGCCGAGCGTGGGATTCTGAGCTACTGCCCGAGCCGAGCCGAGATCGAGCGGGCGAAGGCGCAAGGCCGCGCGCCCGAGGAAAGGATGCGGGAGGGCAAGGCGCTGGATGAGGCACTGGCAAGCATGACCCGCTCCGCCGCGACCCTGCGCGGGCTTGCCCATCTGGCCGCCCTGACCGGGCTCGACGAGATCGCCACGCGGATCAGTGCGGCGGAGGCGGCTTTGGCCCGCGGCGGAGTTGTGAGTGCTTTTCCTGCCGCTGAGCACCGCGATAGCCGTGTCGATCTCGAGCGGCATTTCGAGGGCTGGATGGAACAGGCACTGGAGCGGATCGGAGCGCGGCCGGAACAGGAGCAGCTTGCGCTGCGCAAGGAATTGTTTGGCCATGCCCGCGATGTTCTCGACGGGCTTGGGGATCGGCGCGGCGTGCAGTTGCTCGCGATGCCGACGCAGTCGGAGATCTATGGCCGGTCGGTGGCTTTGCGGCGCGCGGACGCGATGCGGCATGGCCTGCCGGACATGCGCGATCCGGCCTCAGACATCAGCGAAAAGATATCGGCGCTCGGGGTTCAGATCGGCCTCGAACCCCGGCAGTTGATTGGCCGTATCGACCGCGGCGCCGCGAATGCCTTCGACGAGTGGCTTTGGGTTCGGGACGATCTGCGCACTGTCGCGGCGCATCGGAACCTCGATCTCGAG
>NZ_SWJZ01000159.1 GCF_005144475.1 Rhodobacter capsulatus | reverse complement strand
GCGCGCCTGAAGCACACCATGCCTGCGGCTTCACCGGTAGGGTGCCGATCCATGCCGTCCAGATTTGTGCAAGGTTGACCCGCTCCCGTGCGGCTCTTGGCCCAACGCGTTGAACTGCATGGGTTTGTTGCGCCGAACTGCTGGTTTCCGCTGAGTGGCGTCACAAATATTGCATTATCATCGGGTTGCGGCGGCACTCATGGCTTTTCTGGCGAGGTCTCCGGGGCGCCATCGGTGCAGCCCAATTCCCGCACCACCTTGAAGCTCTTCGCTCGACGCTTGTTGGCGGTGTACCAGACAATCTTGCGCTCCTTCGACTGCGAGAATTCGTAGACGACCCCGAGCACGTTCTTCTGATCGTGGGCATCGAGCCTCCATTCGACGGGCAGGCCGATGTCGATCGCCTGATGCGGCAACGACGGTGGTGCAGACTTTTTCTCATCACTCATGACTGGTCCCTCGATGGATTTCAGAAGCCGGATTCGGCAAGTGCGGCGTCGAAAGCCACTTCGAACCGCGCCCGAAACGCGGGCCCCATGGCGCGGCCGAGCCCGATGATGCCGAGCGGGTCGTGCCGCGCGCTGAGTTCGGCAACGAAGGTTTCGGGCAGGGTCAACGTCACGCTGGTTGGATGCCGTCCTCGGGCGCCCCGTCGTTCGCAGACCTCCGGCCAGCCGGTGTCTTTCCAGTCGCGGCAGAGATCATCGCGCAGCCCCTGCGCGACACGCCGGATCAGGAAGGGGACCGGACATCGCGCGGCTTTGGCCCAGGCTTCGACGCGCGGCGCCTGCGCTGCGGTGAGTGAAACGGCGACGTAAACGACCGTTGTCTTTCCCGCGCCTTGAGGCGTGTCGGGTGTCTCTGCCTGGGCGTTCGCAGCAGCCCCTGCGGCGGCCGTGCGCTCCTCGATCGCCGCCGAAGCCATCGCGCCGAAACCTGCCTCCTTCCCGGCTTCCACCCCGGTCGCAAGCGCCGAGGTCTCCAGGTCGCGGGCGCTTGACGCCGGCGAGCGGTCTTCTTTCGGAGCGCCCGCGCTGTCGCCAAATCCCAGCGTCGCGGCGGATGACCCGCATCATGTCCTTGCGCGGAGCCATCACGCGACCTCCATCGGAACGGCGATCATCCGGTCGATCTCGTCGAGCAGCTCTGCTGCCTCCTTCACGGCATTGAGCACATGGGTGGCGAGACCGCGGTTTGGGGTGTGCTCCGCGATCTCGCCCAGCAGTCCTTCGCGATCCATCCGCACGTAGGCGGTGCGGTTCGACAAGAACGCGTCACAGGCGGGCAGGGCTGCGAACAGCTCTTGCGCCACTGCCCGTTCCGCTTCCGAGACACGCAGGGGCACCCGGTTCAGGATCACGGAAAACCCCGGCAACTCCTCGGGGCGATCGACCCGGCC
>NZ_SWJZ01000158.1 GCF_005144475.1 Rhodobacter capsulatus | reverse complement strand
GGGACATAACGCGGGGTGGAGCAGCCCGGTAGCTCGTCAGGCTCATAACCTGAAGGCCGCAGGTTCAAATCCTGCCCCCGCAACCAGTTTTGCTAAGCTAGATCAATCGCTTAAAGGCCGCCCGCTGGGGCGGCTTTTTGCGTTCTCCACGGCGGGTCAACAATAGGTCAACAAACGGGCCAAAACCACGTGCAAGATCAGTGGGATGTAAGCGTCCGGGCTGACTGCTCTGCCGCGTGGTGAGAGAGGCGGATAGTGTCCACCATCGATAGTGGACACTATGGTGATGGCGT
>NZ_SWJZ01000157.1 GCF_005144475.1 Rhodobacter capsulatus | reverse complement strand
GCGCTTTACGAGATCGCGAAGACCTTTGCGGCGGCGCCCGATCCGGTGGCGGAGGTGCCGCAGATCTTCAACGTGCTGTCCTCCTTCCTTGATCTGCGCCATGGCGTGCTTGCTACTCTCGCCGAACCGGGCGAGGGGGTGGGCGTCAACCCCTATGTCATCGCCGCGACGGCGTTTCAGCGCACGCCGGACGCGCCCGCCTCGGATGTGCTGCCCGATGCCGTGGCGCGGATCGTCTTTCGCTCCGGCGTGCCCTTTGTCAGCTTTGATCTGGCGGCGGAATTCGGCGCCGAGGCGGTGCCGAAACGGCTGCGCGACGCGGGCCAGACGCTGATCGCCGTGCCGCTGCGCGACCCCGAACGCAGCCATTTCGTGCTTGGCGTGCTGGCCGCCTATCGCAGCCATGACCACAACCGGTCGGGCTTTTCCGATGCCGATGTGCGGGTGCTGACGATGGTCGCCTCGCTGCTCGAACAGGCGCTGCGCTTTCGCCGCCGCATCGCGCGCGACCGTGAACGCGCGCTCGAAGACACCCGCCGGATGCTGCAGACGGTGACCGAACAACGCGGCCCGGCCGCCCCCGTCAGCCTGGACGGCATCGTCGGATCAAGCCCCGCCATCGCCGAGGTGGTGGCGCAGATCAAGCGCGTGGCCTCCACCCGGATGCCGGTTTTGCTGCGCGGCGAAAGCGGCACCGGCAAGGAATTGTTCGCCCGCGCGGTGCACGCCCAAAGCCCCCGCGCGAAAGGGCCGTTCATCCGCGTCAACTGCGCCGCGCTTTCGGAAACCCTTCTGGAATCGGAACTTTTCGGCCACGAGAAAGGCGCCTTCACCGGCGCCAATGCGCTGAAAAAGGGCCGGTTCGAGCTGGCCGATGGCGGCACCCTGTTCCTTGACGAGATCGGCGAGATCAGCCCGGCCTTTCAGTCGAAACTGCTGCGCGTGCTGCAGGAGGGCGAGTTCGAACGCGTCGGCGGCGCGAAGACGATCAAGGTCGATACCCGCATCGTCGCGGCGACGAACCGCGATCTGGAAGATGCCGTCGCGCGCGGGCAGTTCCGCGCCGATCTTTATTTCCGGATCTGCGTCGTGCCGATCGTGCTGCCGCCGCTGCGCAACCGCAAAAGCGACATCAAGCCCTTGGCGCAGCTGTTCCTGGACCGGTTCAACAAGCAAAACGGCACCAATGTCAAATTCGCCGGTGACGCCTTTGACCAGATCTGCCGCTGCCAGTTTCCGGGCAATGTCCGCGAGCTGGAAAACTGCGTGAACCGGGCCGCGGCGCTCTCGGATGGGGCGATCGTGCTGGCCGAGGAGCTGGCCTGTCGGCAGGGCGCCTGTCTGTCCGCCGAACTCTTCCGGCTGCAGGACGGGGCCTCGCCGATCGGCGGGCTGGCGGTCGGGCGGATGATCACGCCGACGGTCCGGGTGAGCGCGCCGCCGCCCGAGCCAGCGCCGGTCGCCGCGCCGTCCGAGCCCGAAGCGCCCACCTCGGGACAGGCTGTGCGCGAAGAGGCGCCGCTGCGCACGAAGACCGCGCAGCTGAGCCGCGAAGAGCTGGTGCGGGCGCTGGACAGCGCGGGCTGGGTGCAGGCGAAGGCGGCGCGGCTTTTGGGCATGACGCCGCGGCAGATCGCCTATGCGCTGCAGAAATTCGAGATCGAGCTGCGCAAGATCTGAGGGCGCGGCACAGGACGACGGGCCCCGGCTCTGGCCGGGGTCTTTGTTTTGGATCTGTCGCATTCCCGACAAAAGCGCAGGCTTTGTGCCAATCGCCCCGGCCCGGCGGCTGGCACGGTTCTTGCTGCATCCCCGATGACCCCCGCGGGAGCAACACGGAGAGCAGCATGTCGGACAATGTCGTGGCCCTTGGCACCCTTGCGATCGGCTCGAAAGAGAGCCTCTCGGCCGCGATGGCCTCGGGCGGCTGTTCCTCGACCGGATCGGCAACCGGTTGTGGCAGCAAGGAAAAACCCGAAGACATGGATCCGGCGACCTGGGCCAAGGTCAAGGATCACCCCTGCTATTCCGAAGAGGCGCATCATTATTTCGCGCGCATGCATGTGTCCGTCGCGCCCGCCTGCAACATCCAGTGCAATTACTGCAACCGCAAATACGATTGTTCGAACGAAAGCCGCCCCGGGGTGGTGTCGGAACGGCTGACGCCGGCAGAGGCCGCGCGCAAGGTCATCGCGGTGGCCAATGAGGTGCCGCAGCTGTCCGTTCTGGGCATCGCCGGGCCGGGCGACAGCGCCTATGACTGGCTGAAAACAAAGGAAACCTTCCGTCTGGTGACGGCGCAGATCCCCGACATCAAGCTGTGTCTGTCCTCGAACGGCCTCGCGCTGCCCGATCACCTGGACGAACTGGTCGAGATGAATGTCGATCACGTCACGATCACCATCAACATGATCGACCCCGAGGTGGGGGCGCGGATCTACCCCTGGATCTTCCACAATCGCCAGCGGATCTACGGCGTGGACGCCAGCCGGATCCTGCACGAGCGGCAGATGGCGGCGCTGGATGGGCTTGTGGCGCGGGGGATCCTGGTCAAGGTGAATTCGGTGCTGATCCCCGGCATCAACGACGCGCATCTGCTGGAGGTGAACCGCGAGGTCAAACGCCGCGGCGCGTTTTTGCACAACATCATGCCGCTGATTTCGGCGCCCGAACATGGCACGCATTTCGGCCTGACCGGGCAGCGCGGGCCCTCGGCGGCCGAGCTTCTGGCGGTGCAGGAGGCCTGCGCGGGCGGCGCCAATCTGATGAAGCATTGCCGCCAGTGCCGCGCCGATGCGGTGGGGCTTCTGGGCGAGGACCGGGGGCAGGAATTCACCCTCGATCTGGTCCCCGAGGCGCCGGTCTACGACCCCGCCGCGCGCGAAACCTATCGCGACTGGGTGGGCGCCGAGCGCGAAGACCGCCGTGCCGCGGCCGAAGCGGCGCTGGCCGCGACCGAGGCGGCGGTGGCGGCAACCTCGCCGAAGCTTCTGGTGGCGGTGACGACCCAGGGCGGCGGCCGGATCAACCAGCATTTCGGCCATGCGACCGAGTTCCAGGTCTTCGAGGTCGACGC
>NZ_SWJZ01000156.1:35769-36508 GCF_005144475.1 Rhodobacter capsulatus | reverse complement strand
GGGCTTGGCGCGGGCAGGGCGGCCAGCTTCGCCTCGAGCCCCGCCTTCTGCGCCTCCAGCGCATCCATCTTCGCCTTCATGCTCGGGTGAAACAGGCCTTCGGTGATCGCGGTCACGATGTTCTCGATCTCCTTTGTCACCTTCGACAGAGCCCGTTCCGCCTCGACCCGACCGGCTTCCCCCTCGCGCCGATCCTTCTCCATCTCCCGATGAAACTCCGCGATGAACTCCTGGATCACGTCGGGATGCATCAGCTGGTGTTTGAGGCCCCCCAGAACCCGCGCCTCGACATCGATCCGCTTGATCGTCTTGCGGTTCAGGCAGGTCCCGGAGTTCCGTGCCGCAGCACAGCCCAGGCGGCCATCGCTGATCATGATATAGCCCGACCCGCAGCAGCCGCAGGTCAGAAGCCCCGACAGCAGATAGCGGGGGCGATGGCCGCGTTCGATCTTCGGCGCACCCGGGTCTTCCGCGCGTTCGGTCAGGATATCCTCCCGGATCGCGCCCTGCCGATGTTTGACCCGAGCCCAGAGGTCCTCCTCGATGATGCGCAAGGTCGGAATGTCTTCGGCGATCCATGCCTCGGGCGGGTTCGGTCGCGCCTGGCGTTTGCCGCTGTCCGGGTCCTTGATAAAGCGCTGCCGGTTCCAAACCAGTTTGCCGATGTAGAGTTCGTTGTTCAAGACCCCTGTGCCGCGCTTCCAGTTGCCTGAGATGGTCGAGAAGGACCAAGTGCCCT
>NZ_SWJZ01000156.1:0-35695 GCF_005144475.1 Rhodobacter capsulatus | reverse complement strand
ATCGCCCGCGCACTGCGCCCCCGGTCATATTCCGTGAAAATCCGCCGAATGATCGCGGCCTCCGCCTCGTCGATCACCCGGTCTCCGGTCGTGAACGACCCGTCAGGCAGCGGCTGGCGGTCAAGCCGATACCCGTAGCTGATACCTCCAGCCGACTTGCCGGCCTTGACCCGCCCCTCGAGGCCGCGGTGCGTCTTCTCAGCCAAATTGCGCAGGAAGAGCGCAGACATCGTGCCGCCCAACCCGATGTGCATCTCGCTGATCGCGCCTTCCGCCTTGGTGAATATCTCCACTCCGAGATAGCGCATCCGCTTATGCAGCCCGGCGATGTGTTCTTGATCGCGCGACAGCCGGTCGAGCGCCTCGGCGACCAGAACATCGAACTGCCCGGCCATCGCCGCCTGCTGCAGGCGTTGAAAATCCGGGCGCAGGTGAGACGCTCCGCTCATTGCCTCGTCAGCGAAGATCTCAACCACGGTCCAGCCGCGCTCCTCGCAGAGCCGCCGACAAAGGCGGATTTGATCCGGGATCGAGGCCGCCGACTGAAGATCCGAAGAATAGCGCGCGTAGATCGCCGCGCGCAGGGGGGCAGTCCGAGTCGTCATGCTCACCTCCGTCAGCTTGCATCAGTATGGCACGCGCGCGCTTCGCGCGCAGCTTGTCTCGCCAAAAGCCGCGCCAGCGCGACAAGGCCGGGATGTGGGGGCGTCAGTTCCAAGACGGCCGGTCGCATGGCGCCGCCCCCCGGAGGACCGGCATCGCTGCTCTTCGCCAAAATGATCCGTGCCCGCGACATCGCAGGGTGCTCCCCGCACCGGGCCTTGGCCCGATGCGTCAATGATGGTTGATCTCGGTCCCGCCTCTGCGGCGGCGTGGAGATCAATATAGCCGGAACGAATCACTCTACCGAGTCGGATTTGCGGCGCAGCGCGGTGATCCCTGCGCGAAATTGTGGAAAACCTCCCGGTTTGGCGCTGTTGCATCAGCGCTGACACGCGAAACGTCAAGGGGCGCGGGCAAAAATTGAGAACATCCGTCCTCCCGCGTGAGGGCGGGCTCGGCAAAATCCGGAACTTGAAAAATGATGACGGGGCGCTGCGTCTTCTATTCCGAGAAAAAGTCAACAGAAAAAGCAGGCAAAGAGGCGCCGACAGGCGAGGTGCAAATCGCACAGCAAAACAAAAAGACGAAAAAGACGCGCAAGCGGGATGTGAAGAGAGAAGAGAAGGGGAAGAAGAAAGAAAAGGGGAGAGGGGAGAAGAAAGAAGGGGCATCGTGGCGCACCTCGAAAAAGAAGCAAAAGCGGAAGAGACACATCGCGCGGTGCCCCTGGAAAGAAGAAAAGAGAAGGTGGTGCGGCCTTACCTAGCAGTGGTCTGCGTCTTTGACCACGCGATCGACCTTCGCCGCAAAACCATGGACCCGAGCCCGAAACGCAGGCCCCGAGAGGAGTGCGCGCGGCGCAGAGGGTGGCGTGAGCGGCGTGTCACCTTCGGCACGGCGTCCGAGCCGGTACCAGCCCTCGAGGGCGCGCACCGCAGCCGAATCCCATGTTATGTGAAGGATCGGGCCGGTCAGGATACTCACCGATCCCGGCGCTCTGTTCGAGTGCCCCCAGATCCGCGGAATCTGACCATCACGAAGACATGCCCACGCGTCGATGAGCGGAATTGAATACCATGCTTCGGGGTCGATCCCCTCAGAGATGTCCCGCAGCGCTCCATCCAGCCGTTCGATCAGATCGGGTGCGGGCATGATGCGGCCTCCTCACCTTCGGCAACGATCAGCGTAACGCCCGATGGCGCCGAGGGAAGAAAAAGGGCCTGGCGCAACTCCTCGCCGCCAAGCTCGCGCTCAACGACCAAGCGTGCGGCCAGAGCCCGCAACGACCCCACATGAGGCCGCAAAGTCTGAAGGGCTTGTACCTCAGCTGCCTCCAAGCGCGCACGCACGCGCGAAAAGAATTGTGGAGAGCGGAGCAGCAGCGCATCGGCCTCGCCGTACCAGACCGGCCCCATCTCACCGAGGCCCAGCTGCGCCTCGATCGCGGTGGCGAGGCGTGTTGCGTGGGCGAGATCAGACGTCTCGTCGCCACCCGACCCAGCCGTCACGTCGCCCAAAACCAGACGTTCCGCCGCTCGCCCCGCCATCATCGCTGTGAGTTCACGCTCCAGATCTTCGAGCCGCCCTTGTGTGAGCGCGCGCGTCCGCTCTGTCAGGCCTCCGGCTCCAGTGATCGAGACCCGGTTGACCCGCCCGAGGCCAAGAGCTTTTGCCACAAGCGCGTGGCCCGCTTCGTGAACAGCCACACGCCAGTCGACCGCGGGGTCGGGGGCGTCTCCAGGGGCATGTGCAACGAGGTCGTCGATGGTCAGGTCTCGACCCGCAGCGCGCGCGCGGGACCGCCCGGCGCGGATCATCGCGTCGACCGCCGCGGCGCTAAGTCCAGTGCCGCGCCGTGCCAACGTCTCGATCTCGGCGGGAGACAGATACGATCCGAGCGCCGCCGTGAGCATCGTCATAATGGCTCCCCGATCGGGCAGCGGTACTTCAATGCTGCGGTCGAACCGACCGGCGCGCCGGATTGCGGGATCAAGCGCATCAGGGTTGTTACACGCTCCCACCAGCAGCACGCCTCCGGATTTGTTGAGTTGGTCGATCTGCTCCAGAAAACCGTTGATAACTTGCCTGCGGTAACCAGCGTTGTGCGAGTCATGGTCGTCGCGCGATCCCGCCGCATCGATCTCGTCGATGAACAGCACGCAGGGACGAGCAGCAACGGCTTCAGCAAACGACGCCCGCATCGCGGCAAGCATGTTGCCCAGATGCCCGGCTGATTGCCATTCAGCAAACGACGACTGCACAAACCGGACGCCCGGCTCGCTCCCGAGCGCACGCGCAAGCCACGTTTTGCCGGTGCCGGGCGGACCATAGAACAGGAGGGAATGCTCGATCTCGCTCCAAGCGGCGCTGCCCGATTGCCATGCGCGCACCCCGTCAATTAGGCCTCGAGCAGCCTCGACGGCAGGGCACGGCGAAAGGTCCGAAAGGCAGGGGCCGCCCGGAGCCTGCGCGCAGGCCGCTGCTAGTCGGCGCGCCGCGGTGACAGGATCGCCTGCGCGCAACGCGTGCAGCACGACAGTCTCGGGAAGGCCCGCGAGATGCCCATCAGGCGGCAGGATCGCCACAGCGTCGGCAAGGTGCTCGGGCGCAAGATCCGTCACCGTCGCGCGCCAGAACACGGCGAGGATCGCCGAAGAAATCGGTGCGGCCCGGATACGCATCGGCGCGCACGCCATGATCGACGGGTCGAGTGTAACGCCAATGGGCAGCAAGATCACGACCGGGTCCGGGTGGGTGAGGGAGGAGCGGATCGCCTCCGCAAACCGTTCCGCATCTGCCGCTGAGAGCGGCGGGCGACTCGACGTCTCGGGCCGAAGCACCCGATGGTTCGCGCGCGCGCCGGAGCCTGCAGCCACGCAGGATGCGGGCAGGACATGATCGGTCAGGAGGCCGACAGTGTCGCGCGCCTGATCCCAAGATGTGCCCTCGATCACCGTCAGTGCCGCCGGCGCTGAGAATGCCGCGAGTTGATCCATCGTTCCGATCCCCGCCGCGAGCCGCAAAAGCAGCAACCGCGCGCGCAGCCCCATCTGCGGTCGGACCGGCGGCGGCGCAGGCGCTTTGGGGGCCGGGACGAGCGGCTCGTCAATCCACGCATCCAACTCCTCCCGAGTCATCTGGCGAGGGTCACTTTGCGCCTCAATTGAATCGGAAACAGCGGCCGTCGCGGCAGCTTCTGCCGGTCCAGGCAGATCCGGGGGCACATCGATCCGCGCAAAAATAGCATCGGCAACCGCGTGCCATGGCGCAAGTTGTTGAACATCAGTGGGAATCATGGCGGCCTCCATCGGCAAAAAGAGGGGGCCCGGCAGTCTCCCGCCGGGAAAAATCGGTTGAAATGTGAGAGACTTAGGCCGCGTAACGACGCGCTGTCGCGTCCAGAAGATCGTGGATCAGTTCCGACGCCGCTGGGTAATAGATCTCCGATTTGACCCGCAATGCACCGTCGTAGACCTCGTGCGGCACCACCGCGATCGGCAAAGTGTTGCGTATGATCACATGCAACCTGCGTTCTGCGCGTTGCGCATCAAGACCGTTCGGCATCGGTAAGACCCGCCGCACCGCGCCCTGGACGGTATCGTCGGCGATCAATTGGTGATTCAGCCTTGAATCAGGATCGCGAGAATGCCCCAGCTTGAGCACCTTGGTCCCGTCCCGCAGGATGATCTCCAGAAGATAGATCGAGTTCGGCGCTGTGATCCAGGACTCCCCACAGTCATGGCAGGTGACACGCCCTGTCTCTACGTTAACTCTGGCAATCGACTGCTTGTGACCGCACGCGCCATGGCGATAGCGGCGATAGTTCGCCCCCCTATCGGGATCAGGCCCGAGTAGCTCCCAACCCCGTTGCGCCGCGACTTCCGCATCGCGCTCGGCGAGACAGGTCTCACACCGGAGGTTTTGCGGCTCCGACGCGACTCGCGCAACGCGGTGGATCTGCCGCCGGATCTCGTGTCCGCAGGCAGAACGATAATAGGCATAGTGCCGATCGTCAGGGTCACGCCGCTGAAAATCAACCTCGGCCTGCGCCGCATTATTCAGCCGCGCATCATCGAGGCAATGAGGGCACTGTGGCTGCTAGCCCAGCACCACCGAAACACGCGAAATCCACAGCCCGCCGCAAATCTCACACCGCAGCGCTACGTGAAGGCGATCCCTGACGCGCGCGACGATCGTCGCCCCCCGCGCGCGCGCTGCAATCTGCCAGTGAGCATGAAGCGGGCCAAGGTGGCGCGGAACGGAAACTCCGTCGATTACGACAGGCTTCTCGGAAAACTCGGTAATCGGATGGGTCATGAGCACCCCCTTATCAAACCGCAGATCGTCTTCGACGAAGCTCCTTGCTATGCAGGGAGCCCTCGTCGGCCTCAAAACGTTCAAGGGAAATCAGAAGGCAGGAACCGGAAACTCGCTGTCCTGATCGATGACCTCGAATTCCGGTTGGAATTCTCCGAGCCTCATCAGCGCAAGCAGGTGAGCGCGGAGCGCCCGCAACTGGAGCGTTGCATGCTGCGCGCTCAGATTGCGCCCGGGAACGCGATAAAGCCACGGCAGGTCGCGCATCGCCCCGTGGATGCGGGAATAAACCAGCGGGTCAATAGTCCGCAGCGCCGTCGAGAACAACAGAGCGACACGCCGCAAGTGCAAATCGCTTTGAACCTGCGGCTTCGCATCGATCACTGCATCGAGGGCCGCGATAACTTCGCTCCTGGCGCGCTCGGCGGCCGTAATCCACGCGTCACAGGCGAAGTCGTGCGGGTCGATCCCGTCAAGGTCCCGCTCCGCCTCGTAATAGCCAGGGAGAGCCGCTAGAAGAGCGGCAAACGCATCGCCACAGGGCGTGATAGCGGTCGAAAAACGGGGTTCCGAGACGTTGATGCCGATGATAATAGACGAGGTAGTCATGGCTGATCTCCTAACAGATTGCCTGTGATCAGGGCTGCTGCGATGTTCCAGCATCGCAGCGGTCCGCTTGCTTTTTGTAGTATATATCTATACATTGATTCCTGAATTGTAAAGAGGAAATCTACACAATGTCACGGGAAACCAAATCTGCGCAGGTGAACCTCCGGATAACGCCGACACTGAAGCAGGCTGCAGATCAGGCCGCGCAAGACGATCATCGCTCTCTCACGTCCTTGATTGAAAAGCTGCTGGCGGATTATTTGCGTGAGAAGGGCTACATGAAGGGGTGAATGGCGCCCGCTTGGGGCTTCGCAGTTGGCCTCGAACGACCTCGATCGGCAAAAGAGAGCGATAGGTGGGCTGCGAGGCCACTGCATCGCAGCCGCAACAAATCGACGACAGCCGTCATTCGCGGGTAGGGCACGAGGAATGCCGTACCGAGTATTTTACAGACTTGCAAATCCCCGGCACCAAGCAGTGTGGATCGACGTACACGGCCCTTAGCCGCCGGTCGGCGCTCCCGGCGCAGGCCGTCAAACCAGCCGTTCAGACACGGCGCAGCGACTGGGCCAATCGGCCCCCTGTGCAAAGTGCAGCGCAAGGTTTCCCCCGCCGACGGGCCACCAATAGGCCTGCGCTCTCAGCCTCCGTCGATCACGGCCCTCGGAACTTCGAACCGTTCGGGCCCGATGCGGATGAGGAAGAGATCGTCTTCGATCGTGAAGGCGGGGCGGCCCTCGCCGTCGGTGAAAACCGGTTTGCCCGTTTCAAACAGGATATAGCGCTGCCCGCCCGCAGGCAGCGCGACCCACAGGCTGGCGCCCCCCGGCCCGGTGCGGATCACGCCGAAAGCGCAAGAGCTGCTTGGCTGGCCGCGATGCGTTGCGCAGGGTATCGTGCCGAAGGCGGTGAAGGGCTCGCCATTGCCTGCGGGCAGGCCCGGGGGCGCTGTCAGCAGGGGCGGTTCGGGCAGGCTGTCATCCAGGCCCGGCGGCGCGGATTCGCGCAGAAAGCGGCCTTCGACCCAGCCCGGGCCAATTGGCGTATCGACCAGGCACCACCGGCCCCCCGCCACCATCGCGCAGCCCTTGTTGCGCACCACCTCGTCCGGTGCAAGCTGGCCAAGCGCGCGGGCACGGGCCGAGGCCTCGGCGCGCAGATCAAGTGTCTCGCCCGCCCCAAGCCCGGTCACCGCCCAGAAATCCGGCCCGCCCGACAGGCCATCGGCAAAATCAGCCAGCGCCGGGGAGGCACCCAGCGCCGCCAGAAGCGGCCCTGCCCAGATCCGTCGCATCCTGCACTCCTTCATTCCGCTAGGTTCCCCGCGCCCGGAGGCCGGGACGGGGGCAAAGGCTCAGGGCTTCGCCCAGATCGTGTCATCCTGCCCGCGTTCTTCCTCGGCGGCGGCGCAATAGGCATCCGGAGCGGTCGCCGCCCCGGCCAGGTCGCCCCCGATCAGCATCCCCATGCTCAGCATCACCACCGACTGATAGCGGAACTGCGCAGCCTCTTCGAGTGCGTCGAATTCCTTCGCCGTCGGATAGACCCCGGCGAGGATCAGGCTGTATTTCGTCGGATCGAGATTGAAGGCCTCGCATTGCATCACCACCGCCTTTTGATGCGCGATCACCTTGAGTTGGTCGAATTTCGCCGCATCGAGCGTGCCCGCGACGATCTTTTCCGCCTGCGCGCTGATCGCGCCGTCGATGGTGACCGAAGCGGGCACCTGGGTCTGGGCGGCGGGGGTGGCGGTTTCGGGCGAGGTGGCGGTTTCGGCCAGCGCAAGCGGCGCCGAAAGACCAAGCATCAGCGCGACAGGGATAAGGACTTGGGGTTTCATCATGGGCCTCAATGAAAGATTTCGCGGGTGGCCGAGGCGGAATAATGCCCCTTCACATAGCATTGGCGGGCGTTGACGTAGCACATCCAGCCCTGCCGCCCCGGCGGAAAGAAGATCGTGTCATTGGCATAATCGAAGCGCTGCGACTTGCGGGCGTTCTTGGCGGCGGCACCGGCGATCAGCGCGCCAAGGATCGCCCCGGCCACCACCGCATCGGATTTGTCGTTGGCACGCGCCGGTTGTGTGGCCATGGGCGTCAGCGCCATGGCCGTCGCGAGGAGGACGGAGAGAACACGCATGAAAAGTTCCTCTGGTCTGAAACGGGATCCCGACACGGGATGGTTCAGGTTCCTCCTCAAACGCGGGTCTGACTATCCAGTAAGCGAAGTCCGGCTCGGGATCGCAGGATCGCAAAGCCCGATCAGGTTCTTCTTTCCTTTCCGCTTCAGGTTGTTAATCCTTGGTCGTGGCGGAGTATCGGTGACCGGGTCCAAAGGTGCTCGGCGGGGCACTGGGGCCTGTTGGGGGGGGGCATGAAGGAATTTGGCGGGCTGGCAGAAGTCGCCCCTCGGCGCAGCCCGGATCGGGTGCAGCGGGCCGAAGCGATTCTGAACGCGCAGGCAGGCGAAACGGTTTCGCTTGGCGCCGTGGCGGCTGGCGTGGGGCTCGGGCTGCGCAGCCTGCAGATCGTCTTTCGCGCCACTCTCGGGGTAAGCCCGCGACGACGACTGGCGCAGATCCGGCTTGATCAGGCGCGGGCGCGTCTTTTGGACCCCGCACCCGGAGAGACCGTCACCTCGATCGCGCTTGACTGCGGCTTCACCCATCTGGGCCGCTTTCCCGGGGCCTATCTGCGGGCCTTCGGCGAGTTGCCGTCGCAAACGCTGAAGCGCGCGCGGGGCTGCGCCGCGCCCGAGTGACCCGCTATTTCGGCAGCACAAAGGCCGGGCGCAGATCGGCCAGACAGCGGGCATCGGGGGCCGTTTCGGGGCGCTCGACGAAGGCCAGACCGATATCCTTGACGCAATCGGAAAAGATCACCGCGCCGTGGCCCGCCTCGGGCACAGCAAGCGCGGTGGCGTGGCTCAGCGTTTCGGCGGCATGGCGGGCATCGGCGGAGGAGGTCTGGGTGTCGTTCAGTCCGTAAAGCACAAGCGTCGGGATGTCGCTGTGGACGGGTTCCAGAAAGCCCGCGCGGGGGGCCGGCGTGAACATCGGGCAGATCGCATAGGCGCTGGTGTCGGCCTTGGCCGAGGCCATGAGCCAGGGCCATTTCAGCGTCGCATTATAGGCGTCGAACCCGGCCCGGCTGTTGAAGGGGAAATCCTCCTGACAGGCGATCACCATCAGATCGAGCAGGAACACGATGCTGGAATAGGCGGTCCGCGCCTCGCTGGACACCGCCGCATGGGCGGCGCGGATGTCGGCATCGTTCATCAGATCAAGGAGCGCGAGGATCGGGGCCTGATCGGCGGCGGGCAGGTGATCGCGCACGAGCGTTGCAAAGGCGTCGCGGCTGGCGGGCCGGGTGGCGAGCGCCGCATAGGCGCGCACGAAATTCAGCATCGCCTCGCGCGAGCCGGTGGCGATGATCGCGCGGGTCATCTCGGCATCGAGCCGCTTGGCGAGATCGGTGCCGCCCGCGGCGCTGCGGGCGAGCGAATCCGACAGCGCCGAGAGCGCGCCGTCGCGCGCCAGATCGGTGGTTTTGGCGGCGCTGGCCTGTTCCAGAAGCAGGGCGGCAAGCGCCTTTTGCTCGGGCGTCAGCCGCGCGGCAAAGGGGGCGAGGCGCTCGGCGGTGCTGGGGGGCTTCACCGTTCCGCCCGAGGCCAGCAGATCCCAGGTCGTCGTCTCGCCCCGGTCAAGCTCGGTCAGGATCAGCGGCAGATGCGCGGTGATGCCGGGAGTGGCACGCGAGCCATTGCGGCTGTCGAGCAGGTCGGCGAGGGCCCTGATGTCGATGGCCGCCCGCCCCCGCGCCGCCGGGATCGGGGCCGCTTGCAGCTTCGCCGCCACCCGGTCGAGCGTCGCGGGCAGATCTGGATAGGCCTTGGCGCAGGCGGCATCAGCCGCGCATTGGTCAAGCACCGCCTGCAACGATTCCTGCAGCGGTTTGACGTTTTCATCATAGCCGCGCACATCGGGCGGAAAGACAGAGTCGATCACCACCGACCGCGTCCCCTCGGGCGCCGATCGCATCACCTCGAGCGCCAGTTGCGTGCCGTAGGAAATGCCGTAAAGGTTCCAATCCGCATAGCCGAGGCCCCGCATCAGCGCCTGCGTGTCATGGGCGTTCTGGGTGGTGTTGTATTGTGTGATGTCGGTGCCCTTGGCCTTCAGTTCGGCCAGACAATCGGCCACAAGCGCCGGCATCTCCGGGTCTTGCCCGCTTTTGCCCGGTGCCATCAGCGAGACGATATTGGCGCCAAGCGTGTCGAAACAGGTCACCATGTCCGAGGAAATCCCCGCCGCACGCTGATCGAACGTCACCACGTCGCGCCGCGCCCGGTGGCGATCGAAGATCGGCACGACAATCGACCACAGATCCTTCACCGCGCCGCCCCCCGGCCCGCCGTGCAGATAGACCAGCGGATCGGGCGCGGGCGAGAGCGAGCGCGCCTTGAGCACGGCGAAAGCCAGAGAAATCTTTTTTCCCTCGGGCTTTGCATGGTTTTCCGGCACCGAGACATGGCCGCAGATCACTGTCTTGCCCTCGACCTCGCCCGCGGGCAGCGGCCGCGGACAGGCGTCAAGCGTGACCGGATAGCGCGGATCGGCACCGGGAAGGGCCAGGCTGGGTGCCGCTTGCGGCGCGGCGCTCAGCAGCGCCATGACGGTGGCGATGATCTGATCGGGTGTCATGGCGCGGCCCTTTCCTCAGTTCAATTCAACCCAGTCGCTGATCTCGTGTCCGTCACCGGGCACGGTGCAGGCGACGCGGCGTTTCGAGGCGCTTTCGCGCAGGATGATCTCGAAATAGCCGGGTTTGAGCGCGCTGACGGTTTCGATTTTCGCGGGCACGCCGATCATCTCGAGACATTTGTCGATGGCCGCGCGGGGGGCACCGCCCACATCGGCATTCGCCGCCGCCTCGGCCACCCCGTCGATGGTCATGCCCGTCATCT
The DNA here is from genome assembly GCF_005144475.1 of Rhodobacter capsulatus. Taxonomy (GTDB): domain Bacteria; phylum Pseudomonadota; class Alphaproteobacteria; order Rhodobacterales; family Rhodobacteraceae; genus Rhodobacter; species Rhodobacter capsulatus_C. The sequence goes on along the minus strand of NZ_SWJZ01000156.1, from coordinate 25,201 downwards.
TGCGGTGTTTGTCAAAGGTGCAGCTGAACATCCGCACCGCGCCGCCATCGCTCTGGCCGTTGACGGTGAAGGTGCCCCGGCTGCGCTCGACCGGCAGCGTCATCAGATTGCCCGGCCGGGTGCCGAGTTTTTCCGCCGCCGCGCCAAGGCAGGTCTTGGCCAGTTGCGGCTCGGCCACGATTTCGGCCAGCGCGACGCCGGGCGCAAGGGCCAGCGTGGCCAGGCTGAGCGCGAGCGCCGAGCGGGTCAGGGGGGCAAACGTCATGGATACCTCCGTCAGGGTTGGATGGAGCGGGAAAGTTCACGGGATGGAAGGGCGGGGCAAAGGCGTTACCGCATCAGTCGAACCCCCGCATTCCCGCCCGGCCCTTCGGGCGCAGCAGGAAGAGGGCGATCAGTGCGAAGGGAGCCGCCAGTCCCGCCGCCATCCAGATCGAGGGGGCGGCGGCCCCGGGCAGCGGCGTGGCCCCGTATCCGACGAGAAAGGTGGCGAAATCCCAAAGCCCGTGCAGCACGATCCCGGTCCAGAGCGAGCCGGTGCGCAGCCGCACCGCCATCAGGAACAGCCCCGAGAGGAACGCGGCCGCGGCCTGCGCCTCCGCCGCCATCATATCGCCGGTCAGAACCACGTTGAAAAGATGCATCGCGCCGAAAAGCGCGGTCGAGCCGATCACGGCGGGCCAAAGGCCAAGCCGTGCGTAAAACCCCTGCGCGACGATGCCGCGAAACATCACCTCCTCGGAAAAGCCCACCAAGGCGGTGTTGAGCGCCAGAAACGCCATGATGGGCCCGGGCGGCAACCCGTTGACGACGGCGGACAGCCCGAGAAAGGCGAGGCAAACGAGCCACGGCCAGACGATCTTGAGGCTGTTGCTTGCGGGCCAATTGCGCAGCCCCACCGCTCGCGTCCAGCCAAACCGCCACAGCACCGCAACAAGGAAAAGGCTCGCGGCCCCAAGCGCGGGGCTGATGCCGTGCCCCACCAGATCGAACAGGTCGATCTCGGCCCCCGATTTGCCCACCCACATCAGGCCAATCGTGATCGCCTGCCAGCACAGATAGATCAGAAGCGCAGAGATCGGGGAAAGGATCATTTCGAGAAACTCCCATCGGGCAAAAGGAAGGCGGGCGCCAGCGTTGCGGCGCAGCGGGTATCAAGCGGGGCTTCGAGGGCCTCAAAGAATGCCACACCCAGATCGCGGGCGCATTGCGAAAAGGCCAGCGTCCCGTGGCCGCTCTCGGGCAGCACGACAAGCCGCCCCTTCGGCAGCGAGGCGACCATCTCTGCCCCCCAGCTTGGCGCGGTCTGGGTATCCATCAAACCCTGCAGCACCAGCGTTGGAATCGCGGCGGTGACGGGGTCGTGAAACCCCTTGCGCGGATGGGGGGTGAAGGCGGCGCAGGGTTTGTAAAAGCCCTCGGTCACGATCCCCTCGAAGGCCGCGGTCAGGCTTGCGGGCCAGCCGAAGTCGCGCTGCAGCCGCGCGCTGACCACCGCCGCCCCGGCGGGGGAATTGATGTCCCTATCCTCCTGACAGGCGAACATCTGGGTCTGAAAGCCGCTCAGCAACACCCGATCCAGTGCGCGGTTGTCAGCGCCGATCCGGGCAAAGACCTGCGCCAGCTGCGCGGGCGAAAGCTCCTCGGCCAAGGCGCGCAGCCGCGCCGCCTCGGGCGCGGGGAAATGCGTGCTGATGAGTGCAAGGATCGGGGGAAGCGTGGCATCGCCCTTGCGCAGGCGCAGATACGCGGCGCCGAAGGCGACCTTGGCTTGCGCATCTGGCAGCGCCTGCGCCGCCTCGGTCAGTGCCGCCTCGAAGGCCTCGACTGGGCCGGTGTGCAGGTCTTCGGCGCGTCGGGCGGCCTCGAGCGCGGTCAGCGCCTCGGTCAGATTGGCATCGGACAGCGCCTGCATCTGCGCGATGCGCAGCGCGGCGCGGGCCTGCACCATGGCCTCGTCCTCTCGCCCCGTCAGCCCGGCCAAGGCGCTCTCGGGCGTCGGATGCAGCGCGATCCGCCCCTCTTGCACGGCCATCAGCGTCTTCGTCTCGCCCCGCTCCAACTCGGCCACGATTTGCGGCAGATAGCCGGTCAGCCCCTGCAACTGCGCCTTGTAATCGTTGCGGCCATCGACAAGCGTGAACAGCACATCCTGCGTCACCGGCCCTGCGGGCGAGGCGACGGGATCAGTTTCAAGCCGCGTCATCAGCGCCCAGAACCGGGCGCGCAGATCGGGATAGGCGGCAGCACAGCGGGGATCGGCGGTGCAGGCGTCAAAGATATTCTGGATCGCTTCGGCATGGGGCAGCGCGAGGGTGTCGTAGATCGGTTCCTGCACCGGGGCGACACTGTCAAGCACCACCGCCCGCAGCCCCTCGGGCGCCGAACGCATCACCTCCTGCGCCAGTTTCGTGCCATAGGAAATCCCGTAGGCGTTGTAGACCGGATAGCCCAGCGTGTGCATCACCGCCGCCACGTCGCGAGCGTTCTGCGCGGTGTTGATCTGCGCGATATCCGCGCCCGAGGCGGCGATTTCCGCAAGGCAGGCGCGGGTCAGCCGATCCTGCAACCCCGGAACGGCGGACCCTTTCGCGGCCTCGGCCAAACCCTTGGGGTCAGAGGCCAGGGTGTCCCAGCACCGCGATTGCGCCCCCGCCGAGGTATCGACACCGCGCTGGTCAAAGGCCACCACATCGCGCCGCGCCCGGATCTGCTCGAACATCGTCGCGGTCAGCGCCACCCGTTCGACGATCCCCGAACCGGGGCCGCCATGCAGATGCACCACCGCATCCGGGGCAGGCGCCAGCGAGCGCGACTTGAAGATCATGAAACTCAAGGCCAGCCGCCGGCCTTCGGGGTGATCGTGATCTTCGGGCACATCGACGCTGCCGCAAGCGACCGTCTTGCCCTCGATCTCGAAGGGCGCAAGCGGGCGCGGACAGGCGGCTGCGTGAACGGGATAGCGCGGATCGGCCCCCCCGGCCGCGATCACGTCAAACAACGGATCGGTGGCGGGCGGGCCGGTCAGGGCAAGGACAAGGGCAACGATCTGGTCCGGGCTCATGCGCCCTCCTTGCGCTTCACCGCATTCCCGCGGCCCGGCCATGCTGGGGCGATTTCGACGCGGCGGCTATCCGGAAAGCGAAGGCTGGCAGTTGGCGAGCCATCGGCGGCGCGCAGGACGTGTTCGCTCGCATCGCGGCTGTCGAGCGCGCAGCCCTCGCGCAGCTTGCCGAAGCGATGGCCCTTACCCGGCGCGTGACCGTGGCGATGGAGCCAATCGTTTTGCGCCTCGGTCTCGATCCCTTCGGCAAGCACTTCACGCCCCGTCGAGCTCCTCCCGGCCCGAACCGGGACCACGTGCCTTCATGCCCCAACTCAGCGCGGGGTAAGCTGTATCAGCCGATCCGACAGGTCAGGATCGGGAAACAGCCGGGCAATCGCCAGTGCCAGCTGCGCGGGGGTGCTGCCCGCCGCCACGATCCGCGCCGAAAGGGCCGCAACCGCCGCCGCATCGCCCCGCATCCCTGCCGCGATGCGCTCCAGCACCAGACCGCGATCCCCCGAGGCGCTGATCGCCTGCCCCTCCCGCGCCAGCGCCGCCGCATCCTCCGCCCGCAGCGCCGCCAGCGCCAGTGGCAGGCAATACCAGCCCGGCACCGCCGCCTGATCGGCCAGCGCCGCCGTGATCCGCGCCTGTCCCCCGGCCCAGTCGCCGCGCAGGCAATCCAGCCATCCCAACCGGATCTCCGCCTCGGGATCGGAGGGCGACAGCGCCCGGGCCGCCTGCAGCGCCGTCTCGGCGGCCGCAAACGCGCCTGCGACGGTCAGCGCCGCCCCCAGCGCCGCCGGACCGTCTGCCCCGCCCGGATCAAGCTGCGCCGCCCGATGGGCAAAGGCCTGCGCCACCGCCAGCCCTTCGGGCCGCGCCGCGGGGGCTTCGCTCCAGTCCAGAAGCGCCATCGAGGCTCGCGCCGCCCAGATCGCCCCCACCGGTGTGCGCGCCTCGGTCAGCCGCACGAGGCAGTCGCGGACCCGGCCCCGCTGGCTTTCGTCCTTGCCTTGATCTTAGCCCTGAAAGCGCAACAGGCACAGGAATTCCTCGGGCGGGCGGCCCAGCCACATCGCCTCGATTTCGGTCAGCCGCGCCCGGCCATCCGCCTCGAGCGCCCCGCGCGGACCGACGATCTGCGCCGTCAAAGGGCCGAGCATCGCCGCGACCGCCGTGCCGCCATTGTCCCGCGTCAGATCCACCTGCCGCTCTTGCGACAGAACCACCGCGCCATCGGCCTTGCGGATCAGCACCAGCATCAGCCGGGCCCGGGACATCTGGCCACCGATCCGGCTTTCGATCCGGTAACTGGCGCGATTGAGCAGCGCGGGCAGCGTTTGCGGCGCCAGCACCACCTGAAAGGTGGGGAAATGCGACAGGTCCGCCGCCAGATGCAGCGCCATCCCCTCGGCCAGCGTCGCCAGCGCCGGATCGTCGCTTTCGAGTTGTGTCTCGGCAATCACCACGCGGGGCGGATGCACCAGCGGGCCCAGCCCCGAGAGCGCCAGCCCCGCCGTCGCCAGAACCACCGCCAAAGCCAGAGCGACCGCAAGCATCCTCCCCGCCCAACGCCGTTGGCGCGGATCGGGCCGGGATGGCGCGGGAGCGGCCGCAGGAGCGGCGCGGCCAGAATCTCGACCCGGCTTTGCCCCCTCGGGATCGACAGGCGGATCGGGTCCTGCGCCCCCTGACCGGCATAATAAAGATCCAGCAGTTTGCGCAGCCGGCCCAGTTCGACCCGCACGATGCTGTCAGTGCCGGGGTCGAATTCTGCGCTCCGCCCCAGCACATCCAGCGCGATCGCATAGGCCTTGACCGGGACCGGCCCGTGCCGATGCGCCTCGACGATCAGGTAATCCAGCAAGACATGCGCCCGGCTGCCCGCACTGAACAGCCCCGCCGCCAAAAGCCGCTGCACCGCCGCCTGCGTTTGGGCGACATCGACCGCGATGGACACAAACTCGCCGCCTTGCGCCGAGGTTGGTGCATGTCCCTGCTGCCCGGTTTCCTGCTCCATCTGCGCCGCACTTGCCCTACCTGCCCCGAAGCATTCCCCGGATGGCAGTGCGGCGCAACAAGCAAAAGCGCTCAGTCCTTGGGGCCACGCCGCGCCGCGCGACGGCCCCGGGCCTCCACCTCGGCCGCCCCCGGCGTCGGGTTGTTCGAAATCACACGAAAGATATCGACCGCAAGCGTGTCGATCATCGCCTGCCCCTCGGCGCCGCTGCGGCTGCGGGCGATCTCCATCGCCTCTTCCAGCAGCGCGATCATCCGCGCCACCAGCCGTGCATCGGCATCGGCCGCACGGGGAAGCGCCGCCATCTGTGCCGCGACATCCGCCTTGAGCACCCGGATGCGGGTAATCTTGGCCCCCCCTGCGCCACCTGCCGAGTCTGCCCGCCTGCCGCTGCCATCGGCGTTTCTTCGTCCCCCTCCCGGTCGTCCACGGTCATTCCCCCAAACTGGTTATCGACCGGGTCGGTCTGGCGCGAGGCCGACCGCTGCGGAAGTACGTGCGGGTACGGGCGGCGCCCTCGAGGTCTTCTTCGAGGAATGGCCCAGGTGGATGCGAATGGCGGGAACAGTCCAAAGGTCTTGAGGTCTCGCCAACGGATGCCACAACCTCTGAGCCCGCTATCTCCGCAGTGCGCAGTTCGCCATGGCGCGCATGAGCGGCGGCTATCACTGATTGCCGCGGGTGCGATGCTGCAACCTCACCGTCGCCAAACCGCCCGTCACGTCGGTGCCAAGAGTCTAGCTGCGCTCCACATGATCGGTGGTGAACGCTGCTCTCTCACTCGCTGTGTCGCGCTTGGGTGGCCGCATTGGAGGATTACGTCGAGAGAGCCTGGAAGGTGGCTGGAGACACACCGTCACCTCGTATCGAGCCGTTTCACCCGCCCAATCGGAGCATTTCCGCCCGTTTTCCCTGAAAGGCCAGATGCTGCCTGACGAAAGGAAAAATATGGAGTGTAAAAAGGAAAAATTTAGGCTGACAGGACATCATTGACCAAACACGCATGCCGCGACATTGGCATCATCCTATCTCGCGCTGTAACGTGGCGCGAACGCGCTGTCGCCCGCAGTTCGCTTTGATAAAGACAGGTCATCAAATCCGCAGGGATAAAGATTGAACAACGCGCTGGTCCCCGAGTTCGCCGTCTCCGACTGGCATAAGTCGAAGTGGTTTTACTGTGACGTGCTCGGTTTCGACTGCGTCTATGAGCGCGCGGAGGAAGGGTTTTGTTATCTTCGCCTTGGGGAGGCGGAGGTGATGATCGACCAGATCGGACGAGGCCGCACCTTCGATGCGGGTCATCTGCCTGCCGACTATCCCTTTGGAAAGGGGTTGAATGTTCAGATCCGTGTGCCCTCGATCGCGCCGCTCGTCGAGGCTCTCGCCAGCATCAAGCACCCTCTTTTCCTGCCTGTCGAGGACAGGTGGTATCGCGTCGATTGTGAAGAGGTCGGGAACCGACAGTTCGTTGTGGCTGACCCGGACGGTTACCTCCTGCGGTTCTTCGAGGACCTTGGTTCGCGACCTCTGCAGAGGTGATGTCAGTTCTCAAGGCTGAGAGAAGATCTCGCCGCCCAGCTGACATCTGGCTCGTATTTTATGTGCGACGTGATCGGCGGCCGCTTCGGGGAAGCCGCGCTGCGGCGATGGCGTAGTCCCGACCAGCGTTTCCAGGCCGGGAATGTCGATAACGTAAGGCGCGCATTCCCAGCGTCAGTGTCCGCAAACTGCGCAGTGCGGCGTTCCCCATGAAGCCAGCGAACGGCGGCTATCGCCGGTTTCTGCGTGTGCAATGCCGCGACCTCACAGTCGGCTCCCCGTCCTCTGCGACGGGGCGAAGTTTCGCGCAGCGCCCGCACAAGGTGTCGGAATGACCTGCACAGGCCTCTCGCTGTGACATGCATCAGCAGCAGCTTCGGATGACTGCGCCAAGACGGGCTATCTGCGGTTCGGGGCTCGCCCCCCTGTCAGCGATGCGCCAGATACTCGGCCGCGACATAGCCCGAGACGTTTGGCCTGTCGGTGAGGGAGACCCGGCACCAGACTTTGCCCGCCCGTGTCACACAGGCGCCGCGGGTGAGGCGGGTGCCATCGGGCAGGCCTATGATGATCTTGTGATCGAGGCCCGGGCCGTCGCGCAGTTTCAGAAGATCGTCAGGCCCGGCCCCCTTGACCACGGCGCCGTTGCCAGAGGCGCAGCCGGCGGCGATCAGCAGGGCGAGGAGGGCGGGGCGCATGATCTGTCCTGACCTGTTTTCCCAAGCCATAGGACATCCCTACGCGCGCCGAAAGCCGGGCGTCACCGGAACAGCTTCTGCAGCCGGGGGCGCAGGCGCAGGAAGCGGCGATAGGCGGCCTCGAACGCCGGGGCGAGGGGCGGCCATCCGGCCAGAAGCCCAAGCGGGCGCAGGATCGGAACCGCCCGCCACATCGCGCCAAAGGCCGCCGCGCCCGAAAGCAGGCGGCCGTTTTCCTCGGCGTGAAAGCGGGCGAGCAACTCGGCGCGGTCGATCGGGCAGGGGACGTCAATGCTGCGCAGATCGACGAAGCGGATCGCCCCGCGCCGGTCGAGCCGCCGCATCAGCGCGATTTCGCGTTGGCAGAGCGGACAGCCGCTGTCGAACCAGACCGTCAGAGAAGGTGCCATGCCGGGCCTCGTATTGCCAAAGGGGATCGGTTGAGACATGGGCCGGGTCTTGCGGCGGTCAAGCTTGGCACGAGTTTCGCCCTCAGACCGCCGCCTCGCGGCCGATCCAGTCGCAAAAAGCACGCGCCTTTTTCGGCGCCTCCTCGCGGCGCAGGGCCACATAGGAAAGCCCCGAGGGCAGGAAGCCACAGCGGGGGCGTTCGCGTCAGCCTTCCGAAGCCGGTCGCAGTTCGAACGGCACCTGCCGCTCCCGCGCGGCCCGCTCCAGCCTTGCCCCCGTCGGCTCGGACACCGGCGTCACGATGAAACCCTGCCGCGGATCGCCGATCATAGCCGCGGGCCAGCCGCCGTCGCGCCAGATCAGCCCGACGAGCGCGCAGATCGCGGCATCGAGGCGGTCCTGATCGGCTTTCCTCGGCGTCTCGAGGGCGCCCATCGCCTCGGCCCAGGCGACCATCGGCGCAATGCCCAAGCCCGCCGCCACCCGTGTGAGCGTGGCGCAAACCGCCCGCCAATCGGCGATCCGGAAGCGCCGCCGATGGCCCGGATTGTATTTCGGCGCGCCAAGACGGGTGGCGAAGGCGGGCTCGAAACCGGGCAGGGCGAGGGCGGGAAAGACCTCGATCAGGAACAGCCCCGCCTCGACCGCGGGCAGGGCCATCGGGTCCTGCACCGCGCCCAAAGCCTTGAGAAACCGCCAGACCGGGGCCGCATCGCCGAACATCGCCGCTTTCGAGCGATTGGCCGGCTGCACGCCGCCGCCGATGAAGGACATCACCGAGGCGGCGACCCGCTCGGCCGGGCGGCAGCCGGTGTCATTCGGCACGATCGAGGGCTGATCGAGGGCGACAAGGCAAAGCCGATGCCCTTGCCTTTCGGCTGCGATGAAGGCGAGGGCACCGTCGAACCCCACGAGCAACGGCTGCACGAATTGCGGCACGGCGGCCTCGTCGAAGCGGATGGCGCAGATCGCACCGGGGGCTTTGGGGTTGTCCATCCAGGCGGAATCGAATCCGACCACGATGAGCCCGCGCCGCGCCTCCCGTTGCGTCGCTGAAAGACAGACCGCTTCCCCCATCGCCTGCTCCCCCGCGCGATCCCTTGGGACGAGGTAAACATGCGGCGGGCGGGCTTGCAAGCGGCCGATACCATCGGCTCGGAGGATCGTCCGGTGTGCGTCCCGCCGCCCGCAGGACAGAAAGAACGATCCCCCGCGAGGGTGCTTGGCCTTGCTTGACCCCTTTGCCCTTTCTTGTCCTTTCTTGAAGAAAGCTTGATCAGTCTTGATATACCGAAATCGCCGTTTCTCAGGGGTCAAGGGCGCGAAGCAGGTCGCGGACGATGGGCAATGCGCGCGGAAGATGGCGTTCCACGATATCGGCCACGCCCTGTGTGGCCGCCTGCGTCGCGAGGGCATCGGAGTGGGCCCTCGCGCGGGTCGCGGCATCGTCGGGGCGCAGGGCAAGGCGTGGCACTGCCACCACCGTGGTCGTAGGCCATCCGAGCGGCAGCACCGCGATCACGGCCTCCTCCTGCCGCCATTCCGCCATCAGTTCCGCCTGCGAAATCGTCCCCGGTTCCAATCCAGAAAGCCGATGAAGAGCCCAAGCCAGCAACCGGTATCGGGTCATCACGCCTGAGCCTGCGGGCATCCCGCGCAACAGGCTGCCGATCGGGTGCAACAGGGCTGGCGTTCCGCCATCGGGATCGGCAACGGTTGTCCAGAGATCATGCACGATCAGGCCAGTCCCGGAAAGCAGGGCGATTTCCGAACCGAACTGTGAAAACCGGATCGGGTGATGGATCGGTTGGCCTTCCATCGGAAAAAGATCGAACCGCGCGATGTGAGTGCTTCCGAACCGCCGAAGGGTCGGGGTTGACAGGGTGCCGATCATCTCGGGTTCCACTGTACCGGCGGGCATGCGGGCAATCTCGATCAGCGCCCTCAGCGCGCCCGCGCCTCCGACCCGAGCCGCGACCGTCAGCGCCGACGTGCTGGCCCCATCTCGCAGCAGCCGGTTCGGGAGGATCGCGGTGACCGCGGGCGTGCTTTCGCCCTCTAGGCGCAGCAGCCGGAACCGCGCAGCCGTAGGGTCGCGGCGGTCCTCAAGGTCGTCCTCGAACGAGACCACCGCGCCAAGCGCGATCAGGCGCTCGACGATCTGGCCGGCTTCATATCTGCTGCAGGCAAGGGTGCGCGAGATTGCCAGCCTGCCGGAGCGGGTGACGGTGTTGCCTTCATCTGTTCCGGCGCCAAGGACGAGGTAGGCGAGGAGTTCGGTGGGGGTCATTCCTCGCGCGATCAGCGCCTCAATCGTCAGCAAGTCGACAGTGAAATAATCGCCCAACTTCGGTTTTCCAGCGGGTTTGCGTTGGGCTTGGGTCGAATTGGGCATGTCTCTCTCCGGGACAAGAATTTCATGTATTTTCAGAGAGATGATCTCTTGCGAGTATATCATGATCGGCCGTCGGACAGGCCGGATTTCGAGGTTTTCCACAGCGGCGGCGCACCAGAAGCCAATTTTCTTAATTGAAGGGCCAAGAATCTTTGTCGGTCTGTTTGAGTTTTTCTGTCGGTCGCCGGACGATGTTGGCAGAGAGCCCGGGAGCCCGTCATGCACGACGAACAGAGCGACTTGTTTACAGATATTCACCTCGTCGATCGCTGGCGGGCTGTTGCCGGTGTTGGTGATCAGCCCGCGCGATCCGCGACCGAAAAAACTGATGGCGAGGACATCGCCGCGCGTCTGTTCGATGATATTCGTGCCGTGACGTTCTTGCCGGGGGGCACGGCCGATCCGGAGTGCGCGTCGGAGGCTCCTGTCCACGCTGGCGCTCCGGATCAGCTGTCGCCATGCGATCCATCCGCAACCGCTTCAGAGGACAATGCCGGCAGGGACGCTTCCGGTTCCGTGCCGGATCTGACGCTGTTCAGGATGCTCCGGATCGGTTGCGCATTCTGTGGTCCGACCCATTCGACCTGCATCACGGCAAGGGCACCACCGAAGACTCCAAGATCTCACTCCGCGCGCGGCCCCCCTCAGGCCCGCCGATCAACCCGATCCCCTTTTCCCGAACGCCGTCGGGCGTGCGAGGGCTATTGCGTTTCAGCAAATGCGAATTCGGTCTGGCGGAAGGGGCAGGCCGAGGCCGGTCGGACATGATCCCCCGACGTCGAACAGCGGGAAACGAGGCGTAATTCCCTTGCTCGGGCCCTTGGTTCGGGGCGCCTTCGGGCCTTCGCGCGACAGGACCGCAGATGGTATTGCGGTGGTCAACCGCCGTTTCTCCCAGCTTCAGGGCATCGAGCCGAAATCGCCGCGCCGGTGGCCCTCGACCAGCGCGCGCAGGCCCTCGGGTTCCAGCACCTCGACCGCATCGCCCCAGTGATAGAGGTGCCACGCCATTTCCAGCCATCCCGCCGCCTCGAAGCGCACGATCAGGCTGCCGTCTTCCTGCCGCTCCAGCCGCTGCGAGGGGGGAAGCGGAACCCCGCCGCGCGTTCGGCGGCGTGCGGGGCAAAGTGCCAGACCACCGGGCCGAACTGCGCCGGGTTCTGCCAGACGCCGAAGGAGCGCGTCGCGAACCGCTCCATCGAGAATGCCAGGTCCATTACGAAACTTTCGTCAAGCACCTCGGCCGAAAGGATCTGATCCAGCCGGAAGGTGCGGATCAGATCGCCCTTGGCCGGGTCGCGGGCCACGAGATAAGTGCGATGGCCAAGCAGCACCCCATGCGGTTCCAGCACCCGTTCGGGCGCGTGGTGGGATTTGTAGCGCACCCGCAGCCGGAACGGGCCGCGCAAAGCCTCGGTCACCGCGTCGAGGATTTCGGGCCGGATCGAGACGCGCGGGCCGGGGCGGGTCACCTCGGCCAATGCCGAAAGCACCGCTTCGGCATCGGCTTCGGCGCGGGCGGCATCGCGCCGCGACAGCCGCGACAAAAGCCCCTCGCGCAGGTCCGAAAGCACCTGGGCATGGCGCAGCCGCCCCTCTGTCCCGGCCTCGCGCGCGGCATAATCCAGCGCCTCGATCGCGGTTTCGGGGCGCAATTGCAGCCGCTCGAGCGTGCCCGGGTCGATCCGCCAGCGCCGCTTGCGATCCGCGCCATCCTCGGCGGCGACATTGGCGAAGGTGGTCTCGAGCGCCTGCGTCATCCGTTGCGCGGTGCGGTGAGAAATCGCAAATTCCTCAACGATCTCATCGAGGCTGACCCCCGTGCGCCGCGACGCCGCCATCTGCGCGAGCCGGATCAGATCCTGGGCCTTGGCAAAGGACATCACCACCCCGACAGCAATTGACACCCTGTGACGTTAGGAATGATCCTGCGATCTGTCGAGGCGATTCCCTCGGGGTCGGTGTCAAAAGGAGCCTTGGTCATGGGGGATCTCGACAAGCATGCCGCGTCGCAGGGGCTGACCCGCCGCGCACTTGCGGGCCGCCTTTTGGGCGCGGCCGCCGCGAGCGGGCTTGGCGTCGGGGCGCCCATCCCCGCGCCCGCGCTTGATCCTGATCTGCGCGATGCGGCGCTGCGCGGCCTTGCGCTGGCGGGGCATCGCGGCGATCCGGTGACGGCCGCTGCGGCCCGGGCGGCGCTGTCGCGGCTGGCCGAGACCGACCCCGAGGCGGGGATTCTGGGCCGCCTCTATCAGCTGCTCGACGTGCGTCCCGCCGCTTATTGGGCGGGCGAGGCTTCGGCCCGCGCCGATGCGCAGGATCTGGCGGTGCTGCACGGGGCGATCGGCGCCTGTCAGCCTGTCAGCTTCGAGTATACCGACCTTTCGGGCACCACGACTGCGCGGCGGGTGCTGCCGCTGGTGCTGGTGCATCCGGCGCAGGGGGTGAAGCTGCTTGCCTGGTGCGAGACCCGGGAAGGCTTTCGGCAGTTCTTCGTGCGCGCGATGGCGGGGCTGAGCCTGCAATCGGGGGATTTCCGCGCCGACCGCATGGCCTTGCTGCAAGGCTTGCTGGAGAAGGAAGAAGGTGGTGATCTGTGACGGGCGGGGCCGAACAGGGTTCGGCCTGCTCGCAAGCGAGGTGCGATGCGTGTTCTTGACTGGCCCGGCAAAAGCCCCGCCGAGACGGGCCTGCCCGCCCATCCTGCGGTCTATCACATGCTGGATGTTGCGGCGGTGGCCGAGCGGTTGGTCGCGCCCTTCGGCTTTGCCCCGCCGCTCTGCGAGGCGCTCGTTCTGCTTGTCGCGCTGCACGATCTGGGCAAGATCAGCGACAGCTTTCGCGCCATGCTGGCAGGGGCGCCGGCTCAGGGTCCGCGCCACTGGGAGTTGACCGAGGTTCTTCTGCACCAAAACGATGCGTGTCTTGCAGGCCGGATCGGGGGCGACCCGGATCTGCGGCTGCAACTTTACGCCGCCGTTGCCGGGCATCACGGCAAGCCGCCGAGCCTCGCCTTGGGGACGTTGCCGAAACCTCCGCGGATACGGGATTATCTGTCGGCGCTGCGTCATGTCGGCTCGGGTGCCGACCCTGCCGCCGAGGTGATCGCTGCCTTTTGCGACCTTTGGCCCCGCGCGTCGCTCGAGGGGCTCGATCTGGCCGAGGCAGTGCGGCTGTCGTGGTGGCTGCCCGGGCTTTGCGCCGCGGCGGACTGGATCGGCTCGAACACCCGCTGGTTTTCGGCACAGGCGCCGGGACCGGGTCTGGCCGAGTATCTGACGCAGGCGCGGCGGGTTGCGGCGATTGCGGTGGCCGAGGCGGGGCTGGGCGGCACCGTGGCGCAACCCGGCCCGCTTTTCGATTTCGCGCTGCGCCCGATGCAGGCCGCCTGCGCCGATCTGCCCCTGCCCGATGGTCCGATGCTGGCGGTGATCGAGGACGAGACCGGGGCGGGCAAGACCGAGGCTGCGCTGATCCTCGCGCAGCGGATGGCGCAGGCAGGCAAGGGGCGGGGGCTTTACGTCGCCCTGCCCACGATGGCGACGGCGGATGCGATGTTTCGCCGTTCCGCGCAGATCGTCGGCAAGATCTTTGCCACGCCTACGTTGACGTTGGCGCATGGGCGGGCGGGGCTGTCGGCCGATTTCCGCGATCTGGTTTCGGGCGGCGCAGGTGGCGAGGATGAGCCCTCCTGCACCGACTGGCTGGCCGAAAGCCGCCGCCGCGCGCTTTTGGCCGATGTCGGCGTGGGCACGATCGATCAGGCGCTGATGGCGGTGCTGCCGGTCAAGCATCAGGCTTTGCGCCACTTTGGCCTTTCGTCGAAAATCCTGATCGTCGACGAGGTCCACGAGATGGGCGAGGCCTATATCGCCAAGGAACTGGAGCGGCTGTTGCAGATGCATCGTGCGTCTGGCGGTTCTGCCATCCTGCTCACGGCGACCTTGCCGCTTTCGCTGCGCGAAAAGTTGTTGGCCATCTATGGCGGCAGGAACGACAGCCCGGCCTATCCGGCGTTGACGGTGGCGGGGGGCGCGGCGCGCAGCGACTTTGCCCCCGATCCGCGCCCGGTCAAGGGGCCGGTCACGGTTGCCCGGATCGAAACGGTCGAGGCTGCGGTGGAGCAGCTGGTCGCGTTGGCGGGGCAGGGTGCGGCCTGCGTGTTCGTGCGCAACTCGGTCGACGAGGCGATTGCGGCTTGGGCCGATCTGCGAGCAAGGGGTATTCCGGCGCGGCTGTTGCACGCCCGTTTCGCGCTTTGTGACCGCAAGCGGATCGAGGCCGAGGTTCTGGCGACGGTTGGCAAGGCGGGGCAGGGGCGGGCGAGCTTCGTGCTGGTGGGCACGCAGGTGCTGGAATCCTCGCTCGATCTCGATTTCGACGTGATGATCTCGGACCTTGCCCCGATCGCCGCGCTGATCCAGCGCGCAGGCAGGCTTTGGCGGCACATGAGCGAACGCCCGGCCGCCAACCGCCCGGTGGCCACGCCGATGCTTCATGTTCTTTCCCCCGACTCTGCCGTTGTCACCGATGACCGCTGGCTGCGGGGCACGTTGGGGCGGGGGGCCTGGGTCTATGATCTGGCCGATCAATGGCGCACGGCAAAGGTGCTGTTTGCCGCGGGCCGGATCGAGGCGCCGCATGGCCTGCGCGCCCTGATCGAGGCGGTGCATGGGCCAGAGGCCGAAGCGGTGCCCGAGGCGCTGATCCGCGCCGAAACCGAGGCTCTGGGCAAGGCTGCCGCGGCCCGGACGCAGGCGCTTCACAACCTTGTCGATCTGGCGCGCGGCTACCGCGACGGCGGCGGCGGCAGCCCCGACACCAGCTATCCGACCCGGTTGGGCGGTCCGACCCGCACCCTTGTTCTGGCGCGGCAGACGGCTGCGGGGCTGGTCCCTTGGGCCGAGGGCGCCGATCTGTCCCCAGCCGAGGCCTGGGCGCTCTCCGAGGTTTCGGCCCGCGCGGCGCGGCTGGATGCGCTGCCCTTGCCCGATCAGACCTTGCCGCAGATCGTCGCTGTCACCCGCGACTGGCCCGAGTGGAAACGCGCCGAGGTCCGGCTCTGCCCGGTGAGTGACGACGGCACGATCTGCGCGGGCTTGCGGTATGACCGTTACTGCGGGCTTGTCTTTGAGGGCGTCACTTCCTGACACCCCATGAAATTAACCCTCTTTACGGGTGTTGTTGCGGGTGCTTCACTGCCCGCAGTTGTTCTGAGCGGAGGTGTGAATGACGCTCAACTTGATTGAAGACCCATGGATTGCGGTGCGGTGTCGCGATGGGTCGCGGCGCACCATTACGCCCTGGCAGATGGCCTTGCCCGAGATCGTCGCGCCCGATTGGCACCGCCCCGATTTCGATATTGCCTGCCTCGAGCTGCTGATCGGGCTGGTCTTTCTGGCCG
Source organism: Rhodobacter capsulatus (assembly GCF_005144475.1). GTDB lineage: Bacteria > Pseudomonadota > Alphaproteobacteria > Rhodobacterales > Rhodobacteraceae > Rhodobacter > Rhodobacter capsulatus_C. The sequence goes on along the minus strand of NZ_SWJZ01000156.1, from coordinate 9,685 downwards.
ATCCGCCCGCCGATGTGACTGACTGGAAGCGCCGTCGGTCCGCTGATCCCGCGCGGCTGCGCGAGAGGCTGGCCGCCTTTGCCCCGGCGTTCAACCTGCTGGGCGAGGGGCCGTGCTTCTTGCAGGATTTCGCCCCGCTCGAGGGCGCCGCGCGTCCGGTCGACACGCTGTTCATCGACAGCGCGGGCGAAAGTGCCGTGGGCAAGAATTCCGACGTGATGATGCACCGCGACCGTTACGACAGCCTTGATCTGCCCATGGCGGCGATGGCGCTTTACACGTTGCAGGATTTCGCCCCGGCGGGGGGCGCGGGCATCCGCACCTCGATGCGCGGCGGCGGGCCCTTGGTGACGCTTCTCGATCCGCGCGAGGGGCAGGGCAGCCTGTGGGATCTGATCTGGGCCAATGTGCCTTGCGGTCAGCCCGGCCGGGCCGAGGATCTGCCCTGGATGCGGCCCACCCGCGTTTCTGACACTGGCCAGCAGAGCCTGCCGCCCGAGGGCGCGTTGTTTGCCCCCGAGGCGTTCTTTGGCCAGCCGCGCCGCTTGCGGCTGGTGGCCGAAGGCGACCGGGTGAGCGGGGTAATCCAACGCAAGCATGGGACGAATTACGCGCTTTGGAAGCACCCGCTCAGCCCCTATTACCGGATGAAACCGGGCACGGAATGGCTGCCCAAGCACCCCCGCGCGGGGCGGTTCGGCTATCGCAACTGGCTTGGCATCATTGCCGAACAGAAAAAGGACGATCTGTCGGAACTGGCGCTTTGCTTGCGCGACTGGAACGGGCGGCAGGGGGGCGGGTCGGTGATTGTCGCGGGCTGGGCGATGGACAACATGAAGCCGCGCGATTTCATCCTGTCGGTGCAGCCGGTGCTTGATCTTGTCGACGAAGGCTGGATGCGCCTAGCCGCGCTGATCGAGGCGGCCGAGGCGGCGGCACTGGCCTTGCGCGGGGCGTTGGAGCCCGTGCTGGCGGCGGGCGAGGCGCGCGAGGCGGAACGCGAGACCTTCTTTGCCCAGACCGAGGCCCGGTTTCTGACGCATCTCGACATGATCCGGGCCGGTGGCGATCCGGCGGCGAACTGGCTGGCTGATCTGCGCACTCAGGCGATGGGGCAGTTTGAAAAGCTCGCCTTCGCGGGAATCGAGACGCGCGAGACCGACCGGATGCAGGAGATCTTCGAGCAGTGGAAGTTTCTGGGTCTCGCCTTTGCCGGTTACGGCAAGCAGGGCAAGGCGATCTTCGATGCATTGAACCTCCCCCTGCCCGAGAAGAAGAAAGGAAAAGCGGCATGAGTGACGAACCGAAAGGGCCGGGCGCGGTGGCGCTGGGCTGGTGGACGCGCAACATCGCGCCGCGCGAGATGCCCTCGGCCAAGGCACTGTCGGCGCGGTTGCGCCGCGCGGCACCGCTCGCGGTTCTGTGTGAACCGGCGGTGCAGGATCTGGCGCGGGGGCTGAGCCTTGGCCCGGCGCAGGCGGATCGTCTGGTGCAACTGGCGGTCCTGCTCGCCGAGGTCCGCGAGCATGTTCCCGAGCGGTTGGCGCGGCGGCTGGGCGGGGCAGAGCCGGTGCTTTCCCCGCTGCGGTTCCAGCGCCTGATCCGGGCCGAGGGGGTGGAGCTGACCGACCTTTTGCGCCGGGCCTTGTCGATGGCGGACCGTCGTTGCAACGTCGCAGCGCTGGCCACCGACATCCTGCACTGGGAGGCCGCCCGGCCGCGCTGGTGCTTCGATTATTTCGGCGCCGAGGCGCCTGTTCAAAGTCTTGAGGAGAAAGTCCAATGACCACCTTCGTGCAATTTCACCTGCTGACCAGCTACGGCCCCTCGAACCCGAACCGCGACGATCAGGGCCGCCCGAAACAGGCGATGGTGGGGGGCGTGCCCCGGCTGCGGCTTTCGTCGCAATCCTTGAAACGGGCGCTGCGCGAGAGCAGCTTTTTCGCGCAGGATCTGGCCGATCACATGGGCAAGCGGACCAAGCTTCTGCACGAGGGGCTGGTCAGGCATCTGATCGGCAAGGGCGCCTCGGACAAGGCCGCGAATGACGCCGCCGACAAGGTGGCGGTGATCTTTGGCAAGCTCGAGGACAAGAAAGAGGGCGGCAAGAAGGGCACGACGCTGGCCTTCATCTCGCCCGAGGAGCGGCGGTTGGCCGAGGATCTGGCCGAAAGGATCGTCGCGGGAGAGCCGCTGCCCGCCGACAAGGAGCTGAAGAAAACCGTGCTGCGCCGCGCCGATGGCGCCATCGACATTGCGATGTTCGGGCGGATGCTGGCCGATGATCCCGATTTCAACCGCGATGCGGCGGTGCAGGTCGGCCATGCGATCACCACCCATGCCGCGCAGGCCGAGGAGGACTGGTATTCCGCCGTCGATGATCTCAACAAGGCCGAGGATACCGGCGCGGGGCATCTGGGCGAGACGGCCTTCGGCTCGGGCATCTATTACCTTTACGTCTGCATCGATTGCGACCTGCTGATCGAGAACCTTGCGGGCGACCGCGCCTTGGCCGAAAAGGGGATCGCGGCGCTGACCCGGGCGCTGGCGCAGACGACGCCGCGCGGCAAGCAAAACAGTTTTGCCCATCACCCGATGGCGTTTCACATTCGCGCCGAACGCGGTCACCGCACGCCGCGCGATCTGTCGGGGGCCTTCTTCACCCCGGTTGACCGGCAGTTGAAGGAGTTCAAGTCGAACGACCTGCAATCGGCCTCGGTCAAGGCGTTGGAGGGCACCGCCGCGAAGATCGACAGCTGCTATTTCGACGGCCTGCCCGAGGAATTCTGCACGCTTGATACGCTGGCGGGCGCGGGCACGCTGTCCGAGATCGTGCGCTTTGCCACCGAAGCGGTCCGGGGGGCGTGATGCAACCCGTTCTGATCTTTGGCCTTTCGGCCAGCCTTGCCGCAATGGGCGAGCTGGCCGGGCACGAGCGGCGTGGCTCGCTGATCTGGCCCGCCCGCTCGGCCATCCTCGGGTTTCTGGGGGCAGCACTCGGCATCCGGCGCGAGGGCGACTTTTCCGCGCTTGATGCGCTGGGCGTCTCGGTTGCGATCTTCGACGCGGGCGCCCCCTTGCGCGACTATCACACCATCGAGACCGTGCCCTCGGCGGCGGCGAAACGCCCGAATTCCCGCCCCGAGGCGCTGCGCGAGGCGCGCGGGCGCACCACCACGACGATCACCCTGCGCGACTATCGCGCGGGGGTGTTTTACGGCGTGGCCGTCACCGGCGCGGGGCTTGACGCATTGCAAGCGGCGCTGACCACCCCGCGTTTCACGCTTTACCTCGGGCGCAAATCCTGCCCGCTCTCAGCCCCGCCCGGCGCGAAGATCGTCACCGCCGCAACGCCCGAGGCCGCGCTGGCGCAGCTGACCCCGCCGCCCTGGCTGGCGGCGCGCGGTGGCGTGATCGCCCGCACGCTGATCGTCGACGCAGATCAGGGCGAGATCGTCCACGACCGCCCCGTCGACCGGGCGCTGTGGCACTTCGCCCCCCGCACCATCGCCCGCCGTCCGGTCGAGATCGCGCTTGGGGGGCTGGCATGAGCCTTTATCTTTCGCGCATCCGGCTGGCGCGGTCCCCCGCCGCCCAGGCGCTGGCCCCGCTCCTGCTGCCCAGCGAGGCCGGGCACCGCCGCTCGGCCGCGCACAATCTGCTCTGGTCGATCTTTTCCGACGGCCCCGAGCGCAAGCGCGATTTTCTGTGGCGCGAGGCGGGCGAGGGCGTGTTCCTGGCCCTCTCGGCCCGCCCGCCGCTGCAGACCGATCTGTTTGACCCTCATCAGGTGAAAGAGTTTGCGCCGACGCTGGTGGCAGGGGATCGGCTGGTGATCCAGCTGCGTGCCAATGCCACGCGGATGAAGCGCGGCGGCGCGCGGGTCGATGTGGTGATGGATGCGCTGCACGGCTTGCCAGGCGAGGCCCGGGCGGCGGAGCGCATGGAGATTGCGCAACGCGAGGGCGCCGCCTGGCTCGCGCGGCAGGGGGAAAAAGCCGGGTTCCGGCTGATCCATGCCACGGCCGAGGATTACTCGGCCGAGGTGTTGCCCGGCCATCGCGGCCCGCGCAAGGGACAGCCGCAATTCGGCATCCTCGATCTGAGCGGGCAGATCGAGGTTTCCGATCCGGCGGCCTTTCTGGCGCAGCTGGCGCAGGGGTTCGGCCGCGCCAAGGCCTTTGGCTGCGGGCTGATGTTGATCCGGCGGGGGGAATGAGCGGCGCGGGCGACGACGCGGAGGGGCAGGGCGGTCCTGCCCCCTCTGCGCTGCCGGGCCTTGCGCCGCCCAAACCGATCCCGCTCAAGGACCGCGCCTCGCTGGTCTTTGTCGAACATGCGAAGCTTGACGTGCTCGACGGTGCCTTTGTCGCCGTCAACGCCGATGGCACCCGCACCCAGATCCCGGTGGGCGGCCTTGCCGGTATCATGCTGGAACCGGGGGCGCGGATCAGCCATGCCGCCGTCGCACTGGCCGCCCGGGTCGGCACCTTGATCACCTGGGTGGGCGAGGGCGGCGTGCGGCTTTATTCCGCTGGCCAGCCCGGCGGGGCGCGGGCGGATCGGCTGCTCTGGCAGGCGCGCATCGCGCTTGATGATGCGGCTCGGTTGCGCGTCGTGCGCAAGATGTTCGCGATGCGCTTTGGCGAGGATGCCCCCACCCGCCGCTCGATCGATCAGCTGCGCGGCATCGAGGGGGTTCGTGTGCGCGAAACCTATGCGATGCTGGCGCAACAGCATGGTGTCGACTGGAAACGTCGCAAATACGACCCCGCCGACTGGGAGGCGGGCGACACGGCGAACCGTTGCCTCTCCGCCGCCACCGCCTGTCTGCACGGGCTCTCCGAGGCGGCTGTTCTGGCCGCAGGCTACGCCCCGGCGATCGGCTTTCTGCATTCGGGCAAGCCGCTTTCCTTCGTCTATGACATCGCGGATCTGTTCAAGCTGGAAACCGTGGTCCCCGAGGCCTTCCGCATTGCCGGGCAGGCGGCCAAGGGCAAGCTTGAGATGTCGCCTGACCGTGCCGTGCGGCTGGCCTGCCGCGATGCCTTCCGCCGCAGCGGGCTTCTGGGTCGGATCATCCCTGCCATCGAAGAGGTTCTGAGCGCGGGCGAGATGCCCCGCCCGGAGCCGCCCCCCGAAGCGATGCCCGTGGCCTTTGATGAGGGCCAGTCGGGCGACGCGGGGCATCGCGGATGATCGTCGTGGTGATCTCGAACGCGCCTCCCCGGCTGCGCGGACGGCTGGCCGCCTGGCTGGTCGAGGTCCGCGCGGGCGTCTATGTCGGCGACTATTCCGCCAAAACCCGCGAGATGATCTGGGAACAGGTGCTGGCGGGGCTCGAGGCGGGCGACGCGGTGATGGTTTGGAAGGCACCCACCGATCAGGGCTACGACTTCCGCACCGCCGGCCGGAACCGCAGGATGCCGGTGGATTTCGACGGTTTGAAACTGGTGAGCTTCAAGCCGGACAGGTGAGGCCGATCCAAGGCGAAAATCTCGCAAGAATTCGGTGCGCTCTTTGACATTGTGAAAATCTTGGTGGATCAATGGTCTGCAGGAAGACTGTTCCCCGCCCACGCGGGGATGAACCGAGGTCACGGTCGCGGACCCGGCCGATTCCGGCCTGTTCCCCGCCCACGCGGGGATGAACCGTCGACACGCGGGAGTTTCCGAACACCGTGGCGCTGTTCCCCGCCCACGCGGGGATGAACCGTTTCCGAGCTGCGCGCCGCTTTCAGCGCGTTCCTGTTCCCCGCCCACGCGGGGATGAACCGCCGCCGCAACGACCTCGACGAGGCCTCTGGTACTGTTCCCCGCCCACGCGGGGATGAACCGTGGGAGACGCCGTGACCAACTACGTCGGCGGCCTGTTCCCCGCCCACGCGGGGATGAACCGGGATCGAGTTCGACCTGATCGGGCGGCGCGTCCTGTTCCCCGCCCACGCGGGGATGAACCGATGAGCCGGAAACCGAGCGCCAGCCCGAACAACTGTTCCCCGCCCACGCGGGGATGAACCGATCTAGCTTCTTCGGCATTTTTACTTGCGGCACTGTTCCCCGCCCACGCGGGGATGAACCGGGGCCCCGCTTGCGATGGCGCGTGCGTTCCTGCTGTTCCCCGCCCACGCGGGGATGAACCGGTCGATGGCAACCCCTATGAGGCGCTTCCGGACTGTTCCCCGCCCACGCGGGGATGAACCGGACAACGGCAATGGCTGCCCTGACCCAACCGCCTGTTCCCCGCCCACGCGGGGATGAACCGGCGACACCGCCCCGCAGCTGGTTGGGGAGGTGCTGTTCCCCGCCCACGCGGGGATGAACCGCCGTGTGCAAATTTTGCACACTAACCCTGTAACTGTTCCCCGCCCACGCGGGGATGAACCGAAGGAAAGCCCCATCGTGGCCGCGGCCAAGAACTGTTCCCCGCCCACGCGGGGATGAACCGCTGATCGCGCATCCGAAATGTCAGGAAGCCTACTGTTCCCCGCCCACGCGGGGATGAACCGACGCGGACAGCGACATGTTCGGATCGGTGAACCTGTTCCCCGCCCACGCGGGGATGAACCGGTCTTCATCGTGATCGATGACGAGGACAAGACCTGTTCCCCGCCCACGCGGGGATGAACCGCCGCGCCTCGTTGACTTCATCCTTGAAATAGCCTGTTCCCCGCCCACGCGGGGATGAACCGGTCCCGCCCTCGGCCGTCGCGGCCAGGCCGGCCTGTTCCCCGCCCACGCGGGGATGAACCGGCCATCGGCACTTCGGCGGCGGCGTTCAACGCCTGTTCCCCGCCCACGCGGGGATGAACCGACATTTCACACCGGAGAATGTAAAATTACTCGCTGTTCCCCGCCCACGCGGGGATGAACCGCTTAAACCCTGCCTGCAGGCCCTGAAGATCCTCTGTTCCCCGCCCACGCGGGGATGAACCGGCGTCGCCCTCGCCCTGAACCGGCATGGACACCTGTTCCCCGCCCACGCGGGGATGAACCGATTTCCTCCGGGCAGGCGTCCGGGTCCCAGACCTGTTCCCCGCCCACGCGGGGATGAACCGTCGAGGTCGAGGAATACGAGTTTGACGCCACGCTGTTCCCCGCCCACGCGGGGATGAACCGGCGTGGCGATATCATAGGCAGATCCGCCCGAGCTGTTCCCCGCCCACGCGGGGATGAACCAGCGATCAGCGCGCCTATTGCGCCACTGTCGCCCTGTTCCCCGCCCACGCGGGGATGAACCGGTCGCGTCGTGCAGCAGATCGAACTGCCGCGCCTGTTCCCCGCCCACGCGGGGATGAACCGTCACTGTGCCCACTCCGGCCGACAGGACGCGACTGTTCCCCGCCCACGCGGGGATGAACCGGGTGGGCGTTGTGGTGTCCGACTGGTAGCGCACTGTTCCCCGCCCACGCGGGGATGAACCGTGAGGATCCACCATGGCTGACAATTTCCAATACCTGTTCCCCGCCCACGCGGGGATGAACCGGGGCGTCTGCTCCTGATCAAGATCGGCGATGGCTGTTCCCCGCCCACGCGGGGATGAACCGAATACGGAACCACGGAGCACCACGCCAACCCGCTGTTCCCCGCCCACGCGGGGATGAACCGCTGGCGCAGACCGGGCGGAATGTGCTGCCCGTCTGTTCCCCGCCCACGCGGGGATGAACCGTGCGCAACATCTGCGGCACGATGGGGCGCCTGCTGTTCCCCGCCCACGCGGGGATGAACCGGCGACGACCATTCCGCGGTCGGTGCAGCCGGTCTGTTCCCCGCCCACGCGGGGATGAACCGCTTCATCCCCGGCGCGCCTCCGCGATCAGGGCCTGTTCCCCGCCCACGCGGGGATGAACCGCGACACCTCGACCAGCAGGCCGAAGCCCAGAACTGTTCCCCGCCCACGCGGGGATGAACCGGGTTTGTCTGGTCGCTGATCTGCGACGAGCTGCTGTTCCCCGCCCACGCGGGGATGAACCGCCGATGTAGCCCTGTGCGGCGCCAAACGGGTCCTGTTCCCCGCCCACGCGGGGATGAACCGCGCAGTGCTGCGCTTTGTCGTGACCGAGGAGCCTGTTCCCCGCCCACGCGGGGATGAACCGCTGACCCTGCTGCCGTCGCAGCCCTGGGGTGCCTGTTCCCCGCCCACGCGGGGATGAACCGACGACCGCGATAGCATGGCTGAGGCGCTGTTCCTGTTCCCCGCCCACGCGGGGATGAACCGATCCGGATGGGTGATCTCGATCAGCACCACATCTGTTCCCCGCCCACGCGGGGATGAACCGCACACCGCCATCACATGGGCGCTGCAGGGCGGCTGTTCCCCGCCCACGCGGGGATGAACCGGCCGTGCGGCGCGGGAATGTCGAGCTGGCCCGCTGTTCCCCGCCCACGCGGGGATGAACCGACGTTGAAGCCCATGAGAGGGGAGACAGATGCCTGTTCCCCGCCCACGCGGGGATGAACCTCGGAATTTTTGCTACTCGGTCCCGCCCGACGCCATGGGCCCCGGCCTCGCCGATCCCTTCCAGCTCGGCGCGCACCTGGCGCCCGCCCTCCGCCACGAGGCGGACAGACACGCGTTTTTCAGCCATTGTGAGGCTCCTTGAAATTCGGGCGGGATTGTCTTACGTTTTGGCTATCGATCAGTCTGAGGTATGACCATGTCCGAGACCGCAACCCTGTCCTCGAAGTTCCAGATCTCGATCCCGAAGGCGATCCGGGCGGCGCAGAACTGGGATGCCGGGCTCACCTTCGCCTTTATCCCCAAGGGCAAGGGGGTGCTGCTGGTACCGGTCCCAAAGCGCGACGCATTGAAAGGCCTCGCGCGCGGGGCGTCCGCCACCGATTACCGTGACCGGGCAGACCGCTTCTGATGGTGCTCGTCGACACTTCCGCTTGGATCGAATGGCTGATCGGCTCTGCCACCGGTGACAAGGTGGCAGAGCATCTGCCCGAGCAGCAGGACTGGTTGGTGCCGACGATCGTGCAGCTTGAGCTTGCGAAATGGCTCACACGCGAGGTGGGCGAGGACAAGGCCGATCAGGTGATCGCCTTCACGCAGGTCTGCCAGCTTGCGCCGCTCGACACCGAAACGGCCCTTGCCGCAGCCGAGGCGTGTCGCGCCCACAAGCTCGCCACGGCGGATGCGATCGTCTTCGCGACCGCGCGTGTGGCGGGGGCGAGCCTTCTGACCTGCGACGCGCATTTCAAGGGGCTGCCGGGGGTCACGCTGATCGAGAAGATCAAAGTCTGATGTCCCCCGCCTGCGCGGCGATCTGTTCTTTGAACCTGCGCACCATCACCGCCTCGATCTCGGGCAGGGTTTCAGCTGCCATGGAGTTGCCTTTGTCGGCTGCGAGTCTAGGTATAGAATACTTGCGGGAACGGTTATGCTGCTTTTTCCACCTTCCGGATGTTGAGTGCCCTTGAGAGTGTAAAACAGTGTTGTGATCCTGCCCCCGCAACCAAAATCATCTAGATAGATCAATGCCTTACGCCCCTCCGAACCGCGGGGCTTTTTGCTGCGCAATCAGGCAGGTCAACAATAGGTCAACAAACAGACAAGATCCGCGTGCAAGATCAGTGGGTAATCCTCCCCATTTTAACGGGGGACAGACGTATACTTCAGGCAGCCATCTTCAGTTTCTGGGCGGGTGTAATGCCACCGATGCCCATGTTGGGGCGCTCGT
>NZ_SWJZ01000001.1 GCF_005144475.1 Rhodobacter capsulatus | reverse complement strand
GTCAGCGTCGTCTTGCCGTGGTCCACGTGGCCGATCGTGCCGATGTTCACGTGCGGCTTGTTCCGTTCAAACTTTGCCTTTGCCATTTCGGGCGCCTCTGGTTCGGGGGCCGCCGTCGGCCCAGTGAATATGGCGCGTTCCCTATTGCCGAAACGGGGAAAAATCAAGCCCGCTTCGCGCAAGGCCGCTTGCCACGGCGGTGCCCGTCCCCGAAACGACACGTCCGGGGGCCGCCTTGCTTTTCCTTGGCAAAATACGCCGGGGGTGCGGGGGCGGAGCCCCCGCGCGGGTCGGGCGCGACAGCGCCCGAAACCTCGCCAGGGGAAGCGCCCACCCCCGTCAGGGGAAGCGGTTGTCGCGCGGGAAGCCGCGTGGCGCCATCCGCCCGGCGCTCGCCCGCTTGCCCAGCCATTCCGACAGATCCGCCTCGGTCCGCGTCCGCCCGGCCGGGTCCTTCCAGCTCAGCCCCTCCGCCAGGCGGAAGGTGATCGCATCCGACAGCCCGCCATCCTTGAACTTCTGCAGCCGCACGCCCTTGCCCCGCGCCATCTCGGGCAGCTCCTCCAGCGGGAAGACCAAGAGCTTGCGGTTCTCGCCGACACAGGCCACCGCATCGCCCGAAGCCGCCCGGCACACCCGCGTGCGCACGCCGTCGCTCATGTTCAGCACCTGCTTGCCGGTCCGGGTCGAGGCGATCAGCTCCTCGGCGGGCGCGATGAACCCATCGCCCTCCGACGAGGCCAGCAGGTATTTCTCACCCGGTTTCGGCACCAGAACATGGGTCACCTCGACCTCGTTCGGCATCTCGAGCATCAGCCGCACCGGCTCGCCCATGCCGCGCCCGCCGGGCAGGTTGGCGCCCAGAAGCGTCCAGGCCCGCCCGTTCGAGCCCATCAGCACGATCCGGTCCGTCGTCTCGGCATGGAGCGCAAAGGCCTGACCGTCGCCGTCCTTGAACTTCACCTCGGCGTCGAGCGGCTGATGCCCCTTCATCGCCCGCATCCAGCCCATCTTCGACAGGATCACGGTGATCGGCTCGCGCTCGATCATCGCCTCGATCGGCACTTCCTCGACCTCGCCCGCCTCGGCGAAATCGGTCCGCCGCGCGCCGACCTTCGTCGCCTTGCCCCAGGTCTTGCGCAGATCCTCCAGCTCCGAGGAAATCTGCGCCCATTGCGCGACCTCGGACGCCAGAAGCGCCTCCAGCCCCGCGCGTTCCTTCAGCAGCTCATCGCGCTCGGCGCGCAACTCCATTTCCTCAAGCCGCCGCAAGCTGCGCAGCCGCATGTTCAGGATCGCCTCGGCCTGCACCTCGGTCAGATGCACGACCGCCCCCGCCTCGGCCGCCCAGTTCTCGGCCATCAAAGCCGCTTTCGGGTCGTCCTCGGTGCGGATGATCTCGATCACCCGATCCAGGTTCAAAAAGGCGATGATATAGCCTTCGAGCACCTCGAGCCGGTTCGCGATCTTCTCCAGCCGGTGCCGGGACCGCCGACACAGAACCTCGCGGCGGTGATCCAGAAACGCCCGCAGCACCTCTTTCAACGAGCAGACCTTGGGCACCCGCCCGTCGATCAGCACGTTCATGTTCAGGCTGAAGCGCACCTCAAGCTCGGAATTGCGAAACAGCATCCCCATCAGCTGCGCCGGTTCGACCGTCCGCGCCCGCGGTTCCAGCACGATCCGCACATCCTCGGCGCTCTCATCGCGCACATCGGCCAGCGCGGGGACCTTCTTCGTCTCGATCAGCTCGGCCAGCCGCTCGATCAGCTTGGCCTTTTGCACCTGATAGGGGATCTCGGTGACGACGATCTGCCATTGCCCCCGCCCCAGATCCTCCAGCGCCCAGCGCGCCCGCAGCCGGAACGCGCCGCGCCCGGTGCGATAGGCCTCAAGGATATTCGCCTTGGGTTCGACGATCACGCCCCCGGTCGGAAAATCCGGCCCGGGAATCAGATCGACAAGCCGGGCCTCCTCGATCGCCGGATCGGCGATCATCGCCAGACAGCCATCGACAAGTTCATCCAGGTTGTGCGGCGGCACGTTCGTCGCCATGCCGACGGCAATGCCCGAGGCGCCATTCGCCAGCAGGTTCGGGAAGGCCGCGGGCAGCACGACGGGCTCGGTCAGCGTGCCGTCATAGTTCGGGCGGAAATCCACCGAATCCTCGGCCAGACCCTCCAGAAGCGCCTCGGCGGGCGACGCCAGACGCGCCTCGGTATAGCGGCTTGCCGCCGGGCCGTCGCCGTCGATGTTGCCGTAGTTGCCCTGCCCGTCCACCAGCGGGTAGCGCATGGCGAAATCCTGCGCGAGCCGCGCCATCGCATCATAGATCGCGGCATCGCCATGCGGGTGATAGTTCCCCATCACGTCGCCCGAAATCTTCGCCGATTTCCGGAAGCCGCCGGTCGAGGTCAGCTTCAACTCCCGCATCGCATAAAGGATGCGCCGGTGCACCGGCTTCAGCCCGTCGCGCGCATCGGGCAGCGCCCGGTGCATGATCGTCGAGAGCGCATAGGTCAGGTAACGCTCGCCGATCGCCCGCGAAAGCGGTTCGGCATGGGTTGCGGAATTCGGGGTTTCGTCGTCGCTGCTCATGGTCGCGGTGTAATTCGGGACCGGCCCCCGGTCCAGCAGAAACACCGGCCAAAGCCGTTGTCGCGTGACCGGGCTTCGCCTATCTGGAACGAAACACGGGGGATGACGATGGCGAAGACGATCCTGATCACCGGCTGCTCTTCGGGCATCGGTTATGACGCGGCGCATGGGCTGCAAAAGGCGGGCTGGAAGGTGCTGGCCACCTGTCGGCGCGAGGAAGATTGCGCCCGGCTGCGCGCCGAGGGGCTGATCTCCTTTCCGCTCGATCTCTCCGACCCGGCCTCGATCGAAGCGGGCTTCAACGAGGCCTTGGCGCGGGCGAACGGGCGGCTTGACGCGCTTTACAACAACGCGGCCTATGGCTGCCCCGGCGCGGCCGAGGATCTGCCGCCGGGCGCGCTTCGCGAAATCTTTGAAACCAACCTTTTCGGCCTGCATGACCTGACCATCCGCGCGATCAAGGTGATGCGCGCTTATGGCGAGAATGGCGAGGGCCGGATCATCCAATGTTCCTCGGTTCTTGGCCTTGTCGGCATCCGCTGGCGCGGCGCCTATGTCGCCACCAAATTCGCGCTGGAAGGCCTGACCGAGGTGATGCGCCGCGAGATGCGCGACACCGGCATTCACATCATCACGCTGAACCCCGGCCCGATCCCGACGAAGATCCGGGTGAACTCGATCCCGCATTTCGAGAAATGGATCGACTGGAAGGCCTCGGCCCGGCGCGACCAATATGAAACCTCGCTCTTGAAGCGGCTCTACGCGCCCTCGGGCAAGCCCGACATGTTCGAGCTGCCCTGTTCGGCGGTGACGGAGCAGATCCTGCGCGCCCTGACCGACCCGAAACCGAAGTCGCATTACTATGTGACGAAGGCGACCTGGCTTGCCGCGATCGCGCGGCGGATTCTGCCGCTGCGGGCGCAGGACTGGATGTTTTCCAAGGCCTGAGTCGATTTCGCCCACAAGCTTTCGCGACGTGACGTAGCGACACCATCCGGCGTCGTTTTTCATCTGTCTTTTGCTGCGGTCGCATTGTAACAAAATTTCCGATGCAAGAATCCGCCCCCTCGGGGGCGCCTTCGAAACCTAGGGAGACACCGCCGATGAAGGTCCTCGTGCCTGTGAAGCGCGTGATCGACTACAACGTGAAAGTCCGTGTGAAGGCGGATGGCAGCGGGGTCGATCTTGCGAACGTGAAAATGTCGATGAACCCCTTCGACGAGATCGCCGTCGAAGAGGCGATCCGGCTGAAGGAAAAAGGTGCCGCGACAGAGATCGTCGTGGTGTCCGTGGGCGTGAAACAGGCGCAGGAAACCCTGCGCACGGCGCTGGCCATGGGGGCGGATCGCGCCATTCTGGTCGTCGCCGCCGAGGACGTGCATACCGACATCGAGCCGCTCGCCGTCGCGAAGATCATCGCCAAGGTCGCCGCCGAGGAACAGCCGGGCCTGATCATCACCGGCAAGCAGGCGATCGACAATGACATGAACGCGACCGGCCAGATGGTCGCGGCACTTCTGGGCTGGGCGCAGGCGTCCTTCGCCTCGGCGGTCGAGATCGCGGGCGATGCGGCCAAGGTGACGCGCGAAGTCGATGGCGGCCTGCAGACGATCGAGGTCAAGCTTCCGGCCGTGATCACCGCCGATTTGCGGTTGAACGAGCCGCGCTATGCCTCGCTGCCGAACATCATGAAGGCGAAGAAAAAGGAACTGGCCGAGAAGACCGCCGCCGATTACGGCGTCGATGTCTCGCCGCGCCTGACCGTGGTGAAGACCGCGGAACCGGCGGGCCGTGCCGCCGGGATCAAGGTCGGTTCGGTCGACGAGCTGATCGGCAAACTCAAGGACGCGGGGGTGATCTGATGGCTGTTCTTCTGCTTGCTGATGTGAACGGCGGTCAACTGGCCACCGATTCCGTTGCGAAAACCCTTTCGGCCGTGAAATCGCTGGGCGAGGTGCATGTGCTGGTGGCCGGCGCCGGGGCGGAAGCTGCCGCCGCCGAGGCCGCGACGCTTGACGGCGTGTCGAAAGTGCTGCTGGCCGGTGCGACTGACTACAGCCACGGCATGGCCGAAGCCACCGCCGCGCTGATCGTCGGTCTGGCCCCGGGCTATGCCCATGTCGCCGCCGCCTCGACCGCCGCGGCGAAGAACGTGCTGCCGCGCGTCGCAGCCCTTCTTGACGTGATGATGATCACCGACATCATCGCCGTCGTCGATGCCGACACATTCGAACGTCCGATCTATGCGGGCAACGCGATCCAGACGGTGAAATCGGCCGACAAGATCAAGGTCTTCACCGTCCGCACCGCGACCTTCGGCGCCGTCGGCGCCACCGGCTCCGCCGCGGTCGAGACGATCTCGGGCGAAACCGCCACGGGTCTTTCGACCTGGGTCGAAGACAAGGTGGCGGCCTCGGACCGTCCGGAGCTGACCTCGGCGAAGATCGTCGTCTCGGGCGGTCGCGGCGTCGGCAGCCAGGCCGATTTCGCGCTGATCGAGAAACTGGCCGACAAGTTCGGCGCCGCCGTCGGCGCCTCGCGCGCCGCTGTCGACAGCGGCTTTGCGCCGAACGACTGGCAGGTGGGTCAGACCGGCAAGGTCGTCGCCCCCGAGCTTTACGTCGCCATCGGCATCTCGGGCGCGATCCAGCACCTTGCGGGGATGAAGGATTCGAAAATCATCGTCGCGATCAACAAGGACGAAGAGGCGCCGATCTTCCAGGTCGCCGATTTCGGTCTGGTCGCCGATCTCTTCACCGCCGTGCCGGAACTGGCCGAGAAGCTCTGATCCCCCGGATCACGCAACAAGCACGCAACAGAAAGCCCCGCCACTGGCGGGGCTTTTTCCTTGCCGCAAGCGCGCGGTTACAGGAACTTCCGCACCACGGGCGCGAGCGCCTCGGCGATTTCCTGATGCACGAGCGGCCCCGGCATCGTCTGCGCCGCCGGTTCTTCCATCGGGCCGAAATGCATCCCCACCGTGCCGGTGGAGCGCGAGGTCGTCGAAGGCTGCACCTTGACCAGCCCCTGCGCCAGCGGCGCGATTTCATCCACCATCGCCTGCGTCACCAGAAGCGGCTCGGCGCCCAGCGGATCGGAACTCAGCGGATCGCGGTAATCGCCCAGCCACAACAAAAGCTTCGGCCCCGGCACCTTTTCCAGAAGCGCCCGCATCCGCGCCACCCAGGCCGCGCGCAGTTCGGCCACCAGCGTGTCGAACCGGTCCGGCGCATAGGCCTGCAGCGTGCTCAGCATGTGGCGGGTAAAGTTGAATTCGGTGAAATCGACATCGTTGAACACCGCCCGCATCAGGTTCGAGGCGCGCAGGAAGCGGTCGTTGCGACGCGGATGCACCGCATAGAAGCGGTTCGACATGTTCGGCGCGCCCAGCAGCTGGATGATCGAGAGCGTGGTCGATTTCGTCGCCTCGGGCAGCTGCGGCTCGCTGTGGAACACGTCGATCCCGGCATTCAGATAGCCGAAGTTCACCACCGGATATTCGAGCCGATCCTCGAGCAGCAGCGGCCAGGGCTCGGCCACGAACTTGCCATAGGTTTCGCTTCCCCCCATCGCCGCGACGAAGGGCCGTGTCAGATCGCGCCGGGGGCCCCGGAACAGAAGCTTCGACTTGCCATATCGGCATGGAAAATAGTCAAGGGCACCGCTGCCCGTGTATTCGAAGGCCATTCATCCCACCTTGTGTATTTCGACTCACCCACAAGAAGAATGAACCGGAAAGCCTTGCCAAAGAGCTAAAGAGAAAATTGACACAATCGGGTTATGTCGGCTTCCGGGGCATTCGCGCTTGCCGCGGTGCAGCACCGGGCTTAGACTTGCACGAAGTCGAACAAAGGACCAGAAATGACGATCTTGACCGTGGGTGTCGTGGGCGCCGGACAGATGGGCAACGGCATCGCCCATGTCTTTGCCCTGTCGGGCTATGACGTGCTGCTCAACGACGTGGCCCCCGAAAGCCTCGACCGGGCCCTCGGGATGATCGGCAAGAATCTCGACCGTCAGGTGCACCGGGGCAAGATCTCCCTCGAGGAGCGCGCGGCGGCGCTGGGGCGGATCCGCACGACGCTGACGATTGCCGATCTGGGCCAGACCGACCTGATCATCGAGGCGGCGACGGAACGCGAAACCGTCAAGCAGGCGATCTTCGACAGCCTGCTTCCGCATCTGAAACCGGAAACGATTCTGGCCACCAACACCTCGTCGATCTCGATCACCCGGCTGGCTTCGCGCACGGACCGGCCGGAGAAATTCATCGGCGTGCATTTCATGAACCCGGTGCCGGTGATGCAGCTGGTGGAGCTGATCCGCGGCATCGCCACGGGCGAAGAAACCTACCGCACGCTTCTGGGCGTGATCGAGCGGCTGGGCAAGACCCCCGCCTCGGCCGAGGATTTCCCGGCCTTCATCGTCAACCGCATCCTGATCCCGATGATCAACGAGGCGGTCTACACGCTTTACGAAGGCGTGGGCAATGTGCAGTCGATCGACATGGCGATGAAGCTTGGCGCGAACCATCCGATGGGGCCGCTGGAACTGGCCGATTTCATCGGGCTGGATACGTGCCTCGCGATCATGAACGTGCTTTATGACGGGCTGGCCGACACGAAATATCGGCCCTGCCCGCTGCTGACGAAATATGTCGAGGCCGGATGGCTCGGGCGCAAGACCGGCCGGGGCTTTTACGATTACCGCGGCGAAACCCCGGTGCCGACGCGCTAGGCCGCGCGCCCGGTTGGAAAGGGCGGGGTTTCGCGTTACCCTGCCCGCATGTCCCGCGCTGATCTTCCCTGTTTCCCGCTGCGTCCGGGCCGCGTCCACGAGGTCTGCGGCCCCTCCGCCCCGGTCTTTGCCGCCTGCGCTGCCGCCAGCCTGCAAGGCCCGGTGCTCTGGCTGCGCGAGGCCTGGCTGACCGAGACCCTCAACCCCCTGGGGCTTTTGCCCTTTCTTGATCCCGCCCGGGTGCTTCTGGCGCGCCCGCCCAACCAGATCGACAGCCTTGCGCTCGCCGAAGAAGCGCTGAAAGACGGCAGCCTTGCGCTTGTCGTGCTGGAGATCACCCGCCCGCTTGATCTGCGCGAGGGGCGGCGGCTGCAGCTGGCCGCGGGGGCGGGGGCCACGACGGGGCTGTGCCTGATCCCCGAAGGCATGGGCTCGAATGCGGCCGAAACGCGCTGGCGGGCCACGCCGATCTTTGATGCGACGGGCACGGACTCGACTCCGATGCGGTGGGAAATTATAAAGAACAAAATGGGAACATTGGGCGCGTGGAATGTTTGCTGGAACGCAAAGGCGCATCGTCTCGATCTGGTTTCCCCGGCTGGCGAGTGACCGGGCCCTGCGCGCATGCCCGGTCGAGGGCCCCTTCGCGCTGGTGCAACGGCTGGGCAATGCCGAAACGCTCTTTTGCCTGAACGCCGAAGCCGAAGCCGCCGGTCTTTTTCGCGGCATGCGGATGGCCGATGCCCGCAGCTTCTGCCCCGGGCTGGTCAGCCGCCCGGCCCGTCCCGATCTCGACGCCCGGTTTCTGGCCGGGCTGCGGCGCTGGGCGGAGCGTTATTGTCCCTGGGTCGGGCTTGAAGGGCAGGACGGTCTGGTGCTCGATGTCACCGGCGCGGCGCATCTGTGGGGCGGCGAGGGGGCGATGTGCGCCGATATCCGGGCGCGGCTGGAACGGGCGGGGCTGGCGGCGCTGCTTGGCCGCGGGGAAAGCCGCGGCGCCGCCTGGGCGCGGGCGCATTTCGGCGATCAGGCGCCCGAGGCCCCCGAACCCGATCTGCTCGCCCTGCCCGTCGCGGCGCTGCGGCTCGATCCCGACACGGTCACCGGGCTGCAACGGCTGGGGCTGCGCCGCATCGGCGATCTGGCCGCCAGCCCGCGCGCGCCGCTTTCCCGCCGCTTCGGCCCCGATCTGCTGACCCGGCTCGATCAGGCGCTCGGCCACAGCCCCGAGCCCGTCACCCCCGCGACCGAGCCGCCGCGATTCGCCACCCGGATGACCCTGCCCGAGCCGATCGGGCTGGAAAGCGACGTGATGGCGGGGCTGACCCGGCTGCTGACGCCGCTTTGCGACAAGCTGGCCGCGCATCAGGCCGGGGCCAGGCAGCTGCTGCTGACGCTGCGCCGCGTCGATCAGGCCAGCCAGCAGGTCGAATTGCGCCTGGCCGCACCGATGCGCGACCCCGCCCGGATCCTGCCGCTCTTCGCCCGCGGTCTGGCCGGGGTCGATGCGGGCTTCGGGATCGATCAGCTGCGGCTCGAGGCCACCCGGGTCGAGCCGCTCGCCCCCGCGCAGCTGGGCACGACCCCGGCCGCCAGCCCCGACCGGCTGGCCGATCTGCTCACCCGGCTGGGCACGCGGATCGGGCTTGAAAACATCCTGCGCTTCCTGCCCGCCGAAAGTCACATCCCCGAACGCGGCTTCCTGCTTGCCCCCGCCGCCTTCAGCCCCGCGCAAGGCGGGTTTCACAGCCCCCGCCCGCGCCCCCTGCGGCTCTTTCCGCCCGAGCCGATCACCGCGACCGGCCCCACCCCGCCCGCAAGGTTCCGCTGGCGGGCCATGCCGCTCAGCACCGCCCGCGCCACCGGACCGGAACGGATCACCCCCGAATGGTGGCTGGAAGACGAGAGCTGGCGGCACGGGCTGCGCGATTACTGGCGGGTGGAGACCGCCGAGGGCCGCAGGCTTTGGTTGTTCTTCACGCCGCAAACCCCCGGCTGGTTCGTGCAGGGCGAATTCGCATGAACCTTCTTCTTGGTCCCAATACGCAAAATTCCACCGCTTATGCCGAACTCTGCGTGACCTCGAATTTCACCTTCCTCACCGGCGCCTCGCACCCCGAGGAGCTGGTGGCGCGCGCCGCCGAACTCGGGCTGGCGGCACTGGCGATCACCGACCGCAATTCGCTGGCCGGGGTGGTGCGGGCGTTTTCAGCGCTGAAGACCCTGCGGCAGGAGACCGAGGCTTTGCGCATCCGCTCGGCCAGCCGAACCGACCCGTCCTCGCGCCAAAGCCTCGAGCCCGCCGCGCCCCTGCCCCGGCCCGAAACCCCGGATCTGCCGCGGCTGATCATCGGCACGCGGCTTTGCCTGCGCGATTGCGCGACCGAGTTTCTGGCCCTGCCCACCGACCGGCTGGCCTATGAGCGGCTCTCGCAGCTTCTGACCCTTGGCAAACGCCGGGCGGGCAAGGGCGACTGCGCCCTGAGCCTGGACGATCTGGCCGCGGGCGGCGCCGGGATGATCCTGATCGCGCTGCCGCCGCCCGCGCTTTCCGCCGCGCTGGCGCCCTTGCAGCGGCTGCAACGGCAGTTCCCCGGCCATGTCTTTCTGGGCGCCGCGCCGCGTTATGACGGCACCGATCAGGCCTGGTTTCGCGGCTGTGCCGATCTGGCCTTGCGGGCCTCGACGCCGATGGTGGCGGTGGGCGACGTGCTGATGCACCGCGCCGCCCGCCGCCCCTTGGCCGATGTGCTGACCTGCCTGCGCGAGGGGGTGACGATCGACGCCATCGGCACCCGGGCGCTCCCCAATGCCGAGCGCCGCCTGAAAGGCCCGGCCGAGATGGCGCGGCTCTTTCGTCACCACCCCGCCGCGATCCGCCGCACGCTGGAGATTGCCGCGCGTTGCGCCTTTGATCTTTCGGAACTGAGCTACGATTACCCCGGCGAGGATGACACGGAACCGCCGCAGGCCCGGCTGGAGCGCCTTGCCCGCGCAGGCCTGGCCCGGCGCTACCCGCAGGGCGCGTCCGAGCGGGTGCATCAGCTGCTGGCCAAGGAACTCGGCCTGGTCGGGGAACTGGGCTATGCGCCCTATTTCCTGACCGTGCAGGACATCGTGCAATTCGCCCGATCGCGCGGCATCCTGTGTCAGGGCCGCGGCTCGGCCGCCAATTCCATCCTGTGCTATCTGCTTGGGATCACGGATGTTTCCCCCGACATGATCGGCATGGTGTTCGAGCGTTTCATCTCGCGCCATCGCGGTGAGCCGCCCGATATCGACGTCGATTTCGAACATGAACGCCGCGAAGAGGTGATCCAGTGGATCTATGAAAAATACGGCCGCGACCGCGCCGGGCTCTGCGCCACGGTGATCCATTTCCGCACCCGCGCCGCGATCCGCGAGGTGGGCAAGGTGATGGGCCTGTCCGCCGATGTGACAGCGGCGCTTTCGGGGCAGATCTGGGGGATGTCGAACCGCGGCGCCGATCCGGCGCGGCTGCGCGAGATCGGCCTGAACCCCGAGGACCGGCGGCTGGCGCTGACGATCCGGCTGATCGCCGAGATCATCGGCTTTCCCCGGCATCTGAGCCAACATGTCGGCGGTTTCGTCATCACCCGCGGGCGGCTCGATGCGCTCTGCCCGATCGCAAACGCCGCGATGGAGGGGCGCACCTGCATCGAATGGGACAAGGACGACATCGACGCCTTGGGCATTCTCAAGGTCGATGTGCTCAGCCTTGGGATGCTGACCTGCCTGCGCAAAAGCTTCGATCTGCTGGACCGCCACAAGGGGCTGCGGCTGGATCTGGCCAAGGTGCCACAGGAAGACCCCGCCACCTATGCGATGCTGACGCGCGCCGATGCGGTGGGGGTGTTTCAGGTCGAAAGCCGGGCGCAGATGAATTTCCTGCCCCGCATGAAGCCTGCGACTTTCTACGATCTGGTGATCGAGGTGGCGATCGTCCGACCGGGGCCAATTCAGGGCGGCATGGTGAAACCCTATATCCGCCGCCGTCAGGGGCTGGAGGCGCCCGAGCCCTTCGGCCCCGCGCTGGCCGCCGTTACCGCGAAAACGCTCGGCGTGCCGCTGTTTCAGGAACAGGCGATGCAGATTGCCGTCGTCGGCGCGGGCTATAGCGCGGAAGAGGCCGATCAGCTGCGCCGATCCCTCGCCTCGTTCCGGCGCATGGGCACGATCGGCGCGCATCGCGACCGCTTCGTTTCCGGCATGACCGAGCGCGGCTATCCGCAGGCGGTGGCCGAGGCCTGCTTCGCCCAGATCGAGGGTTTTGCCGATTACGGTTTTCCCGAAAGCCATGCCGCGGCCTTCGCGATGCTGACCTATGTCTCGTCCTGGCTGAAATGCCACCACCCCGAGGTCTTCGCCTGCGCACTGCTCAATTCCCAGCCGATGGGCTTTTACGCCCCGGCGCAGATCGTGCGCGACGTGCGCGAGCATGGGGTAGAGGTGCGGCCCATTTGCGTGAACCGTTCCGATTGGGACAATGCGCTGGAGCGGCGGGCCGACGGGCGGCTGGCGCTGCGGCTGGGCTTTCGGCAGATCAAGGGCTTTCGCGCCGAGGATGCGGGCTGGATCGTCGCCGCGCGCGGCAATGGCTACCCGGATGTCGAAAGCCTGTGGCTGCGCGCGGGGCTCTTGCCCGCCGTTCTGGAACGTCTGGCCGAGGCCGATGCCTTTGCCGGGCTTGGCCTGACGCGGCGCGATGCGCTTTGGGCGGTGCGTGCGATCCGGGCGCCGAAGCCCCTGCCCCTTTTCGCCAATCCGCTGGATGGCGAGGGCGGCATCGAGCCCGCCGTGACCCTGCCGCCGATGCATCTGGGCGAGGAGGTGGTCGAGGATTACATCGCCCTGCGCCTGACCCTGCGCGCCCATCCGATGGAGCTGTTGCGCCCCGGCCTGCCCGGTCTGACCTGCCACGACCGGCTGGTGACGGCGCCGCCGGGGCGGACCAGCGTCTGCGGCCTTGTGATCACCCGCCAGCGCCCCGGCACCGCCTCGGGGGTGATCTTCCTGACCCTCGAAGATGAAACCGGCGTCGCGAATATCGTGGTCTGGCCCAAGGTTTACGAGCGTTTCCGCCGCGCCGTCATGGGCGGGCGGCTCTTGCGCGTCACCGGGCGTCTGGAACGCGAGGGGATCGTGGTGCATCTGATCGCCGAGCGGATCGAGGATCTGTCGCCGCGGCTTTCGGACCTTGGCCACCCGCTTGACGGCGCCATCGGCCAGACCCGGCCCGAGGCCGACGATGCCCCCCGATCCGGTCCCCGTCCCGCCCGGCAGCCGCCGCGCGCGCAGCATCCGCGCGAACAGGCCAAGCGGCTCTTTCCCAGCCGGGATTTCCACTGACCCGCCGTGACGGGCCGGTCAGACCCGCCGGAACGTCGCCTCGCGCAGGCGGACCTTGGAATAAAAGCCCAGCTCCGGGTCGGTGGCATCGCCCAGCTCCAGCCGCCCCTCGACAAGGATCGGCACGTTGAAGGGTTCGACCTCGACGATCCGTCTAGCATAGACGGCCAGGATGTCATCGGGCCAGGGCATGCCGGGTTCGCAGAACGGACAGACCGCCATCGGCCGGTTCGTCAGCACGAAGAAGACCGAATTCGCCTTCAGCGGCGGCGCCATGAAGCCCTGCACCACAAGCCGCTGGCCCTGCCGCGCCAGCGCCAGATCGGAAAAGCTCAGATCCTTGTTGTAAAGATCGCGCAGCCGGATCGGGTCTTCGGCCCGCAGCGGCAAGGCCGGGGCCAGGATCAGCGCGGGGGCAAGGGCAAGAAACTGGCGGCGGTGCATCGGCAAACCTGTCAATGGAAACGGAAACAGGCCCCGGGGTTCCGGGGCCTGCAAGCCTGATCAACGGATCATTCGGGCTTCACGGCGTGGTTCATCACGTGGAAGATCACGTTCTGCTCGATCACGCCGCCGAAGAGATGCGCCCAGGGGCCACGGGCATAGACCGCCACATCCTCGCCGGAATGGGTTTCGGACTGCATCGGCACCAAAGCCTGCTGGATGTAATCCTTGTCGGTCGCCTGTTCCTCGGTCACCTCGGGCCGCGCGCCCGAGAAGCTGCCGTCGGCCTGTTTCACCAGCACCGAGCCGACGCCGTTCAGATAGCCCGCCACGGTGAAGGGCTTGCCGTCATCGGCCAGGTTCGGCTTGCCGGTATGGGTCACGCCCTGCTCGTTTTCCTCCATGCACAGGCCGAGGATGTTCGAGCCGCGACCGCAATAACCGTTGAAGCTGATCGCATGTTCATGATCGGCGGTGACGATGATCAGCGTCTCTTCCGGGTTCGTCATCTTCATCGCCACGGCGATCGCGTCGGCAAAGGCCTTGCCATCGGTGACGGTGCGGTAAAGGTTGCCATCGTGGTTGGCATGATCGACCCGGCCGCCCTCGATGTTCAGATAAAATCCGTTCTCGTTCGTCGAGAGCGTCTTGATCGCCGCCTCGGTCATTTCCGCCAGCGAGGGCTCGCCGGTGCGGTCGGTCTCGTATTTCATGTGGCTCGATTCAAAGAGCCCCAGCACCGGCGCCTTGCCACTCAGGTCGAGCGCGGTGAAGTCGTCTTCGCCGAAGACCACCTCGGCGCCCAGCGCCTTGGCCTCGGCGACCAGATCGCGGCCATCGGTGCGCTTGCCGTCCTTGCCCTCGACATCCTTGACGTCCTTGGGCAGGAAATGCGCCCGGCCGCCGCCCATGGCGACATCGATCACCCCCGCCTTGATCTGGTCGATCAGCTGCGCGGCGATGTCCTTTTGCGTGCAGCCCTCGGGCATCTTCGACGGATCTTCCCAATCGCGGTCGACGGTGCGGGCATAGACCGCCGCCGGGGTGGCATGGGTGATCCGCGCGGTCGAGAGCACGCCGACCGACTTGCCCATGCCCGACACGATCTCGGCAAAGGTCCGGGTGCCTGCCGTCGCCCCCGCGGCGCAATCGCCGACATTGACGGTATCAAGCACGTTGATCATGCCGTTCTTCGTCTTGATGCCCGAATTCATCGCGGCCGCGGTCGGCGCCGAATCCGGGGTCTGGCCGTTCGCGGAATAGGTCTTCACCAGCGCCACATGCGGGAAGGTCTCCTGCGGCTGCACGTAATCGTCGCCCAGCCCCCCGGCCTGCTGCCCCGAGAACAGCCGGATCGCATAGTTCGTGCCCACGCCATTGCCGTCGGCGGTGAACAGGATCACGTTCTTCGCGGTCTTGGTGATCGGCGCCACGGCCATGCGTTCGGCGATCGTGGCTTGCCCGGCCTTGAACCAGTCACTTTGCGCCTGCGGCAGATCCTCGGCCAGGGCGGCGACCGAGGTGGCAAGGCAAAGCGCGGTGGAAAGAAGAAGACGAGTCATCGGATGTCCCTGCTTTGGTGGCTGTTTCGGCCCGGACCCTAGGTCCGCCGCGCGACACATTTGCGACAGCACCCGCCGCGCAGGGATTTTTCTGCGCGGCAAGTCGCTGAAATGGTTATGATATATCATTGCGCCGCAGAAATCCGGCGGCACGGGCCGCGGGCCACATGAAACTGTTACATTGCCGCCGTCTTAAGGGCGCAATCCCGGTCGCAGCGGAGCCCCAGATGTGCCGACAGACCCTTTGCAACGGCTTGCCCGCCCCCGGACGGGGGCCATGACGATGCGCGGACTCGATCTGCAGGTCGAGGGCCTGCGGCTGTGCGGCGAAGGCGGGCGGCAGTTGCTGCAGATCCCGCGGCTGCAGATCGCGGCGGGATCGGCGGTGGTGCTGCGCGGCCCTTCGGGGGCGGGGAAATCGACGCTGCTGCATGTTCTGGCCGGGTTGATCGCGCCGCAGGCGGGGCGGGTGCTTTGGGGCGGCACTGACATTGCCGCGCTGCGCGACGGCCCGCGGGCGGCGTTTCGGCGGGCGCGGGTCGGGCTCGTGTTTCAGGATCCGCTGCTGTTCGAGGAGTTGTCGGCGCCCGACAATGCGGCGCTGACCGCGCTTTATGCACCCGCCGCGGCGCGGGGCGAGATTGCGGCCCGCGGCCGCGCGGCCCTGGCGCGGTTGGGGCTGGACACGGCCGACCGGCGGGCCTCGGCCAGCTATTCAGGCGGCGAGCGGCAGCGCATCGCCGTGGCCCGGGCCCTTGCCGGCGATCCGGCGGTGCTGCTGGCCGATGAACCGACGGCAAGCCTTGATCGCGCCAATGCCGACCGGCTCTCGGCCGATCTGATCGCGCTGGCGCGCGAGGCCGGGCGGACGCTGATCGTCGCCAGCCATGATCCGGCGCTGATGGCGCTGGCCGACCGGGTGATCGATCTGCGCGACGGGGTGATTGCGGGGGAAAAGCATGGCTGATCTGTGGCAGAGCCTGCCGAACGCGGTGCAGGACAGCCTGATGGCTCTGGCGCTGCTCGCCCCGGCGGCGTTTCTGGGCGGGGTCATCCTGCACGGCTACCGGCTGGGGCCGCTGCTGCGCGGGCTGATCTTGCGGCAGATCTGGACCAGCGCGATTTTCACCGCGCTGATCGCGGTGTCGGTGGCGCTGGGGGTCGGGCTGATCGCGCAGGAACGCGGGCTGCGGCAGGGCACGGCGCAGGCGGCGGCGAAATTCGATCTGGTGATCGCGGCGCCGGGCAGCGAGGTCACCGCGATGCTGGCGGCGGTCTATCTGCAGCCCTCGGACATGGCGCTGATCGACGGGCCGACCTTTGCCGCCATCGCCGATCACCCCGAGGTGGCGCTGGCCGCGCCGATCGGCTTTGGCGACAGCTGGAACGGCCTGCCCACGGTCGGCACGACGCCGCAATTCGTCGATCATCTGGCCGGGGATCTGGCCGAAGGCGTGATCTTCAAGACATCGACCGAGGCGGTGGTGGGCGCCCGGGTGCCGCTGCCGCTCGGCGCCACCTTCACCCCCGAACATGGCCTTGGCCATGATGCCGAGGAGGACGCGCACGAGGGGTACCACTATCGCGTCGTCGGGCGGATGCCGCTGACCGGCACGCCCTGGGACCGCGCGCTTCTGGTGCCGATCGAATCGGTCTGGTCGCTGCATGGCATGGGCTCGGGCCATGCGCCGGATTGGGATGGCGCGCCCGGCGCCCGCTTCGACCCCGCCGCCTTTCCGGGCACGCCCGCGGCGCTGGTGCGGGCGAAAAGCCTCGCCGCCACCTATGCGCTGCAGGCCGAGTTCAGCACCGACCGCACGATGGCCTTCTTTCCGGGCACGATTCTGGCGCGGCTGCATGCGCTGATGGGGGATGTCCGGCAGGTGATGTCGGTGCTGGCGCTGCTGACGCAGGCGCTGGTGACGGCGGGGGTTCTGGCCGGGCTGATGCTGCTGGCGCGGCTGCTGGCGCGCAGGCTGGCGCTGTTGCGCGGTCTTGGGGCGCCGCCGCGGTTCATCTTCGCGCTGATCTGGTCTTATGCGATGACGCTGATCGGGCTTGGCACGGCGCTGGGGCTGGGTCTTGGCATCGCGGCGACGGCGACGATTTCCGCCGCGATCACCGCCCGCACCGATATTCTGCTGCACTCTGCCCTTGGCTGGCCGGAACTGCATCTGGCGGCCGCTTTCCTCAGCGGCGCGGCGGTGATGGCGCTGATCCCGGCCGTGTTCACCCTGACCCGCCCGATCCTCGCCGATCTGCGCGGCTGACCCACGGGCCGCGGCGGCGGAAACATCTTCGTGATCACCCCCACCCTCGCAACGGGCAGGGGGCGTCCCCATTTCGGGGCCGATCCCGTCCGGGGAAACGGCCCCGGACCGGCCAGCCAGATCGACAGAGGAGACGAGAATGGACACCAACGACCGTCAGGCCATCGCCGGCCTTTTCGAAAAGCTGACGCAGGTCGAACGGCAGATGCCCGCCCGCGATGCCGAGGCGGAACGCCTGATCGGCGAGGCGATCGCCCGTCAGCCCGGCGCGCCCTATTACATGGCGCAGACGGTGGTGGTGCAGGAACACGCGCTGAACGCGGCCGAGGCGCGGATCGCCGCGCTGGAAGCCGATCTGGCCGAGGCCCGGAAAGCACCGCAGGGCGGCGGGTTCTTCTCGGGGCTGTTTGGCGGCGGGGCGCCGCGGCGGTCGGCGCCGATCGGTCAGCCGATGCCGCAGGGCGCACCGGGCGGGTTCCTGGCCGGGGCGGCGCAAACGGCGATGGGGGTGGCGGGCGGCATGCTGCTGGCCAATGCCGTCGCGGGGATGTTCGCGGGCGAAGCGCAGGCGGGCGAGCCCGAAGCGGAGCCCGAGATGGAAGATCCGGGCTTCGACGACAGCGGCGAGTGGTAAGCCGCCCCCCCCCC
>NZ_SWJZ01000019.1 GCF_005144475.1 Rhodobacter capsulatus | reverse complement strand
TCCTCGCATGCTTCCGTTCTCGGCGGGGCGGGCATGACGCTCTGGAACAACCCGGCTGTCGATCGCGCTACGGGCGGCAACGACTTCTCCTTCGCCGATCTGCGCAAGCGGCCGATGTCGAT
Organism: Rhodobacter capsulatus; assembly: GCF_005144475.1. Classification (GTDB taxonomy): domain Bacteria; phylum Pseudomonadota; class Alphaproteobacteria; order Rhodobacterales; family Rhodobacteraceae; genus Rhodobacter; species Rhodobacter capsulatus_C. Next base: position 6,563 of record NZ_SWJZ01000019.1, on the reverse strand, counting down.
CTATGTCGTGGTCAATGCAGATGACATCCGCACCCTGGCGCCGCTTGTGCGGCTCTTCTTCGGCGAACTCATCGCCACGATGCGCGCCACGATGCCTTCGTCCAAGACCGAGCCCTGGCCCGTGATGGTGCTGCTTGACGAATTCGACCAGCTTGGCCCGATGCCGATCGTCGAACAGGCCCTCAAGCAACTTGCAGGGCACGGGGCGCGGGTCTCGATCATCACCCAGTCGATCCCCGGCCTTGACAATATCTATGGCGAGAACGTCCGCCTGTCGCTTGAAGCCGCCGCTGGCATGAAGCTTTATCTCGCCGCCAACGACAAGAAGACCGCCGGAGAGATTTCGGATGCGCTCGGCAAGACCACCAAGCTTGCGGTTTCCGACAGCCTGTCGCGGGATCGGGATTTCGTGCAACGCCGCTCTGTCAGCCGTCGCATGGAGGAGCGCCCGCTTCTGACCCCGGACGAAGTGCGCCGCCTCAGCCCGGATCAAGCCATCCTGATCCCCGAGCGACAGAACCCGCTTCTTGTCAGCCGCATCGTGTATTTCGAGGATCCGACGTTTCTGTCGCTCTTCAACGCGCAATCCGGCCCCCTGCCCTACCCATCGCGCGAAAGCGCCAAGGTTCTTGGGCTTGTCGAGCGCATGGAGGCGCTCGAACGTCGGCTCGCAGGTCTCGGCAAGATCGACTACCCCACGGCTCCCGAACTTGCGCCGCCCGCCGCGGTTCCGAAGGTTGCAGAAACGATTGCCTCCGGCGGAACGAGCACGACCAAGGAAACTGCTGCTGAGATCGGGCTCGAAGCTTTGACCCCATCGCAGGAAAACGCATTGGCGCGGATGGCGAAGTTCTCGAAGCGGGTCTCCGAACTGACCGGGTGAGGCTGGCAGCGCTTGAGTGCGAGAAGCATTGGCCCACCGTGTCGGGTCTACCTTATCTCACGTAAGATGTACGTTGCTGTGCACGCCGCTGGTTCCACGATGGAATCCGCAGCTTCGGTCTCCAAGCCGAAATCGGCCGCATCCATTTTGACAGCAGAATTCGTCAATGAACTGTCGTCAAAATGGATTGCTGACAACCCTCTATCGGCCAATGCGCTTGATGACAGAATCGCGCTGAATTCTGTTGCCTAAGTATCTTGGCGTGTCTACCCTAGCATCAAGCGAGTTAGACAACAGACTCGGGGCAAAAATGATCGCCAAAACCTATGATCTCTCCGATGCAGTGACCTACCATTCAGGCGAGTTTCCCCCGACCGCCCTCGACTATGAAGCCTTGCTTGGGCCTGCGGAGGATGCCGCGGCCTCCCTCGCGCGATACGACGCCAAGATATCGGGCATGGTCAACAGCGAACTCTTCCTCGCCCCCCTGCGTCGCCAGGACGCCGTGACCTCCTCGCGGATGGAGGGAACGATCTCGACCATCGAAGAACTCTACCGGCTCGAGGCAGAGGAGGACGCGGGCAGCGCCGATCCCTACCGAGAAGCGCGCAACGACGATGTCGAGACGTTTCTCTATTCGCGCGCGCTCCGCAACGCGAGCCAGGCCCTTGCCGAGGGGGGTCCGCTCAGCGAGCACCTCATCCGCACCGCACATCAGCAACTTCTGTCCTTCGGTCGGGGGGCCCAAAAACACCCGGGCAGTTACAAGACCGAACAAAACTACATTGGCGACGAAAGGCGCGGCAAAATCTACTATGTCCCGATCGCGCCCGAGCAACTCGCACCGGCGATGACGGAACTCGTGCGTTTCATGACGGAAAGCAAGCTGCGGCCTCTGATCCGGACCGCCGTGGCCCATGTCGAATTCGAGGCCTTGCACCCGTTCGAAGACGGCAACGGCCGGATCGGTCGGATGCTGATTACCCTGATGCTCTGGAAGCTTGGCATTCTGGGGCAGCCAAACTTCTTCGTGTCCGGCTACTTCGAGGCGCATAAGAACGAATACATCGAGCGGATGCGCGCCGTCTCCGCCAGCCGTGATTGGACCGGCTGGGTCATCTTCTTTCTTCAGGCGATGCATGAGCAGGCCTGCGTCAACATCCGAACGGCGGATGCGATCTTCGGGCTGCACGGCGCCATGCGCGAACGCTTCCGCGAGGTCCTGAATTCGCAATTCCATGATCAGGCGCTCGATTTCGTCTTCGCCAGTCCGATTTTCCGCAACGACCGGTTCGTCGAGCGCTCCGGGATCCCCGCCTCCTCGGCTCGCGCCCTCTCTCGCCGCCTCGTCGAGGCGGACTTGCTGCGGACCATCGAACCCGCCTCGGGACGCCGGGCAGCGCTCTATGCCTTCGATCCTTTGCTAGATCTCTTGAAAGTTTGATCCGGAGCCGATCGACTTTAAGGGCGGTGAGCGGACTACGAGGTTGTGACTTCGCATTCGCTGAACCGGCGATAGCCGCCGTTCGCAGGTTCCCGGTGGCTCAACGGGCAGGTGGTCGACGTTCGGCCCACCGGCCCGATCCAGTCGCAAATGGTGACCAGCATCCCCAAAAGCAGAGATCTTGATGGCTCTACTTGTGTGGCCGCCCCTGAGCGCTTCGCTGTGCGAAAGTGGCTACGCAAATATCCACGGAGGAGAGCGGTAATGTCTGGGTGCGGTCGCACCAAAATAGCGAATGATTAGGGTACGTGATTACGGAAAGCCTTGAAAAAAGCGGAAGAGCCATTAAAATCAAAAAGAAATGCCCCCCACCGAGCAGGTCAATCAGAGGAACAATATGAACGATCTACCTTTTTCAGATGGTGTTGACGATGTGCAGTATGTTTACCGGTTCCAGCATCGCTCGGACCTTCGGCAAATGCGTGAAGCCGTAGGTGAGAACCTCACGCCTTCTTTATGGAGTTCGAAAAGAGGTTGCCCTCATAAACATTATGTCAAACTCGCATCAAGCCTACCCGAGGGGCAAGCAATCTATACTTTATCAGTTTGGCGAAGCGAAGCAGCTGCGTGGCGCGGTTGGCTACGCTCAGAAAACGCAAACGATCGCGTACTTCTTCGCATACCGCGCAATGCGCTCAGTCGCTCACAACTGCGCTGCATTGACGACGACTATCTGCCCAATGAGGCCTTCCTACTCTATGAGGTGGGACCATACGCGGACGGGCAGGTTTACGGAACGACCCGAATCCCATGGTCAGTGATCAGTCAGACTGAGGCGGTTTGGCGGCCAATTCAGGCAGACGAAGAGGACCTGCGTGGAGTTGGGAATCCGTTTTCTGACAACTACAGCAATGGGGATGTTCCGTCGCAAGACCTAGATTCAGATTTCGGGTTACCTGGTGATGAAATAATATTGCGCGAACACCTTCGTTTCCTAGCCAAGCTTCATACTGAGTTGTCCAGTTTTTCACGCTGGAACATAATCGAGATTTACAAAAGTTGTGCTGCGTTAAAAGCATTGCAAATCTTATGGCTAGGCCTCAATCATTCGGAGCCACGTATTAGCGCCGCTATTCGGCGGATTTCATCAATTTTGCCGCGCGATCATCCCGCGTACCGGTATCTGAAAGCGAGTGGACAAATATCGGACCGATAGCTACTGCTAACGGAGGAAGACTTTTTGCCTTTCCCCCATCGGTCCGCATATCGGCCGATCGCCGAGATCAGGGTTCAGTGCTAGGTACAGCTTCGTGCTGTGCTGTCCTGTCGCTATGGCGTGTACGACGACCGGTTCGGAGAGATACAGCGAGAGGGTCGAATGGCGGCTCTGGGCCGGGAACGTCGATCTGGCGGGCCGCGCACCACCATATGCGGCGGCCCGGGCAGCCATGCTGCGCGAGGCATGACCCGTCTCAAAAGGGTGATCTGTCCCATCGCGGCGTGGTGCGTGAGCGGCCGCTTCAACCCGGCTCGCTCGGCCAGATGTCTGAAGATAAAGGTGCTTTACTGAAAGGCCTTGGCGCCGGATCTACAACCGCCCTGCCATGCGTAGCGCGTTCGCCTCGACAGCGTCGGCGGTCTGCACGACATATCCTTCGCTGGCTCCGGGCAGCGCCGCAACCTCGGCGGAAACCGCGACCCTTTTCGCCACAAGCGCATCCACCAGCTGACGGACCCGAGTCTTGACATCGCTCGGACGATAGCCGTTCGCACGGGCGAACGCCTCCCAGTGGCGCCCTGCAATCATGTTCGGGGTGCGCCTCTTGTCAGCGATGTTCTGCGCGTAGCTTTGTACGACGTGCGGCCAAGTAAGTACGGTCGAGACGTCATAGAGCGGCGCAAGGCTCGGAGCAGACCCCACGGGCAGGAGCAGCGAATAATTCTTCGCATGCGCATCCGTGTTGGCCACGAGGATGTTGAAAATGACCTGATCGAGCAATGCGAGGGCGTCTTTTGCGCTGCAATGGCGCGCCGTCGCGAGCAGCGTCTTGAGATCAAGGCCCGGCCGCGTGCCGCGCTCGTATTTGCGCGCCGGCGGCAGGCCATTGGCCTGAGCGAAGTCCTCCTGATGCAGGCGGTTGATCTGACCGCCGCGCCCCAGCCTTCGATCGTAGCGCAACACGGCGATCGCGGCGCGCTTCGAGGCTTGCAGGATCGTCGCCCGGGCCGCCTCGATGCCGATCGCCTGAGCCATCCGCAGACACCAGACCTCGTTCTCGGTGATGCCGGGCAGGTGGGGGTTGTCCGGCTTCACGATCAAGGTGGAGGGCGCCCCGTTGCGCGGCACCGCCAGCCTGTCCCCCTTCTGCGGCAAGCGCAGCACCGGGGCGCCATCCGGCCCCAGAACACTCAGCGCCGATTTTTTCTGCCCGCCCGCCAAGGACTGCCGCACGCCTTCTTCCCCGACCAGAAACGGCCTGCGCCCGAGATCTTCGAAATGGCGTTCCAACGCTTCTTCCGGATCATCGGTCCGGTAGAGCTGCGTCAGGGGCATGTAAGACCACCGGCTGCGATCCGTCGGCACCCCGAACGAGAAGGCCCCCGCCGTATCGCCGCCAATCTCTTGCAGCAGTGCCAGAACATCCGCCTGATCGAGACCAAGGGCGCGTGTCAGGCCCGCCAGTTGCTCCTCTTCGGGCAGCAGATTGGCAAGCCAAGGCGAGAGGGCTTCCGAACAGTAGGGCTCGGCGCGCAGCGGCATCGTTACCGAGAGCGGGAAGGCGCCCGCCGTCTGCAGCCAGCGCGCGGCATAGTGCAGAGTGAGCGACCCGTCGGTGGCCACCTCGATCTGCCCGACCTCGAGCGCGTCGAACCAGATCGGAACCTTCACGCTCACTGATAATCCCCGAGGTCATAGCCCTGGCCATTCGACCCACCGGCTTCATCGGGCCTTGATTTGCGATCCTCCAAAAGATCGGCAAGCGGCACGCGCAGGGCGCGGGCAATCCTTGCGAGGGTCGTCACCCGGGCATCGCGCTTGGCGGTTTCGATCAGCGACAGCGCTGGCGCGCTGATGCCAGTCAGACGCGCCAGCTGCTCGAGGTTGAGCCCCTGCGCCACCCGCGCGGCACGCAGGCGCCTCCCGATAAGCCCGAGAAGGGCGTCCAGCTCATCTGTGTGATCAGGCATCCGGGCCACCTTACCGATTTCGGTAAAAATAGCACTCCACGGCGCATTCCTCAAGCCATCTTATCTTTTTCGATAAAATGAGGTAGAAGGCGATCCGGAAGCAGAAATCTTACCTTTTTCGGTAAGGCGCTCGCAAGAACGACACCCGCAAGCCCCCTGCGGGCGGCAGCCTCCGCTATCTCCTGTTCAGCCGCTCCAGAGCCTTTTCGACCGTGGGCCCCAAAACCAACAGCGCGATGATGGTGATCATGGGCGAGAAGAACAGCGTCAGAAGGAGCCATCCGAACACCGACCTGCCGCGCTCCGCCGCCATCGTTGCCGGAACCCAGATCGAGATCCAGAACAGGAAGATGACCAGCACGAAAAACAAGACCGCCGTAGAATCCATTTGGATCTCCATCCCCCAGACAACAATCCTCATCGGGAAAAACCTCCTGAGACGAAAGCGCCCTCCCCCGGGGTCATAATAGCAGTCTTGCCGTAACAGAGACGGCATCGACCGGTCAGGGCGTTCCTCAGCAAGGTAAGCAACAGGGCGCCTCTATTCCAGTTCCCGATCTTCGTTGCGGTGCCGCACCTCTGCCCGCTCCGCCTCCCGCAAGGTCACGCCCATGCCGGGATGGGCCCGCGCCGCGACGGCCACTGCCAGCGCCACCGCTTGCCTCTCCCGCTTTTCCGGAAAGTCCTGCATCAGAGTGTCGGTTCGCCCCGCCACCAGATCCGTCGCAACCCCCTTCCCATATCTCTGGCGCAGATCCGCCGCGAAGCGTTGCGCTTCATCGTCCGACCCGAAACACACCGTGCCGGTCGCCGCAAGTGTCCGGGCCATCGCGCGCATCGTGCCGAGGAGCCGTGCAGAATGCGCATCGGTTTCGCGCCGGTGACCGGCGTCGATCAATGCTTCGGCCTGTTCATGGAACTGCCCGAGCGTGGAGCCCGCCTGGCCCCTCTGCTTTCGGTTCTCGAGATCGAGGTTCCGATGCGCCGCGACAGTGCGCAGATCGTCCCGAACCCAAAGCCACTCGTCGAAGGCATTCGCGGCGCCGC
>NZ_SWJZ01000155.1 GCF_005144475.1 Rhodobacter capsulatus | reverse complement strand
AACGGGGGACAGACGTATACTTCAGGCAGCCATCTTCAGTTTCTGGGCGGGTGTAATGCCACCGATGCCCATGTTGGGGCGCTCGTTGTTGTAAGTCCATAGCCAGTCGGTTGCGATCTGCTGCGCCTCCTCGATGGTTTCAAAGATGTAGAGGTCCAGCCATTCATGGCGGACGGTCCTGTTGTAACGCTCGACATAGGCGTGTCTCACTGCGGCTTCCCGGGCTGGATATGGTTCAGGGCAATGCCCTGCTTCTCGACCCAGATCATCAGCGTGGAGCTGATGTATTCCGGGCCATTGTCCACCCTGATCGCCAGAGGTTTGCCGCGCCATTCGATGATCCGGTTCAGCGACCGGACCACGCGCTCGGCGGGGAGCGAGAAGTCTACCTCGATCCCCAGGCCTTCGCGGTTGAAGTCGTCCAGCACGTTCAACAGCCGGAATTGGCGGCCATCTGCCAAACGGTCGGCCATGAAGTCCATCGACCAGACCGTGTTCGGTGCCTCCGGGACGTTGAGCTCTTCAGGTTTGTCACGCTTGATCCT
>NZ_SWJZ01000154.1 GCF_005144475.1 Rhodobacter capsulatus | reverse complement strand
AACATCGGTCAGGCCCCGGAGGTCCGCGCGACCCAGGGGGCTACCCGGATCACCAACTTCAGCCTCGCCACCTCGCGGCCGCGGCTATCGGAAGGCCGGGTGCTGCGCGACAAGAACGGCTACCGGATCATGGACACGGAATGGCACCGCATCACCTGCTTCAACGGTCTGGGCAAGACGGTGGCGGAGCACTGCGAGAAGGGGATGAAGGTTCTGGTGCAGGGCCGCATCCACTACACGAAATGGACCGACGCGGCGGGCGTGGATCGCTACGGTTGCGAGATCATCGCGGAGCGGGTCGACTTCCTGAGCCGCCCGAAGGCTGCCGAGGGCGAAAGCCCCGAGTTCATCGATCGCGACGACGAGATCCCGTTCTGACGAACGGGGCCTCGGCCAAAGCCCGGCGGAACAAACCGCCGGGCTCGCTGCGCTCATGGCAAGTCGCGCAGGACGGCGTCGGCACGGTTTGACAAACTTTGCCAAATCGTGTCACCATTTTTGCGAAGGAGATCGCGACCATGGCAACGATGAACGTCTCTCTGCCGGACCCGATGAAGGCCTGGGTCGAGGCTCAGACCCAAGATGGGCGCTACAGCAATGCCAGTGATTATGTGCGCGATCTGATCCGCCGTGATCAGGACCGCCAGCAGGCCATTGCCGACTTGCAGCAGCTTGTCGATGAGGGTCTGGCAAGCGGCCGGGGTGCGCGTCTGGATGTGGAGGCTTTTCTTGCCCGCAAGCGGGAACAAGATGCCAGAGCCGAAGATCGTTGAATATCGGCTCTCACCTGCAGCGCTGAGCGATCTCGATGCGATCTGGGATTATAGCGCAGGCATGTGGTCTGCCACGCAGGCTGAGACTTATATCCGCAGGCTCGCCTCTGACATGGACCTGCTGGTCCAGCACCCGGGCATAGCGCGCGAGCGCACCGAATTCCGCCCTCCCGTCCATCTCTACCGCTCGGAATCGCATCTGATCATCTACCGTATCGAGGCGGAGTGGCTTGAGGTGCTGCGCATCGTGCATGCGCGACAGAACTGGGCCGATTATCTGACTGAGTGACCCGACGCTTGCGCCGCCACAGGCGCCGTAGCGGGTGATGATCATCAAGAGGGCTTGAACATGAAGGTCGAGGACGAAGAACGCATCGCGGCCAATCTCTCGAAGATCATGGCCATGATCTGCATCCGCAACACGCGGCTGGAGGATTTGCATGCCGGACTGCAGCCGGTGACCCTGACAGGCGATTATTCGGACGTGAAGGTGGTCGACGGAACGGGGCGGACCATTCCGTGGCGCGAGGTGTCGCATCTCGATGATCTGCAGATGGCGGATTTGATGCGGGAGATTGTCGACCGCCTCTTCACCTTCCACATGCGGCGGGACGATCCAAGTTTTCGGGACCATCTGGACCGCTGGATGGCTGCGTCGAACAAATGGGACAACCCTGTGCTCGACAAGGCATTTCTCGATGCCGTGGCAAGACTGGGGTCTCCCCGGAGAGCCTGATCTATGTGCAGGAATGACGCGGTCTAGGCTTGAGCCAAGGGCTTCTCCTGCGATCCGCGTCTCGCGCGCCAGCGTCCTTGAGAGTGAGAGGAGTGCCGGTTTCCCGGTGACGGGTGAGGGCTGGGAGAGAGGCTCCCGGCGCCTGTCGCGGAGGAATGCCGATGGGCGTTGTGGAAGTTCTGGATCCGGTCGTACCGGCGCGGGCTGGTGGCTGGAAGGTGGATGTGAGCCGGGGGGAGCGGAACGGGCGGGTGTCGTCCGAATGGTTCAACCGGCCCGATGACGAGCGGTATCTGTCGCTCGACGATCTCTGGGCATCGGTGAAGGGGCGCTCCGAGCGCAGCCGCAGCCGGGTGGTGCAGACGGCCGATATTCGCGTCGAGGCCGCGCGCGACAGCGCCGAGCGGCTGCATCTGGTCCTGCCGAAAGCGCAGGAACCGATTACGCCGACGCATTGGGCCTTCGGCCAGCTCGCCAGCATCGTCGGCGCCCCGGCCTCTTACCTGCGGCAGCTGCCAGCGCCGCTCGCCGGGATCAACCTGCAATATGGCCTCTCCAACCACCGCGCCGAGCAGGTCAAGACCTTCGAGACCGAGGATGGCCGCACCGAACTGCGCGCCGTGACGGGCCCCGATTACGGTCGTATCCACGATTACGAACTGGTCGAGGCGGTGCAGCGTCTTGCGGGCAATGGCACGGGCGACACGCGCTGGAAAGTCCCCGGTGTGCTCGACTGGTCGACGGGGGTTTACAACCCCGATGTCGAGATCAGCCGCGACACGACCACGCTCTATGCCTCGGATCGCGACGTCTTCCTGTTCCTGGTAGACGATCACAATCCGATCGAGGCGGGGCGTCTTCCGGACGGCTCCCCCGATCTCTACTTCCGGGGCTTCTATTGCTGGAACTCCGAGGTGGGCGCGAAGACGCTTGGCATGGCGAGCTTCTACCTCAGGGCGGTGTGCCAGAACCGCAACCTCTGGGGCGTCGAGGAGTTTCAGGAGATCAAGATCCGCCACTCGAAATACGCCGCCTCGCGCTTCGCACACGAGGCGGCCCCGGCGCTGACGCGCTTTGCCAACTCCTCGCCGCAGGGGTTCGTGAACGGCATTCAGGCCGCGCGGCAGCAGATCGTGGCGCGGAGCGACGAGGACCGGGATGATTTCCTGCGCAAGCGCGGTTTCTCTAAGGCCGAATCCAGCAAGATCATCGAAAAGGTGCTGATGGAAGAGGGCCGCCCGCCCGAGAGCATCTTCGACTTCGTGCAGGGGATCACCCGGCTCGCGCGCGACAAGACCCAGCAAGATGTCCGCCTCGACATGGAAGGGCGCGCCAAGAAGCTGCTCGACCGGGTCGGCTGAGGCGACACCCTGCGGAGCGGCCACTCACATGCGTGGCGGCCGCTCCTCTTCCCGTTCATCCGCACGCCGCTGATCCCGCGCCCGAACGGGCAGGGGCTTCGGCGCTTGCAATTCAGCGAGACCCCCATGACCCCCCAGGAAGAAACCGTGATCCTCGAGGCCCGGGACATCCTTGGCCGATACCTCAGCCAGAACCCGGTCATCGGCAGCTGGCAGGCGCTGCTCGATTATTGCGCGCTCACCGTGCGCGGACCGATCGAGCGGTTCCATGTGCTCTATCTCGACCGCAAGAACCGCATCAT